>CAZYLZ010000045.1:0-1582 GCA_964648335.1 uncultured Candidatus Saccharibacteria bacterium | reverse complement strand
CTGATATTGGCAGGAATCGGTCACTAGTCACTAAGTCGAGTACGACTAAGTGCTATCGACCCCGGCTCGCGGCCGCATGGCGGCAACGCTCCGCCATTCGATTCCTGCACGGACAATGCGCACGCATTGTCCTCTCGGGCACACTGTGTGCTTAGTATTGTTGTGGCCTCGGTCGTTTCTTGCTAGAAACGCCTCCGACCGCGGCTCGGCACGTCTGCCTCCGCCGGGCACAAACTCCAGGTATTCGTTTGGTCACGCATAAAACGCTGGTGCGTTTTTGCGCGACCCCATCTCGGCCTCGTCAGGCCTCCGATTCACAAAGCTCCACGTGTTCGCTTTGTGCCCTCGGCGGGAACCGACGTGAGCTCACTAGACTCGAAGGCTCGTCAAGTGGCTCCTGTCCCGCCTCCCAAATAGTGCATTGGCACTATTTGGTCCGGCGTTCGATTCCTGCCTCTGGTGCCCTCGGCAGGAATCGAACCTGCATCGGCTCCTTCGGAGGGAGCCATCCTATCCATTGAACGACGGGGGCGTAAACCGAGTATAGCGCAGGTTTACGACTCGCAGCAGCTTGGCTGCGAGAGGTGCCCAAACGCGTTTTCACCAGAAAACGACGTGTGGGGAAGAGAGTATATATCATCGAGCCGTGTGCTCTTGTTATCGGGCATGGCATGCGCTAGGGTGCTCATTGGAACACAAAAAGAGGGGTACCCATGATGTCATTCATACAGGCCGTTATCGACCGATGGGACTTTAGTGACCTCAGTAGGCGAGAGGCTCAAGGCGCTTTTCTGGACACGGTGTACGGATCATCTGCCGAAGACCTGTACTCTGCACTTGTAAACGTCCCTGACTTCTCGACCTATCGCAAATACGCGATCATTCGAGCAATCATCATGAAAGGGGACGCACGTATCGCAAGCCTGGTGTTGGTAAATATTCGACCGCTCGCGCCTGTTTACGCACGAGTCCTTGCCGGGGTTATAGTTCTTCGCCAAGACGCGCTCTGGATATCGAATGCCGAAAAAGAGTTAATCGCGCAAAAGTCTCGATTATTCAACAAGCGAATGCTACGGATGCTGCGTATATCCTGGCAGTCGAACAGTCACAAGGAATAAGGGGCCCTGGGCCCCTTATTGAATACTTCATACTTTTCATCAAAAACTCACAATCATTCCGGTAGGCTAACTGGATGGTACAAACATACATGTCCGATCCTGTCATCACGGTTCGACCCACCTATTATTCTGGCTACGCAGTTGCGCGGCTCGTAGACGTTTTTATCGGCATAATCGAGATAGGTCTCGCACTACGATTCGTTCTCATGCTTCTGGGAGCCAACGCCGCGACTCCGTTTGTTGCTTGGATCTACGATTCTACCCAAGCGCTCGTTAATCCATTCGAAGGCATATTTGGCACTCCACAGGGAGTATTGGCCTCATTCGACTTCACAACCATTGTAGCTATCGTCGCGTACGCGGTCTTGGGCTGGATACTCCTGTACGTCGTAAGCTCGATCAACGACATGGCGTCGAAAGCCATATACGGCTATAAATAACGGCACTTTTATACTGCCTTAAAA
>CAZYLZ010000044.1:0-1614 GCA_964648335.1 uncultured Candidatus Saccharibacteria bacterium | reverse complement strand
TTGTATCCTCGCGGAAACAGATTCCCGCAGGTTCATCGCCCACAACCCATGATCCGATCGATGCGTACATGCCATCGATCAGCGACAGCTTTGCGAGCTGCTGATAGATCTTGGAACTGTTTGCATAGCTTCCGCCGCTCTCTACAGTGCCCTTTGGCGTAACGAGGGTCATGTTGGCACCTTCTCGACCGAGCATAGGCTTTGCGATCCACGAATCTCCCAAACGTCCATTCGGTTCCCAAAACGCAGGCAACAGGTTTGGATGTTCGGGGAACAGTTCCCACAAAATCGGAAGGATGCCCTTGTTCGACAAGAGTGCCTTCCATGGTGGTTCGATGAATCCGGTGTCGTTTCGTGCCTCGATAAGTCGCGGCGCAAATTCATCCGAAAACATCCATTCCCAGGGGTACAGCTTGAACGCATGGTCGACTGGCAGATTGTCCAGATCGACGAAACGTTTCTTTGTCGCGTCCCATCCCAGGTCCTCGAGATGGAGGAACACCGATTCGAGCCCTGCTTGTGCCGTTGTGTCGCGAAGGTACTCCACAGTCGCGAACTCTTCCTGGTTGTCTTTGACCGCCAGGAAGTAGAGCGGCGATCCCTGTTTCATCCTCGGTTGCAGCGCTTTCCATCGTTCAATCAGCTTCTCGTGAATCGAGTTGAACTGATCGGCTCCAGAATTGCCGGCGAAAACATCTTCGAGCCAGTGCCATTGAATGACGCTAGACTCGAGGAGGGTCGTCGGAGTGTCTGCATTGTATTCGAGGAGCTTCGGAGGCTGTGAGCCATCGTACGCGAGATCGAAGCGTCCGTAGACGGCAGGATCGTTGCGTTCGAACGACTGGCAGACGTACCGATGAAACTCGCGAGGAATACCGAGCCGACTCAAGAGATCGGTCCGTTTAGTACAGACAATCCTCACCGTTTCGATGCAGCGTTCGTGCAGTTCCTTAGTTGCCTGTTCTATTTCGTCGACCTCATTTGTGGTCGGTTCGTAGAACGCATCCTCGGCCCAGTAGGTACCGCTCGTGATGGTGCCATCCGGCCGTTTGCCGGCAGTGTGGAAGGTGAAGCCTTGCGACTCCACCTCCTTCTGCCAGTCTTTGCGTGGCGTACAAGCATGTCGCTTCATGAGCCGGACGACCCCCCGATTCCGCTTCGACCGAAGCCACCGCGTGCTATGACGCCGCCTGTGGATGCCCCTGCCGTACGTGCCGAGTGTGCCGCAGAGGCCGCTCCCGTTGCGGGGATGCCTACTGCCGCCACTTTGACGAACGGCTTTGCTGACGACGACGAACTCGGAGTTGACGAAGCCGATCCGTTGTAGTAACCCATACGATAATACGGGTGTCCGTAGGGATAGAAGTAGGTCTGGCCAGGGTAGAAGATTGGACGATAGACCCTAAGGCCGCTCGACCTCTTCTCGCTCTCGCACTTTTCTTGGCCGAAGTCAGATTCGCATCTGGCTTGGCTCGTATAGAGCGGCCGATTCTCCGCTGTCATCATGACAGCAGGTGGAGAATTTCCACACGCGCCTTTGCCATTTTTTTGCTCACATTCGGTGAGCGTGGCGAAGCGCCCGTCATCGCACGCCGCAAGAAGTGCTGCCATGCT
>CAZYLZ010000043.1:0-2257 GCA_964648335.1 uncultured Candidatus Saccharibacteria bacterium | reverse complement strand
GCATGCTTGGCCGCCAACAGTCCGCCCACCGACATCATGAGCAAACCAAGAGTAAACGCAGCGAGCGATTCTTGCTCGATATCGTGATACGCCTTTTTGTAGTACGAAGGGCTTACAAAAATCCCGAAGCCGATTGCTAACAGTATGGGGCCGTAGATCTGAGCCACAGTCGAGGTGATATCCATAGAGAAGCGTCTAGGCGAATATACGCACATGCTAGCACGCGTGCACAGGGCGCCCGATATGGTATAGAGTACTCAGAAACAGGAGGAGCCATGAGAATACACGTAGGATCAAAAAACGTAACAAAGGTGCAGGGAGTGCGCGACACCGTGCGCCTCTACCCTGCACTTTTCCCCGACCCCGAGGTGATAGGCGTCGAGGTGGATGTCGAATTGTTTGGACACCCCAAGAATCTCGACGAGACCATCCAGGGTGCCATCGAACGCGCGCGAATAGCCCACGGCGACTGTGCATACGCGATAGGGCTCGAAGGAGGGCTTATCGAGGTGCCGCACACGGTCTCGGGTTACATGGAAGTCGGAGCATGCGCCATCTACGACGGCACGCGCTTTGTACTCGGCCTCTCGCCGGCATTCGAGTGGCCCAAGGCGGTAAACGACATGATTGTAAGTGGCGAGGCCGATGCGAGCACGGCGTTCAAGAAACTCGGGTTCACGCAGCACGAGAAGCTCGGCGCTGTCGAAGGTGGAGCCATCGGCTTACTTACCGGCGGCCGCATGAGCCGCGAAGACTTCTCGAGGTACTCGATCATGATGGCCATCGTGCACCTGGACAAACCGCATATGTACCAGGCGCATCTGGGCCAGTAGCAAATCCCCCGCGACCATGGTCGCGGGGGGTGTTTTTGAAAGAACTTATTGGGAGGCAGCCTGAGCCGGCTGCTTGTGATGATGGTGCGGTTCGTGATTGCGATTTTTGGGAAATCGCTTGTTGAACCGCTCGGTCTCCGCAGCCTCGATCGCTTCAATCTCGTCCCAGGTGGGCCAGCGCTTGTTCGCTTTTCGAAATTTGGCGGCGATCATACCCGTCTCGAACGAAAGCCAAACGCGCAGCTCGACCGGCTCTTTCGTCTTACCGATTTTGTCGTACACATGCAAGACGGTGCCTCCGTCGCAGTAGCCACAGACGACATCGGCCATTACGGCCTGGCGCATCTTGAGCAAGATGCCAGACGGCCGCTCATGCTTTTCGCCCCCACACTCTTTGCAAGGTAGCTTCTCGAAGACGAGTGGCTCCCTCTGCTTGGATTTATCGGTAGGCTTTGCTTTGTTGGATTTCACTGGCTTCTCCTTTATTGCTGCCGTGCAATATAGCACATTTTTGCCGTTTTGCAAAGGTTATCCCCACAAAAAAGACCCCGAAGCGCGGCTTCGGGGTCTGAAGGTCAGGCGATACTCATGTCGCTGCGCTGAAACTCGGCAAGTGGCTTGCCGGTAATGCGCTCGACCATGGCGAGATAGATCGCACTCGTAGCGTCAATCACATCGCCAGGTACCGTCATCGCCGCGACACGCGCCTTGTGGTCGGCGTTCTTTGGATCGAGCCGGTGGATACCCATAGTTCTTCCCCATGCACGCACGAACTCTTTGTCGTGTGCCTGCGGGACGCTTTCGGGAAAGAGACGCGAGTACTCGGCAAAGTCCCAGTAACGGCTCGAGTCCATTGTGCCTACCTCGTCACAAAGGACGTAGTCGCCAGGGCCTCGCTCTGCCATCTCGAGCTTGGTATCGACGAGTATGAGGCCGCGATCGGCCGCATACTGCGCCAGCACGTCGTATACGCGGATAGCGATCTGCCCTGGCAGCTTGCCGACGTCGCCCTCAAGCTCGGCGAGCGGTATCGCTTCGTCGTGCCCCATCTGCGCCTTGGTAGTAGGTGTCAGCATCGGCGACCACAGTTTTGCACCGCGCACGAGCCCGTTGCCGAGCGATATACCGCCGACTTTTCTCGTCTCTTGATACCCTTCCCACGCCGAGCCTTCTATGTATCCACGCACGATTATCTCGTACGGGATCATGGGCAGTTCGAACACGATCATGGCCCGCTTCTTGAGCGCGACGTTGCCGACAAGCGAAGGTGGCATAAATAGGTCGAGCCGACTGCCGAAGGCGTACATGTCTTGGTAGAGGTTCTGAAACCGCAGGCGCAAAAGTCGGCGGTTAAAGACATTGATTGCATGTAAGCATTCACCCTTAAACGGGATCTCGCAGGGTAAGACAAAGTCGAAGATGCT
>CAZYLZ010000042.1:0-2353 GCA_964648335.1 uncultured Candidatus Saccharibacteria bacterium | reverse complement strand
CGGTGAGCGTGGCGAAGCGCCCGTCATCGCACGCCGCAAGAAGTGCTGCCATGCTTGTAGTAAGCAAGACGAGGCGCACTTCCTTCGATCGTTTCATGTAGGTTACTCCTCTTTTGTTGCGCGCTTTGCGATCTCGTGCCGATTAGGGGACCAGGCAAACCGCCGTCATCATGCCGACCACGAGCGCGAAAGCGCCCAAAAGTCCGCCTGCTGCCGTGTTGCCCTTGTCCATCTCGGCTCGAAAACCTGGCAGGAACACTGCCGACATGAGCAAAAATGCGACGAGCTGGACGACGAGCCCGATACCCGACCAGACGATCATGTCTGCAAGCTTGTGAGCATGCAGAACGACCGAGACCAGGGGGAGAGCGAGGCCGACGAGGGCACCCGAGAGAGCGAGTGCAGCGGCGACGTTGCCATTGCGAATCATCACTATCTCGTTATACGGCGTTACCGCCATATAGACCGCCGTCGTAAACAACAACAGTCCACACGAGACGGCGATCCAGAGGATCGTGCTCGAGACGGGCGCAGCGTACCCCACGATTGCCGCAAGTACTGGCGTAAATTCCATCTTTTCAGGTTCCTTTTCAAAGGACTCAGATATCGCAGGGTGCGGTATCCGTCCACTGCGTATTATACCTCTTAAACGACTAAAGGTCAAATCTTCGGATAAAAAAGAGACCGGACGAATTACTTGTCCGGTCCGGGGTAATCCCCTAAAAGTCGCTACTCGCTCCTCCACCGCCTGACGAACCTCCTCCACCGGAGAAGACGCCACCACCGCTTCCGCCCCCTATTCCCGGAATGATTCCGAGCAGGGCACAGACGAGACAAAGAACGAAGCCGATGACACCGGCAACAAGTACCGCTTGCACAGTACCCATCACCACGGCGGCGCTTGCTGCAAACCCGAGGCCTCCGACCGCACCTCCCGCGAAGGGATGGAAGATGCCGAAGAAACAGCCGACGAAGAGAGCGAATCCGAACAGGAGCAGCCCTCCATCGCCACCCTTACTTCCTTCGGAGGTTAGTCGCTCGCGCGGCTGCACCTCTCCATTTAGAAGGGCCGAGACTCGCTCGATGCCGGCTTTGAACGCACCGAAGTAGTCGTCGGTGCCGTTCTTCTTGCCTTGCATATACGGCCCCATGACGCGCCGTGCGATAGAAAGTGCCTCGGCATCCGGAATCGGGCCTTCGAGACCATAGCCGGTATGCACGCGGAACTTGCGATCATTCTTCGACGCGAAGATGAGCAGGCCGTTGTTCTTATCGGCCTGACCAAGCTTCCATGTGCGAAACGTCTTCTGCACAAATTCGAACACGTCTTCGCCACCAAGAGACTCGACGGTCAGTACCACGACTTGCGCCGTAGTCTTGTCCTCGATGCCCTTAAGAAGCGCAGAAAGTTCTGACTTCTGTTGCTCGGAGAGCACCTTTGCCCCATCGACGACGCGCCCAGTAAGACCGGGTACATCAAGAGCAAAGGCGCTGCCGAGAGTCACAACCGCAAACAGTGCGGCCGTGAGTATCCTCAGCAACGCCTTCATCAGGTGATCTCCTTAGCTTTTCTTGGTGAAGTCGATCTTGGGCACCTCGCGGGTAGCCGCCGGAGCCTGATACTCAGGCAACGACTTGAAGTTGAAGAACCCAGCGATGACGGCACCCGGGAACTTCTCGATCCGAGTGTTGTAGTTCTTGACCGCAATCACGTAGTCGCGACGTGCGACCGCGATGCGGTTCTCCGTTCCCTCGATTTGCGACTGCAGAGTGCTGAATCCGCTGGCGTCAACCTTTGGATACGACTCGACCGTCGCCAGAAGTCGGGAGAGAGCAGACGACATCTGCTGGCTCGCATCGAGGAACTGCTTCATCTTGACCGGATCATCCACGAGATCCTTGGCACTGACGTTGATCTGACCGACCTTCGCCCGTGCCTCTGCTACGTCCTTGAAGATCGTCTTCTGCAGATCCGCACCGCCACTAACAGTGGCAACGAGGTTCTGATACATCTCGCCGCGACGCTGCTCTTGGACCTGCACGACGCTGATCTGCTGAGCGGCGACGTTCTTGTCTTCGATGATGGCATTTCGGCCGCCCCAAGGGAGCCAGACTGCGAAAAGCACCACGATACCGAGAATGCCGAGTGCGACCTTGCTCAAGATTTGGCTAGCACCCATGTGCTAAGTCTCCTTCATTTGTTTCTATTCAACGAACTTCCGCCCGGCTTGAGCCGAACGGTAGCTATTGTCATTATAGGCCATAAATATAGCATTGTCAAACAAAGAAAACCGCCGATCCCAGAGGGATCGGCGGCAAAGGTACTGCATGCTACCGAAGCATGCCGAACATG
>CAZYLZ010000041.1:0-2356 GCA_964648335.1 uncultured Candidatus Saccharibacteria bacterium | reverse complement strand
CCTGAATCTGGTTCTGCAATATGAGCATGCTGTCCTTCGGCTGGTCGCTGCCTGAAGTACGGCGCCATACCACGAACAGGAGCCCGAGGTTGCCCAGAACGAGCACGATTACTACAACGATAAGCATTTCCATTGACCGATTTTAGCATGCTACGCACGGGGCTCGTCGTCGATCGAGCCTATTTACATATAGTCCGTTTTGTGATATAAACCGTTCGGAAAGGTTTTTGACATTACGGAAAGGAACAACCATGTCAGTAACCCGTTCGGGGCCGCTTGCTCTCGGGCACATCCCCAAATACGCCTACGCTGACGACCTGTGGGTCGTCACGGTCTACTACAACCCATGCCGATATAAGTCTCGGCGTGCGAACTACGATATCTACGCGGCTTCACTCGCGCAGTCCGGCATCCCCTTACTTACGCTAGAATGCGCGTTCGGTGACCAGCCATTCGAACTTCCTGAGTCTTTGGGCGTAATGCATGTTCGCAGCTCGTCATTGTTTTGGCAGAAGGAACGGCTTCTCAACATAGCCGCTTCCAGGCTTCCTCGAACTGCTAAGTATGTAAAATGGGACGATTGCGATGTTCTCCATCTGAACCCAAACTGGGCTCCTCAGATGGTTGAGCTCTTGAAGACTCATCGCGTGGTGCAGTCATTCGAGACATGCGTCCGCCTCGAGCAGGGCAATCATCTCACCGAGACTCCCGACCGAGTACGATCATTCGCGTCTGTGGTAACACAGGACCGATCGACGCTCGAAGTAAATCGCTACGACGCCCATGGCCACACCGGATACGGCTGGGCCATGCATCGTGAGATTTTCGACAAGGTCGGGTTGTACGAGCACGCAGTCTCGGGCAGTGCCGATCACTTTATGGCACACGCCATCTACGGTCACTGCGGATTCTGCGTCGAGAATGCGCTCAAGCACGACCGACGGCAGATCGACCACCTTCGCAGATGGAGTGATCGCTTCCATGCACTCGTCGACGGCAGCTTCGCTGCGGTCCCCGGCGAGATTGTGCATCTTTGGCACGGATTGCACCAGAACCGAGAGTACTTCAAGCGCATGTGGATCATCACCGAACTCGGATTCGATCCGGATCGCGATCTCGTGTCGATCCCGGGAAAGCCATTGGAATGGACTCCTGATGCGATTAACAAGAAGCCTGCGCTCGTTGCGTACTTTACTTCCTACTTCGAAAACCGGAAGGAAGACGGCGAGTAGCGAATCACGTCAACAAACATACAGCGACGAAAGGAACGGCTGATGAATATCGACACGCACGAAGAGATTAAAGAGATCGAAAGTCAGATCACGAGCGAGCTCAGGCAAATCTACCAAGCTCGCTCAAAGATCCAAGAAGATCTCTCTACCCTCCGCCAACAGAGAAGCGACCTGCTTCTCATAGCCGCAGAGGACACGCTACCCGACCTCGATCGAGGCACCGTTGCAAAAGCAGAAAAACGACTGCCGGCGGTGTTCTCGCGAACTTCGACCAAGCGCCATATAAAGGACAGTCGCAGCAGTGCGCCGTTCTGGATATGGATCACGGGTCGCGGAAAGCGATATAGAGCGGCTGCAACAAGCAAGGCGCGTGATGCTCTGATCCCCGCCATCATCGCGGGCATCGAAGATCTGCAACCCAAACCGACGTGGTGCCTGCCGATTACTGTGTGTGAGGAACAGATCGAGACGATGTCGATTGCGCTCGCCGAACTCTCCAAACGAGAGAGCGTTGCTCGCAACCGCATGGAAGGAATACGGCGCCTCAATACGGGATTAACGAAGCCAGAGGGCAATCGTGCGTATACATCGTTCAGGCAAGCTGCTTCGAAGGCGCGAAAAAACGGTGTTCCGTCGCGCAGACATAACTCAGAGACCCGCACGGATAGTTCCGACGGACTCTCGTGGTTCGACATCTGGCTCATATCCCAGATGTCTCAGCCCCACGATTCCCCTGCGCCGACGCCCGAGATCTTTCGGGGTCACGGCGGCGACACGGGAGGAGGAGGCGCGACTGCGAGCTTCGATGACGCACCAGTCGATCGGACCGCTGCCGCACTACCGCTGACCGATACGTCGGTTCTCTCTGCTGCGGACACGGCGGCGCTCTCGGACCACGATGCCGCCGGTGCTCAATCCTTTTCGTAATAGCATCAAACTACCCCGTCGAGCATTGCTCGACGGGGTTTTATTTATAGTAAAACCGCCCCTACTTGCGCAGGGGCGGTATCTTATTCAGCGGCAAAGAACATGTGGGGAACGAACCGCGACCTGTCGACGATGATGGGGTTTGTATCCTCGCGGAAACAGATTCCCGCAGGTTCATCGCCCACAACCCATGATCC
>CAZYLZ010000040.1:0-2520 GCA_964648335.1 uncultured Candidatus Saccharibacteria bacterium | reverse complement strand
TCACCATCACCCAGGCAAACGGCTCCACCAACGGCTATCTCTCCTCGGGTGACTGGACCATCTTCAACAACAAGGTGGGTAGCACCTCCATTGACACCTCAGCCGAGCTCGGATCCTTGGTAACCGACGAGACCGGAGCAGGGGGAGCATTGGTATTCGCTGCAGGACCTACGTTTACGGGTACGACGAACTTCGCAAGTATCTTCGCATCTGCATCATCGACGTTCGGTAGCTTCACAGCGGTGAATGCGTCGACGACAAATGCGACGACGACATCTTTTGCGATCTCTACCCTTACTGTCGGCTCGATCCCATTCATCACCACTGGTGGACGATTTACCGATAACAACAGTCGTCTCTTCTGGAATAACTCGACACATCGCTTTGGTCTCAGCTCGACGACGCCGTTCGGATTGTTGAGCGTCAATGTAAGCGCAGAAGCAGGACCTTCTATAGTAGTAGGATCATCGACGCAGACATTCTTCATCGTGGATGCGCTCGGGAACGTAGGTATCTCCACAACGTCTCCTGGCACGCCGCTTGCCGTCACCGGTGACGCAGTTGTAGCAGGACAGGTGACAGGGCGCATATTCACGGCTACATCTACGCTTTCAGCATCGACATTCCCGTATGCGTCGACCACAGCACTTACGGTAAGCGGTAGCCTCTCTATAGATGCACTCAACGGCCCGCTGCAGGCAAACGCCGGCCTTGTCTCTGCGACCTCTTCTATAGGAGTGCTCTATGGAGGAACCGGACTCACAACTGCTCCGACCTACGGCCAGCTCCTCTTGGGCAACGCATCGTCGGGCTACACACTTTCTGCGACGTCGACTCTCGGGATTGCGCTTTCAGACACTACGGGAACGCTACCGGCTAACCGCGGTGGTACCGGATTCACCGTGGCCCCTGCGTACGGAAGCTTGCTCACAGGAGACGGTAGCGGATATATGCTTCTTGCTACTTCGTCTTTGGGACTGAGTATCACTGACATCGCGGGTACCGTGACTGTCGGCCGCGGTGGAACGGGAATTACGACCTACGCAACGGGAGATATCTTGTACGCGGACGCTCCCAATCACCTGACGACGCTTTCTGTCGGCGGATCCGGAACGGTTCTTAAGGTGACCGGAGGCGTGCCGACGTGGGGAACCGACCTTACAACTGGCGGCGGCGGCGGCGCGGGCGCATGGTCTACGACCACTGACAGTCTCGCTGTCTATCCGACCGACACGACCGACGTCATCATTGTCGGCAACAGTGCGACGACATCTATTGGCTACATCATGGAAGTCGACGGCAGCCTCTTGGTCGACCGTGGTACCTTCGCTATCGACGCGACTAATAATCGCATCGGTGTAGGTACGACTTCGGCGACAGCGCGCTTTACGGTATGGGGTGCCAATACAAACGCATCGACGCGATCGTTCGAAGTCACAGACTCTGCATCGACGACATTGTTTGCGATCAATAACGGCGGTCTTGCTACGGCGAAGTCGCTCTTGGTGACTTCGTCTACATCACTTCAGTACTTCACGGCTATAAATGGTACGACGACGAATGCAACATCGACGAATCTCTATGCATCATCGTTCGTCGCAGCTAACGCGACGACGACGAACTTCTTTGCGACTCTCGCATCTACTACGAACCTGACAATCTCGTCGATCGCATCATCGCTTCTTAAGACGAGCGCGACGGGGGCTGTGACCGCTGCGGTTGCAGGAACCGACTATGCGACGCCGGCTACCATCACCGCATACAAGGACTGGAGTATCGTGAACGGATACCTCAACCCGACGACGACGCTCGGTATCCTGGTGAGTGCATCGAGCACAATCGGTGGTGGAACGCAGAAGTCGGGCCTTACGATAAACGGAGGTGCTACTACGACCGGAAATCTCCTTGTTGTCGGCTCGACGAATCTTTCGACGCTAACTGCGACAGGGAACACGGCGCTTTCAAACGCTACGGCAACCGCACTATTCTCGCCTGCACTCACTGCGACCATAGCCTCGTTCGGTGCGACGGCATCATCCACCTTTGCGGGCGACGGCGCCCTTACTTTGGGCGGAGCATTCACACTCGCGGGAGTTGTCGATGGCCCGCTCCAGGCAAACGCCGGCCTCGTCTCTGCGACCTCTTCTATAGGAGTGCTCTACGGAGGAACGGGTCTCTCGACTGCACCGACCTATGGCCAGCTCCTCTTGGGCAACGCATCGTCGGGCTACACACTCACCGCCACCTCATCCTTGGGCCTCGAGTCTCCACTCACGTTCTCGTTGCCGCTCACACGCACTGGCAACGCTATCACCATCACCCAGGCAAACGGCTCCACCAACGGCTATCTCACCTCATCTGATTGGACGGTATTCAACAACAAGGTGTCGTCTACCAGTATTGATACCTCTGCAGAGCTCGGATCCCTCATCACTGACGAGACCGGAGCAGGAGGAGCCTTGGTCTTCGCTGCGGGACCAACCTTCACCGGTACGTCGAACTTCGCAAGTATCTTTGCGA
>CAZYLZ010000039.1:0-3338 GCA_964648335.1 uncultured Candidatus Saccharibacteria bacterium | reverse complement strand
AAGAGCTCATGGCAGAGCCCGACCGCGCCAAAGAACTTTTGGTCCGCCAAGAGGCCGAATGGATTGCTAAGGCATGAGCATGCATCGAGAAAAAAGAAAACGGGTTGTAGTGCTTGGCGGTGGTCTTGCGGGATTTGCCCTGGCCTCGGAACTCGTACATGCTGGTTACGATGTCGAGATTCTCGAGAAAGAACACTATCTTGGGGGACGAGCGAGTAACACGCTCGACACGCAGACCGAGGATGCGGTGCCTATCGGCCCGCACGTGTATGTGCAGTGGTATAACAATTTTTTCCGCTTCTTGCGCGTGATAGGTGGCAAGCGTCTCATTGCGTGGCAAAAGAACGAGCTCCTCGAGATCGTGTATAAGGGTCAGCATCATACGCTTCGGTTTTATAATCTTCCGGCTCCGCTCTACGTAGTGCCTTGGATACTGCAGTTTCCGTTCATGACGATCCGTGACAAGCTGAGCAATATCAGGTTCGTGCGAGCGATGTATACGCTCAGGCCCGCCAAAGTAGAGGCGCTCGATTCTATGACGACACGAGACCTCATGCAGAGCTATGGCGTTACCAGCAAGAGCATCGATACATTCTGGTCATTGATAGTGCTGTCGCTTCTGAATGTTCCGATCGAGCGGTGCTCGGCAGCCGAATTCGCCATGCTAATTCAGAAGTGGGCGCATCTTAAGAACCGCCGGTTTGGGTTTCCGAAGGTCGGTCTGGGCGACATTTTTACTCGGTACGGACAACGCTATGTAGAAAAGCATGGAGGACGTATACGTACCGGCTGCGCGGTCACCGCGATGCAAATCGAAGGCGATCGCCTTACGAGCTTGACGGTAGTCGAGAACGGCACATGCGCAACCGTCGAGGCAGATATCGTTGTCTCTACACTCAATCCTATTCAACTTCGAGAACTCCTTCCGACCGATTACCTCATGAATACCGATTTCTTTCGGCCACTCATGTCGTTCGAAGCCGTTCCATACATATCGGTTAACATTTGGTTCGACGCGAAAGTCACCGACAAACAGTTCTGGGCGATGATGGGTGATTACCGCGAAGGCTCGCAGTACCTCAGTACGGATTTTTACGATTTTAGCAACATTTACGAGACGCATCGCGGAGGATCGTACATTGCCAGCAATATCATCAATAGCACCGCTGCACAGGGCCTTTCGGACGAAGCGATCGTGCGCCAGACCTTGGCCGAGATCAAAGAAGCTCATCCGGCCTCTACCGCGTCGATGATACGTGCGCGCGTGCATCGCATACCATATGTTGTATATGCGCCGCTTCCAGGTGCTCGGGCGCATAAGCGTACCCATGAGACTCCTCTCCAGAATTTCTACGTGGCGGGCGATTGGACTACTCGTGAACTGCCGCAGTGCATGGAAGCAGCGGTACGAAGCGGTTATACATGTGCAGAAGTCATCTTGCGTAGAGATGCAGGTATCGAGCGTATCATATGCGATCGTTGCGTTGTGTAGCGGCGCATGAATAGTGGTCGCGATGTCAGAAGTCGAAAGTGCACGGCGGCGGGGAATGCGAAAGTTTGATAAATATAAGAGTTATGGTATATTAGAGCGAGCAGTAACATAGGGAGACCCCGGATGGACGAACTCGCACGTAAACGGTTTGACCGAGTTACGGCGTCGGTAGCGCGAAATCTCGCGCAATACGACAAAGCGCTCATGGAGCTCAACGAGGCGGCGCTCACGCTCGAGGCGCTCCTCAATACGCAGATCGACATGATCGAACGGGCATCGGGCGAGAATGCAACTACCCTAAAGATTCGGTCTGAGATTGCAGAGGCGTGGAAGGTGTTCAATGACGTCACCGCGGTTCCGGCCATCGAGGCAGTTTTGCAGCACTTCGACACCGCGAGCGTCGAGCTCGGAGAGCTTGTCGGCGCACTGCCTAAGAAGTGACTAGTCCAGGAGGACGACATGAAGAAGTCGGTTACATTAAATGGCGTGACCAACCCAGAAGAGGTTTTGCAGCTGCCCAAAGGTCGGCTGTTGGTCGGCAAACTTGGTGCGACCTTCGCGCCCGAGACGGTGGTCGAAGCCGCTGCTGCCATCGTAGGTAAGCATGAGCATGACTACAGTGAAAGTACCTATTATTCGCAGGCCGAGGTTATCGAGTTTGCAGCGAACCAATGTAGGTGGAATCGCAATCCCGATTACCGAACCTTCTGATGACAGGCGATGCGATACACCCCGGACATACGTCCGGGGTTTTTTACAGCACGAAGAAATGCTTTTCTTTATCCACCTCCTCTTTCTAAGAGGAGGGGTGGGGGTGGTCCGTATTCTCCGTTAGCCAACTCTCCCCGCCAGCACCATAAGCGCTGTGCGACCCTCTTACGAAGAGAGGGCGGAATCGAAGCTACAGCTTCCACTGAGCCCAGTCTTTTCCGCTTACGACTTTAAATCGTGCGATGTCGTCTTTTAGAGTGTCGGCAAGACGAGCTCTGAGTTCTTCGGAAACGACTGGTCGAGTAACCTTCTTGGTTAGGAACGATGGTGCGCTGGCACCAAGGGACGCTTGAACCGCTGGATTCAAATATGGGATTCGGGAAAGTGTGCGAGCGAAAAGTGTTGGGACGCGCTTTGTCGCAGAGACGTGGTGCGTCTGTGCAAACGACGAGCGAACGACGTCGTCATCGACTCGCAAAAACCGAAAAATGCCGCGCATGGTGTTCGTTCGGTCGTGCGCGAGCTCATCGAGGTCGACGATTAGTATTCGTTCGCGCACATAATACATAAGATACCGTTCAAGCTGCATGGCATAGCGACTGGTGTCGACGAGGATATTGTCTTCGAGCGTCTCTAGACTGGCCTCAAAGCTACGGGTCTCAAGCCCGTCCGCCACGCGGTGAACGTAATGCGATACGATCCTCTCGATAGGATCGCGTACTACGTAGATGAGCTTAGCGTATGGAATGGTTGCATGCATGCGCTCGGGAACATCGGGAAATGACGGGAACTTTGTGTAATTGGGAGAGGATTCTCCACGGACGACGGAGTCGACCGGAAACTGAGATCGGTACCATTCGATGCTGCGAGACCAATTGCGTTCGGCAATAAAGAAGTCGAGCTCTTTTTGCTTCGACATGAATATCTGAGGGTGCTCTGCCAGATAGCTATGCAGGCTGGTCGTGCCGCACTTCATAGCGCCGATCACAATGAGGTTGGGGAGGTTGCCGGGCATGGAAGAATTCAAGACTTTTGTGTGCGATGACCGTTAGCGCAACACAATCGAAGCGACCATAAGTACTGCCGTTGCGACAGCGAATGTGATCATAGTTCGAAAAAAGTGCCCGAGCGCCTG
>CAZYLZ010000038.1:0-3588 GCA_964648335.1 uncultured Candidatus Saccharibacteria bacterium | reverse complement strand
GGTCAAAGGTACTATGCATCGTTACCTGGACGCACTGCTGATAGCGTTGAGGTCGAGCATGGCCCCGTAGAGAGCATCACGTGCAGCAAACAGAATCTCCTGCAGACGATCTGTTTTTGCCTTCTTGTCGGTTCTTGTCGCCAGGTCACCCATGCTGGGCATGGTGTTTAGCACGACATCGATTTCTGTGAGTATGTTGTCGCAGCGATTCCGAATCGACGCGATCTCAGCGGCTTCCAGCTTAGAGTTCTTTTCGGCCCGAAGGGTTCGCACATGCTTTATCATCAAATCTGCCCGCCACAGCGCACCTTGTGCGTTATGACCGATATTGGCAACGATTTGTCGAATATCTTCTTCGCTGTACGACAACGTACGAGTATCGAGCAACTCGGCCTCTTTGGCAAAGCGTTGGGCAGACGCAGTTGGGACGCACCAAGTGCTTACCAGCACCAGGAACACGAGAGTGAGCGAACGAGAAATCATCATCGGCGATAATCTCCTTTGTTGCAGATTTTACCGAATCATATAATACCATGTTTTTTGTTTATTACAACAGCGTACTCCCCCGGGCTATGGCTCGCGGTTTCTTTTGGGTCTCGTCGAAACGACGGGATTAGCGTACACGCGAATACGCGGTACGTACAAGGCTTCATTCATCCCCGCGCTCTTTCGAAGTTCATGGTCGTGGGCACCGTGCGGAGTTTCCTGGTTATTAAAAATCCCCGCAAGCCTTAATGGGCATGTACGGGGACTTTGTCTATTGATTCAGATTTTGCAGGAGCAAGATGGGCCGGCCATCGGGGTCCGATATGTACGCTATCTTCAAGCCCGATGCAAGCCTCGCTTCTTGAAGCGGTACGATCCCGAACTCGCGTGCAACGGCGATAGCCTCGTCGATCGAGTCGACAGCAAGCATGAGCGTGTCTTGCGGAAACTTCTTAGTGCGCTGGTACAGCTCGAACACCGGCGCCGCAGACACGGATGTCATCTCGAAGTGCTTCGGGCCGCCATGTTCTTGTTCCGCCATATCGATGCCAAGCGCTTCGTAAAAGCGCACGGTAGTGTTGCGTTTTTTGGCGCGCAGTATATAGCCTGCGATCATCGTAGCCATTACTTCCTCCATCAATCATGTAGCTCGGGTCACTTAACAGGAAAGCGGGGCGTTTGGCAAGCAAATAAAAAACCACCAGGGATGCGCCCGGTGGTCTTGTTTTTTTTGATTTGGCTGTATCAGGCGACATCGGTCGCCGGATCGCCTTTTTCTACCTCTCCCAAGGTCTGCAAGCGCACCAACTGTGCGTAGAGACCATTCTTGGTAAGGAGCTTTGCGTGATCGCCCGACTCGATAATCGAGCCGTTTTCCAACACGACGATCCTATCGGCGCGCTGGATGGTCGAAAGGCGGTGTGCGATTGCAATGATCGTAATCGCCTTGTCGGCACGCAGCTTCTCGATGAAGCCCTGCACCACGCGCTCCGACTGCGAGTCGAGGCTTGCGGTGGCTTCGTCCAAGATGAGCGTCGTTGCACCATGCAGAAGCGCGATGTACGCGCGGGCAATACCCACGCGCTGCCGCTCGCCGCCCGAGAGCCGCACGCCACGTTCCCCTACTTGGGTTTCGACCCCGTTGGGAAAGCGCGACAAGTCGGCGAGCATGTCGTCCAGGCACGCTGCCTCGAGCGCACTTTTGAGCTCGCTTTCTCGTGCTTCGGGTACACCATAGCAAACGTTATCGGCTATGGTGCCCTCGAGTATCTGCACGTCTTGCGGGACGACCGCGACACCTGTGCGGTACCAATCACGGCTTATGTGCCGAATATCGGTACCGTTTAGGCACACGGCGCCCTCGCTCGGATCGCATACACGTGCGATGAGCCGCACCAAGGTGCTTTTGCCAGCACCCGAGCGTCCCACGAACGCGACCATCTGCCCTTGCGGGATGACGAGCGAAAGCCGTTCGACCGTCGGATACGATTTGCCTGCGTACGTATGCGACACCCTCTCGAACGAGAGAGTACCACCGCGCACAGCAGGCACGATCGGATCTGCGACATCCTGCACGTCGAGCGGTTCGTCGAGAAGCGCTTGCATCCGTTCGGTTGCGAAGAGATTGCGCATGATACGCGCGTACATCTGGATGAGGTTGGTGAACCCGCGAATGATGCCGTTGCCCGCGATGAACGCGAACGCGACATCGCCCGGAGTGCTCCAACCTTTCTGCACGAACCAGATCCCTGCCACCAAAGTGGCGCAGAAGCCGGTACGCAAGAATACCTCCATGGCGAATGCATACGATAAGCCCTTGACCGATGCGTCAATGTCAATTTCGCGCATGTGATTGCGGATCTTGTCATGAGCGCTTGCCTCGCGCTTCTCTTGCACGAACCGCTGTACGGTATCGATGCAGATGAGCGATTGGCAGAAGAGCCCCACCGACGTGTCCTTGTGCTTCTCGTATTCTTCCCACACCGGTGCAAAGCGCACGTATTGGCGCGAATACACGTAAGCGGCAGGAATGAGCGGGAGTGCCAACAAGAGCGCAAAGCGCCAGTCGAGCCATGCGAGCACAAGGATGCGTATCGTTATGGCGATAACCTCGGGCAACACACCCCAGAACGTATCGGCGATGATTGACATGAGCCGCTCAACACCTTTGCTTACGCTCGAGATCTTCTTCCCTGTGTTCTCGCGCTCGTGATAGAGCATCGAGAGCGACAAGAGCTTCTTGTGCGCCCGCATGGGCAATTCGTTCTCGAGGGTCCATGCACTCTTGATGAAGATTCTCTCTTGCACGAATTTGTGCAATCCCGAGCTCGAGAATTCCGCAATCACGATGATGAGCACGAGCCAGTACGCGTACGTACTGACCTCGGGCCGCGAGATCGTCGGCAAGAGGTCGACTACGCGTGAGAACAGCAAGGATGGCACGAGTGCCACCAGATGCACGCATACGAGCGCGAGCGCGGCGTATGCGAGTCTCCGGTGTTCGGACTCGGTGAGCCGCCACAGGGTTCGCATGCCGCGAAGGAAGTAGCCGAAGGTGCGCTCGTTTGCGGGCACCGACTGCTCCCAATCGCTCGATCGGGCTGTCGTTTGTGTCATTGCTTACCTTTCCTTTCTTTCACTATTTCAAAGAGCTTCCAATCCCAGGGTTTGCATAATCGAGCGTAGTTCGAAACGCCCAAGCGGCAGATTCGGAGACGTACTTGTGGGTACGGTGACGAATATGTCGCACAGGGCAACGTGGTATTACCCCGATTAGGCAGACCCTAAAGAACAAAACGTCCCGCCGGAGGGCGGGACGTTCCTCGATCCTAACTACTAGGTACGATAGAGATACTTCCCGCTCTCAGAATGGCTGCCGCCGAACACCGGCGCAGTGCTTGCAGAAACGCCAGTGGCGACACGCGAAATACGCGTGCCTCGTGGGTTTTTAGAATATGTGCCGTTCTGTTTCATACCTTTTCACTGTATATCAATATCTTGACTTGTCAAATATTGCGTTAAGTACATGAAAGAACCCCCGCAGTAGTGCTGCGGGGGTTAGTTTTGGTGCTGCTATTGCGGCTTCGGCATTTGCGCCGCCGG
>CAZYLZ010000037.1:0-3876 GCA_964648335.1 uncultured Candidatus Saccharibacteria bacterium | reverse complement strand
GATAGCCTTGCCTCGTCCGTGTCCGCCGCGCGGATCGTACGCGTTCAAGAACTACCGTTTCGAGATGGGTATTCGCAGGAGCGCTCACACGGCGCCCTTCTCGACCTTCGTGTTCGCGATCGCACACGAGTCTGCACATATCATCCTCGAGTCCGCAGGCCACCCACTTCGGCTCGAGGAGCGGGCAGTCGACGTGATGGCGATGCTCGGCGGCTTTTCGGAGTACTACGTCGCGGGTTGTCAATTTACCACGAACGTCGATGTCTTCGGCTTCGCCCTGCCGTTGGGAATCAACAAGGTAGGGTATCTTACCGAAGCAGAAGGCGAGGACGGACTTGCCGGCGCCGACGAGGCCGACGAGGCTCACGACCTCATCAATGAGCTCCGAAAATCGAACCGGCGCTAGCCGAAAGCACCCCTCAAACGAGGGGTGCTCATTTTATGCAAAAAAATTGCTTTTTCTTCAAATATGTCCTATAGTGCCAACCACACACCGTCGAGCCTAACGGCTCGCCGGACGGGTGATAGTTCTTCGACAACTACACACCAAACGCTAGGGAAAGGTACCATCATGCACCATGTCTACGCGTGCGTCCCCGGGTCGGACCATACCGCCCCAGGCCAGCCGCACAAGATCAACAAGCAGGACGCGATCGCTATCGTGGAGTTCAAGGAGGGATTCGTCGCCGTCATCTGTGACGGATGCGGGTCGGCTCCGAACTCTGAAGTGGGCGCCGATTTTGGCGCTCATGTGCTGTCGCGCCAGGTCGCGAAGCTGTGCAGCCCGTCCCTTATGGGACGGATGCCGGCCTTCGACTGGAACGCGATCGGCGACGAGTTCGTGAACGTGATGAAGGCAAAGGCCCAGCAGTATTCGGGTACCGACGACATCGATGCGTTCGAGCGCGTCGTCTTCGAGCGATTCCTCTTCACTGCGATCATCGTGGTGCAGTGGAAGGAGACGACCATCGTCGCCGCGTGCGGCGACGGTTTCGTACAGGTCGACGACAAGCTCACTGTGATCGAGCCGCCGCTCCCGAATGCTCCACCGTACTTGGGATATCGCCTGTTGCGAGACACCGAGTACAGCGGCATTCGGCTTCGGCGTCACCTCGCTATCAAAGAACTGATGCATATCAACCACGCAACCGTTACAAACGCAGTATGCGTCGGCTCCGACGGAGCTCTTCCGCTTGCGAGCGAAGAAGAGCTCTTTCATCCGGTCATGCTTCTCGACCAGGATCGCTTTCGGCGGACTGTCGCGGGTAAGACGGCCGAGAGGCTTACGCAAAATGGGTTTAGTGTGGGTCTCTGTCATGACGACGCGACCCTCATCATCATTCGTTCGCCCAAAGCGCAGAAGGCGCTCGAGGTCGAGCGGGGCGAGCTGAAGCGTCTCAAGGATATCGCATCCCATGCCCAAGCAACTGCTACTGCGTCTCAAGAAGCGCTCGCCCCCCTTCGGGAGTCGATCGCCAAGCTCGAGACTGAAAAGCATGCATTCATGGCCGAGGTAGCGGCGCTCAATCGCGAGAAGATCGCGCAAGCATCGAGGCATGCCGCCGAGGTAAGCGTACAACTCTCGAAGCATGCGCTCATCGTGCAGCAATTCACGAAGCTTAAGAACGAACACGAGCGACTGAAAGGTCGGCTCGATGTCCTCGGCATCCCGAAAGAGGAATTCTTCCTCAATCGCATGCTCGGTGCCATCGGCATGCCCTACGTCCGCCGCGATACGATCTATGTGGCCACGAGCGCTCCTGCCGTGACTTCGGTCGCGGCAGAACAAGCTCATGCCAAGGCAGAGGAACCGTCAGATACTGCAAAACCATGAGGAGCATATGCGCGACTATCCCCGAATCGTCCTCAAGACGAAGGAGTGGGATCAAGACAGGCTCGAGGAGATCGGACGCGGCGGCGAGGCGGCTATTTACAAGCTGCCCCCGGCGTCCGTAGTGAAGATCTTCTTGTTGCCCGACGATCCCGACTACGAAGACGTAGTACAAGACCAGCGTGCAGCGCTCGAGAGACATCGCGACATGCAGACCAAGCTTCTGGAGATCCCTGAGGGACTTCCAGACGCGGTCGTCGTGCCGACGCATCTCGTCGAGAACAATCGCGGGAGAATCGTCGGGTACGCTATGCCGTTTAAGAACGGCATGACCCTCGACCGGTTCGCAAAGTCTACCTCGACGATGTCTGACGAGAGTATCTGCGGCTTGCTGCAGAAGCTCTACGACATCGTCGACGGTGTGCATAAGCGTGGTCTCGTCATCGGCGATCTGAACGAGTTCAACGTACTCGTGAGCTTCGGCGTGCCGTACCTCATCGATATCGACTCGACGCAGTTCGGACGGTTCGACTCGCGGGCGTACACGCCCCGATTCACCGATCCGGACATCCTCGAGGTCACGATGGTCGAAGAGGATGTCTCGTTGATCCAGGAGTGCCAGCAGAAAGTCGGCCGGCTCGTGTATCGCTTGTTGCGCCACATGCCGGGCGGCCTCGTAAAGCATGCCTATCGAGCTCTCTTATGGGGCAAGGGTATGCCCAAGAGCGAGACGATCACGCTTAAGAAGCGTCACACCGAACAGTCCGACTGGTACAGCTTCATGGTCATCGCCATGCGCTTGTTCACCTACACGGATCCGTACGGCGGGACGCATCCACGCGCGACGCTCGGCATGCGGCTCAAAGACCGTCTCACGGTCTTTTGTCCCGATGTCATCTATCCGCAAACGGCGCGGAACCTGAAAAAGGTTCCGCGTCCCATCCTCGAGGCGTTCTATCGTATGTTCCACGAGGGAAAGCGATTCGTGCCCGACAGATCCTTGTTCGGGTCGGATGCAGCCGCTTTAGCGTCTGCAAAGCAACCATCAACAAAGGAGAAGACACCATGAGTACTGAACGTATCGATCTCGACGACATCTTGCCGGGCGGTGCCGGAACTCCGGCCAAACCCGCTCAGCAGTCGAAGATCACCCCTGTGAGCGACAAGCTCATCATCGTTGGTATGTCGTTCGACAATTCTGGATCGATATCGAACGCCGGCCTCGAAAGTATGATTCGCGATGGCGGCAATACTGCGATCGAAGGGCTGCGCGGCATCAAAGGTGCCGACGTGGCTCTCGATATCAGGACGTATACCGAGCAGCTCTATTCGGGCATGCTCAAGAGCGTGCCCGAGAACCTTATGTTGCGCTACAATGCCGGAAACAACTCGACCCCGGTCTGCGCCTGCGCGATAGAGCTCATCAAGTCGCTCCGTCAGCAGCAAGAAGAGCAGAAGGCCGCCGGCATCAGCACATCCATCGCAATGATCATGCTGACCGACGGTCAGCCGATGAACGACACTGCAACGCCCGACCAGTTCGCGAAGCTTGTCCAGGAAGGCGATTTCATCGTCGGCTTGGGCGTGACCCAGCACGAATCGGAAGTGGCCGGGTACCATTCGCTTTTCCGTTCGATGGGCGCGAGCAAGGTCCTGACCTCGAAGGCGAGCCCGCAAGAGTTCCGCCGTTCGATGGGTCAGTTCTCGCGCTCGGTCGCGAAGATCGCCTAGGAGTGTAGTTGCAAGTAAATACGGAGCGAGGGATACGTCCCTCGCTCTTTTTGTTTGGCGGGTTGCGCGGGGACTCGCTACCGCGTAGTGTTGTGCCAGATAGAAACAGGAGGACTCTATGGACGTACAAACCCTACTCTCGGTGGTTGGGAGCGAGCTTCGGCATTTGCATACCGGGAAGGTACGCGAATCGTTCGCCCTGCCATCGAAAAGCGAAGACCATGGGCCCTTTCGGCTCGTCATCACGACCGACCGCGTCAGCATCTTCGACTTTGTCTTACCCTGCGAGATCCCGTTTAAGGGTGAATGCTTAC
>CAZYLZ010000036.1:0-4076 GCA_964648335.1 uncultured Candidatus Saccharibacteria bacterium | reverse complement strand
GTCCTTATATCGTTCGGGACGGACGACGTGCCCGGGGTTTCCTGGTTATTAATGAGCGAGCGCGTCATGCGCTCGTGCTCGCCGAGCTTTAAAAACGCGTCGGCGACGGCGCGGTCGATGAGACGATAGTCGGTCTCGCCGCGGACGGTGGGCGTCTCGGAAATAGCGCGCATGATGCGGTAGTACAGGAGCGATCCGTACTTTTTTATAAATCCTTCGTTAGTGTTTTTGGTGCGCACACCAACTACCACCTCGCTCCCCTCTTCCCACTTTTTTACCAAAGCCGGAATAAGAGACGGCGGGTGCTGCATGTCTGCGTCGATCATGATGATGGCGTCGCCTTTTGCCGCCGCAATCCCCGCGGTAGTCGCGAGTTCTTTGCCAAAGTTGCGTGTAAACTCGACCAGGCGTGCGTGCTGCGTGCGCGAGACGATAGCGCAGATGGCGGCTACCGAGCCGTCGGTCGAGCCGTCGTCGACAAAGATATATTCGTAATCGTACTGCGTAAGACCCGCCATAACCGACTGGAGGGCTGCATAGAGTGCAGGAACATTCTTTTCTTCGTTATGTACCGGGATGATTATTGATATCGTGTGTTGTGACATTTCTTTCATTGAGTAGTGGGTGTTGCTCCGGTACGTACAAAGAGCAAGAAGTTTGTCACCATGAGTCCTAAGAGGAACATCGAGGAGATGACGAGCATCTGCGTGATTGTCGCGAGGCTCGTATGATTAGACGCTATAAGGATGGCCTCTGTTACAATCCCGAACGCAAGAAGATACAAAAATGACGTGTTGTGAATAGCGACGAAGTAGTTGATGAATGCAGTCGCAAGCGCGATACAGGCCATCGCTATCGAGAATTCGGCCAAGTGCTCGGCTATGCCGGTGTAGCGCGTGCCGAACAAAAGATGCACGATGGTGTCTGGGTACAGCAAAAATGCGAGATAGATACAGAAGGATGATGCCGCGATGACCGAGAGCGAAAGCGCCAAAATCTTTACCCCACCGCCGTCGTTCTTTGCGTGCGCGGCAGACACCATTGGTAACAATACCGTGATGAATGCACCGACGCCGTAAATGAGAATTTTCCCTAATGTAGAGAGGGCACCGTACTGCCCTGCCGCCTCTGCCGAGAGATAGTGCTTGGCAAGAAGGATGTCGACGTTAGAGAGGAGCGCCAAGAGGAGCGTAGTAAAGAGGATGGTGGAAAATAGAGACGTGCTGATGACAACTTCGGTAGCTTGCGAGTCGGCCTGTGCTTGTTGCGGAGTAAGTACTGCACGTGTTGCGCGATAGCCATAGGCCCACGATGCAAGCGAAGCGAATACGAGACCGATCATGACGCCGACAACCGAGTACCCTGCGTACACAAGGCCAATAGACGCCGCGAGCTTTACGACAGTGCTGATGATGTTTTGCTTAGAAAGGTGAAAGAACTCTTGGAGGCCCTGCAAGGTGCCCGCCTGCAAGGCGCTTACGAGCGTGATCGGTATAAGAATACTAAAAATAGCGAGCGGCAGGTACGGGATCTGCAAGAAGCGCGAGAAGAACGGTATAAGGACCGCGAACATGATCCAAAATGTGATGGATGCTGCGTAGACGTTCTTTTTAAGTTGGACGAAGAGTTCGCGGACGGCGTCTTGCCCCTTCATGGTGTAGTAGGCCGTTTGGCGGGTCATGAGCATCGAGAGTGCTGCAGCAGGGACCGAGACGATGAGCATGAGACTAAAGAGCGCGGTGACCTCGCCAAAGGCCTCGACACCCAGAAGCCGGCTGATGACGAGCGTGAAGACGTAGTTGAGGACGTTTACCACGAAAGAGCCCGCGAGGATTATTGATGACGAGAAAAAGAAGCGGAGGTCGAAGACAGAAGATGAAGGGTTGTGCGTGGTCATGGCGGAATGGCGCCGGGCGCCGGTATAGGTATATTCTATCTCATAGATATGTGGAATGCGTGGGGATGGGGTTTAGGAATGCGGGCCAACTCTCCCTCATTCCCTCTCTTAGAAAGAGAGGGAGGTAAGAACATTAATCCACCCTCTCTTCGTAAGAGAGGGTCGCACGACCTTCTGAGGACGGCGGGGAGAGTTGGCTAATCCAGAGTTTCAAGAATACAAAACCAACTCCACCCCTTTTGAAACTGAGCGTCAAAAGTTTCAAATCCTCTTAAAAGGAGGAGGTGGATAAATCAAAATTCTACTTGGCAATAAAAACTATTGGTGCTATGTATGCAGAATGACACAAGCAGAATTTAATAAGCCAGAGTTCAAGGCATTAA
Source organism: uncultured Candidatus Saccharibacteria bacterium (assembly GCA_964648335.1). Lineage (GTDB taxonomy): Bacteria > Patescibacteriota > Minisyncoccia > Phycocordibacterales > UBA2100 > CAZYLZ01. The sequence continues at coordinate 1,796 of CAZYLZ010000036.1, read as the reverse complement.
GACGCAAATTGCGTAATGGTCAGACACCCCAAGAGAAGATACTTTGGGCTCGATTAAAGGCCGATCAGCTTGGCGTTAGGTTTCGGCGTCAGCATGGCATATCGGCATATATCGCAGACTTATATTGCCCTTCACTGCGCCTTGTGATTGAAATTGATGGTTCGCAGCACTACGACGTCGATCGTGTTCGCGACGACCGAGAACGGAGCGCTGCTCTGCAGGCACTGGGTTGCACCGTAGTTCGATTTACAAACGCAGAAATTAATACCGCAATTGATTCTGTGGTTATGAGTATTGCCGAGGAGGTAGAGAGGATACAAAACCAACTCCACCCCTTTTGAAACTGAGCGTCAAAAGTTTCAAATCCTCTTAAAAAGAGGAGGAGGATATGAAAGAGGGATTGACGGGTTTGGAGGTGGATGGCATTGTATTTACTGGCGCTGATGGAGGAGCCTATGAACGTAGCGATGATCTTTCCTGCGATACTGACTTTGGTGAGCGTGGGTCTTGCGTATAGGGCGTTGACCCTATTGAGTAACATGCATGCGCAGTTTGATGCGCAGTACCAACAGGCACTTTCCCGTTCACCGGTGCGCGGAGAACAATTCCGCCACAAGCATGACACCTGGGTAGCGATCATGCGGATCGTGCTCATGGTCTGCCTTGGTTGCGCCCTGTTCTCTTTGTACCTTTTTACGTCGCGCATCGCATAGCAGTGCCCCGTCCCGGCTTGGGACGGGGTTTACTTTTAATATGCGAATGAATCGAGCTGTGCTAGGGTTTACGTGGCGACGGTCGCTCCCTTGCGCAAGCAAGAATGCGACGCCTCTTTTTATTATCTAGCACCAACCACATCTATATGAACCGCACAGTACTCGCGGGTATCGTAGTCGTAATCGCTCTGTTAGCAATCGTTTGGTACTTTATGTCGATGCAGACGGCCATTGCACCGGACACCGTCCAGGTAGCTACTACCACGGTAGACGGCGTTGTACCGGGAACGACTCCTACCGCTTCTCAAGATACTACTGCAGCCTCGACTGCTCCAAAGCCAGTAGCCGCTAAGCCCAAGACCTACACGAGCCTCATCACCCAGAAAGGCAATTACGAATGCCTCTTTGACCAGTCGGGCACGTCGGGCAAGACACAGAACGCGATCCATATTTCCGACGGCAAGCTCCATGCAGAATTTCGCACGTTTTCCGCTGCAGGCACCAAGGCGCACAGCATGGTGTACGACGGCCGTTTCTTGTACGTATGGGACGAGGGAGCTACGCGTGGCACACGCACCGAGCTCTATAAGCTCTCGGACTTCCCTTCGCTTATTCCTACCGACCTCACGAGCGGTAAGATCTTTAACCAGGGTCAAAACGCGGTCGGATACGACTGCCATACTTGGCTCGTAAAACCGGCACTTATGTCGGTCCCTAAGAACATCACGTTCAACTAACACCTACGAAGAAGAGCCCCGCAGCAAACGCTGCGGGGCTCTTTTAATTGAGGTGGAATCCGCCTTTGACGAGACGGAGCTCGCGAGCACCGATGAGCTTACTGTGCGCCACCAAGACCTTGTGGATGGGGCCTTCGAGCTTGGTGTTCCAAAATTCCAAGAAGCCGGTGAGCCGCGGGAAGGTCGGGTACATGTCGTAGTCTTGCCAGACGTACGACTGCAGGATCGACCGGTGATCGGGTAGCTTGTAGAGGATCTCGGCTGTGGTGAGCGAAAAGCCTTTGAGCTGTTCGAGGAACTGTGCGTCGCTCGCTGTGCGGGGCATGGGGTCTCTCCTCTCTGTGCT
>CAZYLZ010000035.1:0-4197 GCA_964648335.1 uncultured Candidatus Saccharibacteria bacterium | reverse complement strand
AGAGCGCCGCGGACGCTTTGGTATCTTTTACTCGTGCTCTAACTACCCCACCTGCCGCAACGCCATAAAAGCAAAACCGACCGGCGCTCTCTGCACCATCTGCGGATCACTCATGATGGAGGGCACCAAAACGATCCCGGAGCGTTGCAGCAGCAAAGCGTGTCCAAACCACAATCCGCACAAACGCGCTAAGTAATATTGCAGCACACAACTTGAGTTGTGTGCGCAGCTCGTTTTGGTGAGGCGCAGCGATGTTTTGCGAGTACGCAAAACCGCGAGCCAGGGTCGGGCACAAATTTGCATGACGATGCAAATTTGATGCGTGACCAAAAAACCATACCTCAACGAAAGAAATTTACTCGTGACCGAAGACGATACCTGACTTTATTTAGTATTTATAATACCCAAATAAAAAACAGCCCCATTTCTGGGACTGTTGCATTCATTCACGAGAACGCGAGACATCTATCTCGAGGTCGCCGAAGTACAGCGTCTCGTCGGTCCGATACACGCTGAACGGCTTTTCGAAGCGCACGATAGAACCGACGAACTCATCACCCACACCATCGGGCGTTACGCGAATATCGTCTGCCCAGATGATCCCCAAATGTCCCGAGTCTACCGGATACACATTAGAGTCTGAGCCGCTGTACCCACCGTCGCTCACGGCAAATTCGACGACCGATCGTCCAAAGAACTTAAAGTGCTCGACCGCGTCGGGTACGCCTGCTCGTGCACGCCGCTGATCCCAGTCGCCAGGGAACGCATAGCAGATATCGCCTATGTAATACCTGCCGTCGGGAAACGTATACACGGGATATTTTTTTCCGTTAGTCACGCGAATCTCCTTTTGCACGGCATCAATCGAGGTCGAGAAAGCTCTCGTGCCGGCGTCGACGTTCGGGCTGTTTTACCTGTTCTTGTACCCACACCCCGAGCATCATATTGATCCGCGTCGACTGAGGAATCGGCACAAGAAGACCATCGCAAAAGGGACACGATTGGACTTCTGGCTCGATAGTCGGATCGCTCATAAGCTCTGGCTTGGCGCAGGATCTGTGATGCGAATATGCGTGCGTCGGCGTGGCATTAGATATCTGTGACCACAGTGTTGAAGGCATGTCATGTTCCTTTCGTTTGGAAGTTGGCCCGTTTTGGAGTATGCTACACGACATGACGATAGTCAAACCTGTCAAGGACATCCTCGCCGAGCTCGTACAGAAGGACGAAGAGTCGCAAGCTTTGGTCACCCTCGCGTATTCGTTTGCCGAGCACGCGCACCGCGACCAAAAGCGGTACTCGGGCGAGCCCTACTTCTTGCATAGCGCGCAAGTGGGCTATAGCTTGGCACAAATAGGCATGGATGCCGCCACCGTCGCGGCAGGCCTTTTGCACGACACTATTGAAGATGTCGGCACCACCGAGGCCGAGGTCCAAGAAAAATTCGGCGAAGAAGTACTGTCCTTGGTCGACGGCGTGACTAAACTCGGCAAGCTACGCTACCGCGGCATGGAGCGCCATACCGAAAGCCTCCGCAAGCTCTTTGCTGCCACCGCCAAAGATATTCGCGTCCTCATCATCAAGCTCCTCGATCGTTTGCACAACGCACAAACCCTCGAACACGTGCCAGCGCACAAGCGCAAACGCATTGCCATGGAGACACTCGAGATCTATGCGCCGATCGCAGACCGGCTCGGTATGGGTATCATAAAAAAGGAACTCGAGGACGCCGCGTTCCCCTATGCCTATCCGCGCGAGTACGAGAAAGTGCGCGAACTCTTGAAGGAGCGGAAGTCCGAGAACGAAAAGCGCCTCGAGAAAGCCGAGCGCGTGATCAAGCGCGAGCTCGCCCAGGCCGGCATCCTCTCGTTCCATACCGAGGCACGCGTCAAAGGCGTCTATTCGCTCTTTCGCAAGCTCGAACGCAAAGACTGGGACATCACCAAGATCCACGACATCCTGGCACTGCGCCTGTTGGTTCCATCGGTTGCCGACTGCTATACCGTCCTCGGCATCGTGCACAGCCAATGGCGTCCTGTACCCGGAAAAATAAAAGACTACATCGCCTTCCCAAAGCCCAACGGATACCAGTCGATACACACCACCATCTACACCGGCGACGGCGGAACCCTCGAGATTCAGGTCCGTACCGACAACATGAATCGCGAAGCAAAATTCGGCATCGCATCGCACTTTTCCTACAAAGAGGCGACCGGCTACGACTCGTCCTCGCAGGGCTCGGGCATGGCATGGGTACGCCAGTTCATCCCCAAAGGTAACGGCAAGAAGGTAGCCGCGCCCAAGAGCAACGTGCAGCGAATCATTAGCACGCAAAACGCGCCAAGCGTCCCAACATGGGTGCACGACCTAGCCACTGCACAAGAGGCATCGGCGGCCGGCGTCGAGATGGATGCGATTAAGCTCGATTTCTTCAGTCACCGGGTGTTCGTCTTTACTCCCAAAGGCGATGTCATCGACCTACCCATGAATGCGACGCCCATCGACTTTGCCTACTCGGTCCACAGCGAAATCGGGAATCACATGGCGGGTGCCAAGGTAAACGGCAAGATGGTCTCGCTCGAGACCGAGCTCCACAACGGCGATATCGTCGAGATAATCACCCGCGACAAATCAAAGCCATCGCGCAAGTGGTACGACATGGCAAAGACCACTGTCGCAAAAAAACACATCCGTGCAGCCTTGGGCGAAGCGAAAGAGTAGTGTATTTCTGCTCCCGTTCTTTCCAAGAGGGAGATTAAGGAGGAGTTGGTCATCCAATCAGGCGTCTATTAACCAACTCTCCCCTCGAATCTGCGCAGACGCAGCTTGTGGACCTCTCTTAAAAAGAGAGGTAGGAATTCACCAAGGCAGTGAAAAACCGCGCAGCCAAAGCTACGCGGTCTGAAGAGCGGATTACCGCCATGCACGATACCACTTGAGTGCGAGTACAATTGGGACGGCGACGCACGCTGCATAGAACGTCGCCAGGAAGACGAGTCCCGTGACCTCGATCATCCCCCACGAGAGGTCGGTTACCCTAACGAAGTGATACATGCCATATAGGCCCCACGCGCCGACACACGCGAAGATACACCCCATAGTACCGGCGACGCTTGCCAGAACTTTTTGGAATGACTCGTCGACTCTCGATGACTGCGGAATAGGGACACGGTCCCGTTTTGCTTCTGCGTTCATTACTTTCTCCTCCGGTTGCGGGTCAGACAGGATTAAAACAGATTAGTGTGCAAATATCAAATCAGACACTGAAATTTCGTACGCTATAGAGGTCTTCTTCGGGCTCTTCGGCGGTCTTGTCGTCTGCAGTAACATCAAACGCAATGGGTTCGCCAGCAGGAGCCGCTGCTGCCTCTGACTGTGCAGCCAAGATCGCCATGATGGCGGTAAGATCTTCGGGCGAGAAGAAGTCGATGGTCACCTTGCCTCCCTTCTCTTTCTGCTCGATGCGCACGCGGGTACCAAGAGACTCGGTAAGGCGACGCTCCAAAGTAAGGAGCTCAGGCGTGAGGTCGTTCTTGCGCGCGCGCTCGACAGCGATACGTCGTGCGATCTTTTCCGAATCGCGCACCGAGATGCGTTTCTCGACGATCTCTTTAAAAAGCACGGTCTGCTCTTCGGGCCGGTCGGCAAGCATAAGCAAGGGGCGAGTGTGCCCCTCGGTTATCTGCCCTGCCGCGAGCGCCTCTTGGATCGCAAGTGGGAGCGCCAAGATACGCAGCGTGTTGCTTACGAATTCGCGGCTCTTACCCACCTTCTCGGCTATTTGCGCATGCTTGAGAGAAAATTTGTCGACGAGTTGTTGGAATGCCTTGGCACGCTCGAGTGAGTTTATGTCTTCGCGCTGGAGATTCTCGATGATGGCGATCTCGAGTTTCATTTGGTCGCTCTGATCTGACGTGCGGATGACGACCGGCACCTGCGCCAATCGCGCAAGCTTTGAGGCGCGCAGGCGACGCTCTCCGGCAATGAGCTCGTACTCGACCTTGATGCCACCGTCGGGGGTCTCGGTCTCGCGGCGGGTCACTACCAAAGGCTGCAAGACGCCGTACTGGCGGATGGATTCGGCCAGGTCTTTGAGGCGCGCCTCGTCGAACTCTTTGCGCGGCTGAAATGGGTTAGGAGAAATGCGGTCGACCTCGACCCAGAAGATGGAATCTGCGTAGTATTTGTCTGCCATGG
>CAZYLZ010000034.1:0-5345 GCA_964648335.1 uncultured Candidatus Saccharibacteria bacterium | reverse complement strand
CCGAGGACCTTCGCTTTACAAAAGCGTTGCTCTACCAACTGAGCTAAGGCGGCTTATGGGGAGTATCTTACTTTGTTTCCGCGTTCGGTCGAGTGTCCGAGATACCTGCGGTACTCTCGGTCACCTGCTTCAAGAACTGCGACGACGTCTCTTTGCGCTCGAAGCGATGCTTGTGCGAGACCTTGTCGGCAAGCGTATAGAGCTTCTCTTCGGTCGAGCTTGCCATTGTCGCCGCTTGAACGGCCGCCATATGCAAGACCGAGCGCACCATCATGACGGTCCGTCCTGGCAGCTTCTCGAGCGCACGCGATACGCGCATGAGGTCGCCGCGCAACAGACGCGCACGATCGTCGGCAAAGGCGTGTGCCTTCGGAAACAAGAGCACCTCGCGCGAAAGCTCGTAGGACTTTACGAAAAAGAGGATTGCCAGGCCCGCCAATGCTCCCAAGAATACGAGGGTGCTGGCAATCATAAAGTTAGACGGCGAGGCGCTCCATGCGCATGATCTCGATCTTCTCGCCAAATTTCTGGACTCCCTGCGAGATGAGCTCGGCCACCGTTATGTCTCCGTTCTTGACGAACGGCTGATCCAAGAGGACTTTTTCTTTGAGATAGCTGTCGAGCTTGCCCTGTACCACCATCGGACGCTTTTCCTCTGGCACCTTCTCTGCCTCTTTCTCGAAGACCGAACGAGCGGCTGCGATATCCTCTTCTTTTACTGCATCGCGCGTGATGAACTGGGGCTTCATGGCAGCTACGTGCATGGCGATGTCGCGTGCCATCTTGGCAAAATCCTCGTTCTTGGCGACGAAGTCGGTCTCGCATCCCAATACGACTGCGCCGACGACGGTTCCGCCCGCATGCACATATGCAGCAGCTGTTCCCGAGGCAAGCGTGCGGTCGGACTTCTTTGCTGCAATTGCTGCACTTGCTTTGCGCAAGATGACGCGTGCTTTGTCGATGTCGCCTCCTGCCTCTTCGAGCGCCTTCTTGCACTGCATCACCGAAATACCTGTCTCGTCACGGAGCGACTTTATTACGTCCAAAGATACCTCGGTCATAGAGTTGTAATTATATACTAGCTTTTTACTATTTTTCCTCGGTGCCCACAGGCTTGAGAGCCGGGCGGAGGTTGTCGCGATATGCGGTCGCGACGGCGTTGACGATGTACGAGACACTCTTCATGTTGGTGTCGTTTGCAGGGATCGGGTACTGGATCTTCGAGAAGTCGCAGTCCGAGCTCGCAAGACCTATGACCGGGATACCGCGCTGGTTCGCCTCGGCAACCGCGATGCGCTCGTGGCGCGTATCGATGACGAAGAGTGCTGCTGGGGTTCCTTCCATGGTGTCGAGTCCGCCGAAACGGAATTCGAGGTTGTCGATGTCGCGGTCGATGAGCACGCGCTCTTTCTTGGTGTACTTGTCGCGAAGGCCTGCATCGCGTTCGTGCAAGAGCTCCTTCATCTTCTCGATGCGAGAGCGGATCTGCTTTGGGTTTGTGAGAGTTCCTCCGATCCAGCGTCCTGCGACAAACGGTACGCCTGCCTTCTCCGCGCCTGCCTTCACTATGGTGACGACCTCGTTCTTGCCGCCAATAAAGAGGATCTGCTTGCCGGCTGCGGCGAGCGTAACGACGAATTCGAGAGCCTTATCGAGGGCAACTGCGGTGCCTTCGAGGTCGAAGATATCGCTCTTATTCTTGGTTCCGAATATAAAAGGGGCTGCAGACGGGTGACGTCGGCTCTTGCCATAGGCAAAGTGAGCTCCTACGTCGTAGAGGGCCTGTACCTTGGGGGATGCTTCTGTATTTGACATGTCGCGAGAGTGTAACAAGAAAGGCGCCAAATGGCAATAGTAAACCCCCGGAACCTATGTTCCGGGGGTGATGGTGACTTGAGCCTCATCAGGATCCGAGGCTGCCGACTGCAATGGCTGCCAGTCCCCAGTCAGGACTCATGATGAGTCCGAAAGCCAGGACAACAGCGAACACCAAGCATACTGCCCAGACAGCGAGCGTCGTCGTGAGCTGCCAGAGCGAGATCGTGGCGTGCAAGACGCCGTTCTCAATCCAGATTTTCTCGAGCGACGCACGAATGACGATACCCTTGAAGTCGCTCTTGAGCTTGTACAAGGGCGTCTTCTCGAGCATATCACTATCGTCCCCCACCGCTCCTGCGGGCTCTACGCACACATGCTTCCCAGAGCTCGATTTCCTCTGCGGTAGCATTCCGTGAATCCCAGTAACGCTTTGTTAGAGTATCGAGCGGTAAGAATAATCGTTCCCACAGACGCTCAACTACAACGGAACGCCGAGTGAATATGAGCAGATCGCCTTGGACACGTTTCGCATATCGGTTTCCGCCAATAGGCCACCCATTGCGATAACCTATACCTCCTCTTTCGTAAAAAAAGCAGACGCAAAACAGCGTGCATAGTCCGGTACTAGCAAGGAGCAATATTCCAGCGAGTGTTGGTTCCATCGATGCTCTCCTCGTTTTTCTCTACTGGTCTTAGTGTACAAAAAAAGACGCTGATGGCAATAAAGATCGCGGCTATTCCTCGTCGGCCGCGTCCCCTACCACCCCGCTCTCGTTGGCGTCCTTGAGCGCCTTCACGATCTTGTCGATCTTACCCGTCATGATTCCCTCGAGATTCGAGAACGACATCTTGATACGATGATCGGTAACACGGTCCTGAGGAAAGTTGTAGGTGCGAATCTTTTCTGAGCGATCGCCCGTACCTACCTGCACCTTGCGATCATGCGATCGCTTCTTGGCCTCTTCTTCGTCCTTGGCAAGTTGGAGGCGGCTCATGAGGAGCTTCATCGCGCGTTCTCGGTTGGCATGCTGGCTGCGCTCGACAGTGCAGCGCACGTCGATGCCGGTAGGCTTGTGGATGAGTCGAACCGCGGTCTCGACCTTGTTGACGTTCTGCCCACCCGCCCCGCCGGAGCGCGAAAGCTCCATCTCGATGTCGCCGGGATTTACGATGATGTTCGTCTTCTGGTACACCGGCAGGATCACGACCGACGCGGTCGAGGTATGTACGCGTCCAGCTTTTTCGGTCGCTGGAATGCGCTGCACGCGATGCACGCCGGTCTCGTACTGCAGCTCTTCGTAGCAGCCTTTACCCTTTATCTCGAAACTCGCCTCTTTGTAACCGCCCATCGCTGCACGCGATTGCTCGAGTGACTTGGTCTTCCAGCCCTTAGTGTCGGCGTAGCGCAGGTACATGCTCGCAACCTCTTCGGCAAACAATGCCGCCTCTTCGCCGCCAGCTCCTGCACGCACCTCGAGCACGAGCTCCGATGGCAGCTCGCCAAGCTCTTCGTTCTCTTCGATACCCGCAAGTATCTCGTCCATCTGCCGCACGAGCTCGGCCTTCTGCTTTTGGAATTCGGCGATCTCTTGATCGGCAAGCTCTGCCATCTCGGGATCAAGCATCTTGAGCTGCAAGGAATTGCGTTCGTCGTGGTCGATCTTGCGCCATTCTTTTGCAAGATATTCGGTAGCAGGATTTGCCTGATACTTGGTCATCGGGTGTTCTGGTTCTTGCATAGGTGTGAGGTTATCGGGGTAAGTATAGCAAAAGCCGCCCCTCGATACTCGAAGGGCGGCCTCTATTGCTACTTTGTCTTTTTTGCAGCAGCCTGACGAGCGCGGAACTTCTCTCCACGACCTGCGCCTCCGACGTCTTTGATCTTGCCGGTGTAGATAGGGTGCGATGCAGACGAGATTTCGACCTTGTAGAGGTCGTACTCGACGCCGTCTTCCCACTTTGCCTTCTCGGACGTGCGAACGGTAGATCCGATAAGAAAACGGGTACCAGCGGTGACATCCTCGAAGATGACCTGGCGGTAGCTCTTTGGGTGTGTATCCTTTTTCATGTCGGAACACTATACACAAAAAGGCCGAACCCTGCAAGTTCGACCCTAATTGCCCAGGATATCGATATCCCTCTGGAATTCGTCAGCAAACGACATCACGTCGTCACCATAAAAAGCGTACGCAGGCTTCTTCGCATTTCCCCATCCGGCTAAGTAACGCAAAGCCGCCAATCGCTCCGAAGCACGGGTCTGCTCGTCGGCTCCGTTATCGGCCATAAGAAGGGCAGTTGCAAAGATAGCCGTTCGGCCGTCCCACGGATTCGGCGGGCTCTGGCCTACGAGCTTCGCGATGCGATCTTTGTACTGCACCCATGTCGATGGGATAAACTGTGCCGGGCCCATAGCGCCTCCCCACCCGTACCACGGCTTTTTCGAAACGGGCTGCGTGTCGGGATTGATACCTAGCTCTGCCGTTATCTCGGCGAACACCGGCCTATCGCGTGTGGGATGCATATCGACCTGCCAGTTGCCGGTTCCGACATTCTCGCCCAAGCCGGATTCCTCGCGCAAGATTGCCAAAATGACTGCCGGACGCACTCCCGTGATCGAGCTTGCCTCTTTTGCGTATGCGTAAGCGGTACCGAATGGGATCGCGCCCGAGTCTCGCAAACCAAAGAGCGCCGCGCGAATCTTTGCCGCCTGCTTCTCGCGATCTTTGATATACGCCTGATACGCCTTCTCCTGTCCTTTGGTCGATGCCAAGAGCTCATTGCGCTCGGATTGCTGTCGTTCGATCGCGCGCTTCTCGACGACTTGGAGGCTGCGCATATCGGAGGCGTCGCTTTGTTTCTCTTCGAGTGCGATCTTTTTCACGGCCAGATCTCCGCGCAGATTCGCGAGCTCATCAAAGGCATCCTGCAATGACGATTGGATCGTCGCGAAGGCGTCAATCTCGTTGAAGAGTTCGGTAAACGATCCGTTGAGCGCGATCTCGATCACTGACATCTCGTCAATCTCGCGGGTGCGCCGCAAAAGCTGTGCGAGCGACTGCTGACCTTTCGTGAGCTTGGCGTCTACCTGGCCGATCGACGCCTGCTTCTGCACGATCTCGGTCTCGAGGGTCGAGAGCGTGAGGTCGGTCTTCTTGATAGCAAGCTGTGCCGTCTTTATCTTGGCATTCAAAACCGACATGTCTCGCTCGAGGCTCGCACGCTCGGCTTGTTTTTCCTTGAGCACGCCGCGGTTTTCCTCAATATCCTTCTCTATCTGGTCAAGCTGGGCCTGCAACTGTGCACGCTCTCCCTCGAGTGCGGTCTGCGCATAAGCCTCGCGCGGCACACTGAGTCCCAGGACGCATGCGAGCGAAAAGACAACAAGAAAATACCTAGCTCGCGTCATAGGAAAAGTATAGCATCTGGAGCACACTCTCATGAAGACCGCCGACCCGTTCGAGTGCCATCGATCAAAGGACCTCCTCCCCGGGCGTTGCCCGGGGTTTCCTTTTGACGGCATGAGGACC
>CAZYLZ010000033.1:0-6803 GCA_964648335.1 uncultured Candidatus Saccharibacteria bacterium | reverse complement strand
ATATCTTCGGGCAAGCCGAATAGTCGGGACCGGTCGGTGCTGCTTCTACTTTAGGCGCCTGAGTCGCTATGTCGGTGCGCTTGTACGCAGCGGTCTGAATGAGGTTCGCGAGGATCTGCTTGAGGAGGATTATCTTTGCCTGAAGTGCCTCGATTGCCGCCTCTTGAGAAACGAGTGAGAGGGTTGTCGTGCCGGGAGTTGAACTTGCCGAGCTCGTAGCACCACCGAGAGAGCCGACGGGATAGTAGGTGATGCTGTCGGGCACGATGGTCGTAGAATTAACTACATCGAGAATCTGCGCGCTCACCGAAGATGATGCAGTGAGCGGGATGTACGATGCCGAGGGTGACACCTTATACAAAAGAGATTGTAGCTGTTCCTGCTCGGCCGATGTCAGGGCAAATACCGTCGCAGGCATCGCCGTCGAAACGAGACAGATGACGAACGAAGCAAGTGCAGCTGAGCGAATCATGCAGGTATTATAGATCCAACAGCTTGAGTCCGATCTCGTTATCCAGTGTTCTCGAGATATCTCCTTCATACGCCACGAGCACCACCTCGAGTGTCACGGCGACGGTTGCCGTAAAGACATGACCCCCGATGGGAATGTTCTGGCTCCCCTCCTCGATTCCCGACAATACGCAGTGGCAGTGCACAAATGGTGCTCCGTCAACGAGCGCCACATTACCCGTCATAGAGGCGACCTCCATCGCGTCGGAATACTCCGTCTTGCCGTAACTCTTGATACCGAGGTCGTAAAAGCCGACGGTCGCGTCTTTTACCGCACCGATCGCCGAAAACGTCGCCGCATGTATGTGCTGCTCTGAACAGAAGGCGGTTATCGTCTCGATGACGTTTTCGTCCTTTGTGAGACGCAACAAAAAATGCCGTGCAGGTTCGAGTTCTTTATACTGCATGAGCTACAGATTCTTCGAACTGACGAAACGTCTCTATCGGGTCGCCATGCATGAAGGCGGAACCCACCGTGAGCCTGGTCGCGCCGAGCGACACCAACTGTGCGGCGTTTGCCAAGGACACACCGCCGTCGCCCTCGAGGATCAACAATGGATGCGCGGTGCGCAGTTCGTGCAGACGGGTAAGCGCACTCTCGTCAAACGGCTGCCCCTGGTATCCGACCTTGGCGATACTCATCACCTGGATTGAATCTGCGATATCGATGACGCCGTCGAGGGCCGAGAGCGGCGTCGCAACCAGTATCGCAAAGCCGACCTCTCGTGCGCCCGCTTCTTTCCATGTATGCACTGCCGCTCGTGCCGCTTCGGGCTCCTTGAAACATTCGATATGTACGAGAAGCCTCTCGACGCCTGCTTTCACGAGTGCCGTGCCTATTTCGACAGGATCGACGACCATCAGATGCGCTTCGAAGCGGTGGCTTTTGAGCACGGCAGCTGCCGTCGGTGTCGAAAGATCAGCCCATTGCTCGGGCGACAGGTACGGCCACGTCTGGGTCGCGACGAATGCGCCGTCCATGATGTCGAGCTGGTAGAACTCGGCAACCGACGAGAGGACTGCGGTCTTAGCAGTTATCTCGTCGACCGATGTAGGCATGATTGCCGGTATAATCTCAATTTTTTGTGAGTTCATCTATTTGTCGTATGCGACGAACATGACGTTCATCTTGAGTAAAAGAGGTATTGAGCCAATCGGTGACCGCACCCTTGGCTTCTTCGACGCCGAGGAAGCCGGCGCCGAGCGAGAGCACGTTGGAATCATTGTGCTCGCGACTCAAAGACGGAATCTCACTCTTACCTCCGTAAAATACGACGGCGCGAATGCCCTGTGTGCGATTAGCGACCATCGCCTCGCCCTGTCCCGACTTGCCGAAGATGACCGCCTTACTGTCTTTGCCTTCGGCGACATCCGCCGAAAGCTTCTTTATCGCACGAGCGACGAAGACCGGATAGTCGTCGGATGGATCCTCCTCGAACGCGCCGCAATCAACCGGCTCGTGCCCCATGTCGTCAATGAGCTTGGCGATCACTTTCTTGAGGGCAAAGCCGGCGTGATCGGATCCCAGGTAGACCTTCATATATGCTTGGCAGCCGCGAGCACGTGACGGACGAGGGTATGAGTGTAGCCCATCTCGTTGTCGTACCAGGCGAGAACTTTCACCAGATTACCTCCGACGACGCGGGTCATCGTGAGATCGGCAATTGATCCGTGTGGATCGCCGATTATGTCGTGTGACACGAGCTCTTCTTCGGTCACAGCGAAGATTCCCTTCCAGCGATCCGATGCAGCAGCTTTCTTGAGGATGCTATTCACTTCCTCGACGGTCGTAGCGCGTTTGGCGATGAAGGTCACATCGGCAATCGAGCCAGCTGGGGTTGGAACGCGTATGGAAATGCCGTCGAAGTTGCCCTTAAGCGACTCGTACGCCTGTGTCACCGCGATCGCCGCCCCGGTCGATGAGGGGATCATGTTGAGTCCGGCTGCACGTCCTTCGCGAGCGCCCTTCTTGGAGGGTCCGTCGACCAGGGCTTGTGTCGCGGTATACGAGTGTGTGGTATTGAGTATCGCCTTCTCTATGCCGATCGCTTCATCCAATATGACAATCAAGGGCGATGCGGCGTTCGTGGTGCATGACGCGTTGCTCGAGATGGTGCAGCTCGCGAGCTTTTCGGGATTGAGTCCCATGAGGACGGTAGCGCCCGAGACATCGACTCCTGCAGCATCGCCTTTAGCCGGGGCCGAGATCACCACGCGCTTGGCGCCGGCGTCGATATGAGCCTTTGCTTTAGCAAACTCGGTGAAGAGCCCGGTCGATTCGACAACAACGTCGATGCCGTGATCTTTCCATGGCAAGTGTGCTGGATCCTTTTCGGCAAATATCTCCATCGTAAATCGGCCAGCAACCAACTTTCCCTCGGCTACATGGACATCAAATGGCGCCTTGCCGTATACCGAGTCGTACTTGAGGAGGTACGCAAGATTGTTAACGTCTCCGAGATCGTTGACCGCGACGACCGAGAGGTCCGCGTCGCTCTGTATTGCTGCCCGCACGAATGCACGTCCTATCCTTCCAAAACCGTTGATCGCCACTTTTGCTGTCATATCAAAATGAGTGCTTACGTGTATGGGAAAAAGTATACCACCAGAACGTCATGACGAATCCCCATTCCGAGACGTATGCATGCGCCTTAGACGAATCTGCTTATAGCCCAGTGCCCCAAGGAAGAAGGCAAAAAGATACCTCATGGCACCAATCACGCGCTCGAGTGTGGTATGGGTACTATCGACCGAAAGAGGGAATGAAGTCTCGGCCATAGGCGCTCCGCCTCGTTCGTAACGCACATGAAAATTCATATCTCCTTCCATCTCTTCGGGTATCCGGAACAGCAACTTGGTCCCGCCTTCTCGGGCTCGTGTTATACCGGTGGCTAGAAAAACCTTCGTGTCGTTGTCGACGCGGACCCAAACAGAATCGAACAAGGCTTTCTTGCTCGTAGATGCGTCCGCCACTTCCGAAAGAGCAAAGTCGAGAGTCAATAACCTCCCTGGCTTAAGATGCTGAGGATCGTATCCGATATCAATTGCATAGCCGTCGACTACCGCTTCGTACGATTCTCCCTCCGTATGTGCACACGCGATCGCAGGACTACAGGCGATGTACATGATACCGACACCTAGAAGTATCGACGCTACGCGATGATCAAGAATATTCATTGGTCGTTTTGGTTATGGTTGGACCACATCTACCGTGCGGGTCGCGTACCCGGTGAGTCCACCGGTGTCAGTGGCACTATATACGATGGTGTAAGTCGTGCTAGTCGAAGTGTCGAGAGTTACATCCGGAACGTCAATACCATTTACCGAGAAGTGGAGGCCGAGATTCTGATCATGATCGT
Source organism: uncultured Candidatus Saccharibacteria bacterium (assembly GCA_964648335.1). GTDB lineage: Bacteria > Patescibacteriota > Minisyncoccia > Phycocordibacterales > UBA2100 > CAZYLZ01. The sequence continues at coordinate 2,934 of CAZYLZ010000033.1, read as the reverse complement.
CCGAGATCGTGGCACCAAGATCTATGTATGAGTCTCCGACCGAGATAGTCGACGTAGAGTTTCCGTTTACCGTTATCACAGGGGGTTCATTAGACGGAGGTGCAGGCGGTGATCCTCCACCAGAGCCCCCTGCACCGCCAGAACCCGCGCCGGAAGCAGCCGACGCAAGAAGACTGTCGAGCTGCGCCTTGGTAACGCAGGTTTCTGCTCCCGATCCGTCTCCGACGCACAATTCCTTCGTTCGTAACCTGCCTGCTATGAAATCGCCAATACCGTTACCTGCATCGCTAAACCATGCGATGAGTCGTGTTTTGAGCCCCGCGAAGAATCGCGCAATGAACGAGAGCGGATCGAGCGTGGCAATATCAGTTGTGGTCGCAAGGTCTTCGATCTTTGTGTCGATTGCTTGCACACCGCCAAGTGCCAAGATACCCAAAGATTCGAAGTGAAGACCGCGCGGGATGCGACCCTCTGGGGTCGTCGTCGAAGACTCGTACTCGACCAACCGCGGCTCTACCTTAGCGACGTCTTCGGCGATAAGACCGATGAGATTGCCGTCCCAATCGCGATTTGGGTTATTGATACCTTCGATGTACTTGAAGGTGACCAAATTAAGTTTTGTAATAGTGGCAAGTGCGGTGACAGGAGCATACTCGATAATATTTTCCTTGAAACGCGCTGACGACGTTACACAAGTAGTGTTGCCTGAGTCGACAAGTTCTTTGGTCGTTGTGTCGATACACACTGCATTTTTATTTGTTGCCGAAGTGAGCCCGCTTATCGCGACAGTACCTGTAATGCCTAGTTTGCGCCACGGCGTGGTGGTACCAACTCCCACATTCCCGCCATTAAAGTATGAGTTCCCACTACCGGTCAGATACGTATTACCGTAGAGATTTGAGCTTGAAGACGCAATGACAACACCGCCCGAAGGATCTGTACAAGTTCCCGAAGCGTTGCCAGCACATAATAAGTTATAGGAATAGAGACTGCTGTTTACGCCGATGGTGTCGGCGGCGATCTTATAGAAGGAGCTGCCCGCCTGACCGACATTTCCGACCGAGAGCAAGTTAGTTGGGGTCGTGGTTCCGATACCAACATTGCCACCGCCAGGATTAATAGATAGCGGCGTATAGACAACGCCATTTTGAATCGATTGTATCATTCCAAAGTTGTTTGTCACATCGTATCCAAGCTGCAATTGCTTGCGAGCATCTGTTGATCCCGAAATCAAGATTTGTGGATTAAATTGGTTTCCATCAGCCGCCACTTGGAGCTTCGAGCCTGTCCAAGGAGTGGCTGTACCGACACCGACTGCCGTACCCCCAGTGTTAGCAAAGTAGGCAAAACCGCTTGCAGTAAATGCCGTTGAAGATGCGTAGGGGAAGATGGATGCTGTCGCCGTAGAGGTTGCAGAAAATACGCGTCCGGTCACCTCGCCGGCGATGACCGCGTTACCCGAAACTCCGAGGCGGGTGCCTGGGGATGTGGTGCCGACGCCGAAGTTGCCAGTCGAGTCGATTCTGAAACGTTCTGATCCGTTGGTAGAACCCGTGATGATGTTGGCACCAGTGGCCGATAGCGCGAGTGTACCCGCGTTAGTAACGGACGGCGTTGTAATCTGCGTCGTAAATGTCGGAGACGAGTTGAAGACCAGTACGCCTCCGGCACCCGTCTCGTCGGTGATGAGTGCACCGAGCTCAGAGGAGGTGTCGATCGAGGTACTGCCAACCTTATTGTTGAAGATGGTCCAGTCAGATGAAGCGAGGTAACCGTTTTGAGCACCAGTACCTACCTGAATACCAAGCGCGTTCGACGCAAATGTGAGCGGCGATGAAATGGTTGTGGAGATGATCGAACCGTTTGCGTTCGTCGAGAGGATTCCCGATACGATCGAGGAGATCGCGAAAGCCGATGTAGTACCACGTCCGTTAGAGAAGAAAAGGTTAGAGGTTGATGCCGTTGTTGCAAAGAAGTTCGTCGAGGTAGCGTTACCGGAGACTAAGAGGTTACCGGTAGTGGTAGCACCGCCATTAATAGTAAGTCCAGTCACCTGCGATCCGCCACCGATAGTTGTAGAACCGACATTGTTCATGGACAGGAATGTCGTAGTAGCGGTGTTTGTAGACGATGCGACGGTAAAGAGGATATTAGAGTTTATTGTGTCACCGGCACTCGCATAAATTGCAAACTTACCGATCGGCGAGGAGGTACCGACGCCGACATTACCTTTCGAATCGATACGTATTCGTTCGGTGTTACCGGTATTGAGCGTGACTGGCGCACTCCCGGTGTCACCAATCGCAAATAAGGATCCGCCTGACGCCCACAACATATTCGTGCCGGAAACTGGCGTTCCAAAGATTGTTCCTGCCGAGGCGCCGCCATATGAAACCATCTGGATGATCGAGCTCGAAGTAGAGTTTGAGGTGATGAAGCGTCCACTTGAAGTTAGACCGGTTGACTGAGCCCACGCGATCGAATCGTTATTGCCTCGACCCTGGATGTGAAGCGGCCACGCCGGGCTCGTAGTACCAATACCAACGCTCGACAAGAAATAGGCTGGCCCGGTCGTGGTCGCACCACCGAAGATTGTGAGACCTGTTGTCGTTGCACCAGCACCTATCGTCGATGATGCGAGTGAGTACAATCCCGCCATAAAGCCCATAAGCGTGTTTGTGGCGTTTGCGGCGGTAGCACCGAAGGTGGTCGTCGTGAATGGGAAAGCGAATGACGCAGCAGCTGATCCGGTAAAGCACACACCATTTATTGAGAAACACCCTCCTGCAAGATCAATACCACGCGCAAAGGTAGAAGTTGCTGCGGTACCCGTGACATTCAAGTATGCCGTTGAAAGTCCTGCAGTGAGCGTAGAGGTTGCTGGGCCGGTGACGTACAAGGACGAGGTGGTGGCGTACGAGGCGAAGAAATTGG
>CAZYLZ010000032.1:0-7497 GCA_964648335.1 uncultured Candidatus Saccharibacteria bacterium | reverse complement strand
ATGATCGCCGAGAAGACGCCTGCAAAGCCAGAGCCCGAGAATTCGTGACACAGACCCAATCATTTGACGTGATCGTTCTCGGCGCCGGTGCCTCAGGACTCATGGCTGCTCTTGTCGCCGCCGAAAACGGACACAGCGTACTTGTTCTCGAGAAGAATGCAGTAGTCGGCAAGAAGCTGTCTATCTCGGGAGGAGGGCGGTGCAACATAACCAACGCCGAGTACGACCTACCTACACTGCTGCGGTCGTACGGCAAATCCGAGCACTACCTCTATTCTGCATTCTCGCAGTTCGGAGTCTCCGAGACATTTGCATTCTTCGAGTCGCACGGACTGCCGCTTTCGGTACAAGCGAACAAGCGAGCGTTTCCCAGGACCGAAAAAGCAGCCGACGTGGTGGCGGTGTTCGAGCGTGCGCTCAATGAACGCGGCGTCAGAGTCGTTCCTGAAAGCGCGGTCGTGCGAATCGTTGCGGACGAGGGCGTGATACGCGAGGTCGTCTGTAAGGACGCGACGTACCGAGCGCGCTCCTTCGTCCTTGCCACCGGCGGCGCGTCGCGACCCGAGACCGGTTCGACCGGTGACGGATTTATGTGGCTCAAGGCGCTCGGGCACACCGTCGAAGAGCCGACGCCGAGCATCGTTCCGTTGATAGCATCGGACGAGTGGGTGCATTCGCTCGCGGGTGTATCGGTACAAAATGCGAAGATTACTTTCTTTGTCGATGGCAAGAAAGAGTTTTCAAAGCTCGGTCGCATACTCTTCACACACTTTGGCCTATCCGGCCCGCTTATACTTAACAATTCGAAACGTGTGGGTGACATGCTCCACGAAGGCGTCATCACCGCAGTAGTCGACCTCGATCCGACCAACGACATCGGCGCCCTCGAGCGCCGGATGGTAGCTACGTTCGACGAGCACAAGAACAAGACGCTCAAGAACTGCATTGCCGAGATCGTACCCGAGGGGATGGCGAAGGGGCTTCTCGTGCATCTCGAGGGTATGGTCGATCTTGAGACCAAGGTGCATTCGGTGACACGTGCTGCGCGCCGAACGATAGCCGAAGCGATAAAAGCGATGCCGGTCCGTATCGAGGGACTCATGGGCTTCGACAAGGCAGTCGTCGCCGATGGCGGAGTCCTCCTCGACGAGATCGACATGCGCACCATGCGCTCGAAGAAGATGGCTAATCTTTTCATAACGGGAGACCTTTTACATATCTATCGGCCTTCGGGCGGGTACTCACTCCAACTCTGTTGGACCACCGGATATGTTGCCGGGAAAAACGCATAAAAGAGGCGGTATACTAGGGCGATGAAAACGTCGTCGGGCATCCACCATATAACCGCAATCACTGGAGACCCACAGAAGAATCTCGATTTTTACGAAGGCTTTTTAGGACAGCGCTTGGTAAAGCGGACGGTCAACTTTGACGACCCTCGGTCGTACCATTTTTACTACGGCGACTTTCCCGGAAGTCCCGGGACGCTCATGACGTTCTTCTATTGGAAGGGGATACGCGCACGCGAACGCGGCGTCGGCGAGGTATCAGCAGTTGCCTACGCCATTCCCCGAAGTGTGCGGCAGTTCTGGATAGATCGCGCCAAGACCTATGGTATCGAGATAGAGACGACTGTGAACGTGTTTGGCGACGAGATGCTCGTCATCGAAGATCCGGATGGCATCCGTATCGAGCTTGTATCGACCGAGCAGGGATCTGTCGAGGCCTGGGACGAGGGTCCGGTACCTGTCGAATCGCGATTGGCGGGGTTCTTCGGCGTGACTCTCGATGTTGTGTCGGTAGAGCAGATGGTACCGGCCTTGCGAGAGCTAGGGTACGATCGCAAAGAGACCGTCGGCTCTGTGGTCCGGTTCGTATGCGAGGGAGACCGCGCATGTATCGTCGACCTTGTCGAGGCGCCCGATCTCCCCGAGGCGCAACAGGGTATGGGTTCGGTGCATCATGTGGCGTTTCGAGCGCAGTCCGACGAAGACGAGCTCTTTATGCGCGAGCGCATCCATATGATTGGCGAGATGCCGACGCCCGTCATCGATCGTAACTACTTTCATTCGGTGTACTTCGTGACGCCCGGACGGGTACTCTTCGAGATCGCGACCGACGGACCGGGATTCTCTATCGATGAGGAGGTCGACGCTCTGGGGGAGCGGCTGGTGCTGCCTCCACAGTACGAGCGGCATCGTGCCGAGATCGAAGCAATCCTCGAGCCTGTCGAATTGCCACGAACCAAGAAAACGATATGACCCACCCCGAACGCATGCGTGCCGAGACAGCAGGGAATGTCCTGAACCCTAAAAAAGCGCTCCTCCTCTTTCATGGTCGTGGCAGCAATGCCGCCAATATCATCGGACTCACGCGGGGCATGTCTCTTGATGACGTGTACGTATGTGCTCCCGATGCGCCAGAGCATCGATGGTATCCACAGCCGTTCATGCAGAGCCGTCGCGATAATCAGCCGGACCTCGACGAAGCGCACGAGACCATCCGTATGCTCATCATGTTCTGTAAGAAGACGTTCGGGCTCTCGCGTGATCAGGTCGTTCTCGCAGGTTTTTCGCAAGGGGCGTCTCTCGTTGCCGACTACGTAGTACGCAATCCTGCACGCTACGGCGGAGTCTGTATTTTAAGCGGCGGCATCATCGGAAACGATACTGAGGTGAAGGGTCTCGATATCGGTGGGTCGCTCAAGCAGACGCTTGTCTACCTCGGGTGCGACAAACGCGATCCGTACATTCCGCTTGCGCGCGTCCGCACCACAGCTGAGACATTGATAGGGCTCGGCGCCAACCTTTCGTTGCGCGAGTACGACGGCCTAGGTCACGGCGTCCATCCGGACGGGGTCGCCTTCCTCTCTCGTCTCGTCGCTTAGTCATCGCAGGACGTGGTTTATACTAGTGTAATGGAAATGATGTCATTCTTGTCGTACGTGCTCGTACAGACATTCGGTCTCTTTATCGCTTTCTTTTTCGCTGGCCTTTTGATCTTCTTGGTTTTGCGCAGGTTCCATTCTAAGCTGGTAGCGTTCGCACTGGTGGGAATGTTTCTGGGCGCATCCGCTTTTTTTTACGTTCCGAACGGTCTCCCTCATGGGTTCGAATATCCTTTCTTCCTCACTACGTACGGGCCAGGAGAGGGACCCGTCTTGCCGCTCAAGAACGTGGTCAGCTTTTTCTCGAACATCGACCGGTTTGAGCGTGTCGCTGATATCGCGCGGGATCCTAATGCCATGCCGCCACCGATCGAGCGAACCGAACCAGCGGTCGTAAAGATCGATATGACGACGAAGGAGGTTATATCCGAAATCGCTCCCGGAGTCTTTCAGAATTATTGGACATTCGACGGACGCGTCCCGGGTCCCTTCTTACGCGTCCGCGAAGGTGACACTGTTGAGCTCACGCTACATAACGACAAGACCAGCCTCCATCATCACAGTATAGATCTGCATGCAGTAACAGGGCCAGGTGGCGGTGCAGCATCGACGATGGTCATGCCGGGCGAGTCGAAGACCATAACGTTCAAGGCTATGCATGCCGGTCTCTTCGTCTATCACTGCGCGTATCCGAACGTCGCGAGCCATATGGCGCATGGTATGTATGGAATGATTCTGGTGCAGCCCAAGGAAGGGATGGAGAGCGTCGACAAGGAGTTGTATGTGATGCAAGGCGAGCTGTACACTATCGGCCATCTTGGTAAGAAAGGACTGCAGATCTTCGATGCCGAAGCCATGCTCGATGGCAGGCCCCAATACGTCGTGTTCAATGGTCGCGTGCAGTCACTTGCAGCCAACATGAGTGCTAGGGTGGGAGAGAAAGTCCGTCTGTACGTCGGCAATGGAGGCGTTAATCTCGCATCGAACTTTCATGTGATCGGCGAAGTGTTCGACAAGGTCTTCCGTGAAGGCGACCTCAAGAGCCTGCCCGCACAAAGCGTGCAGACGACCGTAGTGCCTGCCGGCGGGGCGACAGTGGTCGATGTGACGCTCGATGTACCGGGGAATTACGTGCTGGTCGACCATGCACTTGCCCGACTCGACAGGGGCGCGTGGGGAATCCTACGCGTCACTGGCGAACCGAACCTGGAGATATTTGACGGAGAGATTCAGTCGGGATCAGGGCATTAATACATTTGGCAAACAAGATTCAGTATATGGCGATGTTCCGCGAACATATTGCGATTGGTGCAGTCCTCTCGATGACGGTGGTAACGATCGTGTATTTTTATGCGCTCGTGACCGATCCGCTTCTCTTAGCAATTCTGTTCTTTGTTACCACGGTCGGATCTTTTTTGCCCGACGTCGACAGCGATTCGGGGCTGCCGTTCTATTTGGTATATGGGACAGCAAGCCTGTGCGCGACGGGACTTGTATTCTTGTACACGCTCGCACATCCGCCGGAAAAAGAATACCTCACGTACGCGGTACCTCTTATTGCACTCTTCTTTTTTTGGTTCGGAGTGGGCGGCGTCATCAAGCATTGGACGCACCATCGGGGAATCTATCATTCGCTGCCAGCGATGGTAATCGCCGCGCTCGCGACACTTATCCTGGCACGGCACATGGGACTCGACGATGCTACCGCGGCGGTCTTCGCTGTCGCGATGGGTATCGGATTCGCGAGCCATCTGGTTCTCGACGAGCTGCACTCGGGTGTGAGCTCCGAGGGCATCCCATTCATACCAAAAAAATCCCTCGGCACCGCGCTCAAGCTCTTCTCAGATTCTCAGCTAGTGAACGTCGCGACCTATGGTGTGCTCCTCATGCTCGTGTACGTTGCCATCCCGAAAGCGTGATACATAACTTTTTTCTGATGCCCTGTCAGCTGTGGATGAGTGCAGTATGAAACGATATGATCGAGTGGACGTGAGCGACTGTGCATAACCGCGCGCGGCCATTGGATAGCGTGCTACTGTACATGCATTAACACATACTATCTATGAGTCAATTCTTTATCGCACAATTGTTCGGCATTTATTTTCTGGTCGTCGGCGCAATCGTTCTGTACCGCAAGCAGGCGATCATGCCGAGCGTCAAAGAGCTCCAGAAGAATCGTCCGCTCTTTCTCGTGTTTGCCCTGATTGAGCTCATCGCGGGAATCGCCGTAGTGCTCACGTATCCAGACGTTACGTTGGATTGGGAAGGGGTCGTGTCGCTCATCGGCTGGATGCTCGCGATCGAGAGTATCATTTACCTCTCTATCTCGCGCAAGGAGATGCAGTTCATTGTGCGCAAGTTCACTACCCCTCAGTCTTTGCAAGTGAGCGGCATGGTAGCAGTGGTCGTAGGTCTCTACCTTACGGCTGTCGGATTTGGCTTCATTGCCTAACCCTCGACGTTTGCAGAGAAGCCCGGTACTCTTACGGTATCGGGCTTTTCGTATGAGTATTACCGCACGCATCATCATAGGACTTTGTGCGCTCGTTGTCGCGGTGGGCGTGTATTTTGCATTCATACCGCGCTCGGCCGTCGTCACAGTAGAGAGCGGGATACTGCCTGGGCCCATCACAATAGAGGGCGAGATGATCTGCTTGCCGCACGCAGATGACCGCGAGATCCAGACCTTGGAATGCGCCTTCGGAGTGAAGGACTCAGAGGGTCGCACTATCGCTTTGCGAGACTCGGACCCCGAGTACAAAAACATATCGTCAGTCCCGTTCAATACCCGTGTCCGGATTGACGGCGTCTTCGAAAAGACGATCGATTCCAAATACCAAAGTGTCGGTACCATACTCGTTTCCAAAGTTTCGCGCGTAGTCCCGGTGCTCAATTCCTACCGGAGCGCAACGTACGGAATCGCCTTTACGTATCCAGAAGGATACGTGCTTGCCGAGTCAGAAGCGGGGAATGCCGAGCGTGCGCATCATTCGATAAGCATTACCAAAGCGACGAATGTTCCGGCGCCAACCGCAGGCGAAGGACCAGTTTCGGTGACCATCGACATCTATCAGAACGATCTCGACAGGCTTTCGCTCATAGCCTGGATAACTAATACCTCAGAATCCAACTTCAAGCTCGGGCCTGGCGTCATGGCATCGACCACGGTTGCGGGGGTCGAGGCAGCGAGCTACACGTGGTCGGGCCTCTACGAAGGCGAGAGCACGGTCTTTTTGCACGGTACGAACGTGGTTTCGGTCTCGGGCACACATATGGATGCAACCGATGAGATGCGCGACGTGTATCGCTCGGTACTCGCATCCGTCTCGATCTTTTGATACGCAAAAGAAAAACCCTCGATGCATCTGCATCGAGGGTGACGGCTAGTCGGCCTTTGCGAGCCGTACATTGAGGGACTTCACTACACCGCCCTGCGGGGTCAGTACGATCTGCCGCTCGGACCCGACGATTTTGATTGTGAGCGTGGCGCTGTAGGCGCCGGCGATCTTCATCAAGAGGCCACTCGCGTCGCCAGTGCCCGAGAGCGTGCCGCTCGAGTTGTAGACCTTCTCTTCCCACGTTCCGCTCAAGCTTCCGTTCAATTCGGTGACGAGCGCGACGGCTTCGATATTCATGCCGGCGTTCGCACACCGCACCGTCGCCTTGATCTTGTTGGCACCTTGCGAGATGAAGGTCGTGCGACACTTCATGCTCTCGGTGTTGCCCTGGGCGAACGTGAGATTTGCCGGCCCGGACCACAGTCCGGAGAGGCCATCGAAGGCGCCTGCGTAGGATGGGGTAGCAGCAGCCAAGAAAACAAGTACGGCTGCGGCGGCGAACTTGGAAACGATACTCATCGGATAGTCTCCCTGGTTACTTCCGCCGTCGATAGTAGCACAAACCCTTGACGTTTACAAATATTGTTTTGTTTGCTAAAGTGCAGGTATGTCAAAAATCTACATCTACGGGAAGCACGCCATTACCGAGGCTTTGAGGAGCGTCCCGAACTCGGTCAAGAAGGTCCATATCGCCAAGAACTTCGACGACAAGGATGTCCTCAAGCTCATTGCCGACTCCAAGGTAGAGACCGCCGTCTTGTCGAAAAACGAAGAGAGCGCATCCGAAGGCCCGCACCAGGGGTTGGTCGGCGTCGTCTCGGTGTACGACCTGGTCCAGGGCTACGACTCGTTTATCGAGAATCTTGCTGTCACCCCCGACACGTCGCTCGTCATCTTGGGCGAGATCCAAGACCCGCACAACGTGGGCGCCATCATCCGTACCGCTGCGGCATTTGGCATCGCAGGCGTCATTATGCCCGAGAACAACCAAGCCCCGATTACCGGTACCGTGGTAAAGGTATCGGCCGGCATGGCGTTTAAGGTGCCGTTGGTAAAGGTGGGTAATATAAATCAAACAATCGCGGACTTGAAGAAGCGTGGCTTTTGGATTTACGGACTTGCAGGTGAGGGCGCTAATTCGCTTCCGAAAGAGAAGTTCGATGCGCCTGCCGTGTTTATCGTCGGTAACGAAGGTAAAGGGGTACGCGAGAAGACACGCGAGGCCTGCGATGTGCTTTTGAGCATACCGATGGACCCCAAGTGCGAATCGCT
>CAZYLZ010000031.1:0-8405 GCA_964648335.1 uncultured Candidatus Saccharibacteria bacterium | reverse complement strand
GTCCTTATATCGTTCGGGACGGACGACGTGCCCGGGGTTTCCTGGTTATTAAAAAACCCGAGACGGGTGTCTCGGGTTTTTTCGTATGAGAGTGATTACTCTTCCTTCTTTTCTTCGGCTGCCGGTGCTGCCTCTGCTGCGTCTTCGACAGGAGCGGCCGCCTCTTCTTTCTCTTCCTTGAACGCGGTTGCCGATACGATGACTTCCTCGGAATCAGTGACGAGCGTTACGCCAGCAGGAAGCTTGATGTCGCCTGCGGTTATGCGGTCACCTTCAGCAGCAAGTGCCGCGAGGTCGATAACGAGTTCGTGAGGGAGGTTGCGAGGCTCGGCCTTTACCTCGATCGAGTGCATGACGCGTACGATGACGGCGCCCGCCTTCTCGGCCGGAGCTATTCCTTCGAATACGAGCGGAATCTCGATCTCGACGGTCTGGCCCTTGGCAACCAAGTAGAGGTCGGCGTGAATAGGAGTTCCGGTGACAGGATGGTATGCGACGTCATATACAAGAGCGTCCTTACCGTCTCCGTCGCCCGAGAGCGAAATAACCGACGAGAAGCCTGCGGTTTTGAAGGCCTTCTCGAAAGCGCGCGTGTCTATGGTGATAGAGGTCGACTCCTGTCCTTTGCCGTACATAACGGCAGGAATGCGTCCCTGAGCCCGCAATTCTGCGGGAACGTCAGTGGCTGCGCGGTCTTTTACTTCCAATGTTTGCATGAATTAGGAGTATAGCGATTTTGTGCCAAATTGCAAGGAAATGGCCTCCGTTGTCCAAATCCGCAATGCATGCCTCGCCTTTGGCGATGCCTAGAACCATTTTTAGCTGCCATACTTTAAAACCGTCGCTATCTGGGCGTGCTCGCCCAGCGCTGACTCTCGGCACGTCTGCCTGCGAGACACGGTTTTAAAGCATGGGCAGCGGGAGTTTTGAATACAAGGATTCCTGTATTCACCTCCCGGCAGCAGGTAGGTACAAAAAGGTGTCTCGCGACCAACAGTTGTTGCTTGTACTCAAGCTTACAACTGCGGAAGTGCCCTTGTGGCACAGCGGTTGCTCGCTCCAGCATCAGTGCAGGTGCGGCCTGAACAGCGACCTTTTTTAGCTACTGCTGCGAAAGAAAGGACTTGTGCGAAGAAAAGTTTATTTGGCAATCACCTTATTCGGTGCCTCGGCACCTGCTAAGACTGCGATGATATTCTTTGCCGCGACTTCTGCCATCGCCGAGCGCGCTTCTATAGAAGCGGACGCTATATGTGGCGTAAGGACAACATTATCGAGCTCGGAGAGTCCCTCAGTTACCTTCGGCTCGTTCTCGTACACGTCGAGAGCCGCGCCGCGCAAGACCCCAGTCCTGAGCGCTTCGGTGAGTGCCGCTTCGTCGATGACGGCGCCACGCGAGCTATTGATCAGGTACGCGCTCGGCTTCATCTTGGCGAGTCGGTCCGGATTGATGAGATGACGAGTTGTGGGCAACAAGGGCACATGCAATGAGATCACATCGGCATGGGGCAAAAGCGCGTCGACCGAATCATAGTAGAGTGCGCCAGTGTTTTCTTCCAGCGTCGGACTCTTCGAGACGTCAGTGTAGATGATGTTCATGTGGAGCCCTGCATGAGCGATATGCGCCACGCGCTCGCCGATGCGCCCGGCACCGACGATGCCCAATGTCTTGCCCATGACGTCAGTTCCCAAGAGCATCATCGGTCCCCATGCCTGATACTTGTTCGCCCGCATGAAACGATCGCCTTCGGCGATCCGGCTGGTGATAGCGAGCATAAGCGCGATCGTGTGTTCGGCCACCGTGTCGGTAAGAACGCCGGGGGTGTTCGAAACAACGACGTTGCGCGACATAGCGTCTGCAATATCGATATTGTCGTATCCGACGGCAAAGTTCGCGAATATCTTCGCACGTGGCGCAGCCTCGTATACTGCCGTCGTTATCTTGTCGTTGAGTGTGCAGAGCACTGCTTCGGGATCGCACTCGTGCAGGCTCGCGATGAGCTCGTCTTGGGTGAGCGCTCCGTGCTTGGGACTCACGAGAACCGTATGCCCTGCAGCTTCGAGCATCTTGGTACCGTTTTCGGGAACAGTCTCGGTGACGAATATGGTTGCCATGACGATTAGATGTTATTGAATACCTTAAGCTTCTGAAGTACGACGCTCCGCACACCGTCGTGAGCCATCTGGAGGTACTTATATGGAGCGACTTCCTCGCCGCTTGCAGCAAGTCCCTGCTCGATACCTGTCTTGTATGCGACGCGTATCTCCGTGTTTACATGCACGATACCAACGCCGCGCTCTATAGCGCCGCGTACGTCAGTATCGGTCTCGCCGGAGGCGCCATGCAAAACCATAGGTATACCGACTGCATCTCCAACTGCCTTAATGCGAGGCAGGTCGAGCTCGGGCTTTGCGCGATTCTTAAGCAGTCCATGGATGTTACCGACAGATGGTGCCAAGAGATCGATTCCGGTTTCGGTAACAAAACGAAGTGCGAGCTCAGGTGTCGTCATATCAAGCCCGGCGCCCTCTGGAATATCGGTATGTACCTGCGACGAAGATCCGATGTATCCAAGTTCGCCTTCAACCAAAACCTCACGTCCGGCAGCTTTCGCATATGCGACGACTTCTTTCGCCTGTGCGATGTTCTCATCGATCGGAAGCTTTGCGCCGTCGTACAAGACGGCATCAAAACCAGCATCTATCGCTGCCTTACATCCCTCGAAGGTACGTGTGTGGTCGGCGTTAAGGTATACCTGTACATTATGCTTTTGGCGCGCGGCGTGCACCATCGCGGCTGCAGAGTCGATTCCGAGCCACTTCTGCTCACCTTCGGCGAGCCCAATAATCACCGGAACATGGAGCTCGAGTGCCGCCGAGACTATCGCGTTGAACTGATTCGAATCCGAGATATTAAAATGACCGACCGCCACCTGGCGTGCCCGCGCCTCGTGTATGGTTTCGCGTAAGGATTTCATCGAATCAGTATACCAGGGCGAAAACAGAGAAATGGCAGGGAAGTTGATAGCCTATCTATTGGCGCTCATAGGTGCCTGTATACTAGGACTCATGAAATACGACTTTGTGGCCATCGGCGACATTACTACCGACGCGTTTATCAAGCTCAAGGATTTCGACGAGATCGTGAACCATGGCAAGCACGAGGTATGCATCTCGTTTGGCGACAAAGTTGCATATGAAGAGGTTATCGAGATCCGTGCGGTAGGAAACTCGGCTAATGCCGCGGTCTCGGCAAAACGTCTCGGACTCTCCTCTGCTCTCATAACCATGATCGGCGACGACGATAACGGCGCCAAATGCCTCGAGACCCTGAAGGGCTTCGGCGTATCGGACGAATTTGTTGGCGTCGAGAAAGGAAAACCGACCAACTACCACTACGTGCTCATGTACGGACCGGAGCGTACCATATTGGTAAAGCACTACGAGCGCGACTACAAGCTCCCAGCATTCACCGACAAACCCACGTACCTGTACTTCTCGTCGATCGCAGAGAACACGCTTGCATTCCATCACGAGGTCGCCGCGTACGTTGCAGCAAACCCAGAAGTAAAGCTCGTCTTTCAGCCGGGCACCTTCCAGATGAAGATCGGCACTACGGAGCTCGCCGATATCTATAAAAACACCGAGATTTTCTTTTGTAACCGAGAAGAGGCTGCGCGCATACTTGGAACCGAGGAGCGCGATGTGCGAAAACTCTCCGAAGGCTTGGCCGTTCTCGGCCCCAAGATAGTGTCGGTGACCGACGGACCTGACGGCGCCTACGTCTTTACCGATAACACGCTCTGGTATGTTCCCGAATACCCAGATCCAGCTCCGCCGATTTCGCGAACCGGAGCGGGGGACGCGTTCGCCTCAACCCTTACGAGCTACCTAGCAAAGGGCATGTCGATACAAGACGCGCTCTTGCGTGCGCCGATAAACAGTATGAACGTCGTGCAGCACGTGGGTGCACAGACAGGACTCCTGACGCATGACGAAATAGAAGCGTGGTTAGCTAAAGCACCAGCTGATTACAAGGTGTCTCAGATGTAGTTCCTTCATTCGCAATCTCAAATAAAAGAACCGCCCGAGATCCGTAAGGACTCGGGCGGTTTGAGAAAGAACTATTTCGGGCAGTAGAACGTCGTGCCGGACGGCGTCGTTACGCGAAGTGTCGGACTCATCTCTGAATCGAGCGCCTTTTTGTCGGTTCCGGCCGTGTTAGTAGGCCAGATCCGATCAATCCGTATCACACAGGCTTTGACGGCGTTCATTTTCGCGAGTGTGTCCGTGGGGATCTTTTCCGTTGCTACAAACGAAATGTCACCCTTTAGCATCCGCTCGCGAACCCTGGTCGCCATACCGGCTTTTTCTTTCGGCTTTCCGAAGTAGGTCTTCCAGTCGAGGACAAACGATGCGTCCCGAATGGCCGACCCACCGCCTTGCGACGGGGCCCGCAGCAAGATGTAGTTATTGAAGATGTCACAGGCGCTTTTGCCATGTGCTTTCTGTTCGTGCTCGATTGCACGGAAGACAAGCAACATGTCATTTTCGCTTGCTCCAGCCTCAACGGCCTCGGCGAGCTTGCATCGCTCGCTTGCTTCGTCTCCGCGCTGAATCTTGTCAGCCATTTTTTCTGCTGCCGTCTGAGCTTTTGGATCCGGCACGAACGGCAAGCGTCTGGTCTGCCACCAGTAGAGCGCGGCCAGGACGGTCGCACACACCAGCAAGACCCGAAACAACCTGAGGATTTCTCTCCCCATGAACTCTCCTTTTCGACTATCCTAAACTGTCAGAATTATACCACTTAAATACTGCCGTGTCTATAGCAAAAAACGGCCGAACAGAGCCATTTTTTGACACCCTTCTCCCTAATGGATGGTTGCTATTTCCGCCCTATCACCTGTTGCGCCGCGCTCACAATATGATCCACACCCATGCCGTAGTGCTCTATAAGCTCGTCAGGCTCGCCTGACTGCCCGAACATGTCGTGCACGCCAATGTATTCTTGCGGTACTGGAAACCGCTGCGACAATAGTTCTGCTACTGCACTTCCCATCCCTCCGGTTATCTGATGCTCTTCTATAGAGACAACTGCGCCGGTCTTTTTTACCGCCGCGAGTATAGTGTCGGCATCGAGCGGTTTGATCGTGTGATTATTTATTACGATTGATGCTATTCCCTTTTCCTCGAGCGTATGTGCCGCGACGAGCGCGCTGTGTACCAACGACCCGCATGCGACAAGCGTCACCTGTGGCTTTTTTCCGCTTGCCGACGAATCCCACAGCACGTTAGCCCGCCCAATTGCAAACGGAGTCGCCTGCGTCGTAAATACCGGCGCGGCAGTGCGGCCAAAGCGCAGGTAAATAGGTTTTCGAAGTTTCGCTGCTGCAATCGTTGCCTTTCGCCCTTCTTCAGCGTCAGCTGGGACAACGACAGTCATATTCGGAAGTGCACGCATGAGTGCGATATCCTCGAGCATCTGGTGCGTCGCGCCATCGGGACCGACTGACACGCCCGCATGCATGCCGCATACGATCACCGGCACGTTGTTAATGCAGATAGTCGTGCGTATCTGCTCCCAGTTGCGCCCGGGGCTAAACGCAGCATAGCTCGTGATGAACGGGATCTTGCCGTAATTAGCGAGGCCCGAGGCTACCGTCGCCATGTTTTGCTCGGCTACTCCCATCTCGATGAATCTGTCGGGAAATTCTTTCTGAAACCATTCTGCACGAGTGCTCTCGGACAAATCTGCCGAGAGCACGACAACGCTCAAATCCGCCTTCCCCGCCTCGACCGAACCGTGGCCAAAGCCGTCGCGCGTAGGCTTCTTCTCAAGCCCGGCAGGCTGCAAGGTCTTCTCGTTTAGAAATGCATCATCGAGCAACATATGCCGTAAGTATATCGCACATTAACAGCCGTTTATGTACGCGGCACCCGTATATATGTACACGGACTTCGTCGTCGCAGCGCCCGTGCAGTTCCCGCTCGCATCGACCGTCGTGCATCGTGTGCGATTGACTAGGTGCGACGGGTAGTTGGTCATGTTCTCGGGTGTGCGATACGCCATAAAGCAGTACGAAGAGCCGTCACTGCGATACAGGTACCCACTGTCCGTCCCGAGCGATTTGGGATCGGCGAGCGATCCCTTCAGAAGTGAGGCGAGCTCTTGGGTTAACGTATTGACGCCAGTACCACCCACGGTGCTGCATATCTTGTTGACGCTATACGACGGACTATCGAAGCTCGTCCATGCTGCGGTAGGACACGATGTTATTGGGTAGTGTCCATTCTCGCTCACGTAATGTTCTAGAACTTTGCGGACAGTATCGAGATCCGCCATGCGGCGAGCGTCGCGTGCCTTGACGCGCGCGGTGTTTAAAGAAGCGAGGACCACGCTCGACAAAAGTCCGATGATCGCGATCACGACCAGGAGCTCTATGAGAGTGAATCCGCGCGGCGATGGTCGATGTGTATGCATTGAAGGAATTACCAGCAGCGCGAGTTTGCCGAGCTCCATACACCCCAGCTATACGACGCGGTCTTACCACTACAATCGGTACTAATATCCCACGCTGCACCGAGGTTGCGACGCGGATCGACGAATACCGGCTGTGAACCCACGTTCGCAGAGGTGATATTGAAATCAATTATCTTGAAGTCCGAACCATTCGACATGTACATGTAGCAATGGGAATTTGACGTCGCGTTCATGTTGGGATCGGCTGGCATCGCGCTCATGAACGAAGGGACGATTCCTGTAAGAGTCGCCGGGTCGTATACAACGAGACCCTGTGCATACCCGCCCCACGTCGTACACTGACTGCGCCATGCCCCTGCGGTAGACGGATACCTGCCATACTCAGTATGATAAAGCTCGAGGGCCTTCTGAATGTTTCGGAGATCTTGTAGTCGACGAGCGTCTCTCGATTTTGCACGAGCTGTACCCAGTGATGCGAAAACCACCGACGACAAAAGCCCGATGATCGCGATCACGACCAGGAGCTCTATGAGTGTGAATCCTCTGTGGCGGTTGCGCATGGTCGGATCAGGAATGATGACTTGGGTCGATGGTACCCTTCATGCTCCTAAGATCTGCCAAGAACCGCTTACCCTCTTCGGCAGTCGGCGGCTTACCGTGCCAATGAAAGTCTTTTTCGATCTCGGGGACGCCTTTGCCGGGTATTGTGTGCGCGATGATGACCGTCGGTTTGTCGGTGACTGACTTTGCGGATTCGGTCGCATCGATGAATGCTTTTATGTCGTGTCCATCGACTTCGATGACGTGCCAGTTGAACGCCCGGTATTTGTCTCCAAACGGCTCCATCGGCATAACATCTTCGGTGTTGCCATCGATCTGTATGAAGTTGCGGTCGACGATGACGCAGAGATTCGCGAGCTTGTTCTTTCCGGCCCACAGTATCGCTTCCCAGGTGTTGCCCTCGTTATGCTCGCCGTCGGATGTCGCGCAATAGATACGGAATGACTTTCCGTCCATGCGTGCCCCGTACGCATAACCCGCTGCCTGCGAGATGCCGCTGCCCAAGGGTCCCGATGTCGACTCGAGCCCTTTGAGCGCAAGGCGTTCGGGATGGCCCTGCAAGCGTGAACCAAATTTGCGCAATGTAAGTGTCTCGGTTACTGGAAAATATCCCGCGTGAGACATCGCGGCGTAGCGCACAGGTACGATATGACCGTTACTTAAGAACAGACGATCGCGCTCGGCCCAATCGGGATTGTTCGGGTCGTGTTTGAGAATATGAAAATACAACGCAGTAAAGATATCGGCCATGCCCAAAGGGCCAGCCGTGTGTCCGCTTTTAGCAGCGACGAGCATGTTCACGATTGTCTCGCGAATCTCCTCGGCCTTGATCTCGATATCATGCGCTTCTAGGTACGACGCCATATAGACAGTATATGCCCGTTCGACACGTACGACGACACCGCCGTGTTGAGAAAATGATGGTGATTACCTGCTAGAGGGAGCCCGGGAGCGGAACCGGGGTCAGATCGATGACATCGGTGCTCGTGGTCGCAGCCGCAGGAACCGGTATCGGTGATGGAGCCTGCTCTGGCACCGCGGGTGTCGTAGCCGACGCCGGAGCGGCCGCAGGGAGCGTACAACGCGAGAGTACGGTGCGAGTTTTGGGGCCCGTCGCCCCGTACCCCGTCGTCGATGCAGAACCGCTCGAAATGATGCCCTCTCGCACCTGAAACCGCTGTACGGCCGCTTCGGTATTGATGTCGAAGCTGCCGGTATCCGATTCGTCGGGAAGAAAGCCGATCTGCATTAGGAATCGCTGGAGCGTCGTCACCTCGCTACCGACGGCGCCAACCTGGAGGGATTTCGATATCTTCGGGCAAGCCGAATAGTCGGGACCGGTCGGTGCTGCTTCTACTTTAGG
>CAZYLZ010000030.1:0-10225 GCA_964648335.1 uncultured Candidatus Saccharibacteria bacterium | reverse complement strand
CAGTTGGTAGAGCATTCCCCTGAAGAGGGAAGGGTCCCCGGTTCGAGCCCGGGTCCAAGCACAAATACGAAGTAATTTTGATTGGACGCGGGCTGGGAAGGGGTCGGGAAACGGCAGTTTCCCGCGGAGGAAGGACTGGGAAAACCGAAGGTTTCCCAGTTGCTCGGGTCAAAGCACCAAAGCAAAAGACCGCCCTCAGTGGGCGGTCTTTTGCAAAGTGTATCTATTTGCTGGTCGTCTTGACTCGCAACTTCGCTTGGCGCGCTTTGTTTACCTTTGGGAGCCTAATTATGAGGATACCGTGCTTTTCGGTGGCCTCTGCTGCATCAACATCGACTTCTTCGGGCAAAAGGATGGTACGGGCGAACGGTCCCCAGTAGAGCTCTTGTTGGAAGTAATCGTCGTCTTCGACTTCTTTCTCGTCCTCGCGCGTTCCGCGGATAGTGAGCATCTCGCGCGTGAGTGCTAGATCGAGATTCGCCGGGATGACACCGGCGACAAGTGCCTTAACAACGACATGATCTTGTGTCTGGTATACATCGACTGCAAGCTCGCCGACTTCGGCGTCTTGGTCTTGCCAGTCGTTGTTGAGCGGGATCCGGCGAGCCGGCGCAGCTGGTGCAGGTGCAGGAGGTGGTACCGAGCGCATGCGCGAAAAGCTGCCCTGCGGCGCTTGTTGCGCGGGAGGCTGTTGTTGGATAGGCGGGAGCGCTTCGTGCTCGTCCTCAAACACGTCTCCATAGCCATCGTCTCCAGCGGCACCCGTCAGTCGTTCAAAAAAGCTTGGTTTTTTCATAATCGGTTCGAGAATACTTCATAAATTACGCGCGAGTCACGAGCACCTCACGACCTCTGTCGAATCGTTTCGTCCGTTCGATCAATGCCAACATCACGACGACACCGATCCACACGAACAAAAACGTCCTCAGCAGATGTTCGTCTTGTACCCTGAGTATAAGCGCGTTAAATCCGCTATGCAAAACAGCTGCGAGGATAACTGCAGCGGCAGCATAGAGGTGGCGGATATAGGGCGGTCGATAGAAGGAGAGTCCGAGTGCCACGCCAATAAGACCAGAAGAGAAGACATGCAAGAGCGTCGCTCCGATAAAGCGGAGGTTTGCTGTCAGTACGGTCTCGGTGAAGTTTCCGCTGCGGAGAGGTTCTATCAAGAAAAGAGTATTTTCGACGGCGGCAAAGCCGAGAGCGACCAAGATCATGAAGATGACCGCGTCTATAGGCTGATGATTCTCGGGACGACGGAGAACCACCAGGTATGCAGCGATATATTTGGCAGCCTCTTCCACGACTGACCATGCCGCGAACACCAGTATGAGCGCGTCATCGGGACTCAGATGCAAGAACATCGACGCGATCGACTTCACTCCCGGGGCTATGAGATTCTGTATAGGGACCACGAATGCGACCGTGACCATGCCAGCCAAGAACGTGGCAGCGATGAGTTGTCGGGGTTCGTGGTGGTCGCTGTCTTCGCGCAGCCAGAACCATGCCCATGCGAGTGCCGGGAGTCCGCCGCCGAGAGCAGCAACGAGAACGACGGTGATTGTCGACATCAGACGACCCAGAGGTCCACTGTATTATACGCGAGGCCAGTGAGAGACCATCAGCAATTTGGTGTCGGTATGGGGAAGCTCTTGCCAGATCGCTTCGGTGACGAATGGCATGAAGGGATGCAACTGCTTGAGTGACGTGATGAGGTATTGATACAGAACGCGCTGTCGCGAGCGTTTCTCGTCGAGGTCTTCGCCCTTGAGGATGGGCTTGGACTCTTCGATGATGTCGTCGGCGAACCGGTGCCACACGAAGTGGTACAGATTTTCTCCGGCGAGATGGAACTTGAAGTTGTCGAGGTTTGCTGTCGTGTCATCGGTAGCTGCCTTGAGCTCGTTCATGAGATCCTGGTCGTACGAGGTGAGTGGCGCGTCCATGAAATCCGAGTCCGCGGTGCTCTCGAGCACGAAGCGCGCGACGTTCCAAAGCTTGTTGGCGAACTTTTTGTAGGCTCCCACCTTGCGAGGGTCGAGGTTCATGTCGGTTCCGGGCGTAGTACCAATGACGAGACCCATGCGCAGTGCATCGGTGCCGAATTCGTCGGAAACCTGCATCGGCGAAATGACATTTCCTTTCGATTTACTCATCTTCTGACCTTTGGCGTCGCGCACCATGCCATGAAGGTAGACGTATTTGAAGGGAACATCGCCAGCGCGATAGAGCCCGAGCATGATCATGCGTGCCACCCAGAAGAAGAGGATGTCGGCACCGGTTTCCATGACGGTCGAAGGGTAGAACGTAGAAAAATCTTTGCTGTTAGGAAAGCCGAGCGTGGCAAGCGGCCACTGACCCGACGAGAACCAGGTATCGAAGGTGTCTGGATCTTTCTGGAGTTGTCCGCCACATGTGGCACACGAAGTAAGCGTGTCTTCGATGTCCACGTAGCCTTCGTTGCAGGCGCTGCAGATCTTGGCTGGTATCGGGATTCCCCAAACTACCTGCCGCGAGATGTTCCAGTCTTGGATGTTGGTGAGCCAGTGTTCGAAGATCTTCTCGTGCTGCTCGGTCAATATCTTCACTCGTCCATCTTTTACGGCCGCGAGCGCCTCGGCGGCAAGCGGCTTCATGTTCACAAACCACTGCGCCTTCACTTGCGGCTCGATCTCGCGGCTGCACTTGTAGCATACCGGCACCTCGTGTACGTACTTCTCGTCTATCTTCTCGACGAGTCCTTTCGATGTCAGTTTTTCGACGATGAGCTTGCGCGCCTCTTTTATGTTCATGCCGGCGAACTCTCCGGCGATAGGGAGGAGCTTTCCGCGCCAGTCGATTACCTGTTCAAACGGCAGCGAGTGACGCTTGGCAATATCGAAGTCGGTAGCATCGTGCCATGGGGTTATCGTCATGACGCCGGTTCCCAGCGCCATGTCGATCGACTCGTCCTTGACTACGGTCGCAGTGATAGGGCCGTTGATCCACTCGAGCTCGAAGGTGTCGCCGTCCTTATATGCTGCATAGCGCTCGTCTGCCGGATGCATGACGACGTACTTGTCCCCGAACTTGGTCTCCGGGCGCGCGGTCGCGATTACGAACGGACCGTATTTGAGGTAGTAGAAATTCTCGGTTCGTGCTTCGCGTTCGGTCTCGAGGTTCGAGAGCGATGTCTGGTGCTTGGGGCACCAGTTTATGATGCGGTTGCCACGCGAGAGGAGACCGTCGTCGGACAGCTTCTTGAATGTACCATAGACGAGATCGGTTACGCGTGGGTCGAGCGTAAAGAGCTGGCGGCTCCAGTCGCACGAGGCGCCGAGTTGACGCAGCTGTCCTTCCATAAACGACTTGTTGGCGAGTGTAAAGTCCATGATCTCTTTGTAAAGCTCTTCAGGCTTCATGTCGAAGCGCGAACGCCCCTCTTTCTCGAGCTTCTTCTCGTAGACGACCTGTGTCTCGAATCCGGCATGATCGGCACCGGGGACCCAGAGCGCTTTCTTGCCCTGCATGCGGGCGTAGCGTGTCATGAGATCCTCGAGAGTCACGAAAAGTGCATGACCGGCGTGCAAGCTGCCATTGGCGTTCGGCGGCGGCATGACTATACTGAACGGCTCGGTACGGTCTTTTCCGTCTACCTGCGGCAGATTGTCGGGGTTAAAATAGCCGCTTTTCTCCCATTTTTCGTACAGAGCTGCCTCGGCGGCCTGGGGGTTGTAGGGTTTCAGAAACACCTCGGGGATGTTAGGGAATTCGCGCGGGGTATCGGGTGTGTCAGACATCTCCGAATCCTAGCATTTAAGCGACAAAAACCAAGGACCATGGTGTGATATTTTACAAAGCGTGGTAGGGTGCCGCCTAGGCAGCCATGGAGGAAACAAATGCCTGATGTCCTTGTAGGAACCCTCGAATCAGATGGAAACGGTGCATCCAGTATCGTAGTCGGGCAGCACCGCTTTACCGTGCCAAAAAGCGACATCGAAAAGTCGCCGCACGAAGACCGTGCCTATGTGATTTCCAAGGATGCTGTGCCAACTCCGGTTCCCGAACCCGAGCCTGTCCCGCGTCCGTTTAAGGCCTATGTCTATCGCGAAGTGCTCGATCGTCTTGAGCACATAAAAAAACACCGCTAACCTAATTCCGCGTACCGCGCTGCCTGCATTGCAGCCGTACGCGGTTTTTTTATGAAAGCGGAAGTGTGCCTTTGGCGGCTATCGTGTCTGGCTGACCGTACAATCCCGCCTGCGCCCTAAAGTATCCGGCGAGCGCGATCATGAGGGCGTTGTCGGTGGCGTTGGCTGCCGTAGGCAAGTAGATGGCGACGTCCATGTCGTGTGCAGTCGATTCGAGCGAGAGTCGCAGGTGCTTGTTTGCCGAAACACCGCCGCCGACTACGAGGGTCTGCGCGCCGTACGTCGTAAGCGCTTCGCGAACCTTTGCAACGACCGTATCGGTTACGGTATCTTCGAACTCGCGCGCGAGCTGTTGCTTCTGGGTGTCGCTCCATGTCGGCTGGCTTTCGATGAGACGGCGAATAGACGACTTGAGTCCCGAGAACGAGAAGTCGAGATCTTTGCTGTGGATCATCGGTCGTGTCTGCTTGTACGCGGGCGGAAGCTCTTCGACGCGCGCGAGCTCCGCAAGCCTGCTTATCTCGGGTCCGCCCGGGTACGGCAGCTGCATGAGTCGGGCCACTTTGTCGAAGGCTTCGCCCAGGGCGTCATCACGGGTCTGTCCCACCACTTCGTAGCGCATCCATACTTCTGAGACGACGATCTCGGTGTGTCCACCAGAAACCAAGAGCGAAACGGCGGGGAAGACGACAGGTGCAATCGAATAGCGTGCCTGCGCGGTCTTTTGCATGAGCGAGACCATGATATGTCCTTCCATGTGATTTACGGGAATGATAGGAATGCCCCACACGAGTGCGAGCGCTTTTGCAAAAACGATACCGACCCACAGTGCTGGCTCGAGCCCCGGACCGTAAGTTACGGCAATTGCGTCGATATCTGGCTTGGCGGTTTTGGATAAGAACGCAAGCGTCTGCTCCATGAGTACGCCTTCTTTTGCGAGTATGTCCGATAGCGCGTCGGTGTTCTCGACCGCGGAGTCTGAACTACCAAACATGCCGGCCTGGGTGAGTGCATCGGTAAGAACGGGCACGAGATTCTTTTGGTGTTCGCGTTTTGCGAGTCCTGGGAATACGCCGCCAAACTCGGCATGAAGTGCCATCTGTGAGAGAAGGGAGTTACCTAAGACGGTCATCGAAAAATCGCCCGTCTCGAACGAGCCCGTGGCATCGATCACGGATACAGCAGTTTCGTCACAGGAGGTTTCAATAGACAATATCTTCATACAGAAAATGAATAGGGTACCAACGGCAGCATGTGCATACTCGCCCCCGCAAGGGGGTCACAGGAGGTTTCTATACTTAGGATGCGCATAGATACGAGGTTACAGAGATTTTGAATTAAATACAACAGGGCGGTGAGGAATTCGGCCACAACTTTCGTATCGCCGCCGCGATACTCGGTCGCGGCCCCCATCTCGCGGTTTTGCATAGAGCAAAACGACGCTCCGACTTTCGAATCCCTCGCCACGGAACCATTGTGGCCAGGCGTCGTTTCTTGCTAGAAACGCGCACGGCCCTGCCTCGTCCTCGCCAGGACTCCGGCTCGCACCAAAGCAAAAGACTGGCATAGGCCAGTCTTTTGCTTTGGTGCGCGGTGAGGGATTCGAACCCCCGACCCTCTCCACGTCAAGGAAATGCTCTACCAACTGAGCTAACCGCGCGTATCGGTACTCTACCAGAGACCTATAGATTAGGCCATAGTTACCGTAAACAAGGGGTACTTGCTAGTATTCGTAGCATATGTTATAGTATTTGCCGGAGGTGGTCATGTCCACAAACAGTCAAAAAAAGCGTTGGCTCGCGTTCTCGCGACGAAATGAAGCAGAGGCACGTAAGATACAAGATCTCGTGCTTCCCGTGTCCGAGGCTTTACGGAGCGCCTCAAGCGTTTCGGCAAAGATAGCACTCTTGAGTTCGGATACCGAGTGCCGAGAACTCAAGCGGCTCGTTACGGCACATGCCCGTTCGCTTGCGGTGAATACCGCAGATGATCGAGCGCTGCTCGCGTGGCTCCTCAAGATGAGCTACTGCATCCTCATCAAAGCAGAGGCCTAAACCTGGGCCTCTCAAATCCGCTCTGACTTGTGTCGGGCGGTTTTATTTTGCAGCTATCGTTTCAGTGAGTTTCTGATGCTGTTCGAAAAAATCTGCAGCCATAGCCCACATTTTTATGGCATCGCGGTTATCGATCGCCGTGCCACTAAATGCCGGAATTTTGCTGCTCGGGATTATATTTTCGTCGCCAAGACGCCAGAAATAGACGTCCTTTTTATCGATAAGTCCCTGGTCTTCTGCGGCATCGAGAAGCTTCTCGAATTGCCGTAGCGTCGTGAGAAGTCCGTTGTGGTTACGTGTTCGTTTCTCATCGTTTCGCTGCATCTGATTCGCAAACTGCTCGGGTCTGCCGTCTCTGAGGACTACGTTCTTTCGTAGCGCATTGAATTCGACGACCGATGTCACATATCGCGTAACAGATGATCGTATTTCGGCAGCTCTGCCTCTAAGCAGTTTTACCAAATTCTGGCACTCTTCGATTGCAAGCAGTTTTGCAGGGACAGCATCGAGAGCTTCCGACAGACGCGTCTCTAGTTGGTCGAGTCTCGGAATTCGTCCCTCTTCGTATGCTTGGAGATACATTCCAGACTCGCATTTCTCGAATCTTTTATGGAGAATTTTCGCATGGTTCTCTCCACAAACCATCTTTCCGTCGGCACAATCGTGCACTTCGTGCAGCACTTGCTCTTCGAACTGCGGTCCAGCAACTTCTTCTGCACTGTCGTCTATCAAGTCTACCGTGCTTTCAGCCGAACGATGATGAAAATGTTCTGTCATAGATCAATAGGTGGCTCCGGTCTCGTCAGCCGGTGTCGATGTGGCGGGTGCGGCTTGCACCGGTACTGGTACGGGCGTTGGTGCCTGTGTGGTTTGCAGTTGGGTAGCGGGCGATACGATCGGCGGTGTCGCGTTTTTGGGCAAGATGGTATACAAAATGCCACCGATCATCGCAATAGCGATGAGCGCCGTACCTACGTCTGATCCTCCTCCAGAATCTGCCATATGCCCTTAGTATACATTGCCCCAAAAGCCCGCAAACGAACCGACCGGGATATCGGGGGGCGCTAGATGCTTACGGTCTTGGTCGCAAGCGGTGCAGGTTTTTCGCGAACCACGGTGCCGTCGCCAGACGTAAAAGCATCGGGGGTGTCTGCAGCAAACACCGACAGCTCGATGCTTTTTGTGTCACTCCACTTCGCCCGAGCGGTAAACGAAGGGAATTCGTTGTAGACACCAAACGCTTGCGAATCTTCGAGTGTCGCTACGGTCTTCTTTGCAAGCGTGGCCACGTCTATGACAATCGCTTCGCGAGCGAGGACAACGAGTACGTGCGTTTTGTCGGGCGAGAGCAGAACATTGGTCGTTTCGCTGCCCGGGTCGAGCGTGATGCCAAGGTCTTGCACTACGCCATCGACCGTGTCGCTTGCTACAAGAGAGCACTCGGGTTCTCCTTGTGATGCCTGCGAGCAATAAAAAGTGCGCTCGCCCGCGGTAAATTGCGGAACGAGGACCAAATCGGTTTCGGGTTCGCTTGGTGCCGTAGCGCCCAAGAACAAAAAGAAAGCCAGAAGCGCGCATACAATACCGAGACACCAGAGGATGACTTTTTTCGACATGCTATAAGCGTAGCATAGGAGGTTGCAGCCGCCGTGCAGAGTCGTGTAGACATCTGTCGTTAGGATGATACATTCTTTCAAGACTAAACAGTGACGGAGGATTGTCATGATACTTACGGTATCGATCGTGCTGCTAATCTTTGCTTCGGTTGCCGTTCACGAACTTGGGCACGCTGTCGCCATGCGGCGCCTTGGCGTCCGAGTCCACACGATAAGCCTACTTGGATTTCCGGGGCTCGGAACAATTCCGTTGCCTATTCGCCACCCGCTCTTTTCGAACACGCGATGGGTCTTGCACCCGCTCGTTCTCGGCGCATATGTCGAGCCCGACAAAGAGCAGATGGAGCGGTTGTCGGTTCGAGAGAAAATGATCATCGCTGGTGCTGGTCCGCTTGCAAACATCTGTTTTTCGATGATTGCACTGGGCGTGGCGCTTGGCATGTGCTTCTGTTCGGCAGTGTTTGACGGTCCTGGCGTTGCGGACGTAAAAGAGATAGTCATTCTCTTTGTCGTTTCGAATGCCGTGATGTTTGGATCCGGCTTTCTGGCCTGGGGTCTGTGGAAACAGCGAGCACTGGTAACAAACTATCTGCTCTTGCCGGTCGGATTCCTGTTTCTGGTCCTGTTCATCTATCTAATCGCTCGCAACTTTGCCGTCGCAGGGCTGGGTAGCATGACAGACACCGTCGGGCACATTCATGACGGCAGTCTCAAGGTGAGCGACGAGTCTATGCTCTTTAAGATTGCGTATGGACTAATAGCGGGAGCAACCATGTCGCTTCTCTTGGGGCTTGGAAACCTCATGCCGCTCATGCCGCTTGATGGTGGCCACATGCTGAGTGCTCTATTGCCGCATCAGCGACTCAAAGATCTGCACGCCTTTGCCACGATACCCATCGTGCTCGTGCTTGCCTTTGCGCCGCTCTTCAAAGATCTGAGATACCTGATTTCTTACGTGTGGAGAATGGTGTTTTAGACAAGCGATGCGGACTTTAAACCCCCCTGCCAGTGAGCAGGGGAGTTTTCTTAATCGACATACTACAGGAGAAGTATATTGACACATAATTATATAAATGATATAATACCGCAAGCTAGTTTTATCGTCATCCAACAGCGAAAAGCAAGAGGAGATCCAAATGGATGCCATTCAGGTTTCGGAAGCTGCTGCGAAGCCCCACATCGCCGTCGTGAATCGCGAGGTTCTCTGGGACAACGGTGTCGTCGCCGTCAGGGTGCCAGAAGGCGCCACTGAGATGATCTCGGGAGAACTGCACTACTTGCAGTTCCCGCGTTTCCTCAAGGGAGGCGTCGTGAACATGTTCGTTCACATTCCGGGTGGGACTGATTTTGTCCCCGGCAAGACGATCCGTGCTCGGGCGAAGGTGATGCGCAAAGATTTGGCCGATGGCCGGAAGTTCTTGCACATCGATCTTCATCCGGTGGCCGAAGAAACTCCGGTCACGCATCGGATCGCCGTGGTTCCCGAGACGACGAAGATTGACGACGATTGGACGGTGTTCAAAACCATCGGACCGATCAAGGGTCTCGTCGTGGTTTCGCCGGAAGACGCCAAGCTCAATCAAGGAGGTACGAGCATGATCGCGCCGTCGGTAAAGCCGGAGCCTGCGAAGACGTCGTCGGGTGATCCCCAATTGGATCGCCTGATGGCCGCCGGCTGGACCGTGGTCTCTGACCTCGGCAGCATGATGAAGCTGGGGAAGATGAAAAAGGGTGAGTGGGTTCAGATGACCCATTATCCCAAGAAGAAGTGATGCGCTAAGTGCGCACTAACCCCGCCGGACGAGTCTGGCGGGGTTTTGCTATTGTCTAAAGAAACCTCCCGCGAAATGCGGGAGGTTTGAAATGAGTTGAGCTATTCGAGCCCGTGCTTGCGACGGAGCGCTTTGGTGTCGATGCAGGCCGAACGTCCGCCGCCTTCCCAGAGCTCGCCATCTTCGTCGACATCAAAACCCAGTTCTTGCGCCTCGGCCACGTAGGCTGGCGGGAGGTTCCGATGCGCCGTCGGTGCCGCTGCACCATCGAGCAGCGACTCGAGTTGTTGTGCAAAGCGTGCGTCGTTCTGTAATCGCTCTGCTACTTTTGCAATCAGTTCTTGGTTGTTTGCCATGCTGTCTATCTCCGTGCGATGTGTAGGGAAGTCGGAAGCATGACTAATCCGAACGCAACCGACTGCTATTAGTAGTACTACTAAAAATTGCGTTAGTCAAACGATCAGATACGCACGATCTTTGTGTGCCCTCTAGTACCGTGCCGATGCTACCAAGTTTCCTTGGGTGTCTAGCAAGTCGATGGTGTCGTGCGGGGCCCAGGCGTGGTCGGTACTGCCGATGTACAGATGATAGAGAGTGAGTTCGTTGGTGGTCGTGATCGAATCTTCGGCAGGAGTGCCGTTTTCGTGGATGAT
>CAZYLZ010000029.1:0-10259 GCA_964648335.1 uncultured Candidatus Saccharibacteria bacterium | reverse complement strand
TCGGTGAATATGCGCATGTCTGCGCCACTCTCGCGCGCCGCAGATACCGCTGCGAGCGCTTTGCCACTGTCGGCATCCGCCATCGCAAGCACGAGCGCATTGACGAGCGCCGACTTCGGAGCACCCGTCACCTCTTCCACATCGGCAAGCGTCACTTTTTTGGCATCGGTTGCGGTAAGGATCTTCTGCAAGGTCGAGAGTGCGTCGCGAAACGATCCCTGAGCCAGAAGTGCGATGAGCTCTGCCGCGGCAGGTTCGACGGCATATCCCTCGAGTTTGGCGATGTTCGTGATGGTAAGTGACAAGAGCTCGCGTCCTGGCTGCTTAAAGATGTGCACCTGGCAGCGCGACTGAATGGTGTCGGGCACGCGGTCGAGCTCGGTCGTGGCAAGAATAAATACCACGTGCGCTGGCGGCTCCTCGAGCGTCTTGAGAAACGCGTTCCATGCGGCGTTGCTTAGCATGTGCGCCTCGTCGACGATGTACACCTTGTAGGGCGACTCGAACGGCATGGTGTTTACGGCCTCGCGCAGTTCGCGAATATAGTCGACGCCGTTGTTCGACGCCGCATCGATTTCGTAGATATCTTTGTCGGTGGCACCGATGGCGTGTGCAAAGATGCGTGCGATGGTGGTTTTTCCCGTGCCGCGCGTTCCCGAAAACAGGTACGCATGGCCGATTTCTTTATTTTTGACCGCCGCCTCGAGCACCCGGGTCACCGCTTCTTGTCCCTGTACCTCGGCAAAGCTTTGGGGCCGGTAGGTTCTATAGAGGGCTGCGTGTTTGGGTTCTTTTTTCATCTCGATGAGTATATCAGAAATAGGACCCGTGTAATCGGCGTATTTCTTCCCGCTTCCGGGATTCCGCGGCATCTTCGTTGTCCTACACGACATGCTCGTCGTCGTACGCAAAGTACGCCTCCAACCATGTCGCTTGGACGCCTTGAACTACACTCGATTCCACAGGTCCTAAAAGCCCTGCCCATATAAAAACAGGCCGAGGGTTTCCCTCGGCCTGGCGTTATGTGTACCCGTATCGGGGCCTGAATACCTGCGTCTCGTAGCTTTGGATACGCGCGTAGTAGCGGTTAATCTCACTCACCCGAATCACCTTCCAGGGAACGCGTCCGGCAAGCAGAAGCGCATTAAAGACGAGTCGCGCGGTGCGGCCGTTTCCGTCGTTATACGGATGGATGCACAACAACCAATCGTGATACATTTCGGCCTGTCGCACCACCCACGGATGCCGGTGATACACGCCGTGGTTGTAGATTGCCTTCCAGTGCGCATGAAACGACGCTTCCCAATCGCACATGAGACGCGGTACGTCGGCGGCGGGCGGCATCGGGTTCTCGGCACCGCTTTTACCGTCGACGACGACCAACTCGGTCGCCCGCTGTTTGCCGGCAAATGGTTCGATGCCGCGCAACAGTCGGTAGTGAATCTCGCCGGGATGGATATTCCATCCATGATGTCCCGGCTGCGATTGTATGGCGACATACGCTGCAGCCTCGAGATGCCGCTCGAACAAGGGATCGCCGTCTTCGGCAAAGATCCTCTCTATCGCATTGCTGTGTAGTACGTGTTCTCGAATCGATCGTGCAAGCTCTTCCATTGATTCTCCGTATTTTTATCGGGACCGGCATCAGCTCACTCTCTTCTTGTGTGGTCGCGAGACCTTTCTGTACAACGCCACAACCCGACTGAGTTCTGTGTCACCTTCGATGAAGTGGTACACGCGGACGGGCGAGTAGCCTATTCGGCGCGCGATTTCTCGCATGTCGTAAGGGATCTCCGAGTCGAGCATCTTTTCTATCGCAGACAGGATTCTGCAACGAAAATCGAGACGCTTACGACTTTCTTCTCTCTTGCGAGTAATGAATTGTCGATACCAAACGTATGTCCGGTAATCCATACTAGTGGCCTCCCTGTGTTTGTCCCGGCTCTCGCGATACTATGTCTGCTTTTGCGGTTATGCAAGCTCCTGAGAAGCCGAAGCGAGCACCGCGAGCGCCGTCGGCGCATCCATGGTTTCCATCATGCGCAGGCGCAGATCCTTGGCATGATCCCACCCATGCAGGTACGACTTGAAGTGCTTCTTCATAGTCGCGAAGTTGACGGTGTCTCCTAGCAGTTCGTCGAAGAGCCGTATGTGCTCGGCGAGCTTTTCGATCCGCTCCTTCGGGGTCGGTACGTACGCAGGTTCGATGAACACCCACGGATTGCCAAACAGAGCGCGTCCAAACATTGCGCCGTCGGCGCCACTTGCCGCCACCTTGGCGCGCGCATCAGCCATGTCTTTGACGTCGCCGTTGCCGATAATGCGTGCCTTCGATCCAAGTGCATCGCGTATCGCGACCGCCTCGCGAACATGCTCCCAGCGCGCCGGAACGTCAGAGAGTTCTTGCCGTGTGCGCGCATGGATCGTCACCGCTACAGGGTCTTCGGCCAAAAGCTCGGGCAGCCAGGTAGCGAGCTCGTTCTTGCTATAGCCAATGCGCGTCTTTACCGAGACCGGTAGGTTCGCAGCTCCTGCCTTAGCAGCACGAATGAGCGCACGTGCCAAGGGAGGGTTCTTTATGAGTGCCGCACCGCAACCTTGCTTTTCGACGGCCTTGTCGGGACACCCCATGTTTATGTCGATACCATCGAAGCCCAAGCGCTGCGCAAGTGCTGCGGCCTTTTCCATACGCTCGGGTACCGAGCTAAAGAGCTGTGCGACAATCGGGCGCTCTGCGTCGCTAAACAAGAGCTTCTTCAGGAGTTTGGTCTTCCCCGGCTCGGGGGCGAGCACGAGACCGTCGGCCGAGGTGAATTCGGTCCACGTGATGTCGGGTTTGCCGGTAGCGGCAAAGACGCGCCGAAAAGCCGCGTCTGTCACGTCTTCTAATGGTGCCATCACAAAGAACGGCGTGCGTAGGGTGTCCCAAAACGAGTTCATGAAAAGAACACTAGCATATTGACCGCCAGTGTGTACCTGCTAGCATTCGCCCAGTACCGCGTAACCCAATGGAGGTTTCCATGTCTATCGTAGATCAGGCATACAAATATCTCGACAAGCCTGAAGACCCGCTGACCGCCATGAACGACAACTACGACGACCGCTACGTGAAGGCACAGTGCGAGCGCCGCAAGGCATGGTCAGCGATCAAGATGTTTGTCTCGGAGCGCGTGATGCCCTTTGTTCGCTCGCTCTGGTAGACGCTCCTCAGGAAGATAAGGCCGCTCACTCTGCGGCCTTTTCTGTTTCTGTGTGGAGCTTGTAAAAGATGCGATCGCCAAAGCGCAGGTCGACGTACTCGATGGTCTCGCGGTTACCGCGCAGAGCCTCGGTCTCGAGCACCGTCTTGAGATTGATGAGGAAATTGTCGGCGCCGTCCTTGAACCTGCCCCGTATCACCGCCCCACCTTGCACATGGATCGCAAACTCGTCCGCTGGTCCTGCGACAAATGCCGTCGGCACGAACCTGAGGTCCTTGATGCCGCCTAAAATGATGCGTGCATCTGCGAGCGTGTCCTTAAGGTAGCGCGAACCGATCGGATTCGACGACGATGCGATTCCGCCAGCAAAGATCATCGGCGTCGGGATAGACTTCTCGAACAAGAACCCACCTTCGTCGAAGTGGTAGCACATGCGCGGGTCGACCAAGGATGTGCACCATGTGCTTGCGGTCTCACGCTCGTGTACCTCGACAAACAAGGTCGGGCGCACCCAGGTGGCAACGGTAACTTTTGCCGTAAGGAGATCGGGGAACGTGGTGAGAAGTCCCTGCTCTATCTCCTTCTTGGGCAAGAAGAAGACCGTTCGCGGCGAAAAGAACGGACGCCCCCCGGTGTCGAGCTTCGAGTCGACGTATGCGCGGATCGCGGTGGACGATACCGATGTTGCGCTCACCACCTTTATCTCCCCGACACTGAGTAGCGATGAGTAGGTGAGCATCGATATGCCCCATACGAACAGGAGTAAGAGGAAAAGGCCGATGCCAGCCCGGATGTAGTTGCGCCGCATGCGCCGCTCACGCAAGCGGGGTGCGTTCTGCCGCGGCGGCAGGTACGAGGGCCGCGAGCCGGCGGTTCTTCGCAGAGGGACACGTGCCATCATTATGCGGTTTTGAGATTGGCGATCTCGTCTTTGCCCATGTAGGGGCGCAATGCTTTAGGGATGACTATGCTACCGTCGGCCTTCTGGTTGTTCTCGACGATGTGGCAGAGAATGCGCGGGAGCGCGAGCGCTGTGTTGTTGAGCGAGTGCACAAAACGCACGGTGTCTCCGTCCTTGTAGCGGATATTGAGGCGGCGCGTCTGGAAGTCGTGAAAGTACGATGCCGAATGCGTCTCGCGGTAGGTATTCTCGGACGGCATCCATGCCTCGATGTCGTACTTTTTCACCTGGCCCAAGCCGATATCGCCGCCACAGTTGAGTACGACGTGATACGGAAGCTCGAGCTCTTGCAGGAGTGCCTCGGAATTCGCGGTGATCTCCTCGTGCCACTTTACAGACTCGTCGTGGCTCGCCTCGCATAAAATGACTTGCTCGTACTTGACGAACTCGTGCACACGAAAGAGTCCTTTCTCGTCTTTGCCGTGGCTTCCCGCTTCGCGCCTAAAGCACGGCGAGAAGGCGAAGAACTTTATCGGGAGCTGCGACTTGTCGAGGACTTCGTCCATGTAGTAACCCATCGTCGCGACCTCGGCGGTTCCAGCGAGGTAATCGCCGTCCTGTGTCTTGTAGAGATCGTCCTCGCTCTGCGGTAGGTAGCCCGTACCGATAAACGGCTCCTTACGCACCAACGACGGCACGATTATAGGATTGAAATCTTTTGCCAAAAAACGGTCCTGGACAAAACGTTCGAGCGCCCACAAAAGACGGGTACCGTCTCCTTTAAGGAAGTAGCCACGAAAGCCTGCGACCTTGGTGCCGCGCTCGAAGTCGGCCATGTCGTGCGCAAGCATGAGCTCGTGCGCGGGTTTTGGCGTAAAGTCGAACGAGGTCTTCTCGCCCCAGGTCTTTACTTCTTGATTGTCCTGATCGCTCTCGCCGTCGGGCACCGTCATGTCCGGAACGTTCGGAACCTGCACCATAAGGAGCCGCCACTCATCCATGATCGGCTTGAGCTTCTCTTCCGATGCCTGCATAGCGGCCTTTACTTCCTTCATCTCTTCCATCAGTTGCGCACGCCGCTCGGGAGTCGCCTGCGGGATCTCCTTGCTCGCCTTGTTCTGTTTCTCGCGTGCCGCCTCGAACTCTGCCTGGAGCGCACGACGCGTGTCGTCAAGCTCGATGAGTCGGCAGATGTCGACGGTGATGTGCTTTTTCTTCGCCCCCGCGATGACGATGTCCTTATTTTCGCGGATGAATTTAATGTCTAGCATGATGTGATGGTGCTTCCGGTAAGATTACGATAATGATACTGTAAGCCGAGTTAGCATCTCTGACAAGGAGCCATTCATGTGGGAAGTAGACAGCTACGCCTGCCAAGGAACGCAGTACCGCGCTATGCAGGATGAGCACGTCATCCGACGGCTCGACAACGGCTATCTGGTGCTCGTCTGCGACGGTCACTTCGACGGCTTTGACGCGACCACGATCGCCGCCCGCGAGCTGCCAAAGCATTTTGCTACGGCCCAGCCAACGATAGACGACATCCGTGCGCAATTCGCCCGCGTGGCCGAACTCACCAAATTTTGCAGCAGTGGCACTACCGCGACCCTTGTGTTTGTGCACGATGCCGGTAGTGTCATTGCGGGAGTGCTCGGAGACTCGTTGGTGATCGTGGGAACTTCCCGTGACATGATCATCGGCCCCAACCATAACGCCGGGACGAACGACGCCGAGCGCGATTGGGCGATCGAGCGTGGCGCGCAGTACCGCCCGCCGCATTTGATGTTCGGAAGTTACGGACTCCAGATGTCGCGTGCTTTCGGCAATTGGTTTCTTGCCGACATCCTCAACCGTGAGCCCGAGATATTCACGGCCACTGCCGGACAAGGCTCGTGGGTGGCAGTGATGTCTGATGGCGTCCTCGATACGACACATGCCGATTACAACGCTCACTGCGAGATGTTTCGCAATCTGGTCGAGAATAGAAGCAGCGCCAAAGATATCGTCGAACACTTTCTTCCCTCCAAGCGAGACGATGCGACGCTCGTCCTTCTGAGACAGCGCGCATGACAACAGGCCGCACACCATGTGCGGCCTGTTTTTATATGTAACGACAAAAATGTAAAGAAGCAGTGCCGAGCACTGCTTCTAAGATTCATCCACCCCCCGCAACATGGGTTGCGCTCAGTGATTCTTTAGTGAGCTCGGCAACTTGGGCCGCGACGAACGCGATCATCTTTTCCGACGCGCTGCTCTGGTGGATCTGTCGGAGACCGAGCACGAACATGAGAAGCTCGAGCTTAACGAACCTGTCGGGCCCCGACTCGAGCTCGCGCATGATCTTCACGAGTCCACACTCCGTGAAATGTGCCGGATCCGAGTACCGTCCGACCGCTGCGGCTACCATATGTGGTCGAACGCAGACCTGCTGTGTCATGTGATTCCCCTTCGGTTCAACTCGGCAAAACGTAGCACGCGATCTTACTTACTTCAAGACCGCCCTCGATGCTATCGTCTGCCGATGTACGACGATATCAGCACGCTTTCGCCCGATGTGTTTCCGACACTGCTACGCGAGATGCCGCAGGCGCCAAAAAAGCTGCATGTGCGGGGCAGTCTGCCCTCGTACGACCGAAAGTGGATTGCGATCGTCGGCTCGCGCGCCTATACACCCTATGGACGCCAGGTGACCGAACACCTGGTACGAGGGCTTGCCGGATATCCGGTAGTTATCGTCTCGGGGCTCGCCATCGGTATCGATGCGATCGCTCACAAGGCTGCGCTCGAATCGAACTTGCCTACGGTCGCGATTCCTGGCTCGGGACTCGGCTGGGATGTGCTCTATCCGCGCTCGAACGTAAACCTCGCACGCACCATACTCTCGTCCGGTGGCGCGATACTCTCGGAACTTGACCACGACATCAAAGCGGCCGAGTGGACCTTTCCTAAGCGCAACCGAATAATGGCCGGCATGTGCCACGCGACTTTGGTGATAGAAGCGGCCGAGCAGTCGGGCACTCTTATAACCGCGCGTCTTGCGGCAGACTACAACCGCGACGTGCTCGTGGTGCCTGGTCCTATATTTAACGAGAGCAGCGAAGGTGCCAATATGCTCCTGCGCCTCGGTGCTACACCGATACGTTCTGCTGCAGACATCTTGGACGCGCTTCATATTGTTCCGGCAGCAAGTCCGCTGAAGACCCTGAGAACCGATATTTCCGAAAGTGAGCTGCGTGTACTGACCCTCATTGCAAACCCCATCTCGCGCGACGAGCTACTCGAGGTGCTTGGTATGGATACATCGGCGGCGAGCATATTACTTTCGACGATGGAATTGAAAGGATTGATCGTGGAGTCGATGGGAGTGATTCGTGCTGGATGATTGTATG
Organism: uncultured Candidatus Saccharibacteria bacterium; assembly: GCA_964648335.1. Lineage (GTDB taxonomy): Bacteria > Patescibacteriota > Minisyncoccia > Phycocordibacterales > UBA2100 > CAZYLZ01. The sequence goes on along the minus strand of CAZYLZ010000029.1, from coordinate 2,769 downwards.
TACATCTCCCCCTGGGTCGGTGAGATTGTTTGGGGGTGTTTCTTGTATTCCTCCCACTCTTTCTAAGAGGGGGACTAAGGGGGAGTTGGTTAGACCTTAAGGCTTAACCAACTCCATCCCCGCCTTCCTCTTAAAAAGAGGAAGGGGTAAAGAATTAAATACCACGCCTTGGTCCTCGCCTAACTCCAAGGGGGAGGAATGCAAAAGAAAGCAGCCGCACACATTGCTGTGGCGGCTGCTGATGACGGTGGGTCACCCGCGTTTCTGACGACGCAGTTGAACGAGCTCGGCGCCCGACGGAGACGGCTTCGGGTACTCCTTGCGAGGAATACCGATGAACCGAACGTCGCGAGCGACGGGTCGTGGATTGGAATAGTCGTACCGAGCCTGCGCCCGACGCACAATATCTGCTCGCTCGTTGCGATGCAGGGCGGCATCGATCATCATGACCGCGCCCCAGCCAACCAGTGCCGTCCCCAGCACCACAATCATGGTGCTGGTGAACGGATATTGCGGCATGAGGTCGAGCAGATACTGGATATGGTCCATAGTGTCCCCTTCCCATTTTTGACCACCCTTTGGTGGCCTCTACCTTGCATTATATAACATAATAGTGTACTGTGTCAATCCGTCCCGTAAAACCTCAGTATTTTGGGCCTTTTTCCCCTGTTATTGAGACCGTTGCCTCAGAACCGCTGTGGTATCCTATGGGCGCCATCTATATATAGTATGAAACTCGTCATCGTAGAGTCCCCGGCTAAAGCCAAGACCATCGAGAAATATCTCGGTAAGGGTTTTACCGTACGTGCGTCCGTTGGCCACGTGCGCGATTTGCCAAAGAGCAACAAAGACGCCGTGGACGTAGCTGGCGGCTTTATCCCCCGCTACCAGATATCGAAAGGAAAAGAGAAGGTCGTTTCCGACCTTACCGATCTCGCACACGACGCTTCCGAAGTGATTCTGGCGACAGACCCCGACCGCGAGGGTGAGGCTATTGCCTGGCACCTGGCCGAGGCACTCAAGCTCAAGAAACCTAAGCGCATCGTCTTTAACGAGATCACGCAAGACGCCGTGACGACCGCGATGGCAAACCCACGCATGATCGACGAGAATTTGCGAAAGGCGCAAGAAGCGCGGCGCGTCTTGGACCGCTTGTTCGGCTACGACCTCTCGGGTCTTATTTGGGCCAAGGTCCGCTATGGACTCTCGGCTGGTCGCGTGCAGTCGCCGGCACTCCGCATCATCATGGAACGCGAGCGCGAGATCCGTGCATTTATCCCCGAAGATTTTTGGGTCATCACCGCAAACCTCAAGACTAAGAAGAACGAAGACCTCACTGCTGTGTGCGCCGTCGAGCCCAACAACGCGGCCGACGCCGAAAAGATCCTCGCTGCGGCGAACAAGGGTCCATGGAAGGTGGCGTCTGTCGACGAGAGCGAGCAGAAGCGCTCGACCCGCGCACCCTTCACCACCTCGACCCTGCAGCAGGCCGCATCGACGCGCCTGGGCTTTGCACCGTCGCGCACTATGGGTATCGCGCAAAAATTGTACGAGGCGGGACATATCACTTACATGCGCACCGACTCGACCAACCTGGGCAAACAGGCACAAGAAGCAATCCTCGCGCTGGTAACAAAAGAGTTCGGCGCCGAGTACGCCGAAGCGCGAACTTTTAAAACCAAGAGTAAGAACGCACAAGAAGCGCACGAAGCCGTCCGCCCCACCAACCCTGGAAAATATTCGGCGGGGCTCAACGATGAACAGAAGAAGCTCTATGCCCTCATCCGCGCGCGCACCATCGCAAGCCAAATGACCGACGCACGCGTCATGCGCACCACGATCACCGCTGCCGTCGACGACAAAGAAATTCCTGCGTTCAAAGCGACGGGATCGCGCGTGATGTTCGAGGGCTGGCTCAAGGCCGACCCGCAGGCTCGTGGCGAGGAAGTCGAGTTGCCTAAAGTGACGCCGGGCGATGCACTCTCGCTCGTGTCGGCAGATTCCGAACACAAGCAGACGCAACCTCTGCCCCGCTATACCGAAGCTGGTCTCATAAAAGAGCTCGAAAAGCGCGGCATCGGTCGCCCGTCGACATACGCCTCGACCATGAAGACCATCCAGGATCGCGAGTACGTCGTAAAAGAAGGACGCACGCTTAAACCTACCGACACCGGCGACGTCGTCTCCACCTTCTTGGAAGAGCATTTCAAAGACTATATCTCGGATACCTTTACGGCAGAGATGGAAGACGAGCTCGACGACATCGCCAGCGGCAAGCGTGGCTATGCAAAGACCCTTGGAGATTTTTATACCCCGTTTGCCAAAGCCGTAAAAGGCAAGAGCAAGATCGCGAAGATCACCAACATGGGTGACGCTCCGGCCGACGTGCTGTGCCCTTTGTGCTCAGGCCCCATGGTGTACAAGCTTGCAAAGAGCGGCAAATTCCTCAGCTGTGCCAAATTCCCCGACTGCTTGGGTGCACGCAAGGCCGACGGTAGCGTGATCGAACCGCCAAAAGATCTGGGACGCATGTGCCCTAAGTGCGGCGATGCGACCAAAGGCAAGGCTAAGGGCGGCAAGCTCGTGCAGCGCGAAGGACGCTTCGGCATGTTCGTCGCGTGCTCCAACTACCCCAAGTGCAAATATATCGAGAAGGACGAGAACCAGGGTAAGACCGGTGTCATGTGCCCCAACTGCAAAACCGGCGAGATGGCAGAGCGCCGCGGACGCTTTGGTATCTTTTACTCGTGCTCTAACTACCCCACCTGC
>CAZYLZ010000028.1:0-12157 GCA_964648335.1 uncultured Candidatus Saccharibacteria bacterium | reverse complement strand
GTCTGTGTCACGAATTCTCGGGCTCTGGCTTTGCAGGCGTCTTCTCGGCGATCATGCCGGCGACAGCACCGCTGACCGATGCGGGTATACCCTTAGCTTCCGCGAGCTCGCGGATCTTCGCAATGACTTCTTCTTTGGTGATCTTGCCGTCGGCGAGGATGTCCTGAGCATCTTTAGTGAATTCTTCGATCAGTTTCGGCGAGACGCCCAGATGTGCGATCTGCTTCTTGATGATCTCGGCTACGCCCAATTCTGCCGACAGTTCTGCAACTAGTTTTGAGATATCCATATTATCGTGCTCCTACTGGAAGCGATTCGCAAACCTTGCCGTCCTTGTCGCCGTCGAGGCCGTAGACGTCCATGTTCTTTCCCAATCCTTTGCAGCGATCGTAGACGCTCTGTGCCTCGGGCTGCGTTTTGAAGTCGGCACAATTATAGTCGGCGTCCTTTGCGTTGCAGAAAGCGTCGACGTTGATGAGGTTACCGCTATCGTCGCGCTGGATTTTGGCAGCCGCCATCGATCCGGTCTGGATTGCTTTGCCAAGGTCGTAGTCGGTCTTGGTCGCCTCCATACCGAATGCTGCGAGTAACAACACGATTATCGCCCCCACTACCGTCTTGGCCAAAGTACCCTTGACGAAGAAGAACGCGACGACCGCGAGAGCCACCAAGCCACCGATTACCCACAAGCGCACTTTGTGCGAATTCCTAAGCGATGTTGTTTGTTCCATATGCGCAAAGTATACCGCACCGGGCATTTGACACCACGAAACAGGAGTGGACGAGTGGAACGACCTCACCGCTTGCCCAGGACGTCTTTCTTGTAATGCTTGAGGTACGCCACGATGATAAAGCTGATGATCACCATAAGGAACCACGAAGTCACCTTCTGCGTCGAGACGACCTTCCAGGCATGTATTTGGTCGGGGTACTTCCACGCACCCAGATACGTCGAGACGTTCTCGGCAATCCAGATGAAGAACGCAATGAGCACGAATGAAAGGTTGAGGGGCATGTACCTCCGTGCTTCGGTGACGGTAAAGTCTACGCGAACATGCAAAAAAAGTATGAATGCCGCTGCGATAAGAAATAGGCGCATGTCGTAGAAAAAATGGTTCGTGAAGAAGTTGAGGTAGATGAGGCACCCCAGGATGACGCTCGCACCGTAGTGACGGTACCCGGCAAGCTCGAGCCGGAATATATTCCATGCACGGCTTATGTAGCTGCCGACTGCGGCGTACATGAATCCGCTGTACAGCGGCACGCCGGCGATCTTGAAGAGCCCCGGCTCCGGATACGACCACGATCCAATCATCGGGTGCGTCTTGTAGATCTCGAGGACGAGCCCGACGATATGGAAAAGAAAGATGACTTTCGCCTCGTCTTTTGTCTCGAGCCTCGCCCGGACGAGAACCACTTGTATTAAAAGTGCCGCTACGAAAAGAAAATCGTATCGTGCGAGACCGAAGAGCGGAATATGACTCGACGCGAACAAGACGACGAAGAACGAGCCCGCAAAAACCGCAGCGCGCGCTTGCTTGAGCCCGAAAACCAGGAATTCGCGTCCCCAGTCGGCTATCCGTTCGTGGATTTGAAGCATGTGGTCATACTACGACAACGGCAGAATGTTGTCGTCGTTAGTGCTTGGCGAGGTCGAGAACATCGTCGATGCGGATCTTCGCGACGAATTCCGGTACATGGCTCACGAGTATCATGGCACCTTCGTACGTGTTGAGCGCTTCCGCGATGATCGGCAAGTGGCGGAAGTTTATGTGGTTGGTCGGCTCGTCCAATATGAGCAATCCGGGCTTGAGCATCACGAGCTGTGCGAACGCAACAAGCCCTTTCTGTCCTTCGGACAGCATCTTGATCTGCTTCTTCATAACGTCTGACCCGAGCAAGAATCCCGCGGCGGTCGCACGCATGCGCTCTTCGTTCGGCTTGTCCATCGCATCCATCAGGGTGTCGTAGACGCTCTTCTCGAAGTCGAGTGTCGAGAAATCCTGGCGATAGTAGCCGACCCGGACACCCGGAGTGGTGCGTGCATCGTCAGTCTGCCCTTTGGCGAGCGCCTCCAAGAGCGTGCTCTTACCTATGCCGTTGGGGCCTACGAGCTGGAGATGTTGTTTCTTCTTGAGCGACATCACGCGCTTGTGATGCACCGGTTTGTGCGACTTTGGATCGATGGTCGTGTATGCCTTTATCTCGAGGACCGCGCCCACAACCTCGGGTTGCGCTGGGATGGTGAACGGCCGAATTGTTTTGTCTTCTTTGCGCACGTCAACGGTGTCTTCCTCCATCTCTTCTATCTCGTTGCGGAGCTTCTTGGCGATGAGACGCATCTTGCCTCCCTTCTGAGCAAAGTAGTTCACCTTGTCCTTGTTCTCTTGGATCTTCTTTGCGAACTGCGCGTTCTTAGCGTTCTCTCGCTCGATACGCGCTGCAATCTCCTTCTGCAGGCTGTTGTAGTTGCCGAAATACTGCTCTACCTTGCGAGTGTACACATCGAGGTACAAGACGCCGTCGGTGAACGAGTTCAAGAAATCTGCATCATGCGAGATGACGACGCAAGTCTTGGGATATGTCTTGAGGAATGTCGTGAGGTGCTCGATGCCGGCGTGGTCGAGATTGTTGGTCGGCTCGTCCAAAAGCAGTATGTCGGGCTCTTGGATGAGAGCCGATGCGAGCAAGAGGCGCGCTTGCTGCCCTCCAGAAAACGAGCTCACGATCCGGTCATGCGGAGCATGCAGGTTCACCACCTCTAAGACCGCGTCGATACGTGGATCGATGTCGTAGATTTTCTTGGGAAACTGCTTCTCGAAGAATTCGCGTACGGTAAGCGGGCGGTCCGCGGGGGCAACGACCTGACTCGAGATGGCAACCGTTTGCCCGTGCACCTTCTGGATGATGCCGTCGTCGGGTACGAGCTCGCCGGTTATGAGTTTGAAGATTGTGCTCTTGCCTGCGCCGTTTTGCCCCATCAAGGTCATCTTCATCCCTTTGCGCACGACAAAATTAACCTCGTCGAGGATGGGATGATTGTGTCCGTGCCCGAAGAAAACGTCCTCGAACCTGAGGACTGCTTCTTTGGGCGCTGCTGGCGGCGTGTGTTTCTGGGCCATGAGGGTATAACCATACCGCATTCTGGCAATTTTGCGAATTTCGTGTTGTATTTTTGGTATAAAAAAACCGCTCCGGGATGGTCCGGAGCGGTTGCGACGCGTCATTCTGCATGAAGCCAGAGCCTGGCACGATGACAGATGTCATGCGTCTTTTTTTCTGTCACACCGACATACCGAGCAGGATTCTCGAAGATCTCCCGAACCTCCTGCGGTACCTGGCTCCAGGTCTTTACGAGGTCCGCGTCTTTCTCACTGGAGAGCTCGAGTGCATGCAGGAGTGAGCAACCATCCGCCCGCGCTCGCTCGACTATGACGTGGTTGACCACCTCGTGAGCGTCACCCGGATACCCTGCCATCTGTAGCGCGATGTACATCGGCTCGGCAAGGATGAGATCCCCTTGCCCCTGCAGATTTTTCTCGCACTGGTCTTCATCGGGCACGATCCGCTCGATGAACGGCCGCGCATCGTCTTTCCCGGCGCGCAACAGCGTATCGAGCTGGTGCACGAGTCTGATGACAGTGACCGGAAGATCGCGGGCGACAGAACTTCCGACGAGGTCGCGCTGATGCTCGCTTACCAAGATGCCGAGCACCTTTCCGAACTCGGACCGATTCCCTTCCCACATGCCTTCGAGATTCTCGAAGCTTATGGGATTGCGCTTGTGCGCCATGGTCGACGAGCCCACCTGCCCTTTTTCGAAAGGTTCGGACAGCTCTGCTATCTCGGTACGCATCAAGTGCCTGCAATCGCGGCCAAACTGGCCCAGAGCTGCAGACAAAAGCGCGCACGAGAAGAGATACTGCGCCAAAGGCTCGGGCGGCACTATCTGCGTCGATATCGGCGCACACGGCAGCTCGAGTCGCTGCAACACCATCGCCTCGAAGGTACGACCGTTGTTGCCGGCGGTATAGAGTCCGAGCCCGACCTGCGCATTATGAGCACCGACTGCACCCGAAATCTTGCCGTGCAAACGATCCACGTCGAGGTCCAGTGCTTCCGCAGCATCGACGACGCGATGCAAGATCGTCGCGAGCCAGAAGCCCACCGTTATCGGCAATGCATGCTGGCCGTGCGTCCTTCCTACCTGCACCGTCTTTGCGTATCGCTCTGCCTGTTTGCACAGGCCCTCGACGACACGACGGATTTTCAGACGTACCACGTGCTCGTGCGCTCGCTTGAACATGAGCGCACGCGCCGTATCAATGACGTCGTAGCTCGTAAGCGGGATATGCACCCACTTGCGCAGAGGCTCGGGCAGCCGCGACTGCATGATCTGCACCAAAGCACGGATGTCGTGCTTGGTGACGTTTCGCTCGACCTCGTCGATCTCGCTCATCGTGATCGATACGAGCCTCGTCTCAATCTCTGTCGTCAAGAGATCCATGTCTTCATCGGGAATTACTCCCAGTTCGCACAGAGTCTCCATGACGGCCAGCTCGACCTCGACCATAGGCCGCGCGAGATTGTCGTATCCGAAGTACGGAACGAGGTCCTTGGGCTGGTACCGAGGGTTGCCCGGCATCATGAGATTCTTCATCGTCAGTTCCTTTCTCTGGTTGACCTATGTCTGATACTACCTTCCCTGGTGAAGAAGTAAATATGTGCGACGTCTCACTGGAATCTGCTCAGTAGAGCACGACGAACACCGTCAGAACCGATGTCGCGATCTTAAGAACATGCGTACGTTCAAGCTGAATACCGAGAGTATACGCTTTTACAACGAAAGAATCAGTGCGACAAGAACCAGAACGCTATATAGACAAGGTGCAAGAATGGAATTGCTGGAACGAGCAGGATGGCGATCGTGATTCGCGGAACATTCGTGCTTTTCACTTTGAAGGCGAAGAGTGCGACGACAAGGAACAAGAGCGCGTACCCGTAGACGAGGTACTCGGTCGAGCTTATGCCACAATTTCGGCTGGTATATCCGCAGAACATGCCGCCCGTGAAGTACCCAACGAGCGAGATCCACACCAGGGTAAGGAACATGATGCCCCAAAGATATGCAAGGATGCGAGGTAGGTGCATAGGATCAGCGTGATGATGGCTCGTGCGCACGTGTTTCTTCTTGCGCGTCACGTATCTGCGGAGCGAGCATTGGCCTCGTCAGCGATTTCGGGAACAGTATGCGGTAGATGAGAAACGCGATACCGATAGGGATCAATGCCCCTGCTGCCGCCCCAATGTAGAGGATCGCAGGATACAAGAGATCGAACAAACCGCTCTGGCACATACGCACCGGCAACGACGTGGTGCCAGTGGGTGTACAGCTGTAAAAGAAGATGAGTATGGCCCACAAGAAGACCGTAGCAGAGCAAACGACCAGCCGGAGCCACGGATTCCGACGCCCGGTACGCAAGATACCTACCGCCGGGACGACCATGAGCGCGAGCATCACGTTACCTAGTGTGACGACGAATTGCGCGTCGATTGAGAAATTGAGCTCCACCGCCAAGAGGACAGTGAGTATCAAGAAATACAGGAGGCTAAGCCTGTAGAGTATGGGCCGATACCGTTTCATCAAAAAAAGTATAGCACTCGTCGCATCACTTACCGCAGCCTCGTATGGACAAGGAGTACGCAGCTGCACTGCACACAAGACATCGGTCACTTACCCAGAAATACCTCTGTAAATAATGGCTCAAGCTGGAATGTGCCGTAGGTACTGAGGTGATCCTCGTTTCGATAAAGGTACCTGCCGCCCGACTCGATGCGACAGGTTCCATCGACGCAAAGCGCGTACGCGGGTCGTATAATTCGCACTCCGGGCAGATCTTGCAGCCGGTCGATGATGCCATTTATATCAGATTGATAGCTCTCATGTTCAGTAGCCGTTATCCCACTGAAGACTCCGTCGTTCCCGCTTCGGGAAACCCGATAGAACGCGTCGTGGATATCGAACCCGAATTGCTCGGGCACCTGCGCGACTATATAGACGCGTTTCCCTTCCCTTGAGAGCACCTGGACTAATGCACTTAGTCCGCGGTCGAGCGCATCGTGAGCTTGCAACGAAGTCTCCGAAGGAGTACTCGAATCGGTGACAAGCGCCGAAGTCTTTCCATACTGTCCACCACGTACGTAGTAACTCCAACGAGCAGCGAGGATGACTGTGCCGATATCATTTTCGCGAACGAACGCGAGCGCATTCGTATTGAGATCGTCGCACCGCGTGTCGCGCGGCATCCGGTGCACTCCCGGTACGGGTACGCAATACCCGTCGTCGTACACGACACCGCTTGCGTCGTACGACTTCGCCATTGACGAAAGCATCGGCACGAGCGATTCGGCATGGCTGTCACCCCAGAGTACGAACCGGGGCGACGTCGTGGCAAGCGCGTCCCCGATGCGGCACAATCCTCCGAAGACTTTCTCGTCATTGGGCCTTTCAAAGCACTCTGCTCCCCACGGCACACTGTCGGTTGTCGCATCCAATATGCGTACGGCCGCTGGCGAGACTGCAGCCGCAAGACGCGTGCCGTAGAGCGAAATAGCGATACCCCAACCCGTGAGAAGAGACATGCCTATTACAGCAGCGATTATAAGATCGCGCGTGGCCGGCAAGAGTGTTCTTTTCTGAAACGGCATCTCGACGTATCGATATGAGAGCCACGCGAGAGCGAACGAAAGCGCAACAAGAGATGCCACGACCACTTTCGAGCGCATATCGAAAAATCCGAGCCCTGCAAATACGATCAGCGGCCAATGCCATAAATACAGCGAGTACGACATAAGGCCGGTCATGACGAGCGGCCGTATCGACAGAAGTTTTGCGGCAGAAGTGGGCTCGTGCTCGTTTCCTGCTATATAGGCAAGCGCCCCGATAACGGGAATGAGGGCCGCAATCCCAGGAAACGGCGTGGCGTCAGAGAAAAACAGAACCGAACCCAGTATCGCCACTAGTCCCGCCCAGCTGACGACTTCTGACAGTGCGCGCGTTCGTAACCTAAGCGCTGTCATCGCAAGAAGCGCTCCCGCAAGGAGCTCCCACGCGCGTGAAGGCAGCAGGTAGAATCCGGCCGAAGCATTCGTAGCACCCGACACGAACCGGCCGCCCATTCCAAAAAAAGTAATTCCTTCGGTGGGACGTAAGTTCACGAGGTATGCCGCATACGCAAGCGATGCGAAAAAAATCACAGCGAGAGCGGCAGGAATGACTGCATAACCTCGCTTACGTGTGGCATGCAATGCGATCAGTAAAAGCGGAAATAGTATATAGAACTGCTCTTCAACAGAGAGCGACCACAGGTGGAGCAAAGGAGTAAAACGGGAAGAATCTTCGAAATAACTGTTCGTCCGCAGGAACGACATGTTCGATGCAAAGACTCCCTGTGCAGCAAGCGAAGTGCCAAACCGTTGGTAGTCTGAAGGATATCCCACGACGAAGAATGCCGCGATGCTCGACGCGAAAAGGACAACGATGAGCGCCGGGAAGATTCGCCTTACGCGCTGGGCCCAGAACGTCGCTACCGAAAATGTCCCCTGCTCGAGGTGACGCATGATCACCGACGTGATGAGGAAACCTGATATCACGAAGAAAATGTCGACGCCGACAAATCCACCCGATACGCCGAACACCCGTGCGTGATAGAAGACGACCGCGAGCACTGCGAGTGCGCGAAGCCCGTCTATATGCGGCCGATATGGAATGGTCGCCATGGCACTTGCACCATAGCATCTTTCGCTAGATTCGTTTTGCCGTCTTGAACTCGAACAGTTTGTCTGCAAAGTCGACTATATGGTCCTTCTTGTCGATTTGTATCCCCTCCTTCTTATAGAGTGCGAGGCGTTTCTTGCGATATTCGTCGGATATCCAGATACGACCGCCCGAATAGACTATGCGATGAAACGGGATTCCCTTTTCGTCGGCATTGTACGCCTTGCCGAGGATGCCCGCGACGCTCTGCGCGATGCGTCCGCGAGGACCGCCGGCGGCCATCGCTATCGCTCCATAGGTACTGACCTTTCCAGGCGGGATCGAGAGCGCGAGCGCCACCACGCGCTCACCAAAGGTCTGCGGCCCCTTCGGCTTTTTAGGTTTTGGTTGTTCTGCAAAGAGTGCCATTCCGCTATCATAGCAAATCCGTACATCACTGACCTGACGGCGCATGTGCGATCACAATGATATGTGTTATAGATACCTTCAGGTCACACATGGAGGTTCCCGTGCCTAAGAAACCGACTAGATCTAAGAAAAAAGTAGTGATCCCAACGACCCTGGGCGAGGTCGAAGACCTCGAGCGAGCACTGACTGCGAAGCTTCTCGAGACCAAACGGATCGAGGACGAAGCGGCAGCCAAGATCGCCGAGATCTCGGGCGAAGCCACCATCAAGGTGGGGACACTCGTCGCCGAAGCGGTCGAGATTTCGCGCCAAATCTTTGCTTATGCCGACATGCATAAGCATGCGCTCACCGAAGGAGGCAAGGTCACCCAGACAGAACTCGGCCAAGGTGCAACGGTACAGTGGGCCACGATGCCCGCAGTCGTCACTATTGCCGACGCCAGTATCGTCATCGGACACCTCAAACGCCTCGGCCTCGATCGGTTCATCCGGAAGTCCAAGGAAGAGGTCAACAAAGAGGCCTTGCTCGACGAAGAGAACACGGCGCTTACCGTCCCGGGCGTTTCGATCGACCGAGCGACAAAGTTCTACCTCCGCCCAGCTAACACGACGGCACGTGTAGAATGCTCGCTCTCGTCAAAACGGTGGAAAGTGGTCTGGCCCGAGGAATCGGAAAAGCCCGAGTGAACAAATGCAAGAGCGGCACCACGTGCCGCTCTTTTTTCTTACTTCTTCGGTTTCTTAGGTTTCTTGGTTTCCTTGCGCTGCGAATTATTTCCTTTGGCCATGGTGTTATGGTGTGCGAATATACGATAATCGTAGCATGGTGCCGCGCATACTTATATGAGAAGAACCTGGATCCCGAGCGCGACTGACGTGCACGTGAGGCGCTCGAGCGCAGGGCGAGGGCTTTTTACCGATTCGCCCATTCCACGCGGCGCGTGCATCATCGAATATGTCGGACGTCCTGCGACTAAACGGCAGATCGAGGCAGATACCGGTCTGTATCTCTTTTGGACTTCGACCAAGACCATGATCGATGGGAACGTTGCCGGCAATGTAGCACGATTCATCAATCACTCGTGCGCTCCCAATTGCGAGATCGATATAAAAGACCGTCGCATCTATGTCTTTGCCAAGCGTGCAATACGGGCCGGAGAAGAGCTCATGTACGATTACGATACCGAGTATTTTGAGAAGCATATACAACCCCGCGGTTGCGCGTGTCTTCGGTGCAAAAAGCGCGATCTTGCGGCGAACTCTGCATGAGTATAGTCTGGTACTCACACGCTGGCCGCCTATGATCTTCCCCTCAAACCGAACCATGATCGCTTTCGTATCCGGTGTAGGTCTTTCTATCCTCGCAAGCTTCATATATGCCGCCGCAAACTCCGACGGAATGATCGCCTATACGATCAAGTCTTCCTGCGCACTGCAGACACGCGAAAGGACCGAACTTTGCTACGAACGCGCCACTTCTGCGCTCTACCCGCAGTACCCGGTCGCGAGGATCTTTACGATCATGAGCAGTCTCCAAGCCCAGGACCCTCGCTTTATTTCGTGCCATCGCGTGGCGCATGCGATAGGCCGGATCGTCGCCGCAAGCGATCCCGATGGATGGTTTGCAAATACACACCTCAACCCGTCAGACTCGCCATGTGACGGCGGATATTTGCACGGGATGCTCGCCGAGCGTTTTCGTTTCGAGCAGTTATCACAAATCGAGATCCTGTCGATGCTTCCGAAGTTTAGGCACTCGTGCGAACCGGCAGCAGAATGGAGTCCGAGTCTCATGCAAGCCGCAAGCTGTTGGCATAGTCTGGGACATATGTATTTCAGTATCACCGCCGGCGATATTCGAAAAGCGGTAAGATTATGCGTAACAACCTTTCCAGAGAACTCTGGGGATCGCGCGAAAAGACGAGCCTGCTACAACGGAGCATTCATGGAGGCCTTCACGGCAAGCGTCGGCGAAAACGACGAGTTCATAGCACCTACAGCAGCACGGTTTACAAAAGATACCGTAGGAGTCCTCTGTGCCAGCTTTTCCGATTCGCTAACGCAGAGCACCTGTCATCAGCGCAGCTTTGTCCTTTTCGCAACCGACAACGCCGACACGAGCAGAGTCCATGCATTCTGTTCTGCCGAAAGCAACGCCGATGAACGCGAGTACTGTCGACGGCGTGCGTACCATTCGCTGGCGTATACGTGGTTTTCTACTCAGCCGACGTTACGATCCGCATGCACCTTGGCTCCCTCATCGGATCAGCTGCTTTGTTTCGAGACACAGGTATTAACGTTGTTCACGGTTAGCGCATTACCCATCCCCGAAAGAACCCGCCAGGCGATTTCGTTCTGCAAATCGCAAGCGCCCGCATCGATGCAACGAGGATGCCTAGAGTCTTTGGCGAACGCCGGTCCGTTCTTTTTTCTGAGAGGTTCGCAAGAACTCACCGCATTTTGTTCCGAACTGCCGCACGAGCATTGGCCTGCATGCTTGTCGCCCACCAACGACGGGTCTTCGTACTGGGCGCTCGACGCAGGCACGAAATGATACAAAACTGCGCAAAAAGTCGACGCACCGAAAGCGACTTCTATCGATTGAGGTACGTGATGGTAAGTTGAAGTACCGTCGCGAATGACCCCCAGAGCAGGTATGGGATGTTAACGTACACAACCCAGCGGAGCTCGGGGACATTAATCCACACGATCACAAGTGCCCACACAAGCGTGCCGACGACGAGGAGAATGTCGAGCGATGCAAGTTCGTTATTACGGAGTCCAAACTGTATCGGGGTGAAAATCGCGTTGAAGAAAAGATTGAGCGCAAACGGGATTGCGATAGTCCACGGAATCTCTTTCGTCGCAGCTTTATAAAACACGGTTCCGAACGAGACGGCTATGATTGCATAGAGCACCGTCCACACCGGACCAAAGAGCCATGACGGTGGCGCCCACGAGGGTTTGAGCAATTGTGCGTACCAGGAGTAAGCTTCCATCCGCTCATTCTAGCAGAATGATATGAAGAAACGACGGCACCCAGGGTGCCGTCGTTTGCATTATCGCCTCGAGTCTGCGATGTACGAACTTACGAGTCCGCCGAACGCCAGCCCCAAAAGCGCGGCAATCGCGACGAATGCGATCGAGAACAGCCACGGCCAATCGTGAGCCGAGATCCAGACAGCACTTGCGAGCGCCACCATGATACCTAGGAGCGCTGCACCGAAAGCAAAACTCTCGGTGCCGTAGCGTGTACCCACGAGGACACCACCCAATACGATGACTAAGATAAGCATCAGCTCCTCCGTCTGTTACTTGCACAAACGTACGACGTCCGGCACGGTTTGTCGAGGGACCGACACGCGCTACTTCAGATGTTCGGCGTACTTTTTGAAGTTGTCTAAGATAGCTTGCCAGCCAGCTTTCTGCATCGCGATCGGATTCTCGTCTTCGGGGTCGAAGGTTACGGTCACCTCTGCACTTTCGAACACGTCCTCGAAGGCAACAGTTGCTTTGCGCTTGTCGGGGCCGTCCATGGTGTAGGCGATCATCTTTCTAGGAACGACTTTCGTATACGTGCCAGAAAAGTCGAAGCCCTCTTCTCCATCCGTAGACTCCATACGCGACTCGAAGCGTCCCCCTACCCTAAGATCGTTCACGGCACGCGGACACCGCCAGTCGTTCGACGCATGATTCCACTTAACGATATGCTTCGGGTTCGTGTACGCATCCCAGACCTTTTCGATAGGAGCGTCGACCATGACCTGAACGGTAATTTGTTTTGACATACCCAATCAGTGTATCAAAAAACCTCGTATGTCGCGCGTCATTGAAATCGCTGCTGCCGGCCAGTCTCGGCCACAAAATACTTTCGCCGTCGCTCAAGTATTTCGCGGCCCCAGCTTTGCCGTTTTGTTTACTAACAAAACATAGCAAAGCTTTTCGAGTCCCTGGCCTGCTAGCAACGACAAAC
>CAZYLZ010000027.1:0-12931 GCA_964648335.1 uncultured Candidatus Saccharibacteria bacterium | reverse complement strand
AGAATGCGAATCATTACGCTACTCTATGTGCTACTCGTCGGATTTTTTCCCATGTCAGCTCAGGCGCAGGAGTCGATCAAATGTGCCGCATGCCGGCCCATCACAGTCGAGCTCCAATCTGCCAAAGCCATGCTCGAGTTCGTCGCATATTCTCAACAATCGGATGTGCAACGAAAAAAAGTCCTCGATCAGCTCATGGATTGGGTAGTCGAAAGCAAGGATTACGAAACAGGAATCGCAATGGGATTTCGGTTTTACAGCTGGTCTGGCGATCAGAAATTAAGTATCGACCAGCTGCTAGGAAAAGAGGGAATAGAGCGATTTCGGACTTTCTTGGCTACGTCCGAGAAGCCTGGACAGCTTGTGAAGATCATAAGGATATTTCGCGAACATGCCGCATACGGCGCGACGGAGCGAGAGCTCATGTGCGCAAAAGTAGCGCGTGGGAATGAGCTCGAATTGCTGGAGGGATTCGAGTCAGGTTGCCGTTTTGGGCATTTTGCTGATCTTTTGCGAGCGCGGGCTCTCTCCTCGAAGGATCCTGCATTTGCGAAGAGAATCGTCAATAGTGACTTTGGCAAAGTGCTAATGACGTGGGAGGAGCTGAGACCCTTCCACTCCTTGGCTAGGAACTAGATGACTCAAGGCGGAATACAAACCGGCACCCCACAAAGGTGCCGGTTTTCTTTTTGTCATTTTTAGGCTACTATGCAGAGCGATAGGAACAGCTCTACAGGTCCCTCCTATTATCGGTCCTCATCGCCTGCGGCGATGGCAGAGTGGTCTAATGCATCGCGCTGTAGACGCGACGGATTTATCCTTCGGGGGTTCGAATCCCTCTCGCCGCACAAGAGAAACCGCCCCATGAGGGGCGGTTTCGATTTGGGCGGCGAAGCAACGTGCAAAGGCACGTTGCGTGAGGGATTCGAAAGCCGCAGCGCGGCGGCGCGAGGCGGGGTCGCACAAATTTGCACCGGCAAATTATGCGTGACCGAATCCCTCTCGCCGCAGCCTTGACAAATTGTTCTTCAGGTAGGGTCAGACCCCATTCCTCAGCGTTACCGCGGCATCGTCGAGAGCATGCTGTGCGGGCGTTGACTATTAAACGTAAAACTGACAGTGTGCTGTTAGAAACCAGAGCGTAGAGGTGTACCATGCCGTTCGAATTTGAGACCCAGATGAAAGATTCTACCTACCCGCTAAGGCATATGATACTTTCTCAATTCCTGACCGAACTTTCGGCCCAAGGATGGGAACCGATAAGCTGGCATTGGGAATGGTATGACAGCGACAGCGACACTGGCCTAAACGCTGGATTTTGGTCGGTGTTGTGTCGACGAAAGGCAGATTGAAAAAATAGAACCTATTGTGGCAGACATACCGTCTGCCACCTTTTCAATAACCAGGAAACCCCGGGCAACGCCCGGGGAGGAGGTCCTTGTACCCCAAAAAACCACTTCTTGTTAGGTTACAGTTGCGAATCCCTGTCGCCGCAAAAAATGATATTCGACAGCGAATCTGCGTTGCGATACACTCCCCCGAGCAGTAGCTTTTAGGGAGAGTCGCATGACAAAAGACAATAACGGAATGATCATCTGGACCGGCGGTGATCGTCCGGTTGATCCCGACACCATCGTTGCGGTACGCGTGCAGGGCGATATCCCACGAATGCCCGTACGCGCAGGGGATTGGCCGCAGATATGTTGGCGACATCGACCAAAAGAAGACCCAAAAAGCATTTGGAACATTATCGCGTACAAGGTTGTCTCGTAGGCGTACGTGCTCCAAGTGTAAAAAACCCGCCAACCGAGAGGTTGGCGGGTATGTGCTTGGAGCTAGGCCTTCGAGCAATTATCACGGACGATGTCGTCGGACTCGTCTACGACGCTAAATGGCTCGGGCATCCTGCTGGGATCCAACACATGGTAGTCGCGGATGGTAGTGCTCTTGCCGATTCCGTACGAACGGCAGATGATGACTACCGTCACATCCCGTCTGACGACATCCTTGATGTCGATCGCCACCCACGCGTGCTTGTCTTCGGCACTTACGTCGAGAGGTGCGCACGAGTCTGGTCCCAAACACCATGACATGATCCCGTCTTTGACAGGGAAGGAGTAGCCGATCCTCTCGAGCTCTGCGCGAGCGCCCGACGTTACCGACAGCGTCGCATCCTTGCCTTTGTAGTGAATGGCTTGCGGCGCTTCCGCCGTTGCCGGCGAGATGGCGAGCTGAGCGACAAGTACCAGAGATAATACTCGCGCCAAAAAAAGTTTTGTCATTCGTACCTCCTGCTGCTTTCTTGGACTGATGGTACAATACTTATCTTTTCGAAAAATGTCAATAATAGTGTTGACATACTTGAATATAATAGTACTGTACTTTGAGACTGCAACAAACGCGAAAGGATACCCCATGGCATCTAACATTTCCGGTAACGTAGTCCTCGATACCGATGGCTCTTACTGGGAAAAGCAAATCGATCGCATGCTGGCGGGAGAATCGGTCGTCATCGCGCTACGCGGTGCCGGGTCGTTCAACGGCATCGCAATCGACGATGCGAGATCGCTTGCGGCATGGATCAATCTCGAGATCGCCTCGATGATTGCCCGCAATAGAAACGTGACACTCATCTTCGACGGCGACAACGACGATCCTGAGTATCCCGATATCGGTAACATCGCCGCGAGAATTCGCGATTGCTTCGCCAACCGGATTCGCTTCTATGCGGTGCAGACGCTTGGTTGGTACAAATACCGCTCCGAGCTTCCTCGGATGCGGCCGCTTCATACTGCTCGTGGCAACGAGTACGATACTGTCCTGTTTCCGGACAATGTCTTCCCAGGGTCGCACGACCACTTCTCGCAGAACGCGCGTCTTGCACGATCGGCCTCGTACCAACAATGGTATGTGGGCGCCTGTGGCGAGATTGCGACCAAGCAGCTTGCCGATTACAGCGAGAAAGCGGGTGACTCACCCGGACCGCACCGAGCGCTAATTCTGTGCGCGCCGGTCTCGAAGGCACAAGAAGACAAGGTCCGTAGGAAGATCGATGAGAACATGCGGACTATCGCCAGTCTCGCGTCACAGGTATCCATGGGCGTCGACGCGGCTATCAAGCGTTCGTTCGAGCTCGAGCAGCAGACGTTGCGCTTGTCCGGGTCGCTCGTTCGTCGCGCGGAACACCCGTACGGGCTTCTGTGCGACAAAGATGGAACATTCCTCAATAAGCCGTATTACCGCAATCTCGAAATCTCGCTTGCGTAGCGTGTGTTACAGCCGGTCCCGATGGGGCCGGCTGTTTTCTATAATGCAAAAGCGCATGCAATTGCTCATCGAGACCCTCGGTGTTACTGTGCCACCAGCCTAGAAAACGAAAGGGACATGCATGGAACATAAGAAGCCAAAACCACGGCTGTTGGTTGCCGTAGGACTCGTGTTCATAAAGCCGACACAGCTGTTGCTCGTTCGACGATCGAGTCGACCGGCGAACGGCATCGCACTTCCAGGCGGGTTTGTCGACGAAGGCGAAGGCTGGCGCACAGCGTTGACTCGCGAAGTGAGAGAAGAAACGAACATTGTGGTCTCGAATGATCCGGCACACATGTCGCTGTACGACTCGCACATAACGCCGAACGACGAAGTCATTCTGCAATTTGCCATCGTCAAGCCGTCGGGCATCGTGGAATTGAATGACT
Source organism: uncultured Candidatus Saccharibacteria bacterium (assembly GCA_964648335.1). Classification (GTDB taxonomy): domain Bacteria; phylum Patescibacteriota; class Minisyncoccia; order Phycocordibacterales; family UBA2100; genus CAZYLZ01. The sequence continues at coordinate 9,233 of CAZYLZ010000027.1, read as the reverse complement.
TTGAAGAGAACGACGAAACGGTCGAGCGGATGATTGTACCCTTCGATAAACACCATGGCGTCAATCTCTGTTTTCCGCTCCATACGTTAGTGACCGAGCGGTATCGGAACGAAAACTTTATCTGACTCGAGCGTTGTATCACCAAGACAAGAACGATGTTCTTGTCTTTTTTCTTTTGACTTACTGTAAAAAAACAGCCAGCTCGGTATGAGCTGGCTTTCTATGTTGTGAAAACATCGTCACTCGCTATTGAGCGACTTCTGGATCATGCTGAGACCGCCAAGTGGTTGTGCGGCATCGTGCAGAACCAGCTGGAACGCTTGCTGGCGAGTGAATCCTGCCGCAACATAGGCTTCCATACTGATTTTACGTAATTCTGCTTTTGCCTTCGCGTAGTCTTTGGAAGCCTTTTTCAGTTCTGCTGACTTTAAGATGTTAGCGAACATCTGAAACAGCGCGACAACAATCGGTGTGAGATCCTTACTGACCGGTCCAGCAAGGCCGGGAGCCATGCGCAAAAACGGCGAATAGTCTTTGGCGAAGTCTGCGTAGAGTCCGGCGCAGACCGCAGCCAAATCTTTGTCGGAGAGCTCCGTCTTGCCCTCGAGCATCTCGCCGAGCATCTTGAAGAGAGCGTCCGCGCCAATACCAGCAACCTTCATCTGTGCCTCCTATGGCAGTTTCTATTCCGACAGCACAATACGTTTATATTTTAAAGTGTCAAGTACCGTTAGATCTGTTTTGTCCCAGGGGACTCCTCGCGCCGCGCGCAGCACCCTTGTACACTAAACCGCATGAACTACCGCATACAACCCCTAATAGCTGCCGTCATCGTCGTTACCGTGCCTCTGTTGGCTCAGGCGCAGGGAGCCGTCAACGCTAAGGGTACCGAGGTATCTCTGGTGCCATGCAAGGGGGTGGACTGCAACCTATCAAGCTTTGCGACCCTGGTGCAAAATCTGCTCAATTTCGGCATCTTTTTGGCCTCGATTATCGCAGCGCTCTTGTTTGCCTACGCAGGATGGCTGTACCTCTCGAACTCGCTCAACGGGGGAGAGTCGGTTTCGAGGGCTAAAAGCCTGTTTATAAACGTGGCTATTGGCTACGTGATCATCCTAGGTGCGTGGCTTGTCGTGGACACCCTTCTGGGCTCGCTTTTGGGCAGCGACTTTGGTCTGTGGAACGCGCTCAGCTAGGGGTTTAGGGCTGTCCTCGGGCGGGGTTGCCAAAGGATGTGATTTGCGGTAGTATCCTCGAGTTATGTCACAAGACCGCCTCATAAAACTCGCGTGCAGCAAATGCAAGCGGACCAACTATTGGACCGAGAAAAACAAGAAGCTTGTCACCCGCAAGATCGCGGTCAAGAAATTCTGCAACTGGTGCCGTGCGCACACTTTGCACAACGAGATCAAGAAGTAAGAATCGGCCCCTCGCGGGGCTTTTTACTGCATGTGCATTTCCCTCCCTCTCTTGGAAATAGAGGGAGGGGGAGATCAGGGGAATTGCTTTTCTGATACACTAAACACGTGAAAGACCGCCTTGTAGTTTATTGGTCTCGCCGCGACTTCCGTCTGCACGATAACCCTGCGCTCCACAAAGCAATCGAAGAGAGTGTGGCCCAACAGGTGCCGCTGTTGCCGCTGTTCGTGCTCGAAGACTATATGTGTGCCGGGGATCCCACATCACAGTTTGGGTATCCGAGTCGTTACGTTCTCTCGCATGCGCTCCCAGCGTTTGCCAAACGCTTTCCCGAATTTGCTATCGTGCGCGGCAAGGCTGCGCGGACTATCGTGAGTATTGCCGCACACTACGACATAGTCGTGTATGTGAACGAGGACGTGCATCCCGACTTTTATGCGCAGGTAAAAAAGCTGCTCGCTGCCGGTGTCGGCATTCATGTTCTCAAGGACCAAATGACTATCGATAGGCATACCAAGACAGGCTCAAAGGCTGTCTACAGTGTGTTTACGCCCTTTAAGCGGGCAGTCTGGGCACAGTTTATCGAGGCAGCCGAGGTGCCGGTGTCGGTTCCGGCACATGCCATGCCGCCGACTCGCGAAATCTTGGAAACACTAGCGCATCGCGTCGCAGCCGAGACCGCAGTGCTGACGCCTCTGTTTTCGACCGCACGAAAGATCACAGCAGGAGATATGCATATCGACCTCTCCGCTTTGGCGCTAGAGCCCAATCTCTCGGGCTGGTATTTCGACGAAGACACTGCGCTGTCCCGCTTCGACGAGTACCTGGCGCTTGGGGGTGTCGCGCACTACAAAGATCGTCGCGATTCGCTCGAGCTCGACGTGCATGCGCATGGCGCGACGTCGCGGATGTCGCTCGCTCTTGCCTGGGGACTTGTGTCGGCACGAACGCTCAAGTCGAAGATTCGGACGGCATTTGCCCGCGACCTTTCGCGGCTCGATACCTTAGGAGCCGATACCGGCGCGCTTACGTACCTTTCGGAACTTATCTGGCGCGAGTTTTACAAATACCTTTTCTATCACGATCCGCATCTTCTCGACCGTGAATTCCAAACCAAGTTCCGCGGATCAATCCCGTGGGTTTCGCACGATGGGGCACTCGAACGCTTTACCGCCTGGATCAAAGGAGAGACGGGGTACCCGTTGGTAGATGCTGCCATGAAGCAGCTTGCACAGACTGGGTGGATGCATAACCGTGCGCGTATGGTGGTGGCGAGCGTGCTTACCAAGAATCTTGGCGTCGATTGGCGATGGGGGCAAGAGTATTTTCGTGCGGCTCTCGTCGATCTCGACGAGGCATCTAATAACGGAGGCTGGCAGTGGGGAGCATCGGTGGGCGCCGATCCAAAGCCGATACGCATCTTTAACCCGGAGCTCCAGGCCAAGATGCACGACCCTTCGGGTGCATATCAAAAAAAGTGGCTGGGCGATGAGCGGTACATGCACCCGATAGCACCCCTCGTGCCGCACCCGGTAGCACGCCAAGAGGCACTTGTGCGGTATGGTATGGGAAAGGGAAAGAAGGAGTGAGGCAGAGGAGGCTTGCGCCGTCGCGCTCGGGCTCCCGCCAAAAGAAAAACAGTGCTTATGCACAGATTGTGCGGTCACAACTCGATGCCTCGTCGTCACGAGACATCGGTCGCGACCCCGCCTCGCGATTGCGCCTACTGGCGCAATATCGCTCCGGCTCCCGCACGCGGCCACCCATAATTTACTGCTGTAAATTTGGTCGGCCCCGCCTCGCGCCGTCGCGCTCCGGCTCCCGCCAATTAAAAAACAGTGCTTGTGCACTGTTTTTTAATTGGCGGGCCCACGAGGAATCGAACCTCGGCTGACGGTTTTGGAGACCGTCGTTCTACCATTAAACTATAGGCCCAAGTGAGGAACAAAAATGAGATCTTGCTTTCATTTTTTACGAACGCAGGGCATATATGAGCGTGATATAGGCCCCAGGAAGGAACTGAAGCGCGTGCTCGCATGCACTTCTGACTGACGACGGGCCTTTATGACAGCATATACGCCCGTCGCAATGGATTCTAGCCTTAAACAGTGTAAAACAAAAGGTTTCCGGCGATGATTTTGATGTGCTTGCAAAGATAAAAATAAGTAGTATAATAAAGTCTGTTGAAACAGGGAAAGGACGTCGCATGGCTCGCAAATCGCCGAAGACCGCCCCGAAGCGTAAAGCAAAAGGGAGTCCAAAGCGGAGCAAGACCACGACCAAAACCACACCTGTTACGGAAGGGGTCTTGTACACCTTCCGAAGACCAACCCGCCAGGAGCTGGAGTACGCCGATCGCGGCGTCGCCAGCGCCTCTGACGGGTGGAAAGATTCGGTCAGCCGTTGGGCCGACTGAGTCTACGAGGCCGCGCATATCCTGCGCGGCCTCAAACTATATATGCCTTTGACACCATATTTAAATATGGTAAAATACTACCAGATAGGAATTGCAACCAAATCGAAAGGTGCCACATGCCACACGCGACACGAAGTGGATTCAGCTTGAGCGGCCTCTGGCGTTCACTTGGATCTATCGCACTCTCGTTGGGCGTAGCAATCCTCATATGGTTTTTTCCTCGCTACGACCCCGTCTCGGCTATGACGCCGCAATACGCGGCGCTGTACTGTTGCGGCGCCGGCGTTGTGCTCGTCACGTACCTGTTTTGGCAAGGATGGCCGGCGATGTCGGGTGAGGTCGAGTCTCGACTCTCACGCTCGGCAGATACTGGTCTGAGCGTTATGCCGGCACTTGCGGCTCTGAGTGGCTTTGCAACCCATATGATGGCCCTCCAAAAGCTGTCATTCACGGTGCTGCTTATCGCAGGAGCAGTCATGGTTACAGCACTGTTCGACGTCATCGTCTTCGGGCGTATCGAAAGCGCGATGGCCAATCTGGCCGACGACCATAGTCCGGCCACGCCGGCACCGGCGGCAGGTGGCGGACATCATACCCCGTAAGGGTACCTTACAGAGCGCGGCACCAGCCGCGCTCTTTTCTATTGGTACCGCTGGAAATTGACAAAACTAAAATTAGTAGTAGGTTGCAAGCAGCCTGCTTTTCGCATGGAAGAGCAGCTCTACGAAGGGAGTACATAAGAATGGCATGGATGAAGAACTTCTTTGGAGCCGTGGTGCAGACTATCTTCTCGGTCTGGTCGTGGGTCCTTCCGTTCGTCTTGTTGGGAGCCGGATACGCCATGCCGGCGTTGCGCCAGACGGTGAGTCTGTCGCCTGCAGAGCCTGTCTACAAGGCACTGTTCTGGATCCTGATCGCCGCCGTCATCTGGGTTGCCGTCGACTACATGACGGCTACCAATCGCGAGACGTCGGTACGCGCTCTTCAGGCCGACAACTTCGTCAGCGTCATCGCCGCGTTCGTCATGACCGGAATCGTCTTCTGGATGATCCGCGGCGAAGACCTACAGTGGTATGTCGTGATCCCGTGGGTCTCGAGCATGATCGACGCGCTCCTCTCGGGGTACGGCGGTATCAATAACGCGGCTCAGAAGCCGATCGTGCAGCAGACCAACAAGGGAGCCTAGATCCCGACAGAGGCGCAGCGATTGCTGCGCCTCTTTTTTTGTATACGCCAGTCGATTGCCTTGTTGCGTCTAAAGTAGGTACGCTGGCGCTTTGCATACTTCCATATTTCTTTTTCGAGTTCGCGCAGACAGGTTTCTTTGTCAATGATGTTTTGTACAAAACGGCCGACATATCGATACTCGAGTCCAAGCTCGTCGAGCCGCTTCCAGGTCACCCCTTTTTTGTGGAGCGCTTTCACTTCGGCGACTATTGCCTCGAAGCGTCGCACAAGTCGCGTGTGAATGCGGGCTTTCAGATCGTCGTCGGGCCAGTCGATGCCTATCCACTCGATGTCGTATTGAGTTGGGGTGGGGAGTGACTTTGGCACCGAGCCAAGCGCCTCTACTATCTCGAGCGCTCGTACCAAGCGGACTTTGTTGTGCCGGTCTATTGTATCGGCGCGCTCGGGGTCCTTCTTTGCAAGTTGTGCAAAAAGCTCGGTCGCAGTTAAAGACTCGAGCTGGGTTCGGAGAGACGCGTTTGCCGGGACTGCAGGCAGAGAGACCGTTCCCAGAAGCGCGTCGATATAAAAGCCTGTCCCACCGACAACGATGGGAGTCTTTTTGCGCGCAACAATGTCCTCGATAGCTGCTTTACCGAGCCGTACGAAGTCGTCGGCAGTAAATACTGTTTTAGGGTCTACTATGTCGATAAGATGGTGGGGAATGCCCGCCATCTCTTTTTTGGTCACTTTGCCACTGCCGATATCGAGGCCACGATATACTTGCCGCGAATCTGCAGAGATAACTTCGCCGCTCGTCTTTTTTGCTATCTCTATCGAGAGATCCGTTTTGCCCGAAGCGGTAGGTCCTACGATCACGATAACGTGCGGTTTTGATACCATGCACGAACTATAGAGCGTACGGGGGCATATGCAACGTCACCCCCAGAGAATAGTCTCTGGGGGTGACTGGCAGAAGCCGCACTACGTGTGCATCTCTTCGGTGACGGTCATCTTGGCCTTTTCGAGCAGTCGTTTCGTGCCACGCGGGTCGTCGGAATGCTCGTTGGCTATATGACTCTCCATCTTCGAGGTCACGTCCTGATCAGTAGTGCCCATCTCTTGGTGTCCGCAGGTGCAGGTCATTGTTTTCATGGTTCGTATCGTTACGCTCATAACGATCTCCTGTCGGGCTCGCTCGGGCCGTGCCACGAGCGAGCGCATGGAGATGAAGTTCGATATACGTATACGCGTGTAAGGTACATACGACTTCTGACTCCACTATGACGTACCGAGATTAAGTTCCTATGAAGTCGCCTTTACGAGGCGCGTAGGCGATAGCCGATGCCCCAGACCGTCTCGAGCACTGTAGAGCCACCTTTGTCCGAGAGCTTCTTGCGCAGATTCTTGACGTGCACGTCAACGACGTTGCTAAACGATGCGTAGTTGAAATCCCACAGGTGTCCCAAAAGGTCCTCGCGGTTGACTACTTGGTTCGGGTGGCGCATGAAGTACTCGAGCAATCCAAACTCCTTGAGTGTGAGCTTAAGCTCTTTGCCATCGCGTACCACGCGCCGCTCGATAGGATTGAGCTCGATATCACGCACGCGCAAGACGGCCGGAGTCGTCTCGACAGGCCGGCGCAGGAGCGCGTGAACCCGGGCAGAGAGTTCTTCGAACGAGAACGGTTTGACGAGGTAGTCGTCCGCGCCTGAGAGGAGGAGGTCTACCTTGCTTTCCGTTTCGGTGCGCCCGGTCAGTATCATGATAGGGACAGTGACGCCGAGTTCGCGAACGGCCTTGCAGACCTCGAAGCCGGTCATGCCGGGCAGCATGAGATCGAGGATCATGAGGTCGTAATCGCTTCGGTGGAGCGAGACGCGAGCAAGTGCCTTCTTGCCATCGCCGAGTATGTCGACGGCATAGCCTTTGAGGGCGAGACCTTTGGCAAGGGCATCTGCGAGCTTCTTTTCGTCTTCGACTATGAGTATTCGCATATGGTTCTCTGGTGAATTGCTAGCATGGCGGTGGAAGTCGCTTGGATACAAGCGTATAGCACAAGTATGAACGAATCATGAAGAATCTTCATGCTTGGTACATATCTATAACGTTCGTGAAAGCCTTTCGTTACAAGCAGAGACACCCGATGCGTTCTAAATGCGAATTACTTGCATGTACGGCGTTGTTGTGTAATGCTTATTATCCTATGAGAACACACAGCCCATCGAAACTCGCACTCGCCGAGCAGCTGCGAGCTGCCGGTCTCAAGGTGACCACCCAACGCCGTGCCGTCTTGGATACACTCGCTGCTTCAAAGACACCACGCACCGCCGCAAGTCTCCTAACAGAACTGGGCTCGATAGCCGACCAGGCTACCCTGTATCGCTGCCTCGAATCGTTCGTGTCGGCAGGCATCGTCGCTCAGATCGATTTTCGCCACGGACATGCGCACTACGAGCTGGTTCGAAATCACCACCATCACATCGTTTGTTCGTCCTGCGGCATCATCGAGGATGTTGATGAATGCGTGCTTGATACACATATGCATGCCCTTGCGAAACGCTCAAAGCTCTTTACTAGCCCGCTCGATCACTCGCTCGAGTTCTTCGGGACGTGTACTCAGTGTAAGCGCTAGCCTATGACACTCTTCTTCATTGCGAGTGCGGCATTCATCGCGACAATCTGTGGCGGTCTGTTTGCTCTGAGGCTTTCCGACAAGCTGCATCTCATTCTCGGGTTTAGCGCCGGTGCCGTTCTTGGTGTCGCGTTCTTCGATCTCATGCCAGAGGCCATCGAGCTTGGACAGAAATTCCACGATCTATCGACCTTGTTTGCTGTCATGGCACTCGGCTTCGCCAGCTACCTGGTCATGGACCGACTCGTCTTCTTGCATGGACATACCCACGAGACTGCCGATGACCACCGCCATCATCAAACGACGGGAGCAGCTCGTGGAAATTTCGGGGCGAGCACGCTTTCGTTCCATAGCATGCTCGACGGGCTCGCTATCGGCTTTGCATTCCAGGTATCGCCTGCAGTCGGAGTGGTAGTGGCGAGTGCGGTTCTTGCGCACGACTTTTCCGACGGAATCAATACGGTGAGCTTCATAATGAAAAACGGAGGATCTCGTCGTACGGCACTTACGTGGCTCTTGGTAGACGCCGCAGCTCCGGTCGTTGGAATCTTTGCTACTATGTTCGTCACTGTAAGCGAAAGCGACCTTTCGATCCTCTTGTCGCTGTTTGCCGGTTTTTTCTTGTATATCGGAGCCTCCGACCTCTTGCCCGAGAGTCACCATGCACACCCCAAGGCATGGACGACCATCTCGAGTCTTCTGGGTATCGCGGCCTTGTATGCGGTCATCAGTCTCGCGGGTGTGTAAATGGTAGTAGTATTGTCTCATGCATCGAATGCTCGTTATTACCGTCCTATCCATCGCGTTTCTGGCGCAACCACTGTTTGCACAGACCTTGGTGGAGGACACGCAGGTCACTATGAAAGCGAAGGTGCTCGAGATACTGTCGCAGCGCGCCGAAGTCATACCAGGAACCGACACCGAAGGAGAAATACAAGAACTCAAAATTGAGATCCTGGACGGTCCCGAAGCGGGAAGCGTCCGCACGATCGTGAACGACTACATTCATTACGACGTAGGTGCGGTGTTTTACTTGATCCATTCTACGAGCGCGCTCGACGCTACGGATCACTATGCAGTGTCCGATCCATACCGGATACCACTTTTGTCGTACTTGGCGGTTCTTCTGGTGATCCTGGTGGTGATCTTCGGTGGACTGCCGGGGATACGCGGACTCGTTTCACTTGTCGCGAGCCTTGCCGTCATCCTCTACGTTCTCTTGCCAGCCATTATGGCGGGGTATTCTCCTGCGTACGTGAGCATGGGCGTAGCCTCGATCATCATCGTCTTCGGATCGTACGTCACTCATGGCTTCAATAGGACGACCACTGCCGCTGTCCTCGGTATGATCGGTACGATACTCTTTACCGGTTTCTTATCGATGTTTGCGGTGCATGCGCTTTCGCTTACAGGCTTATCGAGCGACGAGGCAATGTACGTGCATCTCAACAGTCGCGGTGCCGTAGATCTCGCAGGACTCTTACTCGGCGGGATACTCATCGGTCTCCTCGGCGTCCTGTACGACGGAGCAATAGGACAGGCTATCGCCGTAGAAGAGCTGTTTGCGATGTCGGGTGCTGCCGACGTGCGAAGAGT
>CAZYLZ010000026.1:0-13078 GCA_964648335.1 uncultured Candidatus Saccharibacteria bacterium | reverse complement strand
GCCGTTCACGCGTTCGCGCACGCCCATCCGCATCGATTGCAGATGCGGCAGGTGCGAGTATTCACGCTCACGTGCGTCGAGATCGCACTCTTCTTCTTCGCGAATGCGCTCCTCGAGCTCTCGCTCTGCCTTGAACTGCCGAAGCGAGTAGAGCATCAGATCTGCTTCTTCGGGCCAATCATCGTCGTATCGACAACGCGAGTACGACGGCAGCGGATCGAAGTCGTCGTCATACTGATCGTCGTAATAGTCGTCGTAGTCGAACGAGTTGTACCCCATGTCGATGAACGACATCGGGAAGATGTTCATCGTCTCCTCGGTTTCGAGAAGCGGATCATGCCCGTTGAAGCCGTGCGAGAGTGCGTTGCTTTGATACGACTCCCACAAACTCTCGAGCTCAGCGTCGAGATCGGCGATCTCGGCATCGCACAACTCATTGTCTGCCGCATACTCGGGGTTAAGACGGATCCAGACGTTGTACGCGGTCACTTTCTCTTCGTCGGTAGCGTAGCGTGCCTTGGGGACGAACGAATCCTTGAGGTGCTTGGCCATCCCGTATCTCCTGTAGAGGTTTAGTAGTCTGAGTGCATTATAGCATTTTAGTTGCCTGTGTCAATAATACCAATGCTGAGGCACCAGCACCAGCACCAGTCGTGAGCAAAATGCCTTGTATTTAAGCCATCAAATGCTTTTTTAACCCAGGTGTTGTACGAGTTTATCGAGCTGCTGATTCCATCCTGGCTCCATGCCTGCGAGCATAAACTCGGTCCCGGGCGCGTCCCCTTCGGCGCGCGTCACCACGGTAAGCTTCGTGTTCTCGCCCTCGTCCTCAAATACAACGGTCGTCTCTCCGCGCAACACCACGTTTCCTGCCTGGTCGAGCGCGTTGTTCGAAAATACCAGCTTCTCGGCATCGACTATCTCGGTAAAGACGCCGGTCATAGGCCAGCGCTGTCCTTCCATTGGTCCCAGTGCTTTGCCAGCGAGCATGATTATCGAAAGTTCACCGCCTACCGTCAGGTCTATCGCGGCTTCGGGTATGGTGACGCCGTTGGGGCCCCACCACAGCGCGAGCTGTTTAGGATCGGTCCATGCCTGCCACACGCACTGCCGCGGAGCGCTCATGGTTCGTACTATCGTTATCTCTTTCTTGTTCATGCACTATTCGCTATTTTTTTAAAAACGCCTCCAACCGATCCAGCTTCGACTCGCAGGTTTGTCGATACAGATCGAGATACTTGTCGGCAGCATGCAGTCCACGCACGACCAGTTCGACCTTCTGCTGTCGTCCGTGCCTACGCTTCTTTACCAGGTGCGCGCGTTCCAAGACCTGCAGGTGCTTCGAGACCGCGGCAAATGTGAGGTCGTAGTGCACCGCGAGCTCGCCGACGGTACGCTCTTGCGAGCGCAGGCGCCGCAGGATGTCGCGCCTCGTCGTGTCGGCAAGCGAACGGAACACGGCGTCGAGTTCTGTATGTTCAACCATGTAGTTGAATATATCGCAGTGTGTCTGTCCGGTCAAGCTGCGTCTGTATTGACTCTGATCCGCATAATTATTAGATAGGGCCCAGAAGTAACACAGGAGGATTGTATGTCTCTTCCCATGATCGTGCTCGTCAATAGCGCTGTCGGCATCACTACCTACCTCGTAGCCGACCGACGAACTAGGCGGCCAGTATTTGGTATCGCTGTAGGTTTTGGTGCCGTGCTTGTTGCGGCAGGTATCGAGTATTCGCTCGGCTACCTGGGTGCTGCGCGATAAGATAAGCCCGTTCGGCTGCTGAGAATATTCTGCACACCACGATTAACTGGTGTGCTTTTTTATTGCAGCAAAAAGTGCGACCTGTCTCATCCCCTACCAACGCTTATATGCAACGTACGCTGCAGCTGCTGCCGGAAGCACGCCCCAGAGCAAGCCCGGAAATCCGGCATATGCCGAGAAAAGTCCGATGGACGCGAGCGAAAGAATCGCGAGACCAGTTGCCGATACCGTGGTCGTCCACGATGGTACTGCACCCATCTTTGGTACGACGATACCGATAGCAAGGAGTATCTGGATAGCAGCAAAGACGAGCCAGAACGCATGTGGAAGTGCAGCAAATGCCGCTTCGGTTGCAAGATCTTGGTAGTGGCCCTGCATATAGGCAGCGCCGGTTATGTTCCAAAACCCGAGGATGATCTGAAGGATCCACAAAAAAATGTTCATAGACAAGATTGATGAGGCACCGCGTTGGTATGCCCCGTATTCTATCATCCGACGCACCTTCGACTATCGAATCTCGACTATCACCTCGTTGCGCATCATCCATGGAGGCGTCCACGGCGCGCTATAACCCGCATACGAAGGAGTTCCGGTGGCCTGCACGCCGTCTCGAGCCAGTGCTGCCAACAGTTCTGCTTCTTTCTTTTGGATGCGATCGGCCGAGCGTATCCACGAGAACCGCAGCACTGCCGTCTTCTTTGCCGGTACCGCAACGAGCTTCACGCGCGAATCGGTCGGAATAGGCAGAGTTTCCATGGTGTACGATTTAGGCATCACGAAAGCGATCACGCGCGAATTGCCCTTGGCACTTGCAACGACAGGAGCGGTCATCGCGATACCCTCTTTCTTCACATTCCCGCCAAAGATGTAACCCGCGACGATTCGGAAGCCGGCGCTCAACGCCTCGTCGTACGGTCCATCGACGACGGTTTGTGCCTCGATATGCGACGCATATGCACGCACCTCGTAGCCGTCTGCTTTGCGAACTACCGCATACTCGGCCTGTTCGACCTTCGACGAAAAATATCCCCACAGAGACCAGAGCGCGAGCACGACGAGAATGACGACGAGTAGTTTCATTGGCTGAGTATAGCACTTAGCTTCTGAGGATCTTTTCCATCGCCTTCCCTTTTGCGAGCTCGTCGACAAGCTTATCCATATACCTAATCTCGCGCATGGTTTTTTCTTTGATCTCTTCGATGCGAACGCCGCAGATGACCCCAGTAATGAGACTTCGCTTGGGATTAAGTTTGGGTGCATCCTTAAAAAAGGTTTCAAAATCCGTTTCGTTTTTGAGCTGTTTCTCGAGAGCGCTCTGGCTATACCCGGTAAGCCAGCGCATCACCTGGTCTACCTCGTCCCGGGTACGACCCTTCTTTTCGACTTTGGTTATATAGAGCGGATACACGCTCGCGACGCTCATGGTGTAGATGCGTTGTTTCTTGTCCATAGATTTTCGATAACGATAGCATAGTCGCTTTTCCTTCTAATACCAACTGCCAACACAAAGACACCCGCAACGCGTGTAATAAAAAGACGACCACGAGGATCGTCTTTCGAGCCGTCACACCAGATTGCTCGGCGGCGGCTCGAGAGCGTTGAGCCTTTGCACAGCGTCGAACACCCCTTCCTTTTCTATGTCCCACCGACAGAACGTTTCGTGGATTCCTGTATACGAGGCCACACGGATGTCGCGCCGTATCTTGCTCCACTCGTTTTTTATCTCGATAGGATCTTTCTCGAAACTCCATGCAAGACACGTAGGAAGTGGAGTGACAAAATGCCACCCTACTACTTTTTTTGCACCGAGGTCGCGGAGTTTCTGTACCATGTCGGCACGCTCGCTCGGCGGACCGTTCCACGCATCGACGATGAGCGTCTTCTTGTTTGCATCTGCCGATCGCAGGTGCATCGCAACCTCTCTCCATACCGCCTCGAGAGCTGCCGTATGCCCGCCGGTGTACGAATCGAGCCAGACGGTTCCGAACATGCCGATGAGGATCTTGTCTCGGCTGACGATTGACACGTTTGAATGCTCCGACGCCACCTTTTCGCAAAACGTCGATTTGCCCGCGTACTGGGGACCGACAGTGAGGACAACCTGCTTCACGAGAGTCTCCTTTGTGTTACCGGCACCACACTACTGCAGCCGAACAAAATGTAAAGGTCGCATGCTTTTTTGCTCCCTATTCGGCGCGCTTCATCGCCAGCGTTACGATCTTCTCGAGCTCTTTGACGTCGACGTCGGCGAGCTTTTTTATGTACAAGCATCCGCCTCCTTCTTTGTACTTGCCAAGCTTGAGCAAAAAGTCGTTCTCGCCTTTTTGGGTAGTGAGCCCGCCATTGGTCATGGTAAAGCTCTTGAGTCCGTATAGGGCGATCCCATTGGCTCGCGGTGCAAAGCCAATAATCATCCACTCGTTTGTTTTGCTGTTGGCATAGGTGATCGGTCGGCGGCCAAAGCCCACAATTGCCGTTCCCCACATCTCGGGCTTGGCCTTGCTTACCTTCTCCATCAACTTCGAAATCGCAGTGCAGTCGGCACGCTTTTGCGGGTCCTTGATAGTGCTCAGAAACTTAGTAACGCTCGCCTTATTTACCTGTGTCTTTATTTCGGCCATATGTGGCTATAGTGTTCCGGATTTTTGTTTTTTGCAACTGGTTGGTCCTGGACACACAGGGCGCACGAAAACCGTGTGGTTGTGGGTACCGACAGCGCCCCCCAAAAAAGACCTGGTAGTTTTGCCGATGAAGCATGCGGGCTTGTTGCAAATCATATTAGTAGTTGCTAATATGTATTAATGAAACGAGCAACCATATGCAAGGCATTCTCGAACGAGCAGCGCATCAGACTCTTGTGCTGCCTATCGAAGCCCAAGAGCGTCACAGAACTGCGCGAACATTGCACGCTCGCGCAATCGGCCGTATCGCAGCATCTAAAAGTACTGCGTGATGCCGGTCTTGTAACGGCTACTCGAGACGGCAAAGAGATCATTTACAAGGTAAAAAACAAGCACGTTACTCAGATTGCGAATTTATTACTCAACTTTAAATAACATGACGACAAAAAAGGTAACCATATATTCAACACCGACCTGCCCATACTGCGTGTATGCAAAAAATTTCTTTAAGGAACGAGGGGTGGCGTTTGAGGACGTAGACGTATCGCGCGATCATGCGCGTGCAATGGAGATGGTCGAGAAAAGTCAGCAAATGGGTGTGCCGGTCATAGACATCGGGGGCGAAATAGTTATTGGCTTCCAGCCCGCCGTCTTCGAAAAACTAATTACGAACTAATTGATCACGATGAGTAACAAAACATACCTAGCCATCGGTGTAGCAGCACTGATACTACTCATGGCAGCCTCTATCTCCTCTTCGGGCACGTCAAAACGGCTCAGTGGCACGGATTTTATAACGCTGTACGCCGCCACCCCTTCGGCAATCCTGCTCGACGTCCGTACGCCGAGCGAGTTCGCTGCCGGACACATAGACCAGGCCATGAACATCGATTTCGAGGATCCTTCGTTTGCAACAAATATCGAACGGCTCGATACCTCGAAAACATACTTCGTGTACTGCCGCTCTGGCAACCGGTCGGGGCAGGCGGTCTCGGTAATGACATCGAAGGGCTTCAAAAATATCTACGAGCTGGACGGGGGGCTTGCCTCGAACACGAGCTCGATACCGCTTGTAACGACGCCTGCAGCCGAGCCCGACTACGTTGTTGATGCCAGCGACATGATAGACGGCACTGCGCTCGTTTCCGGCATGCAGAAATCCAAACTCTCGAAGGACGAGATAGCGGCTCTCGTACAGATGCGCGAAGAAGAAAAGCTCGCGCGCGACGTATACACCACACTCGGCAACATCTGGGGGGCAAAGATCTTCTCGAACATTCGAGCCTCTGAACAAACCCACACCGATGCGATGAAGGTGCTTTTGACGCGCTATGCTATCGACGATCCGGTTACCGACGACACCGTCGGATCTTTCACCTCGAAATCAATGCAAAATCTCTACGCTAGTCTCGTCGCACGCGGAAAGACTTCGATTTCCGAAGCGCTTGCCGTCGGGGCAACGGTCGAAGACCTCGACATCAACGATCTCGAAAAGTTTAAAAAAGCGACCGACAAAGCGGATATCCTCGTCACCTATGCCAATCTAGAGAAAGGTTCGCGCAATCACCTGCGCGCCTTCGTAAGGAATATCGAAGCCACTGGCGGTTCGTACGAGCCTCGCTATATCAGTCGGCATGATTACGATTCGATAATCCAATCTGCCCAGGAAAAAGGAAGACTCTGACGCGCGCTGCCTTGAAGAAACCGCAAACCGACACTAGCGAGACTCTCCCTCAAAGTTAGGCTCTACAATCGCCCACATCATGTGGGCAGGATCGAGCTTAAGATACGCACTTTTGCCAACCGAAGGCTGTGCGGTCATTGGCTCTCCTGGAGCGCGGTCGGCATAGTTAAACACAACAACGTACTTGTGCCGTGGGTTTTGGCTTAGGTTGCTGCTCTGCGGTGCTATACGATCGCCCAAAAGATACCCGTCCGAACCTCGGTAGCCTTGGGCAGTATCAAGAGCCGCGACTGCATAAAAGAAGGTTCCCGAGCTGCCGGTGTTTTGTGTAAGGATAAACGCGACGTCCTCGCGACCATCGCCATCGAGATCGGTCTTGATCTCGTTACCAAAGTACTTCGTGACTATCTTTGTAGCAGAGCCCGGCGCTGCTTCGGATTCTGCAATGCCATTAACAAGCCGAACGCGCTGCCCCGCTATAAGATATTCCGCATTCTTGAAGTCTGCGACCACCGCGGTCGGCATCTCCGCTTGCGGATACAAATTTGTATATATAAAACCGCCTACCAGAACAAAAGCCACCACACCAACTAACGCCATGATTTTTTTCATACGATGAGTATATCTCGACTCATGCTTGTTTGGAACGCGTCCGACAAAGCGCATCGATAGTGATACGGAATAGTAAAACGACCGCCTAAGAGGGCGGTCGTTGGTTGTTGCAGCTTCGCTTATCGGAACACGATCCGCAAGGGCGCGTGGTCCGAGGCGAGCTCGGTGGTGTCGACAGAAAACTCGAGGACCTCGACTTCGGGACTGACGAACACGTAATCGGCATAGCGCGACTCGCCCTCTTGGCCGAACTTGCGATACCGCGGCGTGCGCGTGCTTTTGATACCGTATTCGCGAATCAGATTGCGCAGCGGCATACCATCGAACCCCCTTTCGAGGATCGCGATGGCCTCGGTACCGATATCGAGATTGAGATCGCCACCAAAGACGATGCGCTTCGTGTTGTGCCGACGAGCAAGCATCGCCAAGTGTGCCGCGACAACTCGCGACTGCGTGATGCGTCGCGGGTCGTCGCCTTTGCTGTTTTCTTTAAACCACACGCCGTGCAGATGCGCGATGATAGTGGTCTTGTCGTCTTTGCAAAAGACCATGCACTGCAGTATGCGCGGTCGCACATCGGGCACGTCAGCAAGGACGAGCCTGCTGGGAAAATCCATGATCCCGAAAGTGCTCATTAGCGCCATGGCACTGCCAAAGCCAATGCCGTGATGCTCGTTGCCGCTGATTTTGCACGACCATGTACTCCACGCAGGCGATTGGTAATAGAACGCATAAGTTCCGCCAAACGCGAACTTTAGTCGCGAAAGGCCGTCGATACGGCTCGGAGGCTCGTTTACGTCGGCACTGGTATGCACAAGAGCACCTTCGTCGCTCGGCCACAAGGCATCGGTAACCTCGGTAAGGCAACACACGTCGGCACGATTGGCCGCTATGTAGCGGTGGATGGCATCTGGGTGCCTATGCCCCCAGATGTTCCAAAACAGTACTGATGTCGTCATGTCACTTCCCTTTCCGTTTCTGGAACTATTTAAACACACAAACCGGTTTTAGCAAGTTCTGTGCACCACGATCGGGTTCGAACAATCAGCCGTATTTGACACCACAACGATACCTGCGTACAGTCGCCCAAGCCGTAAACGACAAAGGAGGTCACTATGCCAAGAAATCAGAGTGCCGAAGCCAAATTCCTCACCGAACACTGCACACCGCATCCCTGGGCAAAGGAGATACTGGCGGTCCGCTGCTATGACTCGAGAAATGGTAGCCCGGAACATGTGTTTATTAGAATCCCTTGCGGTGTAGTGTTGCCCGGCGCCGCATACCGCTACTACCACGGACCTCTTGCGGGATTCGAGAAGTACGAGGTTGCTGTGTCCCCGGATGTGATCGGCAGATCGGCCGTTCCATTCTCGGCACGCGAAGAAATCGACCACAAACGAGAAAAACAGGTTGCCTCGTGGCTCACTGCAGAATTCGCGGGAAGCAAGTGGTCGAAAGCGCTTTCGGCGAATGCTAATTCGTGTGGGGCCGGTACCAAGATCTTGCATGTCGAATTCAGAGGCAAACCCTTCGATCCCGACGTCGCAGATTATCTCCGGTCGCTCATGCCGTTCTACGGCTGCACATGCTCACTTTTCATCGAGAGTGAATAACCCGTCAGGAAACACAAACTGCGCTCTTCAAGAGCGCAGTTTTATTTCATAAAAGAACCACCCCGTAGCCCGGGGTGGTTTGTTTTGTGCTTGTGCCAATAGGCACTTCAGTATCCGAACAGTCGACACGCTACCGATACCAAAAGATACACGAAGGAAACGAGGATCGCCTCGGTCTGTCGGTCGGTAGCAAACTTATTGGACTGCACCGTCTGCATCATTTTGGTCCTGATCTCGGCCTCGAACCGCTCGCGGTCGTACGCGAGCGGATTTCGACTTGCGTCGCTCATGATCTCTTTGGATGCGTGAACCGGTTTTGCAGTCGTAAGCAGCATGCCTACCCCGCATACGATACCGATGACGCCGAGGTACCAGGTACCCGCGATAAACGACAAGATTGAAGACATTCGTGGCCCCCGTACAGGTTGACTGCTCGTACAGTACCGATGCCGTGGCGAGAGTCAAGCAATCGGCATACAAAAAAGCCACCGCCAGCACCTCCTTGCCGTAGAAGTAATACAGCGCACCCGTTGGAGTGCGCTGCTTGGTTTGTTCGGTTATGCGATCTCGCGTACCAACTTTTTGGTAAGAGCCCGCGTAAAGTTGCCGACGTCGTCGGGGTTTTCTACCACCTCGATGAAGGCACCGGGGCCGCCGATCACGTGGTGCTCGTAGTACTCGGGAAGCTCGGTCGTGTTGCGCGCGCCGATGATCGGCAAGCCGTTGATGACCACGTTGTCCCCCACCACCATGCGGCGTGCGTAGCCCAAGGGCGGACCCTCTTCCATCTCGACGTACGTCTCTTCGGTATGTTTGCCGTCGCCCGAGATATCGATAACCTTGCGCGCCGCGACAAACGGCGAACGTCGGATGAGGTCGTTGCACCGCAACAAGGCTGCGCCGATCGCTGTAGAGCCGCTAAAGTGGCGACCCATTCTGGCGACCTGCGCCGAAAATCCAAAGGCAGATTCGTCGTCCTTGATGACGTGCCACCCCACCACCTGCCGTTGCTGGCCTGGGCTCGACCATTCGACAAGCGTGACGGCTATGGAGCCCAACTGCCCCGAGATTATTGCGTTTCGCACTTCGCGAGAGCGAAACGCCTGCTCATACCCTTCGCGCTGAACATGCCAGCGATCGGGCGTAACGCTACGCGAGACATCGACTGCAAGCACCAAGACCAGATCGACCGGTATGGGGCCGTATCTGCGCGCTTTTGCGCCAGTACTTACGACACCAAGAAGCGGTGCGGCAAGCAGACTGCGACGTGTAAACATGGGTGTCCTCCGTTTAACTGCAGAGCTGGGGTGACTATGCTTCTGACGGCGCTGCGTGTCAACCGATGTGTTTAAGTATTCCTTTTTTGGAAGCGAGGCAAAGATCTAAGTAATACGGAAATCGAGCTGCTCGGACGGGATACCGATAGCTCTTCCATGCTCGACAGCCTGGGTCCAGGTGCGTTTGTCGCTGTGCTTTATATCGAACACCGCGTCCTTAAAGACCACCAGCACGTCGTCCTGCCCTGGTTCCCAAAAATGCAGGTACCATGGACCAGCGTTGAGGTACTGCCCCAGCACAAGCGCTTCTTCCCTGCGTATATGTACCTCGCGCAGTTTCCAATCGTCTTCGTGCCAGGTACGTACGGTTTCGAGCCCTGCAAGGACGTTCGTATCCATAAAACTGTTTTCGATCAGGATTCCTTTCATGCGTTAAGTATTTCGTTAGTCATTTCAATTTTAAGCTGCAGAGATCTTTCCATCACATGGTCTCCAATCTCTCCCCAGTCAAAATACGTTTTGTAGTCTTTTGGGGCTATAAACTCGATGTTAGTAATTTCTCCATCGGGATCCGCCACGAAATCGCCGTCGGGTTCAACAATACACACCGACCGTGTCTGCACAGTAATTTTCCCCGGTTCTACTATTTCTTGAACGCCCACAAAGCGATGCTGCAGCACTCGCATATTCGTTTCTTCCTTTACTTCGCGAACAACGGCATCCTCTGCACTTTCCCCGCTTTCGACAGAGCCGCCAGGCGGTGTCCAGCCTTTTGAATCCGAGCACACGACCACTAGCTTGTCCTGGTAAAAACAGTACGCATGAACACCCGAAATCGTTTGACCTTTCAACTCGCCGTCGCCGTCGATGTCTCTGTAGCGAACGGTTACGACTTGCCCCGCAGGATTCGTGAGTGTCGTTTTGATTTCCATACGACTATTGTATCGCTTTAACACGGGGAAATGGGGTCTGGCACCTCTTTCTTAATTTAGTTGCACAAGAGAAAAGGCCCTGTCGCAAACGCTACAGGGCCTTCGGATTATTGACCAAAAAGTTCTTTGGACACAGCGGGTCGCAGATGGTCTGAGAGCATGGCCGAGATGAACATTTTGCCCCCGCTCTTTTTCCACGACTCGACATGCATGCGAACATGCTCGAGTACGTCATCGGGAAATTCCGCGAGGTAGGATCGTACGATATCGCGGCGCTTACGTGCCGGCTTGAGCAGCTTTACTATCGTCTCGATTTTCTGTTGCCGCGCGCTCACGACACGGATGCGTTCTGCGATCGTGTACTTAAGGTGGTCGTAAAGCGCACAAAGCTCTTTCTCGGAAAGCTTTTCGATCACGCTATCTGCACGTCGATCGCCGCAGGCTGTGGTGAGTCTTTGCACCATCTGCACGATCGTACGGCGCTCGCGCTTTGGCATGTACGAAACGGCGACAAGCTCGCCTTTGCGTACCACATAGAGCCCGTGCACATCGACAAGCTCGAGCTTGGATTTGAGATTCTCGATATGCGCACGAGCAGCCTCGACAGACTTAGCATCAAAGCGGATCTCGCCGTTTCGATACGCCATATAGGTGCTGTCCCAATTAGTGACTGCTTCTACCAAGACCGGTACCGTACCGGCTATCACGAAGGTGGGCATGGGTTCTCTCCTCTTTTGGATATCTGTGCCAACCCTACCAAAGAAGCTTTCAAATGCAATAAAATCGCGAAAACGGTACCTGACACCAATTCCTCATGATTAAATTAGTTGGCTGACTCCCCGTCTAATAAATCAGTAAACCATTCTTCTTTTGTGAATGTACTTTGGCCGTTTTGTGGCCACATTTCTCCAATTGTTGTTTTGTAGTCTCCTTCTCCGCAGAGAAATAGCACACTGTGGAACGGGTATTTTTTGAGTGAATGTAATGCCCTATTAATTTCCTTAATGTGGATCGCGCCAACCCCTTCGAGGAGAATTACCAATGTTGCATGTAACGGTGCATAGTGCCTAGGCATTTCTTCAGTTAAGAATTTAATGAGTTCCTCTGTTTTGTCACTTGAACCCAGGCTAAATCTTTTGAGCTGGAATGCGGTTGCTCTTACCTTACCTGCGGGGTTTTTGTCCAGTGGGATTGCCGCGTTAATTAGCTGAATGTCGATGGGCGTGTCTTCATTGATATACTTCTGTATTAACTCAGCCAATACTTGGACAGAAGTAGTACCAGTCTTCAGGGGAAAAACAAAATTCGAGTGCTCGCCTGTTCGCTTTAGGTGAAAACGAGCCAAAATGAGAGCGGCGGCACACTCCAATATTTTGTTTGGAATCTGCGTGTTATGATCTAAAACATTGACTTGGGTCTGTATATATTCAGCGACATCTCTTGGTGTGAGAACGAGGTATGGTTGTTTCATGCGGGTCCTTAATGACCGGGCAATACCAACAAGGCATCTAAGGCATTCGAAAATTTCTCTTCTGTCACCACGTGAATATGGCTAGGCAATTTATTTTTTCTGTTACCCACTTTTTCATCAATCTCATATTGTGATATTTGGAAATTGCCTACCAACACAAAGTATACTGGGTGTTTTACATCCAGATATTTCTTCATCTTTATATTGATTATCCCAGCAAGTGAGTGCATGTCCATTGCATAAAATAAATCAATAACGATTCCGTCTGTATCTGTCCTATAAATAAAAAAATCTGCAGCAGTATTTCCTGGACGAATTATTTTGTGTTCGTGCACCCTAACTTCTGGAATTTTCGTAATGAGTTCAAAATACAATTTTTCCTCATATTGTTTTGCGCGATTATCCGCTTCGCGAGCCACGTTAGCGCTTGTTTCCCCACTTGTGTGATTGAGTGGGGTATTTAATCCAAGTATCTTTCTGAGTTCAACCATTCCGCCGAAGGATCGCTGGATAGTGCGACTAGTTGGAAGATATTCAAATACATCAACTTCTTTAACTGTGGGGTATCGTTTGTTTTGATCAAAAAAATACTGCAACCCATCTTTGAGATTTTCCACAGTCCAGTTATCACTTGAAAATTCGCTTCGCCTTCTCAAATTGGAGTAAGTATTTTGTTCCTGCATATTTCCTGTCAGCTATGGTGTTTGTGCTGGAGCGTATTTCTTTGAGGAGGCCGGGAATTCATATACGAGCTTGAGAAGCATTTCTGCAAACGAGATCAAGTCCTTTGCTTCCTCTTCTGACATAATCACAATTTCGTGATTTGCCTCATTGCCCTTAGTTCTAATATGGTCTACCCATGTTTTTGCGTCAGGCGGAACATACCCCTTTGTGGATAAATATTCAACATACTCAATAAAGTTCTTCCCTGGCTTGTCTCCTTTTGCCACAGCAATATGCATAAGAAGTTTTCTGCAAGAAAGGACGGTTGCAGTAAATGCATTTTTTGAGAAACAGTCACGGGCCTCGTTGTACAAACTCGCCACTCCTTGGTCATCAATACCAGCTACATCATTTCCTTGGTTTACATATAAGATATTAGCACG
>CAZYLZ010000025.1:0-14178 GCA_964648335.1 uncultured Candidatus Saccharibacteria bacterium | reverse complement strand
TGAGACGTACTTGTCAAACAGATGCGAAAGCAGAACATAGTGAACCGACGGTCCGCGTTAGAGGCGGCCGGAGATTATCGGATAAAAGCTACCCTGGGGATAACAGGCTAGTTCCGCCTAAGCGTCCATAGCGACGGCGGAGTTCGGCACCTCGATGTCGGCTCACCTTAGCGCGGGGCTGGAGAAGGTCCCAAGCGTTTGGCTGTTCGCCAATTAAAAAGGTACGCGAGCTGGGTTCAAACCGTTCAGCTACTCACTTACAGTGAGTGGGTGATTGGACGGTTTGAATCCCGAGGCTACAAAGTACAGCACTGCCCAAAAGGCATGTGTGACTCGAACTGTTCCAAAAGAAAGAAAATTCGACAATTCACGGCGGCTTTGCGTAGAAATACGCAGAGATCATGCTGACTTATATCGGTAAATGTCCGCATCGTTCAACCACGATGCATGTACGAATACCGAGGGAAGGGAAATCAGAAATGGTTCTCCACCCGTAGAGACTAAATGTCAGCGACCTTAATTCGTAAGAATAGGTTAAGTTATAGTCCAATACAAACAGACGCATCAAACGATGAGTAATCGTAGATGCTAGAAATGTAAGCGTGAGACAGGTTGGTCCTAATCTTCTGCAGGCGTTGATTTTTGAGGATGATTTGCTTCTAGTACGAGAGGACCGAAGTGAACCGACCTCTGGTCTGGGGGCTGTAGCGTCAGCTGCATCGCCCCGTAGCTATGTCGGGAACGGATAACTGCTGAAAGCATCTAAGCAGGAAGCCAACTCCAAGATCAGAAATCGTCATAAGGCCCGTGAGAGACGATCACGTTGATAGGCACCAGGTGCAAGCACAGTAATGTGTTCAGCCGAGGTGTACTAATGCGCCAACAGAAGTTCCCATCAGGACTTTTGGGAATCTGCGTTTGATTCTTCGCAAGAAGAATCTTAGTTTGATTCTGTGACTGATACGTCCTGCTTTGCTCAAAAGAGCTACGCAGGACAAGCCGATTTATTTTCATGTTTTGAATGTTGAAGAGTGGGTGCCCATAGCTCAGCGGGAGAGCACTGTCATATCTGACAGAGGTCAGAGGTTCAAATCCTCTTGGGTGCTCCATTAGCTCTTTATCGAAGCGTAGCTCAATGACAGAGCGCTCATATGCGATATCGGTCACGTGCCGACATCACATACGAGAGGTCGAAGGTTCAAATCCTTCCGCTTCGATTCCCTGATCGGTCATCAGGCCTCAGCCCCCGTGGGCCAGATGACTCGATTGTCCTTCGCCGGTGGGAACCCCTCACCACCGGCGAAGGACCCCACTCTTCAGCATTCACGTTTTTCGCTCTTAAGAAATATCACTAGTTCGATGCTCTTTTCTGGTGCTTTGACGCAGGGGCTACACCCGTTCTCATTCCGAACACGGAAGTTAAGACCTGTAGTGCCGATGGTAGTCGTAAGGCAAGAGTAGGTAGGCGCCAGAACAGAGCATCGAACGACAAAAACACCCCGCAAGGGGTGTTTTTGTATATCTACCTTGAACCTTTTTGTGCTATAAGGTACTGAGACTTCAGAAAGGAGGTGTCTATGCGACGGCCAGCACGGCATTTCATGGTCCGGAAGAGATTCAGAATCAAGCTCGGGATGGGTTACGCGCTCTACATGACTAACGGCGAGCGTTTTAAGGCAGTGCATGTACCTGGCTCGACGGTGCTCTCGGTCGATATATACCAGATCGTCATCTTGGATCATGCACTCTCTATCGACTCGCGACGGCTCGATACGTTGGTCGACGAAGGTATCCTCCGCGAGCTCCCCTAACACGGCCACCTATGTATGTGGCCGTGTTTTCACTATAAAAAACCGCATACCAGTGTGGTATGCGGTAGTTTTCGGCACGACGGCTATCGCAACGGTTTCTATAGGCTTAGCGCCGACTCTGTAGTTCCTCGAAGACCTGGAGAGTGATATTATCTTGCGCTGTTTCTGGTGCTCTGCAGGCATCGGCGATCGCTTCTAGTGCACAATTTTGAACGAACGCTTCCACATTGTCCGCTATCCTCGATGGCGAAACAGGGCCTCCGCCTCCGCTTAGAAGATTTTCAGGTATGATGCCTACTACTTTGTTAATCCTGTAGATGGGGTGATAGGGGAGACACCAAAAACGCATTTGCCCCGTTTCTAAGATCTCAAAACCATGCGGATGTTCGCAAATGATGTACTTAGATTTCTGATCGGTGCCACCCTTCATCATGCGGTAAAAGAAGGTATCGTAGTCCGGCTCGGACGTAGCAATAAATCTCCTTTTGTCCAAGAAAGACTGCAAGATGTAGTCCTGATGTCCGCCGACTGCCTCGATGACCTCGATGTTTTTCGGCGACAGATTAGTGCCCTTGCGTTTGCGAATCATTAGGAACTGAGGCGCATAGATCCACGGCATGTCACTTCTCCTTTGGTTATGTCAAGGATCACAACACATCAAGCCGTCTCACTACGAGACGGCTTGATGATAAGTAGTAGTGCATCTGCCCCATAGTGGGATGGAATTCGCACCGTGTCGTAAGACCGGTTGCGGGCAGAGCTTCGGGCCATTTCCCTTAGCAACTCTACTCTCTTGATGTGATCTGAATTGAGAATAACAATCCATATAAAATATGCAAGGCTCTGCATTCTGGGCACAGCCTGCGGCCCCTGTGTATCTGTTGCGATATACTGTACCCATGTCCTGGGCCTCTAAACGACGAGCCGAATACCTCTTCGGCGTCATCCTATTCTTTGCTGTTCTTATCGGCGTGCCTACCGCCATACTCTTGTACCACGCACCCACCTGCAACGACGGAAAGCAGAATCAAGACGAGACCGATGTCGACAAGGGAGGCTCGTGTCCGTTGGTAGACGAGCGCATGCTCACGCCGCATGCGACCTTGTTCGCCCGCGCGTTCAAGGTGCGCCAAGGAGTCTATACGGCGGTCGCCTATGTGGAGAACCCGAACGTAAATGCGGGAGTCGTCGCCGCTCCGTACCGCTTCGCACTATACGACATCAATAACGTGTTGGTAGCAGAGCGCACCGGCATCATGTCTATCTTGCCGGGTGCGATTACGCCGGTGTTCGAGGGATCAATCCCGACGGGGAACCGCGACATCTCGCGTGCGTTCTTCGAATTCACCGATCCCCTGGTCTGGGAGCGGCTTACGAATCCTATTTCTCAGATTGTTACGCACGAGATCGAACCCCTGGATATCGACACGAATCCGCGAGTAACCGCACTCGTGAAGAACGATGCTGTAACCGATATACGCAACCTAAAGGTAGTCGCGGTCGTCTTTGATACGCAAGGGAATGCGTTTGCATCCTCGGGCACGGTGATACCACTCGTGCCGGGCGGCCAAGAGACTCCGGTGACATTTACTTGGCCCGAGCCGTTCAAATACCGCATCGCAAAGATCGACGTCCTTCCCATAGTTTCTTTGTCGAGGTAACCTGAGACGATGTTCCGGAAAAGCACGGCTCTTGCCCATATCGACTGGTGGCTCTTGGGATCTGCCGTCTTCATCTCATTGGTCGGTCTCGTGACCATGTATAGCTTCTCGTCCGAGAATACGCTCTTCGAAAAGCAGGCCATCTGGAT
The DNA here is from genome assembly GCA_964648335.1 of uncultured Candidatus Saccharibacteria bacterium. Classification (GTDB taxonomy): domain Bacteria; phylum Patescibacteriota; class Minisyncoccia; order Phycocordibacterales; family UBA2100; genus CAZYLZ01. The sequence goes on along the minus strand of CAZYLZ010000025.1, from coordinate 10,557 downwards.
ATCGCTCGGGGTTGCGCTCTCGATTGGCGTCAGTTTTTTTGATTACACGCTCCTGCGTCGCCAAGGACCGGTTGTCATCCTCTATGCTGGCACGCTCGCGGTGCTTGCCGCCATCTTCTTGTTCGGAAAGATAGCACTTGGCGCCAAGAGTCGTTTCGACTTTGGAGCATTTGCGCTACAGCCGGCAGACCCAGCGAAGCTCGTGCTCATAATCGTCCTCGCCAAATACTTTATGCGACGGCATGTCGATATAGCTCAATTTCGACACATCGTCATATCCGGAGCATACGCCTTTGCACTCTTTGCGCTCATATTCTTTCAGCCCGACCTAGGATCGGCCATCATTATTTTGTGCATCTGGTTCATGATGGTGCTGGTCGCCGGTATCTCGAAAAAGCACCTTGCAGCGCTCACTATCGTAGGAATCCTGGTCTCTGGTGCCATGTGGCAGTTTGCCTTTAAGCAGTATCAGAAAGACCGCATCCTCACGTTCTTGCACCCTATGGCAGATGTCCGCGGCGCAGGCTACAACGTGCGTCAGGCGGTGATCGCGGTCGGTTCCGGACAATGGGTCGGCAAAGGAATAGGGTATGGCACCCAGAGCAAGCTCCAGTTCTTGCCCGAATACGAGACCGACTTCATCTTCGCGGCGTACGCCGAAGAGTGGGGGTTCGTCGGAGTTATACTCCTCATCACGCTCTACGGGGTGGTCATATGGCGAATACTCGCGCTCGCTTCGAGAGGTGCTACCAACTTCGAAACGCTCTTCGGTGTCGGGCTCGCGGCGCTGATAACCTCGCACTTCATCATCCATGCCGGGTTTAACCTGGGTCTTATGCCCGTGACCGGTATCACTATCCCGTTCATGAGCTATGGCGGGTCACATCTTTTGACCGAATATCTCGGGCTCGGGATTCTTATGGGTATGAGCCGCTACTCGCGTCCTACCATGCGCGGTACGCATAACCGGGAGATGGTAGGAGTCGGTGCACCGCTCTAGGCTGTGTATTGCGCGTAGGTCTTCGAGAGCATCGAATCGAACGAGAATTCTGTGCGAACTTTTGCCGCCAGTCCGTCGGCATAGAGCTTTCGATCATCGGCCGAGTTCGCGAGCGAGAGTACGGCATCGTATATTGCCTGTGCATCATACGGATTGACGAGGAGCCCCGACGACCGATGTGTGATTATCTCGGGGATGCCTCCGACGTTCGATGCGACCACTGGCATGTGTGCCATACCGGCCTCAAGTAGCGCATAGGGGAGTGCCTCGGTGCGTGACGGCATGAGAAACATGTCGAATGCCGCGAGATAGTCGCGAGCGTTATCGACAGGTCCGAGAAGCTGAACTGATCCCTTCAGTCGCTCATGGTCTATCTGCTTCGAGAGTCGCGCGCGTTCTTCGCCGTCGCCCACGACTGCGAGGGTTATCGAAGAACGCGCGTGGAGCAGCGGGGCGAGTGCCCGGATCGCGAGGTCAATTCCTTTGTTTTGGTGAAGCTCGGCTACCATGCCCACGAGAAAAAGACCTGCGTCCGAAAGATCGACCCTCGATGTCGGGTCAGTTTTTGCGGAAAGGATTCTGCGTGCCTCGTCTTTCGACAGAAGCGGCCATTCTTTGATTCCGTTGTGGATCACGACGAGGCGGCGCGCGACAAACGGGAGGCTCTGCACATCGATCGCGGTCTTTTGCGAGACAGCGATTGTCGTATGAGCGCACATGATGATGAGCCATTGAAAGAAGCGGATCACCGGCTTTTGCCAACGAGGCCGCGCTTCATTGAAGCCCCATCCGTGTCCCGTGAAGATGATTTTTGGCACGCGAAGGGCCCGTCCAGCTACACCCCCAAGACCGCCGGCTTTGGGGCTGTTGAGGTGCAGCACATCCGGTCGCTCGGATCGGATGATCCTATAGATGGTTCGGAGGGCGTTCAGTTCGTGTACGATCGATACGTCACGCTGGAGTGCATCGATAGAAATTGTACGTATCCCGGCTTCCTCGAGGCGGGTCTTGAGCGGTCCTGTGCCGCCAAGAGCCACCACTGCTTCGTAGTGGTCGGCAGGGAGGCTCGTGGCGAGGTCATAGACGTAACGCTGCGCTCCACCCATGTTCGATTTCGTTATGAGATACAGTATCTTTTTACGTTTAGCAATTTCCATGGTGATATACGTCGGGTTGTGCTCTCGGGTCAATTTGGTACGATTCATCATAATCCTATGTCAATACGGCTCAAAAGCCCATACCTGCTGCTCTTAGCCGGAGACATGATCATCTTCGTCATATCGCTGTGGTGCAGCCTCTTGCTACGCACCTTCGCACTGCCCGACCAGTGGGTGTTTTTGCAGCACTTCCAGCCGTTCTCGATACTCTTCCTATTCTGGGCGCTCGTCTTCTTCTTGGCAGGTCTCTACGGCAAGCACACACGCATCATGCGAACCCAGCTTCCGCAGACCATTCTCTATGCGCAGGTGGTGAACGTATCGCTCGCTGCCATCTTCTTCTTCATCATCCCGTACTTCGGGATCACGCCAAAGACACTTCTCGCTATCTATCTGGTGGTATCGTCGGTACTCATCTACGCATGGCGTGTCTACATGTTCCCGCTCTTGCAATCCAAAGAACGATTGCCGGCAATCCTTATCGGATCGGGTCCTAATATCGACGAACTGCATCAAGAGGTCAACAAGGACGAGCGGTACCCGTTTATCTTTACCAACATCATCGATACGCGGACCGCTGACCTCTACCAGGTCATTCAGCAGGTGACCAGGACAGCGCTATCAGACAAGGATGCCGTGATCGTGGCCGATACTGCAGACAAGGCGATGCAGGCGGTGCTCCCGATACTCTATGACGCTGCTTTTCGCGATCGACGCCTCGCGTTTTTGGACGTACGTCAGGTATACCAAGACGTGTTCGATCGTATGCCGCTCTCCTTGATGCAATACGACTGGGTGTTGGGCGCCATACACAGAGCCAAGAGCTACGATATCCTCAAGCGCATTGTCGACGGCGTCTTGGGCGTTATCTTCGGAGCGCTTTCACTCATCGTGTACCCGTTTGTCATGCTCGCCATCAAGCTCGATGACGGAGGGGAGGTGTTTATACGGCAGGAGCGGGTGGGTCGCTTCGAGAAGCCAATACATATCGTAAAATTCCGAAGCATGACTGGTAACGACAGCGGCAACTACACCAACGGAAAGTCGACGCTCACCGTGACACGCGTAGGAAAATGGCTGCGGCTCTTGCGCATCGACGAACTTCCACAGTTATGGAATGTGGTGCGCGGTGAACTTTCGTTCGTGGGTCCGCGTCCCGAGCTGCCAAATTTGGCCAAGCATTACGACGCACGCATCCCGTACTACAACGCTCGCTACCTCATAGCCCCAGGACTCACTGGTTGGGCACAGCTGCGTCATGATCGCGACCCACATCACAGCGCTGACGTTGCCGAGACCAAAAAGAAGCTCTCGTACGACCTGTACTACCTGCAGCATCGCTCGCTCCTTCTCGACCTCTTCATTTTGTTCCAGACGGTAAAGATAGTTTTGACTGCCCGAGGCACGTAAAGAATTTCCTCCCTCTCTTTTTAAGAAAGGGAACGAGGGAGAGTTGGTCGTGTATTGAAAATTCAAACTGACCAACTCCATCCCCGCCTTCCTCTTAGAAAGAGGAAGGGGCAAGAATCAAAATACCCCCTCTAAATCTCCCCCTATTCAGGGGGAGAGGGAATACAAAAAACCCCGCAGCTGCGCTGCGGGGTTTGAGTCGGGCTACGAAAGCCTCATTGGCATGATGTGGTTCGTCCACAAATCGTCGAATTCGTCTTCGGTGAGCCCGTGCGTTACGTGCGGTGCCTCGTTAGCAAACTCAGCATACGCGGTGGTGAGCGTAAACGAGATGCATTCGGATCGAGTGATTACGCTCGACTGGCCGGTGCGGTACTTCTCGACAGCGGCACGTGAGCCCTGGTCGAGAAAGGCAAGGGATTCTGCGGCGGTTGCCTGCGCTCGCATGGCTCGTTCCTTTCCTGTTTGAATGAGTTTGGCAAAGAGGGGGCGAGGTGGTGCACCCTAGTCTTCCATCTCCAGTGCCGAAATCACCCTGTCGACGACCTTAGCGCCGTACTCGACTTTTGCCTCGAGGACGACCAAAGTCCACTCACGTTCGATATGCTCGGCAACAAAATGCCTAAGATGATGTGTTGACTGCATACCGCCGAAGCCTTCGAGAGCGTCCGTCATTGCCGTTGATAGGCTCTGCGCTTCGCAGTATTTCTTGTACTTGGGTCGCAGTGCCGTACTGCATGCTTCAAGAGAGGTCATTGTTGGTTCTCCTTCTGATGAATGTAGCTGGACCTTTAATACCATATTTATATATAAAAGTCAATTATCACCACCCGCAAATTGTGAGGGTCTGACCCTCATTGCGACGTGGGAAACACCCGATTTAGCTGCTTGATATAAAGGCAACAAGGCGTATACTGGCGACTATTCATGTTACGAATACGCCTTTCAGCCCTCACAATCCTCTTGGCAGCAGCCGGCTTGGGCTGGGTAGTCTGGGCATCTGCACATAACGGAAGCTGGCACCGCCCATTCAAGCTCGGGCTCGATCTCTCGGGCGGAACGCACCTCGTGTACAAGGCCGAGACTTCGACCTTGCAGGCAGCAGATGTTAAAGACTCCATGGCAGCATTGCGTGATACTGTCGAGAAACGCGTAAACCTCTTTGGCGTCGGCGAGCCTATCGTGCAGACAGAGCAATCTTCGGCGCTCTCCGGTGGGGCAGTGGAACAACGTCTCATCGTGGAGCTCCCGGGCGTCACTGATACCCAGGCCGCCATCAAGCAGATCGGCCAGACTCCAGTGCTCGATTTTCGTCTCCTCAAGAAAGGCCTCACCCCTGCACAAGCAACCACGAGCGACGCATTCGAGGCGACTCCGCTTACCGGGCGCTACATCACCAAAGCAGCACTTCAGTTTAACAACAACGCTACGGTAAATAACTCGGCGCTGGTCGAACTTACCTTCAACTCAGAAGGTGCCGACATCTTCTCAAAGCTCACGACCGAAAACACCGGCCGCTATATGGGAATCTTCCTCGACGGTGCGCCGATATCGGTACCCGTCATCCAGGAGCCGATCAACGGTGGCAAGGCAGTCATTAGCGGCAATTTTACTCCGCAGTCTGCGCGCGAGCTCGCTCGAAATATCAACTTCGGAGCGCTTCCTGTGCCCATCTCACTCATCTCGTCCGAAACCATCGGCGGCACGCTCGGAGCCAAGGCGGTAAACGATGGCGTCATGGCAGGTATCTACGGACTCCTCGCTGTCGCGGTCTTCATGGTCGTCTGGTACCGTCTTCCAGGACTCGTTGCCGTATTGGCGCTCTCGATTTACGTAATACTCTCGCTTGCGGTTTTCCAGCTCCTTTCGATCACGCTCACGGCAGCAGGCATTGCTGCGTTCATCCTCTCGGTCGGAATGGCCGTAGATGCCAATGTGCTCATCTTCGAGCGCACGAAGGAAGAGCTCCAGGCTGGCAAGACCACCCAAGAGGCAATCCACGACGGATTCGCCCGTGCATGGCTCTCGATCCGCGATTCGAACATCTCATCGATCATCACGGCGACCATCCTCTTCTGGTTCGGTACCTCCATAGTTCAGGGCTTCGCTCTCGTCTTCGGTCTCGGAGTCCTTATCTCGATGTTCACGGCGATCTCGGTTTCGCGCACCTTCCTCATGGCTCTCGGAGTCAACCGTACTACCGGATTCACACGCTTCCTCTTCGGTAGCGGTTTCTCAAACTAATATGATCTTCGTACATTACAAAAACTGGTTTTTCGCTCTCACCGGACTTTTGGTAGCTGTCTCCCTCGGTGCGCTCTTGGTCCATGGACTGCACCTTTCGATAGACTTCACCGGCGGGACCTTGGCCGAGGTTCATTACACCGGAGAGCTCCCGGCAAGCGCAGACATATCGCAGACGCTCACCAATCTCGGCGTCGCCGACTTCTCGATACGTTCTGTGGGCACAGACGGCTATATTATCCGTGCAGGCCAGATGTCGCAGGAGGTACAGTCGGCATTGGGCTCTGCACTCTCGATAAACGGCAAATACAAGGCAATCATCGACCAGGTGACTCAGATTGGACCGACTATCGGCGCTGAGCTCCGCAACAAGGCGCTTGCGGCCATCACGGTCGTTCTTCTCGCTATACTCTTTTTCATCGCTTTTGCATTCCGCAAAGTGTCTCGACCGGTATCGTCATGGGTATACGGCATAATTGCCCTCACTACGCTCGTCCACGACATTATTCTTCCGCTCGGTTTCTTTGCCATATACGGAGCGCTGACCGGTGCCCAGGTAGACACGCTCTTTGTTACCGCGATACTCACTATCTTGGGCTATTCGGTACACAACACAATCGTGGTCTTTGACCGTGTCCGCGAGAACCTCCATCTTTCGCACAGCCACAAGAATCATGACGCGTTCCGAGAAGTGGTCGGGAAGAGCCTCAATCAAACGATCGTGCGTTCGACAAACACTTCGGTTACCGTACTCATCTCGCTTGCCGCTCTCTACTTGGTCGGCCCTGCTGCCACCCAGAGCTTTGCGCTCACACTCATCGTCGGTGTTATTGCTGGTACTTACAGTTCAGTCTGTATTGCAGCTCCAATGTTGGTTGCGATCGAACAATACAGAACTAAACGAGGATAGTCGTCCTTCTGCTTCCTCCTCTTTGTAAGAGGAGGAATGAGGTGGAGTTGGTCTTGTATTTCAAAAAATAGAATTAACCAACTCCATTCCTACCTTCCTCTTAAAAAGAGGAAGGGGTAAATAATTAAACCTAATTTGTTTTTGTGGTGTGTCTGCGATGTTGCGCGAGGAGCCAGTAGAGTCTATCGGCTATGGGGCTCGGGAGGCGAAAAGGGAGGCTGAGCAAAAAACCGCCGAGACCTTTGTTCGCGAGCACGTCTTTGGCCATCTGTGCCTTCGCGGTGATACTGCCATTCTCTGAAAGCGCATACGCAGAGCTGTTCATGTCGAGCCCGTGTTTGTGCACGAGCTCACGGCCTTCCTCGGTGTTCATTCCGACGAGGATCAGGCTTCCGTTCTTGTCGAGTTTTTTGGCGATAGTGACGCCGACGGTACAGGTAGGGCAGCCGTCATCGTATACCAAAGTCAGTTTCTTTGGTGTTTGCATACGTCTAGTATATCCTGAAGCCCACTATGGAACAGAGATCAATCGGTATTGTCGGGTACGGCTCATTTGGTGCGCTTTTGCACACGCTCGTCGCACGTTTTGCGCCGTCGATACAGGTGCGCATTCACTCGTCGCGTTTTCCTACCGACGGCAAGACGTTCTTCTCACTTGAAGACACAGCTGCGGCCGATGCTGTCATCGTAGCAGTACCGATACATGCATTCGAGCTTACGCTCAAGAAAATAGTGCCACTGATACGTCCCGATACCATCATCATCGACGTCGCGACGGTAAAAGGCCATACGACGCGCCTTTTGCGGCGCCTGTGCAAAGGTAGGGCGTACGTGGCGATGCACCCGATGTGGGGACCCGAGAGTTACGAGAAGAAGCAACACGACATCCACGGCTTCCGTATCGTCGTAGCTGAGCAAACGATAGGGGATCTGCGGTACGCGGTCTTGAAACGATTTCTCGGCTCGATTGGGTTTGATGTCGTCGAGATGTCTGCGGCCGAGCACGACAAACACTTGGCCGAAACGCTGTTTTTGACGCATTTCGTGGCGCAGGTTATCTCGCGTGGCAAGTTCAATCGGACCGCCATAGATACGGTCTCGTTCGGATATCTCATGGACGCGGTCGAGAGCGTAAAGCACGATACGGGTCTTTTTAAAGACGTCTATCGGTTCGTGCCGTACTGCAAGAAGGTTCTGGTACGGTTTGCGGTATCGGAAAAAGCGGTCCAAAAGATTCTGAGCGCATAAGAAAATCCCGCGACCGTAAGGTCGCGGGATTGCGCTTTTATCGCCCACCGATCGCCCGTGCTACGAACTCACGCCCTTTTGAGGTGAGGCAGTACGAGTGCTGTTGGTACGGATGCATCTCGACGAGCCCTGCGGCGCAGAGCTGATTGAGCTTTATCACGTGCGGGCCCATCTGTGTCGCACCTCCGTACTCGCGGACGGTGAACGGGAGATCGGTAGGCCTGGTCCAATAGAGCTCGATGACCGAATTCATCGACGCATCGAGAGTGTCTTGCGATGCTGTCGGGGCGGCATGCCCAGATCCTGGGGGCTTATGCTCCCGCTTGCGAACTGCTTGTTGCACGATGTGTCTCCGTTTTTACTTTGGTCTGTTCGTAGGGTACCCCACAGAGCGCACATCGCCAAGCATATTCGATTATTTTGACGCAAGTAGTACGATACCTCCATGAATGTGAGGATTGAAGAAAGCTGGAAACGACAGCTCGAGCCCGAATTCGAAAAGGACTATTTCAAGACGCTTACCGATTTTGTAAAAAAATCGTACACGGGAGCGAGTATCTACCCGCCGCCCAAGGACATCTTCCGGGCCTTCGATCTGACCCCGTTCGATCAGGTGAAGGTCGTCATCCTGGGCCAGGATCCGTACCACGGACCGCGCCAGGCCAACGGGCTCGCGTTTGCAGTGCACGAAGGGGTCCCGACGCCGCCATCCTTGCAGAATATTTTCAAAGAGCTCGAGAGCGATCAGGGGCATCCCACCGACCGCAATCCCGATCTGTCGCGCTGGGCTAAGCAGGGTGTGCTGCTCCTTAATGCAACGCTTACCGTTCAGGCAGGGAAGCCGGGTTCGCACCAAAAGAAGGGGTGGGAAGAATTTACCGACGCCGCGATCGCAGCACTGAATCGCGATAAGAAGGGAATCGTGTACATTTTGTGGGGAAACTACGCCCGACAAAAAGGCGCCTTCTTGGACCGTACCAATAACCTGGTCTTGGAATCTCCGCATCCGTCGCCCTTCTCCGCCAACAACGGATTCTTTGGTTCCAGGCCGTTTTCTAAGGCGAATACGTACCTAAAACAGAGCAGGGAAGCTACCATTGACTGGTAGATTTATAAGTGATATAATACTGTCTGGCTAAATTGCCTAGAAAGGGCAGAAAATGTGCAGGAAACGCACTGGTTACGCGGCCGTAGATGGCCAATCTAATGAGCAAATCGAAGCACAATTCGCTTTCGATGAAGAACAGTATCAGTTGCATTCGGACAGCATCAATGCCGAATACGCGGAGATGCGAAAAGAGCGCGATGCGTACGATGAAGAGCAGTCACGTATTGCTCGCGAGCGTAACAGAGATGCCTACTATCGCTGCTGATCTCAGTCTGCTCCGCCCCCGGTCGACACAATCGACCGGGGGCAAGTTTTGTTTAAGAGACAGGAGTGCGAGTCCCGGTTTTTTTATATCACCTTTTCTGCTCGTAAGATTGAGACGATGGTAAACGTCCAGACAGGGAAGTCATCTAAGAAGGGAACAAGCTCGAACAAGGATACAGCGATGTACCGCTTCAGGTACCCGGCTTGAGTTAGTGGTATTCCATACTGCTTTAGCTCGCGGGCAAATCCAAGGGTTGCGATAAGGCTCACCACTGGCGACAAGATAACTCCTGCCCCGGTAAGGCTTGCAACGACCTGTACCGCGTCCACTGCCACTGCCGCTGCGATCAGACGATGGGCCGTTTTTGTGTCCATTTTTGGCATATACTCCATAGTACAGGAATCCTCGAAAGAGGCCCGAAAAACCACCTAAAATCGCCCGTCCGGCCCCTGTTTCCGTGGCTTACTTCATAGGCTTGACATATAAACCAAGTAGGATACACTCCTTGGACCCGCTAGAGCGGTTTCTCTAATGCTCCCGAAAGAGGGCAGGAAAGAGCAGTTCGCAGCGGTCGATCATTGAAAACTGAATATACGTTTTTAAGTTCTCTTAATCTGTAGAGGCTCTTGAAGTTTACTTCGGCCTTTATTTTTTTTGGGAAAGAATTGCATACAAATTGGTAAAACACACAAAAATAAAAAACGTCTTGAAAAGGTTTAGGAGCCGTTTCAAGATGAAAAGTAAATCGGGACAAAAAGATAAGACAATTAAGCACTGTACTCTCTTTTGTTCCGTCCAAACATTCTTTAACTGAGAGTTTGATTCTAGCTCAGGGTGAATGCTGGCGGCGTGGATAAGGCATGCAAGTCGAGTGCATTTAGTTGCACGGCAGACGAGGTAGTAACACGTAGGAACGTCCCCCAAAGTCAGGAATAACCCGTCGAAAGACGGAATAATACTTGATACCCCGCAAGGGAAAAGATTTATCGCTCTGGGAGCGGCCTGCGCAATATCAGCTAGTTGGTGAGGTAATGGCTCACCAAGGCTTTGACGTTTAGGGGACCTGAGAGGGTGACCCCCACCGATGGGACTGAGACACGGCCCATACTCCTACGGGAGGCTGCAGTCGAGAATATTCGACAATGGGCGAAAGCCTGATCGAGCGACACCGCGTGATGGATGAAGTCCTTCGGGACGTAAACATCTTTTATGAGG
>CAZYLZ010000024.1:0-14306 GCA_964648335.1 uncultured Candidatus Saccharibacteria bacterium | reverse complement strand
TCGAACAAAAGCCCTGGCTTCTTGCTCTTAATGAGCTTCAGTACCTCGAGCACGCCCGGCATGGGATTTCCTTTTATCAAATCTTTTTCGCTCTTCCACGAGATCTGGCCGTAGCCTGTCTCGGGCATGACGGTACCCTTGAGGTTGGTGCCGACGAAAATATGAAACATCGTGTGTGCTGTCACCTCACCGTCTTCATTTTTTACTAAAAGGTACATGATTGCACGCTGTGTAAGTGTGGCCGATATGCCGGTCTTCTCGGCAAGCTCGCGCAATGCCGCTTCTTCGACACGTTCTCCCATATGGATCTTTCCATACGGGAATCCGTACATGCCGATAAAGGGCTGTCTACGACGGTGGTAGGTGAGGTACTCGCCACGGTCGTTCTTGCATATCACCAAGGTTGCGACCTTGGCCTGACTGCGCACCATGAAGGTCTCGAAGGTGACCGAACTTGTGTAGAGCATTCCCTCGGAGGTGAGCGTGTAGCCGCCCTGGCAGCGTTTGATGAGTTTCTGCTTTATGAGGGTCTTCAAGTGATAGCTAAACTGGTTGCCCTCGACGCCCTCGGGTTGGATGTCGGCGTACCTGAGGCAGGTATTGACCGTGAGTTTCCGCATGATGTGCTTTTGGATGATGTGCATACGCGTCGATATAGTGTACATACGGTGTTTGGTTATTTGAGTCAAGTCGTTTTGAGGGAAGTCGTCGTGCGTCAAACGGGGTTGTCTAGAGTAGCATGCAATCGCGCTCTATCCTGTCCACAGGCAGGTACAAAAAGGGAAACGTCATGCGTGATGTGGCTGGGCTGTATGCGACCGACAAGGCAAAGACGCTCCTCATGTTCAAGAAGGGATATTGGTTCTTTCCGGGAGGAAAGTGCGAAGAAGGCGAGTCGCTCTATGCCGCCCTTGCGCGTGAACTCCACGAAGAGCTCGGCATGGTGCTCGCGGGCCTCCCGGCGTGCCTGCATACGGGCACGTTCTCGTCTCCCGAGCGGGTATCGTACCGGTACCATACGTTCTTGTGCGCACACAATCTTTTGCGCGGCACGCCGCGGCTGCGTCTCGGCGATTCGGTCAAGGATTGGGTTTGGGTCGATGCGCCGTGGGAACTTAACCTTACGGAGCACTGTCGGTACATCATCGAAACATTCGGGCGGTGACTACAGGGCGGCAAACGCCGCCCTTTTTATACGAAAATACATGTGTGCTATGCTCTGCCGAGCTAGCAAACGCAGGAGAAATCTATGACAGGAACATTGTATGTTTTTGACGGTATCGACGGCTGTGGCAAGTCCACGCTCGTGAGAAACCTTGCCGCAAAGCGCGGCGCCCTCATGACACGCGAGCCAGGAGGCTCGCCGAGCGCCGAACGCATCCGAGCGCTCATACTCCACGACGACTCAAAAGGGCACGATGCCGAGACCAACTTTGCGCTCTTTTGGGCATCGAGGCGCGATCATATCGTGCAGACAGTGGCGCCGGCTCTCGAGGCAGGCAACGACGTGTTCTCGGACAGGTTCGATTCGTCCACGTGGGCGTTTCAGATCCGCGGCCAAGAACAATCGCAGCTCGAGAAGCTTTTCTGGGACATGCGCGCTCACTACATGGCAGGTATCGCGACAAAGACGCGGTACTGCTTTCTCGACGTCTCGCCCGAAATCGGATTTGCGCGGACGCTGCATCGCCGCGGCGAACGTACGCATTTCGACGACCGCGATCAGGCGTTCTATACGCGCGTGCGCCAGGGTTTCCTCGAGTTCGGCAGTCGTATTAATGCGCTCCCTGCGGGGAATCGCGTAGCAGCCGTAATCGTCGACGCGCATCCGCCGGCCGACGAAGTCGAGGCAGCAGTGGTACGCGACCTGTTCTGAGCATTCATCGCCGCGACCATACATGGTCGCGGCGATTTCGTATCTAGAGACAACCGGGTATACTCTTTTCATGAAAGAAACGATCGAGGTTGCATTGCAGACGGCGCTCACCGGGCTCTCGCTTGTCCCAAAGGGGGTCGTTCTCGATATCCCCGCCGAAGAGGGGAAGGGCGATTTTGCGTCGTCGGTGGCGCTCGCCTGCGCCAAAGATGCCGGCATGGCTCCGAAGGTATTGGCCGAAAAAATCGTCGAAGCGATGGGGTCTATCGATGGGGTCGAGAAGATCGAAGTCGCGGGTCCGGGGTTCATCAACTTTTACCTCGCTGCCGCTTCCTACGTGCCGACTATCTCTGCTGCACAGTCAGAAGCGTTCGGTACCAACGACGTATCAGCAGGCAAGAAGATCATGTCCGAATTCACCGATCCGAACCCGTTTAAGTCGTTCCATATCGGGCACCTCATGAGCAATACCATTGGCGAGTCTATCTCGCGCCTGTTCGAGAACGGCAATGCTCGCGTGACCCGTGTGAATTACCAAGGCGACGTCGGCATGCACGTGGCATCGGCTATCTGGGGTATCAAGAAGCTCAGCATCGATATCGGCGACGCCAAGGAATTCGGCCGAGCCTATGCGCACGGAGCGACCGCGTACAAAGAAGACGAAGTGGCGAAAACAGAGATAGCAGCGATAAATAAAGCGCTCTACGATCGCTCTGATACCGAGTTGAATGCTCTCTACGACGCAGGTCGCCGCGCATCGCTCGATCTGTTCGAGGATATCTACGCCACGCTCGGTACGCGCTTCATTCACTATTTTTACGAAAGCGAAACGGCACCGATAGGGAAGGAACTCGTGCTCGCGCATCCGGAGCTCTTCGTCGAGAGTGAGGGTGCCCGCGTCTTCAAGGGAGAGGAGTATGGTCTCCATACACGTGTGTTCCTGAACTCCCAAGGCCTCCCGACCTACGAAGCAAAAGAGCTCGGGCTCGAGAAGCTCAAGATGGACCTGTATCCCGACACCGAGATGCTCGTCATCGTGACTGCTAACGAGATTAACGAATACTTCAAGGTGCTCAAGAAGGCGATGGAACTCGTGTATCCCGAGATCGCAGCTCGTGTGCAACACGTCTCGCACGGATTTATGCGCCTGCCGGAAGGCAAGATGTCATCGCGCACCGGTAATATCGTCACGGGAGAATCGCTCATCGACGGCTTGATCGACGCCGCGACCGAGCGGGCCAAAGAGAGCCGAGCCGAAGATGCTGCGACACTCGCAAAACAAATCGCGGTGGCTGCAATCAAATTCCAAATCCTCAAGGGTGCTATCGGTAAAGATATGGTGTTCGACGAAGCAAAGGCGCTCTCGTTGGAGGGCGATTCGGGCCCGTACGTTCAGTACTCGTATGCCCGCGCGATGTCTGTGCTGCGCGCTGGTGCCGAGGCGGGCATCGAACCTGCTGTAGAGGCACCCGAGACCGAAGGCGAAAAGGGAATAGCGCGGCTTGTCATGCGGTACCCAGACGTGGCACTGCGTGCGCAGGCAGAGATTGCCCCGCACCACGTGGCTCAGTATGTGGGTACCCTCGCATCGGCCTACAACAGCTGGTATGCGCACGAACATGTCTTGGGCACTCCTGACGCACCGCGGCGCCTCGCGCTCACCCAGGCGGTTGCCACGACCATCAAAAACGCGCTCAACCTGCTTGGTATCGAGGCTCCCGAGAAGATGTAGTTCCAAAGCTTTCGAATTGACACCCTTTGGCTCGGGTGTAGTCTTGTGCCAGTCTTTGGAGGAGGACACGATGGACCCAGAAACAGGATGGAGATCTGAGCTAGCGTTAAGTATCGAGAGCGTCTTCGATGTCGCCGACGCGATGGGATATCCCGTCGTGCTCGAGTGCATGAAGGATCAAAAGCTCAAGTCGACTCTTACTATCCACGACAAGGCTGGCTTAACAGGACAGAGTCAGTGGATGCAAAAGTACCTCGCGACAGAAGGGTATGTGTACGTCCGCAAAGCGGACCGATTTTAATACGGTAACACCTACGCAATCGGTGCATTTCCATTCCGATTGCCTACGTCCAAGCAAGTGTGCGGCGCCAAGTGCGCCGCTTTTGTTTATGCACCGTTCTGTTAGGATGTAAAATCATGAGCGAACAAGATCAAAACAAGTCGAAGGTGGCGCAAACAGAGGAGGGAACGCAGGCCTTCTGGGAAGCCAACGATATTTTCAACAAGTCGGTCAACAAGCCTGCACCCAAGGGCGACTATGTCTTTTACGACGGCCCGCCGTTTGCCACCGGGCTCCCGCACTACGGCCACATCGTGGCCTCTGTCATCAAAGATGTGGTGCCGCGCTACTGGACCATGCACGGGTATCGCGTGCCGCGTGTGTGGGGCTGGGATTGCCACGGGTTACCGATCGAGAACATCGTCGAGAAGGAGCTCGGCTTCAAGCACAAGAAAGATATAAAAGAATACGGCATCGCCAAGTTTAACGAGATGTGCCGCCAGCAGGTGATGACCTACGCCGCCGAGTGGGAGAAGATTATCCCGCGCATCGGCCGCTGGGCCGACATGCAGCACGCATATCGCACCATGGACAAGCCATTCATGGAGAGTGTGTGGTGGGTGTTCAAGAGCATCTACGACAAGGGATTGGTGTACGAAGACTATCGCTCGATGCATATTTGTCCGCGCTGTGAGACTACGCTCTCACAACAGGAAGTATCTGAGGGCTACAAGGACGTGAAGGATATTTCGGTAACAGTAAAATTCGAACTCATCGATGAGCCGGGGACATATTTGCTTGCGTGGACGACGACGCCCTGGACACTTCCGGGTAACGTTGCGATCGCCGTAGGGAGCGATGTCGACTATGTGAAAGTAAAAGATGATGACGCTTTGTATTATCTTGCTAAAGCAGCGCTCGAAAAAAACTCGCCGCATTTTAAAAACCCTGTTGTTGTCGCGGACACAAAGGGGAGCGAGCTGGTGGGGAAGTCCTACAAGCCTCTCTTCGACTACTACTCAAACGATCAGCACTTAAAAAACCGTGAGAACGGTTGGAAGGTCTACGCCGCCGATTTTGTTACTGCCGACAGCGGTACTGGTATCGCGCACGAGGCACCGGCTTTCGGTGCCGAGGACTGGGAGTTGGCTAAGCAGGTACACCTACCGTTCGTGCAGCACGTCAACTTCGACGGCACTATGAAGGCCGAGGTAGTGGCGTTTGCTGGCATGGAAGTGAAGCCACGAAGCGACGACGATAAGGTGCGGCTCGGCACCGACATCGCGGTCCTTAAGTATCTCCAAGATCACAATCTTTTCTTTTCAAAAGAAAACCTCACGCACTCGTATCCGCACTGTTGGCGCTGCGACACGCCGCTTCTCAATTACGCGACGTCGTCGTGGTTCGTGAATATCACCAAGATAAAAGACAATCTCCTCCATAACGCCAAGAACGTCTCGTGGTCGCCCGAGCACATCAAAGAAGGGCGCTTCGGAAAGTGGCTCGAAGGTGCGCGCGACTGGTCCATATCGCGACAGCGATTCTGGGCGAGTGTCATACCGCTCTGGGTGTGCGAAAAGTGCAAGACGAAACGCGTGTTCGGAAGCGCAAGCGAGCTCGAAGAAGCGAGCGGCAAAAAGATAGACGACCTGCACAAACATATCGTCGACGAGGTAACCGTCCCGTGCTCTTGTGGGGGAGTGATGCATCGCATCCCGGATGTTTTGGATACCTGGTTCGATTCAGGTTCGATGCCCTATGGCGAGCGGCACTACCCGTTCGAGGACAAAGAGCAGTTCGATGCAGTTTTTCCAGCCCAATTTATTGCCGAAGGACTCGACCAGACCCGTGCGTGGTTCTACTACCTCCACGTGCTCGCGGGGGCCCTGTTCGAGAAGAACGCGTTTCAGAACGTGATAGTCAACGGAATCGTCTTGGCAGAAGACGGTAAGAAGATGTCGAAGAAGCTCAAGAACTATCCCGACCCGATGGAAGTAGTCAACAAGTACGGAGCCGATGCGCTGCGCCTCTACCTCATGTCGTCTCCGGTCGTCCAGGCCGAGAACCTCGCGTTTAGCGAGAAGGGTGTCGACGAGTGGCTCAAGAAGGTAATCATGCGTCTCGAGAACGTGCACTCGTTCTACGAGCTCTACAAAGGCGAGCTCGCGCACGATGCGGTAAGCACGAGCGAGAATGTACTCGATGTCTGGATATTGGCACGTCTTTCGCAGGTACACGCCGAGGTAAGCGATGCGATGAGCAAGTACCAGCTCGACAGCGCGACGCGCCCGTTCATGGACTTTGTCGACGACCTTTCTACCTGGTATCTGCGCCGCTCACGCGATCGCTTCAAGGGAGACGATATCGCCGATAAGTCTGCAGCGCTATCGACCATACTCTATGTGCTCAAGGAGTTCTCGAAGATGCTCGCGCCCTTCGCACCGTTCGTCGCCGAGCGCGTATGGCAGTCTCTTAAGGGTGGGAATGACGTCGAAAGTGTGCACCTTGCCGAGTGGCCCGACCTGGCACACCTCACATCGGCAAAAGTCGAGGCAGAAGGCGATATGCAGATGGTCCGCGATATTGTTACCTTGGCGCTCGAACAGCGCTCCAAAGCTGGCATCCCGGCGCGCCAGCCCCTCTCGAAGATTATCGTGCACTCCAAGCGCGAACTCGGCCGCGACCACTGGTTCTTGGTCCACGACGAAGTAAACATAAAAGAAATCGACTTCTTGGTATCCGATGTGCCGCACATGACGGTCGTGCTCGAGACCGAGATAACTCCCGAGCTTCGCGCCGAGGGATTGGTGCGCGAGTTCACCCGCGCCGTACAAGACGCGCGCAAGAAAGGCGGTTACTCGCCAGGCGACAAGCCGGCGCTCACAATCGACGCTGAGGGAGAGCTAGTGGCTATCTTAGAGGCTGCACAGGCACAGATACTCAAGGCGGCAAACGTGCGCGAAGTCACGTTCGGTCCTGTAAGCGAGGCGACGATACTCGAGATAGGGGAATCAAAGGCGGGCATCGTGTTGCTACAATAGCCGGATGTACGAAAAGTATCCGACCGACGCATTCGTGCTCTCGGGCCGCAACCGCGGCGAGGCCGATCGGTACTACACGCTCTATACACGCGAGTTCGGTCTCATCCGAGCCCGCTGCTCGTCGGTGCGTGCCGAGAAGTCCAAGATGCGCTACGCGCTTCAGACGTTCTCGCTCTCGAACGTGTCGCTCATACGAGGCCGCGCCGGATGGCGTATCGCCGGTGCGGCGGCAAAGGTGCCTTTGGTTGTCGACCCCAAGATCGGCATGGCTTCTTACGCGGCCTTGGCGCGCATAAGCAAGCTCTTGGAGCGGCTCTTGCATGGAGAAGAAAAGAGCGACTACCTCTTCGATGCCGTGCAAGAAGCGCGCAGCGCTCTCTTGCAAGAGGGGAGCGACGCCGATTCGATCGAGCTTCTGTGCGTCATACGCATCCTCTTTGCTCTCGGCTATATCGCACCTAACTCCGCCATGCAGCCTTTATTTGCAAACTGTGACTATACCGACGTTATGCTCGGTACCGTGCAGGCCTACAAGGTCTCGGCGCTCGGGGTTGTTAACGCTGCGCTTTCGGCCACACAATTGTAACGGCGCAACACGCCGGTGCGGTATACTTTTGCCATATGCCTCCGCGGTTTCCGCAAAATAACGAGGGCGAAGACAAGATCGCGCGGCTTAAACGTGCGATGTACAGTCGTGTCGTCGCCAACAAACTCGTGCCGCGCGACCGCCGCGTGATGGACGCGCTTCCAACCACAGTCGCAACCGACTTCGTGAAACCGGTCGAAGCTATTGGCGGGAAGGTGGTGGCACCGAGGACTATCAACGCGGTCCGCTACACCTTGTGGTGGGTCTTGGGCGCCGCTATGCTCTTTTTCCTTGTCGCAGTGGGTATCTTCATCTACTACTTTTTCTTCGGCGAGGGGAGCGCCGTGGCTGCACCGGGGAATGTCGACATATCAATCCGTGGCCCCGTCAATGTATCGGGGGGAGAGCCAGCGGAGTTCCAGATAATCGTAGCAAACCGCAACCAAACCCCACTCGAACTCGCCGATCTCATCATCACGTATCCGCCCGGAACCCGAAGTCCTACTGATCTCGCCACCGACCTTCCGAGCCAGCGCATCGCGCTCGGAACCATCGAGCCCGGCGGCAGAAGGCAGGGAACGGTCACCGCGATCATGGTAGGGACCGAGGGAGCACACATACCTGTGCATGCAGAGGTCGAGTATCGAGTCCTCAACTCCAGCGCGATATTCGTGGCAAAATCCGACTACACCGTCACTTTCAGCGCTTCACCGATTTCGATAGCGATCGAGGCTAATGGCGAGGCGATATCGGGACAGCCAATGATCCTCGATGCGACGATATCGTCTAACGGCGCGGCACCCGTCAAAGATGTGCTGTTGTCGGTCGGCTACCCGTTCGGCTATACGGTCCAGACCACTAACCCTGAATCCGCATCAAAGGGCTTCTGGGAGCTCGGCGATATAAAGCCGGGTGAGACACGGAAGATCCAGATCCGCGGCATCTTGACCGGCGAGGCTGCTGACGAGCGAGTGTTTTCGTTCTCAGTAGGTACTCGCCGCAACCGATCTGCCCAGACGATAGAAGTTCCGATGTCGGCGACGTCCCATCGAGTCGCCATAGCAAAGCCGTTCATAGGCCTTACCGTCGACGTCAACAAGCAAAACACCGGCGGTCCTGCGGTCTTCGCTCCGGGAGATCTCGTGAACGTCGCGGTCAACTACGTAAACAACCTCTCGAGCGCGATTGACGACGCCATACTTGTCGTGAGTATGAAAGGTCTCGCATTTGACGGCACGTCAGTGCACACGACCGACGGGTTCTATCGCTCGAGCGACCGCACAGTGTTGTGGGACAAAGACACTACCAATGGAGCGCTGACCCACCTCGACCCTGGTGAGCGCGGCACGGTACACTTCTCGTTCCAGCTGCCCGACGAGAAGAAGCTCGTAAACATGACCGACCCGTCATTCAACGTCGTAGTGCATGCTGCCGGCAAGCGCGTTGATCAGCAGGGAGTACCCGAGACATTGCAAGCAGTCGCAAGTACGACGGTAAAGCTCGCCTCGAGCGTCCAGTTTTTGGCGCAAGGCTTTTATCATCAGAATCCGTTTGGCTCAACCGGGCCACTTCCGCCGAAGGCAAACGAAGAAACAACATACGCTATCGTCTGGGCGATCAACAACAGCTCCAACGCGATCAAGAATGGAAAGGTTACAGCTACCTTGCCTTCGTACGTGCGCTGGATCGGCGTCTACAGCCCGGCGTCCGAGAAGATATCGTTCAATGTTGCCGATGGCAAGATCACCTGGAACGTGGGCGATGTACCGGCGGGGACGGGCGTCGGCGGTACTTTGCCGCGTCGCGTCGCGTTTGCCGTCGGCATCACGCCGTCCGAGAGTCAGGTAGGGCAGAATCCTGCTCTCATACGCTTCGAGAAGTTCACTGCAACCGACGAATTTGCGGGCGTCGCCGTGACGCGCACGGCGCCCGACGTCACCACCAATATCGTCAACGACCAAGGGTTCTCGACGACCGAAGCGTCGGTTACCCCGTAATTTTCTCGCCCCCACTCTTTCTAAGAGGGGGAATGAGGGGGAGTTGGTCTGAACTCGATTTAACCAACTCCACCTTTTAAAGCCGTGCATGCTCGCTTTAAATCCTCTTAAAAAGAGGAGGAGGAAATACATGATTGCGCAAAGTGTGTAAATACGGAATACTGGGTATTCATGAAAGAAAACTCTGCCACCATGGAAGCGATCGTCTCGCTCTGCAAACGTCGCGGCTTCGTATACCAAGGGTCCGAGATCTACGGAGGTTTGGCGGGTACCTGGGATTACGGACCACTCGGGGTCGCACTCAAGAAGAACATAGAGAATCTCTGGTGGAAACGATTCGTACTGGATCGCGAAGATGTCTATGGCGTCGATGCTTCGATTCTCATGAACCAGGAAGTATGGAAGGCATCGGGGCATGTTGGAACGTTCGCAGATCCTCTTCTGGAAGATACCAAGACCAAGAAGCGGTATCGTGCCGATCATCTCCTCGAAGACGCAGGACACGATATAAAGGGTCTTACCGACAAAGAGATGGACGCGCTTATCGCAGAAAAGGGAATCAAAAGTCCTGATGGCAATCCACTCGGTCCCATCATTAGGTTCAACATGATGTTCAAAACGCATGTCGGCGCCGCCGAGGACGAGAGCGCAGTGTCGTACCTGCGTCCCGAGACCGCGCAGGGCATCTTCGTCAATTTCAAGAATATCATCGACACCTTCCATCCAAAGCTTCCGTTCGGAATCGCGCAGATAGGCAAGGCGTTTCGCAATGAGATAGCTCCGCGCGACTTCATATTCCGCGTACGCGAGCTTGAGCAGATGGAGATCGAATACTTCGTGCGGCCCGATACATGGGAAGGGGAGTTCGATGCGCTCTTCAGCGAGCAGATGGCGTTTCTCAAGAACGATCTCGGGCTCCCAGCAGAAAAGATCCACAAGGTCGACGTTCCTGCCGCCGACCGCGCTCACTATTCCAAGCACTCGGTCGACACCGAATTCGATTTTCCGTTCGGACAGAAAGAGCTTTTGGGTCTCGCTTATCGAACCGATTACGATCTTGGTGCTCACAGCAAAGCCTCGGGCGTAGACCTCTCGTATTTCGACGAAGAAAAGAAAGAGCGCTTCGTGCCGCACTGCATCGAGCCTACGTTTGGTGTCGGCCGCCTGGTCCTGGCCGTCATCTCGAGCGCATACGCCGAAGACGAGCAGAATGGCGAAAAGCGCGTCTACCTAAAGTTCGCCAAGAGTGTCGCACCGGTGAAGGCCGCCGTCTTTCCGCTCCTCAAGAACAAGCCCGAGCTCGTTGCCAAGGCGCGCGAGGTGTATGCCATGCTCAAAAAAGATATCCCGCAGATCCTCTTTGACGACAACGGCAACATCGGCAAACGGTACCGCCGCCAGGACGAGATCGGTACGCCGGTTTGCGTCACTATCGACTTCGACACACTCGGGGAAAAAGGAGAGGAATTCAAGGATACCGTCACCGTGCGCGATCGCGACACCGGAGAGCAGAAGCGCATTGCTATAGCAGACCTCAAGACGTATATTGTCGGCTAGCCAGCAAAGGAGACTAAGAATGCCTCAAGGCCTCGATCTTGCCATCACCCTGACACTTCTTGTTTTGATCCCATTCTCGGTATGCTACGTGTGCACGCACGAGTTTGCGAGTGCTATTAAAGAAGGGCGTGAAAGTCCTCGTTCACTGGTGCTTGTATGGTGCATATCGGCACTTATCACGCCGTCCCCGGTCGCGTGGTGGTACTCTTGATGATATCTGGCGGCGCGATCGATTGGTCGCGCCGCCTTTTTGTTTTCCCCAAAACGAGTACAAAAAACCGAATACTGTATACTTGGGCCATGTCAGACAAGCCGCTCTCGATCACTATCACGGTCGGTACCGTCATCAAGGTCCTCTTGGTCGCGGCAATCGCCTGGGCGCTCTACTATCTGCGCGACATAGTCCTCATCATCCTTACCGCCATCGTCATCGCCTCGGCCATCGAGCCAGCAGCCAAGTGGTTTGGAAAGTACAAGGTCCCGCGAGTGGCGGCGGTTCTCATAATCTACCTCACATTCTTCGGGTCATTCTTCGGTCTCATCTACTTTTTCTTGCCGCCGGTCTTGTCCGAGACTGCCGGGTTCGTGACCTCGCTCCCGCAGTATCTCGAGGTGTTCAACCGAAGCGACCTGGTCGCGAGTCTGCCCCTTATCGGTACCGGCGGTTCAGACCAGAGTGCGCTGGCAGACGCAGCCACGCAGATTAGCGGGATCCTTCATGGATTCGCGACCGATGCGGTTTCTACCGCATCGAGCATCTTCGGTGGCGTATTCAGCTTTCTGCTCATAATCGTGTTCTCGTTCTATTTTGCAGTGCAAGACACCGGTGTCGAGGATTTTTTGCGTATTGTTGCTCCCGCCAAGCAAAAGCACTACGTCGTGGACCTGTGGAAGCGTGCTCAGCACAAGATAGGCCTCTGGATGCAGGGGCAGATTATACTCGGGCTCATCATCGGGGTCTTGGTATACCTTATGCTCTCGCTGTTCCAGGTAAAATACGCGCTCATTCTTGCGGTCACGGCCGCGCTCTTCGAACTCATCCCGGTCTTTGGTCCGGTGTTCAGTGCGGTTCCGGGCGTCGTCGTCGCATTCGTTGACGGGGGAGTGTCTCTGGGCCTTACGGTGCTTCTTATGTACGTCATCATCCAGCAGTTTGAGAATCACCTCATCTATCCGCTAGTGGTCACAAAGGTCGTAGGTGTTCCGCCGTTGCTCGTTATCCTCGCGCTCATCATCGGGGCGAAGCTCGCGGGCTTTCTGGGTATTCTCTTGTCAGTTCCGGCCGCCGCTGCGATACAGGAGTTCGTAAAAGACTTCGAGCATCGACGACACTTTATGCGTGGGGAGGAGCTCGCCTAGGTTGTTGCAGTCAATTCTTCGGGGTCGGCGATAAATCCACCACTTTGCTGGTTCCAAAGGCTGCTGTAGACACCGCCTTTTGCTATTAGATCCTCGTGCGAGCCTTCTTCTATTACTTTGCCTTCCTCGAACACGAGGATGCGGTCCATCTTGCGGATGGTGCTCAGTCGGTGGGCGATGACCAAGGTAGTGCGACCCTTCATTGCCTCGTCGAGAGCTTCTTGGATATACATCTCACTCTGAGAGTCGAGAGCACTCGTTGCTTCATCCAAGATCAATATTGGCGCGTCTTTGAGCATCACACGTGCGATGGCGACGCGCTGGCGCTCGCCTCCCGAGAGCTTTACGCCGCGTTCGCCGACCAACGTGTCGTATCCCATCGGGAGCGATACTATGAACTCGTGTGCACGCGCTTTTTTTGCTGCCACTTCGATCTCTTCTTGGGTGGCGCCAGGCTTTCCATAAGCGATATTGTCCCGCAACGTGCGGTGGAACAAGAGTGGTTCTTGTGGAACGTAGCCGATGCTGCGGCGGAGGTCTTCTTGCGCTATCGAGCGGATGTCCTGGTTGTCGATTGTTATCGTCCCTTTTTGGATATCGAGATACCGGAGTACAAGCTTCGTGATTGACGTCTTACCAGCGCCCGAGTGACCGACAAGTCCCACTTTCTCTCCTGGGACGACAAGCAGATCGAATCCTTTAAAGAGCTCGCGTTTGCCGTCGTACGAGAACGACACATCTGTAAATCTGATACCACCGTGTTCGATACGCGACCGCTCAGGTACGAGAGGGTCGGCGACATCGACGGGGGTGTCGAGGATGGTAACCATCTCGTGTGCGTCGCCGACGGCCGACTGGAAGCGTATGCTCGAACGCGCGATATCCCAGACAGTCTCTGCTGCACGCACCAGATAGATCTGTATGAGTACAATCGTACCTGCCGTTATCTGTCCGCGTGACCACAAAATCACTGCGGCAAGAATGACTACTGCCTGGAATCCCGCGGAGAGTACGCTTTGCAGTGCACCGATACGATTTTGGCCGTAGGCCGCATGAAGGCGTTTCTCGAATGCGAATGCCGATTGTTCCTTAAAGCGTTCCACCTCGCTTTCGCGCGAAGCGAACGATTTGATTGTGAGGATGTTTCCAAGTGCATCTGCGAAATAGCCTGTGAGTTTGCTGTTTGCTGCCGCACGTGCGAGGTTTCGTACTCGCTGCTTGGGCAAAAAGAGTGAAACCACTCCTAAAAAGATGACCGCCCAAGCCAAGAACATGTACCCAAGAAGTGGTGATACCAGAAATAAGATAACGATAGCTGAAACGAGCGTCACGACGCCAATCCACGCCGTGAAGAGGATAAATTCATAGATGGTCTCGAAGTTGCTTACGAACCTTCCTTGTTTGGCCACCAAAGAACCGGCGAATTCGTTCGAAAAGAACGTATACGAATGTTTTTGGATCTTCTCGAACGAGTAATTGCTTAAATCACGCATGACTTCCGCCTCGAACCGAGCACCAGAAAATGCGCCTATGCGACGGAAGATTACCTGCGATGAGATGATTGCAATGCCAAGGAAGATGGCTGCGCGAAGGATGAGATCAGCGGCGTCCGACGGATTCGGGGTATGTTCTGCGATGTCGATGATCCGTTTGTACAAGAGCGGGGTGGCGATGCTGCTTATGGTAACGGATGCGGTGTGCGCCGCAATATTCAAGGCCATGAGGCCTTTGTGCCGCTTCATGAAAGGCCAGTAGTGTCGAAAGAGGTCACGCATCCGGTCAGTATGCTCGACTAACCGGGTTGCGGCAAATCACCGCCTCAAGTACTCTGGTGCGATGACAAAACCCTTCTATATAACGACCACGCTCCCGTACGTA
>CAZYLZ010000023.1:0-14777 GCA_964648335.1 uncultured Candidatus Saccharibacteria bacterium | reverse complement strand
TTCGCTGGCCGTCACAGTGCCAGTGAGGTACGGCCGCCCAGAAGCGGCCAACCCCATGAGGTGGTCGAGCACGTGCTCAACCACCTCGCTGACGGCGTGGGTCTTCGCGGAGGGGCCGTACCCCTCCGCGAGTCCACAGGTAATGCAAAAACGCGGGGCGTTACCGCCCCCAATGTTTTTGTACATTTTTTCTTCCTCTGTTCAAACCCACCACCCTTTATGATGAGTTCGAAAAAGGAGCCGACGACCCGCTCGTATTCGAGCTGGAGCAGTAGTCGAATGACTATTGCAATCGGCTAGTACCGTAAAGAACTTGTTGTGACATTAACCACTCCCACTTGGCTTAGCATCGCGCAACAGCATCTGCGTTACTGCATCTACTGTCGCGACATCCGACATGAGATTTCGGATGTAGTCGTGGTTGGGTTTCCGCTTCTGATCATTGATCAGATCGCTGTAGAGCGTACTACTATTTCCGCTGTACAGTTTTTTAAAACGCTCATCCGACAATCGCCGCCATTCCTTGCGCTCGATCTTGGCGGCTTTTTCGAGCGCCAAGCCAGCCTTGGTCCATTCAGGAAGTGGTTCTTGCGCGAGATACTTTGCAGCGCGTTCTAAGTGTTTGCGAACGCGCCGCGCTGCATCTGGGCTGTCCCACTCGTCGCAGGCAGCGATGAGTCTCGCCACACGTTCGGTAAACCGCGTTACGTCGATCGCGTACCCCTTACTCTGTGGTGGCTCGTCTTTGGGAGCATGCGTGTAGGTGCTGCTCCCACTTACCCACGTCCACCCTTTTTTGATCAAAGGATCGACGGACCGGATATGCCACTCACTCGGATGTTTTTCCTCTCCTGTGCTGACACGCCACGGCGAATCGAGCTTGTGGTACACACCGTCCTTTTTTAGAGTGACGTTTTCCCGAATCCACTGCACTGTCTTTTTCTCATTCGACATTCTGTCTCTCCCTTTACTCTCTATGAACCCACACGTCATGCATGGGCTCAATAAAGAGGACGAGCGCGACCAAGCGCTCGTCCAAAACCAATCGAGGGTTGAACCGCGGACCCTCACCGCACCTATCTATTATTTCTCCCGACAGGCTTGGGATATCGGAGTTAGGTAACCGTGTACTCCGAGAACACGAAGGTGGCAGCGGCCACCTCCTCTGCAGTGTATTCGTGACGGTCGGTCAACCGGGGCAAGCCCCGGACCCCCATCACGATTACCGAGTCGCCGCAGCCCAGCGATACGCGCGGGGGCGTGGCCGGGATTGCCACGTCGAGGCTGTAGCGGGCCTTCATTGCCGCGACGGTTGCCTGGTGCGATGGGTTGCACGCGGACGAAACGCCCGCCGCAACCTTTTCCCGCACCTGCTCGATGGAGAGGGACTTGCGCACGATGGCGCAGTCGTCCGAAAACATCGAGTCTGCCAGGGCGAATCCAAAAAAGGTCGTCATATCTTTTCTCCTAGGGCCTGATGCCCCATGAAGCGCGTCATTAATTACGCACTTCATGGGAAACCCGACTTTCATTTATTCTCAAACAGAACTTACACAATCGGATGCAGTTCAAGGCGGGCAAGTGAGAAAGACGGAGACATACTTTGAGTATGGTGACGGCTTTCGAACGATGCACAACGCAGAAATGCGCCGATTATGTAAGTTCTGTTAAAGAAGAACCGAGGTCTTTGCCTCGGTTAGTATGCTTTTGTTTGCGGGTGTACTTGGTCTTATCACGGACCACCCGCTTTTTATATTTGGCCGTATGCAGATCGCGAGCGATCGCATTGCGGCGCTTCGAGGGAACTTTCGTCATCTTGTCCTCCTGTTGTTTTCCTCGTTCGGGAACACCATAGCATAGATGTGCTCGAATGAGGAGCCGAGCACAACCACGTGCTCGTCTCCAACCAAAACCTGTGCATTTTGTTTTGCTTTCGCAAGGAGAATACACAAACTCCTTTGCTCGCTCAGGCAGCCTTACGCTGCTGAGCGAGCCAGGTCACGGCCTCGACACGCGCCTTCGCGCGCTCCGGGCCGAAGCCCTTTCGCTCCGGCCGGAATTGGCCGAAGCGAATCTTCTTGGCCAGCTCGGTCTTGCCGACCGAGTTGGCATACTGCTCGGCCGCCACGTGGTGGCCGAGCACGACAAGTTCATTGATTACCTTCGCGACCATGGTTTTTCTCCATCTGGTCGTTACTCTGGATCTGCCAGAGCTCAGGAATTTTTGGCACTCAGGCCCGCGCAAGACTCACTTCTATTAATTGAATAGTGTTGATCCGCCGTCATTCGACGACAGCTCCGACTCGAGTACGAGTGGGTTGTCCTCATACGACGACTGCTCCGACTCGAGTACGAGTGGGTTGCGCGCGGGCCTGTCCGAGCTTTTTGTCCTCCCCCTCTTTTTAAGAGGGGGATTAAGGGCGAGTTGGTCATGCATTAAAATACACAACCAACTCCATCCCCGCCTTCCTCTCACAAAGAGGAAGGGGCAAGAAGCTCGGCAGGCTTTTGTTTCGAATATGGTCTTCTGCAAGTCCGTCTCTTTCGAGCACTTACACAAGGTCTGTCAAAATTCTGTTCTCCTCTTTCCCTCTCGAGTCAGCGAAGACATTTCTGCTCACAAGTCGTGGTTAGTGATCTTCCAAGCAGTCGATGTCTCAACTTTCGTTGCTACACGGGTGGCGGTGGGTGTACCTAAGCCGAAGCTTCTGTACTTTCGCGATACAGGGTCGGATTTGCGCGCCTTCCGTTGTATCTGCGAGCCGCCTCGCAAATGAGTCTTCGATTCTGTATTTCTCCCCGTTCCTAGTTCTTAGCCACGCTTACCGGCCGTGGTCACCTTCCTTCTCTTGCGAGCGATCAGGTCTGGGGCACTTCCTCGTCGAACTCCAATGTTCTTATCTGCCACCATAATACTCCGCCAAACTGTATTTGTCAACACGTTTTGTCTACTACGTCAATAACCTGTCATTAACTAATAGAAATATAGGTATATTGTGCTAGTTATCAACATATTTTTGTCATATTTATTTGACATTTATAAATCTAGCTCTAGTATAGGGGGATGTACGAACAACATTTAGTTCAAGCCGGCCTCACCCACGACCAAGCAGCCCTCTACGAAACCCTCGTCCGCGAGGGGGCACTTCCCGCAAGTTCTGCCTCGCGCAAAGCCAATGTAAGCCGTACTTTGGCATATAAGGTACTCCAGGATCTCTCGGTATTGGGATTGGTCGAAAAATTCGAACCCGAAGGAAAGGTCGCCCTCTTTAAAGCGGCGCACCCTACCAAGCTGCAAGAAATGGCAGAAAGCCAGAAAAAGTCTGCCGATACGGCGCTCTTGGCGCTTTCGGGCGCACTTCCCGAGCTTTCGTCGGCCTATAACTTGGCCATAGGCAAGCCGGGCGTTCGTTTTTTTGAGGGCGAAATAGGGGTAAAACACGTGCTCGATGACTCTTTGAGCGCAAAAGAGCCAATCCTTACCTACGCCGATGTGGCTGCCATACGAAAGCATATCCCGGAAGTGAACGCCGAGTACGTACGCGAACGAGCGCGACGCAAAGTACAAAAGCGGGGGTTGGTACCCGACACCCCCGAAAACCGATCGTTCGTAAGCGGATACACCGGCGATTTTAAGGGAGTGACGGATACCAAGTTCATCCCCTGCGACAAAACTCCCTTCAGTACCATCATGCAGATCTACGACAACAAGGTGTCGTACCTTACGTTAGGCGAAACCAACCTCATCGGCGTCATCATCGAAGACCCGCGGATCTATGCCATGCACAAGACACTCTTCGAATACCAATGGCGAATGACACCATCGGCCAGCGAAAGTAACAATGATCAGATAAGCTCGAAGGCAGCGTAGTAGCGCTTCTTTCCACTCACTCCTTCCGTTTTTTTTCAACAATCTTGTAGCGAGTGAGCGCAAGCGTGCGGTTGCCCGATTTTTTGCCGACCAGTGAGGCAAAATCGGGCGGCGTATCTCCTGCATACAAGTATGTGGCGTCTGTTCCGTTCCACCCCGTGCCTCCTGCAGCTTGCGCGCGCGTTATAAGCTGGTCGAGACCGAACGATTTGGTCCCGAGCCTCTTATTGCGATCGCGATCGAGCGTTATCGAAAACGAAGGCACCTGTTCGTATTCTTCGAGTCCTGTCGCAACAAATCCCATCTCGAGATACTTCTGAGTAATAGGCGCCCGCGGATCGCAGTGTGCGTCGATTGGTACGCCCGAATATTTCGCTTCTGTTTCTGCAAACGACGCCTTAAGCAAACCTTCGCCAAAACCACCGCCCATGTACGCCTGGTCTGCAGCAAACGACCCAAAATAGAGTCGCTCGGTCTTACCTGCTTTATTCTTGATCTCGTCAAAGCGCAGGCACGCAAGCACGTCTTCGTCGTGCACCTTCTCGTTATCTTTGGTGGCCAAGAACAAGGTTGTGTCTTTTTTGTCGGCAAGCGCGCCGGCGCCTTTTGCTATCGCTTCGCGAAATTGCGAGGTGTACTGGTACCCGCGATTTGGATCTTCTTTGTAGTTGCTCTTAAGCATCATCTCGGTCTGTGCATACTGACGGCCCAGAGAGCGCAGGGCCGTTGCAGGCACCTTGCGCACACGTACGCCGAGCACCTCTTCGCTCGTTACGGTTCCACCCATTTTCTTTATTTCGCGACTTACCGCAGCAGTACGTGACGCGTCGGCGCTAAGTTTACCAAGCTCACGCTCTATGTATGCAGCTCGTTCGGCAACAGGCATGGTCGAGACCGGCGGCGTACCGCAGGTTCGCAAAAAACTAGTCGCACGCTCGAGAAGTGAGCGACGCACTACCTCGTGTAGACCGGTTTGTCCTGTTTTTTCTACGACCTCGACAAGCGACGCCTCGACCTGTTCGGCAGTGTCGACGTATTCGGTGAATTTGGCGAATATCATTCTCGCCGTGTCGACAGGAAAAGTAGAACCTATTTTTTTTATATATTCTGCTGACTGACTATCATAAGCAACGGATAAGAAGGACCTCAGACCGGTCAGCCCAAACGATGCATTAAATTCTTTCAATTCACCCACCTCAGTCACACCTACACGACGTGCGAAATCCAAGAAATATATCTGCTCCTCTACGGATTTAAGCTTGCTTATGTCTGCGCCAAGCTTATTCTTGATCTCATCGCGCACCGGCTTTGTAAGAAGATACTCGTAATCGGTTATTAAATCCTCGTCCCGGTTTGCTACTTCGCTCAAGTTTCGCAGCGGTTCGGTAAAAAGCGTCGCTAATTCCTGGTAAGCACTCCGACGGGAATCCATAAGAATTCTTGGAGGATCCCATGTAACATAGGATTCCCCGCGGGCAAGAGCAGCATCAACCATGTACTGCGGTGGTACCAATTTCGATTCAATCTCTGTAATCTTCGCCACAAGGTCTACGACTTGAGTATTTACTGATTTCTTTGCAAGTCGCACGCCATCTTCCAGATGCCATGCGTATCTGTCTCCGTACAATAGGAAAGGTGTCCGATCGCGGCCAGGAGATATAAATTCTTCATCATCTTTCATTTGCTCTAAAATATGACCCGCCCTCATATTAAGCAGGTAGCTCCCCTTACCCTTTGTAACAGCATCAGCAAGTGCGTTTCTTACTCGTGTCACTACCACGTTATCGCCACTGTAAGAGTATTCATCACCAATGTTATAGAAGGCGGGAATTAGTTCTAAAAATTTTGCAGTTTTCGAAAAGTTTGCGGGGTCATCGAAATCTAACCGGTTCGTTATCTCCTGCTCATAATCTGTGCCTCCAAAGAAACGCAAAGCATAACCAAGGCTGTGCATTATTCCGCCTCGAAGAAACGCCGGTATTCGATGGTCACCTTCGTATTTCTGAGCAAGATCGAGTATGTGCCTTGGGTGCATCATCTGCGGGTTTTGCTCGATGATATTTTGGATATTTCTAAGGCCGTCTAAAACCATAGGTTTCTTGATGATTTTGGCTGCTTCATATACAGCAGCATAAACTCGGGCGTATGAGGACGGTTCATCGGGCGTTATTACAACGTTGTCCTCTAAAATATCTGAAATCGCACTCCAGTCACTGCGATTCGAGCCAATAAGAGCAGCTAGTGCTATGACGCCATTAACCCGCGCGCCTTCATCATCACCAAGGATTCGCGCGCGGATACTCTTTGCCAGTTTTTCTTTTCTAGTGTCGTCGGGCAGCTCGATGGGAACATCCTCAAACTGATCACCGGAGTACGTTGGGCGCCCAAAAGAATAGTGTTCCTTGAATGCAATAAAGGCCCACGCACCAATTCTCCCTTCACATCCTCGCAGTTTGATCCATGAGTAAGGATCGAGATGTTCAGGGTCTTCTATGCCCGCATCTTTGTAGGCACAAATTAGTTCGTCTTTATCTGGAAAGTCTTTGTATATCTCGATATATTTTTCACGATCTGATTTAGCACCTTTAATGAGATGTTTTTCTGGCGCCTTTTTCTCAAACATCAATAAAGTATACCAACGCATAGCAAAAGGGGCCGCGGATGCGGCCCCTTGGGTTGCCTATCGATGTTCGAGCATCGTAAGCGTATCTTCGAGTTCGTGGATCATGAGCTGGTGCTTCTCTGCCAAGGGCAGAATAAAATCGCGCGTCTCTTTGATCTTGCGCTGAATCCGCGCCGGGTCGTGCGTCCACATCGACATCAGATTGTGGAGGCGGTCGCAGACCTTGATGAGGATTGCTAGGCGCGGCGCCTCGGCCAGCTTTTGGTGGTACGAGCGGTCCTGATCTTCGCCGTTTGCATGCTCGGGAAACTTTTCCGAGCTCACCCACCACACCAAGTCTGCGACATCCTCGTTAAACGTGAGGTGCACGCGCTCGTACGTCCAGTCTTTGATGTCCTCGATGATGTCGTGCAACAGCAAGGCGACGATCACGTTCGGCTCGCGTACGCGCAGATGCACAATCGCGATCAATGTCGTTGCACGCAGATGCTCGAAGTACCGCTCGCCGCCATCGCGGTACTTGTCGCGAAACGCGTTTTTGGCTATATCGTATGCGCGCTCGATGCGCTTGTACCGCATATCGCCACGCGGAAACATCTTTGCGATTCGGGCAAAGAACGTATCGCGACTCTCGGTGTCTCGCAAAAATGCGAGCTTAGGCTCCATCCATGCTGGCATGCACAACGACTCGTCTTCTTTTTGTGCGACAACCCGAACGGGTTCTGCTTTTACTGGTGCCATAACCGGCTCCTTTCGTTTGGAATTATCTGTATCCGGTATATCAAATACACCACGATATGCAAGAGTGCGCAAAAAAACAGGGCACCGTGGTGCCCTGTTTAGCTCAGATCGCGCTGACGTAATCGGCACGCACTTGTTTCTTGATCCACCGAATCGATCCGGTCTTCGAACGCGTGACCATCGAGTGTGTCACCGCCGATCCATCCGGCATAAAGCGGACACCTTTGAAGACCGCGCCGTCGGTGACGCCGGTGGCCGCGAACATGACATGCCCCTGCGCCATCTCGTCGATGGTGTAGAAGTGGTCGATGCCGCGCCCAGTCTTTGCAATTGCGCGCGCAGCCTGCTCGGCACTTTCGGGAGCCAAGAGGCCTTGCATGTCGCCGCCCATACTCTTAAGTGCTGCTGCGGCCAGCACACCTTCGGGGGCACCGCCAATACCGAACAATACGTCGATGTCGCTTTCGGGATCGGCAGTTGCGATGGCGGCCATGAGGTCGCCATCGGATATGAGCTGCACATGCGTACCGAGCACTCGAGCTTCGGCAATCATGGCGTTGTGCCTATCGCGCTCCAAGAATACCGCGGTCAGATCGCTCGTCTTTACTTTCTTGGCTTCGGCGATTGCATGCAGGTTCCATGTCACTCCCATCGAGAGCTTGATAGCTCCCTTAGCGACAGGGCCGACGGCAATCTTGTGCATGTACATGTCGGGCGCGTTAAGAAAGCAGCCGTCCTCGGCAAACGCCAAGGTCGTTATGGCACCCGGACCGTTCTTGGCACACAAGTTTGTACCTTCGAGCGGGTCGGTTGCGATGTCGACAAACGGATCGCGTTCGTCCCACCGCCCTACTTTCTCGCCGTTCCACAGCATCTCTTCGTCGGTAGCTTCATCCATTTCGCCCTCGCCGATTTTTACCGTACCGCGGATGGCTGCAAGCGCGAGCGCTTTGCGCATTGCCATCGTAGCTGCCCGGTCTGCTGCACGCTTGTTGCCGAGCCCGCGCCATCGTGCAGCCGCGATAGCGGCCGACTCGGTAGCATGCAAGGTCTCGAGCGCGAGGTTCTTGTCGGTAGCACGGAGTGTATCCATAGCCATCTCCTTCTGTACGTTTCTAGACTGCCTTCGGTATATCAAATGCCGCAATCGGCGCAAGTATGCACGAACTAAAGACGCTTATAGAGCGCCCGGAAGATAGTCTTTTGAAACTCGGCCAAGGTCTTGTTCTCGATGACGAACGACTGCAGGACATTGAGGTCGATGAACGCGAGCCTGTCGCCGTAGACGAGTTGGATGGCGTTATGCAGAAACGGCTCCTTGCCCGAGCCCAGATACTTTACGAACCGCTCGAGGCGCGGACGCTTCTTCTGCCCCGATTCGCGGTTGCTTATGACGAGCCGCTCGAGCCGCTTTGCGTCGCGCTTTTTACGATAGTCGGGCGAAAGGTAGCGATTTACCTCGTCGAGCTCGACTTCCGATGTGTACCTATAGAAGGTTTCACCCTTCTTGCTATGGATGATGGCATCGTCAAAGACCGCCGCGATGCCGCGCTTCCCCTCGTAGTAGGTAACCGGCACGGGTGTCTCGTACGGAACCGGAACCCGATTCTCGAGTCGCTCGAGCGATTTGAGGTCTGCGGCAAATAACGCAGTTACGGCAGAGCGGGCTGCCGCGGTATAGAGCGGTCGGGTGCGGCTGCCGGTCTTTTTAATGAGCCCCTTCTTGGAAAGCGCTGCGAGCACCTTGTATACCGCCGGCCGGTGCAGTCGGCAGATACGCACGATCTCACTCGCCGAAAGCTCCTTCTTTTCCAAAAGCTCGAACACGGCTGCGCTGTGCGCAGGCATCCCCAAGCGGTCAAAGACAGTCGCAAGTTGCATAAGTTTTAAATTGTACTCCAAAAGATACACTTTTGCCACGACCCATGCAAGAATTCTCTCTTGTGATACCGTACCCGTGGCGTTGAACTTTGACAGGAGAATAGCTATGAATTCGATATACCACGCAGGCAGCCCGTTCGTCCTCGTGTCGTCACCTGGAATGCATGAGATGGCAGAGGCCATTCTCACGAAGCTCGCCAGCAAAAGAATGCATTTTCCCCACCACAAACTCGCCTTCAAGACGTTCTCGAGTGGCGAAGTGCTACCAATCCTGCCCGAGACCATCCGCAGGCAGCATGTGTTCTTCTTGCATCCCTTACAACATCCGTCACCGAACGAAGCACTTATGATGATGCTTCTGTCCTGTGACGCCATGATGCGCGCATCGGCTGCGGGCGTGAGCCTCGTGACCCCGTTCATGTCGTACCAACGACAGGATCGCAAAGACAAGCCGCGCCGCCCAATCTCGGCAACACTCGTCGCTAACATGATCAAGGCGACCGGCATCGTCGAGCGCATCATCACGATGGAGATGCATACCGACCAACAGCAGGGGTTCTACAACATCCCTGTGGACAACCTCCCCTACGCCCGATACTTCGCCGAACACATCAAGGCTCGGTTCAAGAACGACCTCGGTGACTTCGTCGTGATATCGCCCGACCTGGGCGGCGCGGTCCGTGCTCGCCGGTTCGCCAAGAGTCTTGGAGATCTGCCAATCGCCATCGGCGAAAAGCAGCGTACCGATGAGAACCCTAGCTCTCCCGAAGTACTGTCGCTTACCGGCAGCTCTATTGACGGGAAGATCGGGATAATCATCGACGACATGATCGACACTGGCGGCACAATGCGTGGCATCGTCGCCGAACTCAAGCAGCAAGGCCTTCGAGACGCTCTCATCTGCGCAACTCACGGGATATTTAGTGGTAACGCCGTCGAATCGTTTGCAAAGGCGGGTATCCCTATCATTTGCACTGACTCGATCCCGCGTTCCAAGGCATTTGCCGCTGCAAATCCGTGGCTCACGATATTGCCTTTGGCCGACCTGCTTTCCGAAGCTATCTACGAGGCATCGCTCGTGGGCGGAAGCATAAGCAAGCTCTCGTAACAACAGGAGAACTGCATGTCTATCAAGAAGCACATCCGTAACGTTCCAGACTATCCCAAGAAAGGGATCATGTTCCGGGATATCACGCCGCTCTTGCAAGAACCACATGCCCTGCGTGATGTCGTGCTCGAGATCGCAGACGAATGGAACCGCAAGATCGACGTTATCGTCG
The DNA here is from genome assembly GCA_964648335.1 of uncultured Candidatus Saccharibacteria bacterium. GTDB lineage: Bacteria > Patescibacteriota > Minisyncoccia > Phycocordibacterales > UBA2100 > CAZYLZ01. Next base: position 4,381 of record CAZYLZ010000023.1, on the reverse strand, counting down.
GACTTGATGCGCGGGGTTTTATCTTTGGAGGCGCACTTGCCTTCGAGATGGTCCTTCCCTTCGTGCCGGTGCGCAAGAAAGGAAAGCTGCCGCACGAGACCATCGAGGTCGAATACGCGCTCGAATACGGCACTGCCGTGGCCGAGATGCATGTCGATGCCCTCAAAAAGGGCGATCGCGTACTAATTGTCGATGATCTCTTGGCAACCGGCGGCACCGCATCGGCTGCACGCGACCTCGTCGAAAAGCTCGGAGCTCGCGTCGTAGGCTTTGCCTTTGTAATCGAGCTCGCATCGCTCGGCGGCAAGGCTCGGTTGGGCGGGGACATCCCCGTTCAATCGCTCGCTGTGTACGAAAGCGAGGATACATGACCAAGCAACCAATCTACACGGCCGATTGTATCGCCCGTGTAAAGGACCGCTTCGTGGTGATCGAGCGATTGACCGAACCGAAAGGATTCGCGTTTCCAGGAGGCAAGCAAGACCCGAACGAGATCCTCTCGGAAACCATCGTGCGCGAGTATCCAGAAGAAACAGGGCTTTCGGTGGCGATTCAGGGCGTGATTGGCGCATTTGCCGATCACGACCGCGATCCTCGTGGTTGGTACGTGACGACGCTCTTCTACGGAACGGCGACAGGTACCGCAAAGGCCGAGCAGGGCAAGACCCGCGTGCACCTCTTCACCGAGAGTGAGATTGCGGACCGCCTGCCCCGCTTTGTCTTGGGTCACGACAAGCTGTGGGCAGCGTACAAAGCCCACTACTCATAGCATTCTCTTGTCGTAAGACCCCACAAAACCCAATCCCCCGTCCTAGTGCCGGGGGATTTTTATTTGCGGTGACTGGGGGACCTGGTAAACTCCATCCATATGGACAACAAACACACCCCACGTTCCTCGATGCTAGTACCGATGGTCATCGAAAAAACCAGCATGGGCGAGCGCTCATACGACATTTACTCGCGACTTCTTAAAGAGCGCATCATCTTCTTGGGCGGCGGCATCGACGACACTGTGGCCAACCTCGTGGTCGCACAGCTTCTCTTCCTCGACTCCGAAGACCCAAAGAAAGACATATCGTTCTACATAAACAGCCCTGGAGGTCATGTCCATGCCGGCTTGGCCATCTTAGACACCATGAACTCGATCAAAGCCGACGTTGCTACTTATTGTGTAGGAATGGCCGCTTCGATGGGAGCAGTGCTCCTTTCGGGAGGCAAAAAAGGCAAGCGCTTCGTTCTTCCTAACGCCGAGGTCATGATCCATCAGCCGTCGGGCGGTGCCGAGGGCATGGCGTCGGACATCGAGATTACCGCTAAGCAGATCCTCAAGACCCGCGAGCGTCTTAACAAGATTTTGGCAGCAAATACCGGGCAGACGGTAAAGAAGATCGAAGACGACGTCGACCGCGACTACTTTATGACAGCCGAAGAGGCAGTTAAGTACGGAATCGTTGACAGTATCGTTAAATAGCATGGCAGAAAACCTCGGAAACGAAGGCATAAACCGAAGGAACTTGCTCAAAGGCGCCGCTTCTGGCGCCTTTGCTGCTATTACGGGCAGGCCCGCAATAGCATCACGGCCCGAAAAAGCCGAGAATCCGAGTTCGCCGTTAGACACATTTTACGATGACGCACCAGTCTCACCTGCCGAACGACTGCGGATGATCGAAGAATTGCAAGGACAGCTGCGAATGGCGCCTATCGCCGAGGAATACGGTGATCAGCGACATACAAAAACCAAGATTATCGAGCGCGATTTCGGTACGATTGCCGAAAAAAAGGTAAAAGTTGAGATATGGGAAGCGACAGGCGACGAATTGCCCGAGGATATACCGTTCGAGCTCCGGGGAACGAAATCCCTCATGATGTATACCATCGTCATGGATGCAGACGACGCCCCAAAGATAGAGGTATCGTTCATGACAGCGTCTCAAGAAGATTTACCCACTAACGGTACCCTCATCATGGCCGAGAGTAGCGGACGACACACCACTCGCCACGGTACGGTCTACTTTCAGTACGATCAACTTGGAGGCAAACCACCCGAGAGTCCTACCGAAGTCGAGCAGGCAGAGCGGTACTTTAACGGCCTCCTCAAGCTCCTTACCTCCCCCTCCTGAGCCTGACGACGCTTGTCTGGCTAGTCTTTTGAAAGCAGGGTGCTATACTCTTTTCATACCGAATTAACAAATCATTCATTCGGCTATTCTGTTTCGCAGTATTCATGACTATGGCTATAAACCTCGCCGATTCGGCACAAAACTTCCACAAAGCGCGCGAGCTTATCCTCGACAGTATTCTGGACGCATAACACCGTATTCATTGGTATCGCGAAGGGGGTGGCCGCTTCGCATATGTCATTAACAACAGCATTCATCCTCCTTGCGGTCGCGGGACTCGCAGGGACCGGTTTCGGGTATTTTCTACGCTGGATCATCACCATGGGCCAACGAGGTTCGATGGAACTCCAGATCAAATCTAAGTTCCTCGAGGCACAAGAAGAAGCTACCAAAATCATCAACGAGGGCAAGAAAAAGGGCGCAGAAGAGGCAGAAAGACTGGTAAAAGAGCATAAAGAAAAAGAGCAGGAGCTCAAGCAGACCTCGGAGCGCATGGTGCGCCGCGAGGAGCTTTTGGATAAGCGCCAGGCCGACGTAGATAAAGAGCAGGAGGAGCTTAAGACCAAGATCGAGGGCGTCAAGCAATTGCGCGACCGCGTCGATCTCATGGTCAAGGAGCAGGAAGAGAAGCTCTCGAAAGTAGCAGGGCTCGGCGTCGAAGAAGCCCGAGAGGAGATTATGAAGAAGGCCGAAAAGCAGTATGCTGCCGACCTCGAGGCCCGCATGCACAAGCTCGAGATGTCGAACAACGACAAGATCGACCGCAAAGCCAAAGACATCATCACCACCGCCGTGCACAGAATCGGAAACTCTGTACCCCACGATGTCCTCTCGACCACCGTCACCCTCCCGAACGACGACATCAAGGGCAAGATCATAGGAAAGGAGGGTCGTAATATCAAGGCGTTCGAGCGTGCGACCGGCGTCGAAGTCATCGTGGACGACACCCCTGGCACAATTACGCTCTCGTCCTTCGATCCGGTTCGCCGCCAAATCGCACGGGTCGCGCTTGAGAACCTCATTCTCGACGGGCGCATCCAGCCGGCTCGCATCGAAGAGGTCGTCGAGAAGGCAAAAGAGGAGATCACCGTCATTATGAAGAAGAAAGGAGAAGAGGCAGCATACGAGGCACGTGTCTCGAACGTGGATCCGCGCCTTATCATGATTTTGGGCCGCCTCTACTTCCGCACGAGCTACGGCCAGAACGTGCTCAACCACTCGGTCGAGATGTCGCATTTGGCCGGAATCATGGCAGAGGAATTAGGCGCTAACGTCGCTGTGGCGCGCGCAGGAGCGCTCTTCCACGATATTGGCAAGGCTGTTGATCACGAGGTGACCGGCACCCACGTCGAGATCGGACGTCGCATCTTGCAGAAATTCGGCATATCCGAGGACGTCGTGAAGGCAATGCAGGCGCACCACGAAGAGTACCCGTACGAGACCCCCGAAAGCATGATTGTTCAGGTTGCCGATGCGATTTCGGGCGGCAGGCCAGGAGCGCGCCGCGATACGGTAGAAAATTATATAAAGCGCCTCGAGGAGCTCGAAGGTATCGCCAAGTCGAAGCCAGGCGTCGACAAGGTATATGCGATTCAGGCGGGCCGCGAAGTACGAGTTTTCGTAAAGCCAGAGGCAATCAGCGACTTCGAGGCACGAGAACTCGCCAAGTCAATCGCAGAGCAGATAGAGAAAGAGATGCAATACCCAGGCGAGATCAAGGTCAACGTCATACGCGAATCCCGAGTCATCGAGTACGCCCGGTAGTAGAATTTCGGCTGGCACGTCCTGTGCAGCATCCGGTAGCAGAAATTTCACTACCGGGTGCCCGATAATCAATCCAATCCAGACCACAAAGAAAACCGCGCCATTCGGGCGCGGTTTTTGGCACTACATCGACAAGGCGACAATGGTAGCGGCCACGGCGACTTTTACTATCACGATCGTCACAAAGCAAAGTGCGATTCGTTTGAGTCGTTCGACCACAACGAAGGTAGAGCGGTTAACGAACACTACAGCGCCCACGACGCACAAGACCCACGTGACACGCAGAATACTCGTCCCTAACTCTGTTCCTTGCGTCCCGAGCATTTCGATTGCCATGAGACATCCGCTTATCGCTCCGGCACTTAGAGACCACTGAAATGCAGACCGATAGTTTCCGGGGCTTTTGATGTACGTTCGCTGTTGTTGTATCCAGGCCATCACTCACCTCCTTTATTCTCGTCGTACCTTATCGCGACCAAGCAGCGTGTCAACAAGAT
>CAZYLZ010000022.1:0-16860 GCA_964648335.1 uncultured Candidatus Saccharibacteria bacterium | reverse complement strand
AACCATTTGCTTCGCACAAGAGTCCGTGATACAGTACGGCCCACATGGCTAACACAGTAATCACAACCCCGGTCAACATGGAAGAGCGCAAGAATCTCCGCCTCGAGGCAGGGGATACCATCCGTGTATTCCAGAAGATCAAAGAAGGCGAGAAATTTCGTCTCCAGGCCTACGAAGGTCTCGTTATCGCTGTCAAGCACGGCACCGAGGCTGGCGGTACCTTTACCGTTCGCAAAGTTGCAAGCGGCGTTGGGATGGAAAAGACGTTCCCGCTCTATAGTCCGATGATCGACAAAGTAGAAGTCCTTCGCAAGGCGACCGTACGACGCGCAAAGCTTTACAACGTACGCGACAAGGCTGCGCGCGAAATCCGCCGCACCTTGCGCAAGATGCGCATCGTCACCCAGCCGGAGAAGTCTCATGCTGCAGCGGTCGAGGCTTCTGTTGCTGCTGAGGCTGCAACGGCAGAGTCGACCCCCGAGGTCGTGCCGCAGCCAACCGAGTAACTTCGCGTTTTATATGAAAAAGCCGGCACTTCTGTGCCGGCTTTTCGTGTTTAGGACAGGGCCTGAGCCCGGTCGATACTTCGTGCAATCGCTGATGAGAGCGCCGCATGCTTGCGCCGCATCTCTTCAGCGCGGTCTCTCCGGGTGCTGAATGCAAGCGATCCGTCGGCGTATTCGTACGAGCCGAGTACTGGGTCTTTGAGTCGTTCCCATATGATATCGGGGGAAGCGAACGCCTCGCGTTCTGTCCGCTCTCGAACTAGGTCTTGGGCGATCAGGATGGTCTGTCGGTAAGCACGCCTAGTAAGCGGTACTTCGGGGTGTTGCAGGGGCCACAGCGCTGCCACTGTCTTTGCGATAGTCGTCCAGACATCTTCAAGCTCGATTGTCGCGCTTTTCCGGTGCATGAGGTTACTCCTTGTTGCTCTTCTTAGAGGCTACGACAGGAACGCCGGATTTGCAATTATGTCAAAAATGACAGAGAATAGCGTGGCTTACGCAGGTGGTCTTTGGCACCGGCGAAGAAAAAGCAAAGCATGCGCAGGTGGCGAAATTGGTAGACGCACTACCTTGAGGTGGTAGCTCCCGCAAGGGATTGGAGGTTCGAGTCCTCTCCTGCGCACTAAGACAAAAAAGACTGGCTTGAGCCAGTCTTTTTTGCGTATGTGCGAGGCGTAGCGATGTCGTGCGACCTCAACATCCTCCCTTAACGTTACATACGACATTACCGTCTTTCTGCAAAAGGTTATGCGACGTAAATACGATGTCGACGTCCGCTGTCAGGTAGTCCTTCGGCTCATGGGCGTGGGGCAGCAGGTATCTTTTCGTGTGATGAGTAAACCTAAGTTCGTATCGCGCCGCTTCGAAGGCGCTTTCGATAAGCTCGGTACAGAAGAACGAGCGCTCGCCGCGGGCAAAGAAAAAATCGAACGGCTTGCCGATCATCTGGTCGACATATCGTAGAACGAGCTCATTCTGTTCATCACTGATTCCACGGGGACGACACATGACAAGCGTGTCGTATTCGTCAAAAAGCTGTGCGTAGCGAATTTTCTCGACTCCATCGGCTGCAGCATGCACCAGTTCACCGGGTGCTATGCAGATGAGGGCGTGCGTCGCTATGCCACGCAGAACGAGGAGGCCAAAAAGGCGACGATGTGCGCCGACTAAGACGATATCGCCTGGCCGCAGGAGACTCTCGGAAGCTGTTCGATCTGCCTGCGTAAGATGCGGAGATCGTGGAATGACCCGGGTGATTGTCACGAAGAACATGACGTTTACGAGAATGCGCTCCAGGACCGATGCGTCCTTAGGCATGTTGGTGAGTATGTGATGATAGTAGCGCATCTCGTACGTTTCGCTCTAACTATACCGTCTCGCGGCAGAATGGAGGGGAGCCTTGTAAAGCTACTGTGTCTATTGTAGGGTGCGCCCATGTCACTCTATACAGGTCGTGGGGACCAAGGCACTACTAAATTGTTCGACAGCAAGGCTGGAGAGCGTGTATCAAAAGGCGATCCAATGTTCGAGGCTCTCGGGACGCTCGACGAGCTCAACTCGGTGATCGGTTGGTGCAAGGTGCTCTGTACTTCCGAGTTGGTAGTTGCGGGTCGTCCAGCTCGCGACATGGTACACGAGGTCCAGGACCACCTCTTTACCATACAGGCAGAGCTCGCTGGCGCTCCTAAGACAATCCATGAGTGGAGCGTCCGCGACATCTCGATTGCTATCCACTTCATACAGTCAAAGCTTCCGCCGATCACCACATTCTCGGTCGCTGGCGGAACCGAACTCTCTGCACGGTTCGATATCGCTCGAACCATCGCGCGCCGAGCGGAACGCCGAGTTGTGACTGTACACGAGTCAGGCGTTCGCGAGATAGGGGAGTTTACCCGTGCCTATATGAATCGGCTCTCATCGTTTTTGTTCGCGCTTGCGCGATTTGCCAACGAAGAAGCGGGTGTCGCCGAGACAGCACCAAACTATCGAGACTAAGGGCGGTTTTTTCTTTCGGTTTTCTGTGGTATAACAGGTGCGCTTGGCCTGGTTAGGAAAAGCACGTATGGCGACTATGGTGTAACGGTTAACACTGGAGCTTGTGGAGCTCTCGATCAGGGTTCGATTCCCTGTAGTCGCCCAAGAAGTAAAAACACCCGCTAGGGTGTTTTTACGTGGCGACTACAGGGAATCGAACGCCGGACCAAACAGTGCAAAGGCACTGTTTGGGAGGCGGGGTCGAGAGCACTAAGTATTTTGCGAATGCCTGGAGCAAAATACTTAGTGACTCGTGACCGATTCACCCGAATCGAAAGCTGCGAGACGGGCGTGCGACCGAGGTCTGCGACGGCAGGTCTCGAGTTGTAGGCGATTCACCCAGAATCGAATGCGACTGCGGCGAACGAGCTCTCGCAGATTCCCAGTAGTCGCCATAAAAAATAACCACTGACGAGTGTGTCAGTGGTTTGTCGTGATGATCTCAGATTGTGCTTCTTCCCATCGCGCGATCAAAAATAAAGCAGTTTACCTGCAGGATGTCGCGCAATCTGGCGATATCCTGGTCATGAATCGAGATTGTGACGCTACGTCCTCCTGGGGGCACATCTACGATCTTACAATCTACTAGTGCTTGCAGGTGCATGGCGAGAGTCGCGCCTTGTATGCAGCCGATGCTTGCAAGGGTCTTGCCTCTCTTTAGTGCTACAACAATGTCTTGCATCTGGATCCTCCGGAGGTTGCTCGAGGCACTATCGCATGCCGAATTTCATTTGCAATGCCTCTGCTGCAGCCTGGTCACCTGGCCGGTAAATGGGTACTATCAGCGCATGGATGCTCTCCCGAAAGTTATGTGCATTGTTGACACCGAGACTACCGGCATGCGTCCTCCCTACGCCCGCTTGGTCGATATTGGGATCATTCGTGTCGAAGACGGAGAGGTAGTAGAGCGCTTCGAGACTTTGATCAACCCAGGTATTCCGATCCCATACGTAGTGAGTCGGGTACATGGCATCTACGACAATCACGTGGCTCGCGCGCCGAAGTTCAGTGCCGTCTCAAAGAAGGTGCATGCACTCCTCGATGGCGCGACATTCGTGGCCCATAATGCGGCCTTCGATAGAGGATTCATCGTGTCCGAGCTCTGGCGATCCGGCCTTTCGTATGATCCTGTCACGATCTGCACAGTCAAGCTTTCGCGGGCTCTGTACCCGCAGATGCGCAGTCATAGCCTCGATTCGATCATCGACCGCTTCTCGATCGAGATGCGCTCTCGCCATCGTGCGCTTCCCGATGCTGAAGCCGTGTGGGAATTTCTGAAGGGAGTCGGCGAGTCGGGGCGGGATGCCGATATTGCAAAGGCGGTTACGACGGCGACGACAAGGTCGAAAAAAGCTTCATCGCCGAGGTAACATCATCATTTCTTCATACATATGCGATACCGTGCCTTGATTGACCACAGGCGATGTGTACTGAATATGCAACCGCGAACTTCTTTCTGTCGATACATCTGACCTATGGCACCCATGAACGTTTTACGGCGAGTACGATTGTTCGATTGGTCGACGTGGCGTAATGCCTATTCGGCATCCGACTATCTCGTGCTCGCAATTATATTCGCTACGTACGTGCTCACTGCGCGTCTCGGCTTCTCGATAGGCGCCGTCGGAGGGTTCGCGACCCTCGTGTGGGTTCCCTCGGGGATTGCGATCGCATCGGCTGTCTTTTCGAAGCGGTTCGTTCCGGCAGTATTCTTAGCCGCTTTTGTAGCCAATGTTTCCAACGGGGGAGGATTCACGGCCTCGGGTCTGATAGCTATTGGAAACACCTCCGAAGCCCTTCTTGCTGCTTATTTCTTGCATGCCATCGTCCGGTTTGACCGACGCTTCGTCAAGCTGAGTGACGTCTTCGGATTCGTCATCTTCGGTGCGATGCTTCCCACGATGGTTGCTGCAACTGTCGGAGTTACTGCACTCGTCGTCACTTCCGTCATCCTACCTCCATCGTTCGGCGTGACATGGCTTGCGTGGTGGGTGGGAGACATGGCAGGTGTGGTGATCGTGGCTCCGTTCCTATTGGTGTGGCTCGGACGCGAAGACGTCTTCCCAGGCAGAGAACGAAGGTCATGGACCATCGCCGAACTTATGGCCTTTTTTGTCCTTTTTGCCATGGCGATGGCATTCGTGTTCATCGATTCTCTCCATCCAATGCTGCGCCGAGGCCCGTTGGCGTCTCTGATATTCCTTCCGCACATATGGGCGGCAATCCGTTTCGGTAGGCGATTCACGGCGTTCGCAACCTTACTATCGGCGGGTATAGCCTTGTATGCCACCATCCATGGCGTAGGACCATTCGCGAGCGCGACACAGCCGATGATCCAGCAAATCTACTTCCTGTTGTTCTTTGAGATCGTCATGGCTGTCATCGTACTTCTCATCGCGACAGTTGTCTCGGCACGCACCGAAGCTGAGGGTCGAGTACTGGGTCTCAATGCGACCCTCGTCGAGGCGCAATCGCTCGCCAACACCGGCAGCTGGGAATACGATCTCTCTACGCGCACACTCCTGTGGTCCGAGGAGTTCAATCGCATCCTCGGGCACGATGCCGAGCGAGGACCTCGCATAAAAAGCGCATTCGCTGCACATGCGCATCCCGAAGACAAAGCTCTCGTGATAGAAGCGATGGACGCCGCGCTCGAACGGTTTGAGCCTATCGACATTTCATACCGCATCGTCCGGCCCGATAACCAGATACGGTACCTGCACTCGATAGCAAAGCCAGTGGTCGGAAGGTGGGGTGTCATAGACAAGGTTATCGGCGTCACTATCGATGTCACCGAACGCCGGCTCGCCGAGCGCGTCGTAGAACAGCAGCAGGCCGAGCTCGAAGCGGCTATCCAGACGATACAGCAGTCCGATACAGCGAAGACCGACTTTCTCGCCGTGCTGGCCCATGAGCTGCGCAATCCGCTCGCGCCAATTGTGAGCACTATCGAGCTCATGAAGATCGGCGAGACCGAACGGTTGGATGAACATGTGGCGTTGATAGAGCGCCAAGTGACCACCATGAAGGTCCTACTCGACGATCTGCTCGACCTCGCACGCATATCGCGCAAGAAGGTCGCGCTTGCAAAAAAGACGGTCGACATCCGTGTCGTCGTTGCGCATGCCATCGAGACAGCTATGCCGCTCATACAGGCGCGGTCTCATCGATTAGTTCACGAGACGTATCCCGATCCGCTTATCGCCTCGATCGATCCAGTCCGAACCGAGCAGGTGCTCGTCAATCTGCTCAATAACGCGGCCAAGTACACAGAGCCTGGCGGCCTCATAACGATTGATCTCAAGAAAGAAGGAGATAGTGTCGCTATATCGATAGAAGATACGGGAGTAGGCATCATCGCCGCGCATATGAAATCCATCTTCGAACCGTTCTCGCAAGTTGTAAGTGCCGAGACGTCTCTCAGAAGCGGCGTAGGGGTTGGTCTGCATCTCGTGAAGGAACTAGTCGACCTGCACGGCGGCACAGTCTCTGTGGAGAGTGCGGGAATCGGAAAAGGTAGCACGTTTACTGTGAGACTACCGCTGTCGCCGGTATCTTCTCAGGAATTGAGCGTTCCTGAGAATCCACCACCGTTATTGCCCATGGAAACACGCACACCTATTCTGATAGTAGACGACAATGAGGCTGCAGCGAATGCTCTCGCAAAATTGCTCGGCAAGATCGGGTACGACGTCACAGTAGCGTATTCGGGGAAGTCGGCCCTCGAGCTCCTTGAAACGATCGAACCGAAGGCGATGCTTCTCGACATCGGCATGCCTGAGCTCGACGGATACGGCTTGGCGCGCGCGATCAGGTTCCAGAAGAAATTCCGCGACACGGCACTTGTCGCGCTTACCGGATACGGACAAGAGGACGATCTCCAAAGGAGCCGCCAGGCTGGATTTGATGCACATCTGGTAAAGCCGGTCTCAATTCAATCGCTGGTCGAGACTATCGAGAAAACACTCAGTCGGTAGATGTAGAGCCTTGCTATACTTTCGATATGAACGTACGGGCACGAGTCTCGAGATACTGGCGCAGCCTAGGCCCGGGTCTCGTCACGGGCGCCGCTGACGACGATCCTTCAGGTATCGCTACGTATACGCAGACCGGCGCGCAGTACGGGTTTCAATTCGCGTGGCTGGCACTCTTTACGTTCCCATTCATGGGCGTGGTGCAAGAGATGTGCGCGCGCCTCGGCATGGTCACTGGTCGCGGCCTTGCCGAGAACATCAAGCTTCGCTATCCGCCCTGGGTGCTCTATGGCGCCGTGGCGCTCTTGTGTGTAGTCAATGTAATAAACATTGGAGCGGATCTCGGCGCCATGGCAGAAGCAGTCAAATTATTGGCTGACGTGCCAGCGATGTTTGTCGTCATAATACTCGCGGTCGTAATTATTTTGCTCGAGGTCTTCACAAGCTACAAGGTATATTCTGAGTACCTCAAGTTCTCGGTCATTGCTTTGTTTTCGTACATCGTCGTCGGCTTTTTAGTGAACATGGATTGGATGGCGGTACTCCGGCATGCGCTCGTACCGACCCTCACATTTTCTCGTGACGAACTCCTCATTGTCTGCGCCATCCTCGGAACGACTATCTCGCCCTATCTCTTTTTTTGGCAGTCCTCGCAAGAGGTAGAAGAGGAGATTCTCCTCGACAAGCTTCCCGCAATGAAGGGGCTCCCGACTCCAGGGGACATCCGTGACATGCGTGTTGACATATGGACCGGCATGTTCGCCTCGAACATCGTTATGTTCTTCATCATAATCTCTTGCGCATCGACTCTGTATGCCAATAATATCCAGGTCGTCACCGCTGCCGATGCAGCCAAGGCACTCGAGCCCTTGGCCCACGGCATGCTCGCTAAATGGTTGTTTGCGCTCGGTATAATTGGGACGGGACTTCTTGCTATCCCGGTGCTCGCCGGCTCCGCGGCGTATGCAATCGCCGAGGCGCTCGGGTGGAAAGAAGGGCTCTATAAGAAATATTCCGATGCGAAGGCGTTTTATGGCATCATTGCGGTCACTATCTTCGGAGGCGTGCTGTTCAATGTGCTCGGACTCGATCCAATCAAGGCGCTCATCTATGCGGCAGTAGGGAACGGCATCGTTGCCCCGATAATACTTTTTTTCATTGTGCGTCTTACGAATGATGTTGCGGTGGTTGGCACGTTCACCAATGGCAGGTTGTCTGCCGCTATCGGTTGGGCGTGCGTCGCGATCATGGGAATCGTCGGTACCGCGCTCGCCGCGTCGACCATACTGTAATGCATGCAGAATGACTCTGTCCGAATTTGGTTCTCTCACGCAGTCGCTTGGTACCTTCGGTATGAGCGTCATATAAACATCGGTGGCTTCGTCCTCGGTTTCCTCGCCGACACCTTCATCTTCACCAATGCTGATCTCGCCGTGAGCTACGCGGTCCTTACGGCCCATTTGTGCATAGTAGGCGGTGGTATATTTCTCATGAACCTCCGCGAGAAGCGCGTCACGGAGGGAAAAGAGTTTTCTGAGTACGTCGAGCCGTGGATACCGTTCGTGATCCAGTTCTCGTCCGGGTCACTGTTGAGCGGGTTCGCCATTCTCTACACCAAAAGTGCCGCGTGGGTTGAAAACTGGCCGTTCCTCCTCCTTATTGTTGGACTTCTCCTCGGCAACGAATTTTTTCGCAAACGATATCTCCAGTTCGCATTCCAGGTCAGCATGTTCTTTTTCGTGCTCCTCTCGTACTGCATCGTGCTCGTTCCGTTTGTCCTGCGCGAGCTCGAGGTTTGGACTTTCATATTGAGCGGTGCTATCTCGGTCTCTTTGATCACGCTGTTCCTCTCTGTGTTGCGAAGGATCGCACCCGCACGGTTCCGAGATGGACAGAAGATTATCTTTACGTCGGTTCCGCTCATTTTTGCGGTCGTGAACGCGTTGTACTTCACCAACTCAATACCTCCCGTACCTCTTTCCCTCAAGGAACTTTCGGTTTATCACGACGTTCAACGTGTCGGTTCGGACTATCGTGTAACCTACGAGCCCGAAACATGGCAAGACAAACTTTTGGGACGACATACGATATATCTCCTCCCAGGTGATCCCGTCTTTGTGTTCTCATCAGTGTTCAGTCCGGCGTCGCTCGACATAAACATTACTCATGTGTGGGAGCGTCTCGATCAGGCTGGTGGCCGTTGGCTACCGTCGGGCACCGTGACGTTTCCGTTGCGTGGCGGACGCGCGGGAGGATACCGGGGATATTCCGAGAAGCTCAATCCTGTCGCAGGTATTTGGCGGGTGAGTGTCGAGAACGCTCGGGGCCAGCTCTTGGGCCGCGTCCAATTTACGATCGCGATTGCGACCACCGAAACTACTGTCGCGACATCGACGCGCTGACGAGTCATCCGTGTAATGAAACGCTCTTGATTCCGTCTGGTGTATGATTAAGCCGTTATATAACTAAATCACTCACCACTATGGACTCTGTCCAAAAGCACGAAGTTCACGTCGTTCCTCCTGGTATCGTTACAAAAGCAGCCGCGCTCGCACTCGGTGCGCTAGCCCTGTGGGGCCTCATTTCGGCGATCTCGGGCCTCCAGGGGATGCGCTATATTGGCGCTGGCATCAACCCGACCAACACCATCGCGGTCACAGGCCAGGGAGAGGTCTTCGCGATTCCTGATACAGCTGAATTTTCAGTAATGGTATCCGAGGATGCCAAGGACGTGCAGACGGCGCAAGCTTCTGCTACCAAAAAGGGGAACGACATCATCGCGTATGTCAAATCACAGGGAGTTGAAGAGAAAGATATCAAGACGACCGACTACAGCGTAAATCCTAAATACAGCTATGAGGCCGCCGCTTGCAAGGCGGGATATTGTCCTCCAGGAAAGCAGGTGCTCGACGGTTACACCGTCTCGCAAACGTTCTTGGTAAAGGTGCGCGATACCACGAAGGCAGGAGCGATCCTCTCGGGTGTGGGAACCAAGGGTGCATCGAGCGTAAGTGGGATCAGTTTCACCGTCGCAGATCAGGACCAGCTCGAATCACAGGCACGCGCCAAGGCGATCGAAGCGGCGAAGGTCAAGGCTGAGGTTCTTGCGCGTCAGCTCGGCGTCTCGATCGTTCGTGTCGTCGCGTTCAACGAGAGCGGCAACTATCCGATGTATGCCACCAAGGCTATGGATATGCGCGCAGGAGGTGCCATGCTCGAATCAGCACCAGCACCTGAGATTCCGGTGGGGCAGAACAAGATATCGTCCGACGTCTCGGTTACATACGAAATCCGCTAGGTTTTTCTTCACCATCCGCTTAGAAAGAGGGGGATGAATGCAAAACCCTATAGTTACAGCCCCGTATTGGAAACAATGCGGGGCTGTTGACTTTTGTTTAATTTGGGTGTAATATCCCCTCATCAACCCCCCGAGGGGTTTTTGTTTAGGAGCCTTAGATATATACGTATGGCAAATGCACTCGTACAGTACCTCAAAGAGACCCGCCAGGAACTTAACCACGTCGCGTGGCCTACTCAGGGACAGACGGTCGCATACGCCGGTCTCGTCGTCGGTATCTCGGTCGCGGTCGCTGCCTATCTGGCCGGTCTCGACACTGTCTTCGCAAAGGGGCTCGATATGATCATTCAGAAATTTCAATTTTAATCTATGGCAAAACAAGCACACAGTACCGAGCGCCACTGGTACGCAATCCACACGTACTCTGGCTACGAGGACGCGGTAGCACGCAACCTGAAGCAGCGCATCGACTCGTTCGGCATGAAGGAGCAGATCTTCAACGTGGTCGTTCCTGCGGAGAAGAAGATCAAGGTGAAAGGCGGCCGCAAGGTAGAGACCCGCGAGAAGATCTTTCCGGGCTACGTCATGGTAGACATGATCGCGACCGACGAGGCATGGAGCGTCGTGCGTAACACGCCGCAGGTCACCGGATTCGTAGGAACCGCTAACCAGGCAGTGCCGTTGGGAGCCGAGGAGGTAAACAAGATCCTCTCGCGCATGTCTGACGACATCATCAAACACACCATCGACCTCGGTATCGATGACGCGGTCACCATCATCGACGGTCCGTTCAAGGACCTCGAGGGCAAGGTGGGCGAGATCGACGAAGAGCGCGGCAAGGTGAAGGTCATGGTGCCGATGTTCGGCCGCGAGACTCCGGTCGAGCTCGATGCAGATCAAGTGCAACGCATATAAATTCAATTTAAAAAACACTGCCAGGACCATGGTTCTGGCAGTGTTTTTTAATCATATAAATCGCCCAGACACATGTTAGTGGCCGGGCGATGGAAACGATTACTCGTCAGATTCTTCTCTTAAGGTAAACTCATCGCAATTTACCTTGGTCAGAACAACTGTTCTCGACACAGTGTGAGTTCCTGGAACAGGAAGAAGATGCTGTTCTCCGTCCTGCATGACAGAGAGATATGTCCTAACAAATGTTTCTATGCTGGCACTTGTCACGGTGTGCCCGCTGGGATCTTCTGTAGCGATGTCTTTTACTCG
Organism: uncultured Candidatus Saccharibacteria bacterium; assembly: GCA_964648335.1. Classification (GTDB taxonomy): domain Bacteria; phylum Patescibacteriota; class Minisyncoccia; order Phycocordibacterales; family UBA2100; genus CAZYLZ01. The sequence goes on along the minus strand of CAZYLZ010000022.1, from coordinate 5,824 downwards.
TTTATCAGCGTACTCTTTCACTGAGTAGCGGATTTCTGATTCAAGTTGATTGAAGCCCATGGTCTACCTCCTTGCATTCGGCTTTTCGCAGACTATCATAGAAAAAAACGGTAGCCAACGAGGCTGCGCTGCCAATTTTAGGCAATAATTTTCGCAACATTTTTGCATGATAGCCTTCCCTGCTTTTAAATGTATGTATTACTCCCTGAAATTGTATTCCATATTAGCTGTGCTTGATGAGGGCGGATTGCCGGGGCAGGGTATTGCTTTTTATAGGAAATTGAGTATCATTCGACCGTTATGGCCAAAAAGATCACTCGTCAGATAAAGCTCCAGCTTCCAGCCGGCAAGGCGACAGCTGCGCCGCCAGTGGGAACCGTGCTCGGTCCCGCAGGCGTCAACATCGGTACGTTCGTCAACGAGTTCAACTCGGCAACCCGCGACAAGATGGGGGAGATCATCCCGGTCCTCATGACTGTGTACGAGGATCGCTCGTTCACCTTCATCATGAAGCAGCCGCCTGCTTCGCGTCTCATACTTTCTGCTACCGGCGTCGAGAAAGGCTCGGGCAAGACCCCTGCTGAAAAAGCAGGAAAGCTCTCGAAAGCCAAGCTCGAAGAGGTTGCTAAGCGCAAGATGGAAGACATGAACGCGCCCGATCTCGCAGCGGCGATGAAGACGCTCACCGGAACCGCACGTTCGATGGGTATCGATATCGTGTAACGTCGCTCTCGCGCGACACTCGCATGAGTGCTCAAATCATAGATGGAAAAAGAATAGCGCACCGGGTCTTCGACACGGTGCGCGATTCTGTTGCCGGTCTTGCCAGGAAGCCGAAGATCGCGCTGTTTATCGTCGGAGATCATCCGGCTATTGAGCAGTTCGTTTCGATCAAGAAGCGCCGCGCAGCCGATGTCGGTATCGAAATCGAGGAGGTCCGCTTTCCGGCAGACGTGCGTACCAAAGATGTCACCAAGACGATCGTACAGACAGCGACGCGTCCCGAGATTACCGGTATCATCGTGCAGCTGCCCTTGCCGGAGTTGATGGACGTCGATCACGTCCTCGGGCACATTCCGATGTATCTCGATATCGACGTTCTGGCCGAGGACACCTTTGCGGCGTACAAGAAAGGAACTACGACCCTCGTGCCGCCGGTCGCCGCAGCTGTCCATGAGGTCTTGCGGACCGCACAAATTGACGTCACCGACAAGAAGGCGGTCATCCTTGGTGCAGGACGGCTCGTCGGAGCTCCGGTCGCCGCGCTCTTCGATACGCTCGATGTTGCATACTCTGTTATCGATCGTCCAAGTATCACGGTTTCGGGGGCGCTCCTCGATGCCGATATCGTGGTGTCGGGCATCGGCGTTCCACATTTCGTTCAGCCGGGTATGCTGAAGCCCGGGGCCGTCCTCATCGATTGCGGCACCAGCTCGGACTCGGGTGTCATTAAGGGCGATATCGATCCTGGCTGTGCCGAGGATGCTACGCTTTTTACTCCGACCCCCGGCGGGATTGGTCCTATCACGGTTGCGTGCCTTTTGCGTAATGCTGCCTTAGCCACTTCCTCTTTATAAGAGGAAGGCGGGGGATGGAGTTGGTCCGTAAAATCGAATCAACCAACTCCACCTCAATCCTCCTCTTAGAAAGAAGAGGAGGGGAAGCTCAAATTGCATCGACTAGCAAACCATGTGCCGCATGATAGAGTGCATTTTATGAAAGACAAAGAAGTAAAAAAGCTGATCGATGCCGAAATAAAGCGCCAGAAAGGCGTCATCAACCTCATTGCGTCGGAAAACTATGTCTCGAAGGACGTACTCGAAGCGCTCGGTTCCGAGCTCACCAACAAGTATTCAGAAGGCTACCCGGGAAAGCGATATTACGGGGGCAACGGTATCATCGACAAGGTCGAGAGCGTGGCCATTGCGCGCGCGCTCAAGCTCTTCGGTCTCTCGGCAAAGGACTGGCATGTAAATGTGCAGCCGCTTTCGGGCTCCCCAGCGAACCTCGCTGTGTATGCAGCATTGGTGCCACAGGGCGGGAAGATCATGGGTATGAAGCTCTCGTCCGGTGGGCATCTCACGCACGCACAGCCGATGTCGTTTACCGGCAAGGTTTGGAAGCAGGTTGCGTTCGAGGTGGATGCCACGACGGGCCTTGTCGACTACGTACATCTCAAGAACGAAGCGGTGCATGCCAAGCCCGATCTCATCGTCGCCGGATTCACCGCATACCCGCGCGCCGTAGACTGGAAGAAATTTCGCGAGATAGCTGATCTTGGCGGTTCGCTTCTTATGGCAGACATGTCGCACGTTGCGGGACTCGTGGCAGGCAAGGTGTACCCGTCGCCGTTTCCATATGCAGACGTCGTTACCACGACCGTGCACAAAACCTTGCGCGGCCCCCGCGCTGCCATCATCTTCGTGCGCAAGGACAAGCGTGGGTTCGACGTAAAGATAGACAAGGCGATCATCCCGGGGCTCCAGGGCGGTCCGCACGAGAACGCGATAGCAGCGGCCGCGATTGCATTCAAGGAGGCGATGTCTCCTCAGTTCAAGAAATATGCCGCGCAGATTGTTAAGAATTCGCGTGCGCTCGCTGCAGAGATGAAGCGGCTCGGCTGGCATGTCATCACCGACGGCAGCGACAGCAACCTCGTCCTGGTAGATACGTGGATGGGCGGGAAGGGGATCGGCGGGAAAGACGCGAGCGAACGGCTCGAGAAGGCAGGCATCATCGTAAACATGAATACCGTCCCGCACGACAAGCGCGGACCCCTAGATCCGTCCGGCATCCGCATTGGCACGCCTGCCGAGACCACCCGCGGCAAGAAAGAGAAGGATTTCATAAAGATAGCTAAGAAGATCGACACAATTTTGCGTTCATAAAGATTCGTGGGCTCAAGGATACTTGAGTAGCTCTCTGGCGTGTGGCGTGGCATCATGCGTCGAGCTAAGCGCCTAATGGAGGAACACCATGCGCCAGTACCTTGACGCACTTTCTCACGTACTCACCAAAGGAAACAAGAAAGGAGATCGTACCGGAACCGGAACGCTCGACACCTTCGGCTATCAGATGCGGTTCAATCTTGTTGACGGTTTTCCGCTTCTCACCACGAAGCGCGTACCGTTTCGCATGATTGTGCACGAGTTGTTGTGGTTCTTGAAAGGGGACACCAATATCAAGTACCTCGTCGACAACGACGTGCATATCTGGGACGAGTGGCCCTACAAGGCATATCTGGTGAAGCAGAAGTTGCCAGTACCGAAATCAACTTCGCAAGAATGGATCGACGGTATCAAGGACTTTGCCGAGCGCATCAAATCTGATGTCGTTTTCGCTGGTGCGCACGGCGAACTCGGTCCAGTCTATGGTTATCAGTGGAGGCACTGGCCTGTCTATGGGGTGCTCGGCGGCATTGATCAGATCGCAGTTGTTGTCGAGTCGATCAAGAAGAGTCCGGAATCACGCCGGCACATCGTGTCAGCGTGGAATCCCGCGGAGATTGATGAGATGGCAAAGGCAGGGCTTCCGCCGTGTCATTGTCTGTTTCAGTTCGATGTGACTGACGGGCGGCTCTCGTGCCAGATGTACCAGCGAAGCGCTGACTTGTTCCTAGGAGTGCCATTCAACATCGCGAGCTACGCGCTCCTTACAATAATGATTGCGCAGGTGTGCGGACTGAAGGTAGGAGAGTTCGTGCATACGTTCGGTTCGATGCATCTGTATCAGAACCATCTCGACCAAGCTCGCTTGCAGCTTTCGCGCCAACCAAAGGCATTGCCTATGGTTACGCTGAATCCGGCTGTGAACGATATCTTTGGGTTCCGGTTTGAGGACATCACGCTCGAAGGCTACGATCCTCATCCTGCGATTAAGGCCCCAATCGCAGTCTGATAAAAACGACACCCCGCAGTATCGCTACTGCGGGGTGATTTTCATAGGCGTCGCCACTCTTCGTGGGACGCGGGGTATTCGTCGCTGGCGGATTGAACGATCGCGGTGCGAGCTACGCACATCCACTGAGTCTCATCGATGGGAGGGAAGCTGGTATCTCCATCCACGTTCGCGTGGATACGAGTGATATGCATCGTTGACGCATATTTCTGCCCATCTGCGAAGACACGCGAACCGCCGATGATGAAGAGCTTCTCGACCCAGGTGAGCGCCTGGTCAATCGCCTGTTCGATCGTCGGGCGTGTCACACATGCGGCGGGGACTTCGCAGTGCAAGTGATGCTCGGTCACAATGTAGTGCCTGCGTCCCGGCAAAGGCAGGCCGGTTCTGGCCGAGACATCCTTCCAGGTCTTCCAGCCCATGACGAGGCCGTGACCCATCGTGAGTTCCTTGAAATGCTTGAGGTCGCTCGGCATTCTCCAGGGGAGTCTTCCGTGTTTACCGATGACGCCGTTTTCGGCGACAGCGGCGATAATGCTTATTTCCATCGTTTTTCTCCGTGCTGGTCCGCGGGCTACTGTACGCGCAGGGGCACGCGTTAGCAAATCAAACTATTTTGACCTTGCGGGAAGATGCCCGAGCGCGGTATCACTAGGGTAGTCAGAACAGGAGGCCACAATGGCAAAGACAAAACCGCTGCTCGAATGGGTCCCCAAGACCGATCCGGCAGTTCTTATGCGCATGTTCCCCGAAAAGCTTCAGCCCGACTACCGGCGTCCGTCGATGCTCGACATCATCGCTCAACAAGCGGTGATCATATCGAAGCGCTCGACATGCATGTGGTACGAGGTCGGCGCTCTCATCTACCACAAAGACCTCGTGCTCTCGTCTGGCTATAACGGCGCTGCACGCGGCGACGTAAATCCTCGCGAAGCCGGCTGTGCTCGTGTCGTAGACGGGAAGCTCAAAGAGGGTGCAGGTCTCTGTCGTGGCTCGCACGCCGAGCTTAACGCGATCGGCAACCTCTCGGCAGGCACCAACGGACTCACGGATCTTGCTATGATGGTCACGCTTCATCCGTGCAATTCGTGTGCCAAGCAGATCGTCAACAAGGGAATCAAAACGGTCTACTACCTCTGGGAATATGGTCGCGAGGAGTTTGTCACGGAATACCTTGAAAGCCTCGGTGTCGATGTAAAGAAATACTCGTCGCTGTTTCTCGAAGACTGGATCAAGCGCAATCAGTATCACCCGATCGGCGCCATGCATCGTGCGATGCAGGGAATCGAGAAGAAATGACCTCAAGCACCTGCCTTTCGGCAGGTGCTTTTTTTGCGGAGATGCGACTGGTAGTATGTGCGCATGATACTCAAGATAAAACGCCTCCATCCCGACGCTGTCTTACCGGCATATGCCAAAGCAGGGGATGCGGGGCTCGATCTTGCAACATACGAGAACGTGACGCTCGCGCCGGGCGAACGAAAAGCCGTCGCAACAGGGCTCTCGTTCGAGTTGGACGACGGCTATGTCGCCCTTATGTGGGGGCGCAGCGGGCTTGCCGTAAAAAACGGCATCGCGGTCTTGGGTGGCGTCATCGACGCGGGCTATCGCGGCGAATACAAGGCGATTCTCCACAACGCATCCGATCAGCCGGTCGTGTTTGCAAAAGGGGACCGTGTCGCGCAGCTTTTGATACAAAAGGTAGAACGTCCCGAGATTGTCGAGGTGCAAGAAGTATCCCAGAGCGAGCGAGGAGCTGATGGTTTTGGGAGTACCGGTGTCCGTTAAATTCTCTGAAATTAGCGTACTCCTTCCCGTATCCGAGATTCCTATGAGTCATCGTTGCGCTATGCGAGCACAATCTCGTGCTCTTCGAACAAAAGCCCTGGCTTCTTGCTCTTAATGAGCTTCAGTACCTCGAGCACGC
>CAZYLZ010000021.1:0-18109 GCA_964648335.1 uncultured Candidatus Saccharibacteria bacterium | reverse complement strand
CTCAATACCGAAGATGCAGCGCTGTTCTCGGATTTGGGCGAGTTGTATTTCTCGCACGATCACTACGACATAGCTTTGGCCAAACGGTTTTACGAACGATCCGTCAGCATCAATCCGACCAAACTGCACAATCACTACCAGCTCGGACGCATCTATTTTCTCGAGGGCAACTTCCCTCGCGCGTTGTCCGAGATAGAAGCCGAACAACAGCTCAACCCTTCCTTTGGGAAGACACACTATATGAAAGGACTCATCTTGGGCTATATGGGAAATTACGAGTCATCCGCAGCAGCATTCGGCAAGTTTATCGAGTCGGATCCGATAAACTGGGCCGGATACAACGACCTCTCGTGGGTATACTTTTCGTCTGGCGACTTTGCCTCGGCGAAGCTGACCGCAGAGATAGGCCTTGGGTATGCTGCCAGGAACCCATGGCTCCTTAATTCACTCGGTGTGGCCGAGCTTGGCCTCGAAGACAAGACGCGGGCACGCGCAGCGTTCTCGCAGGCCCTTGAGAGTCTCGCAGCGCTTGGACCAAGCGATTGGGGCCGTGCATACCCTGGCAATGATCCTCGTATCTATGGCGAAGGTTTCGATTCGATGAAAGAATCGATTGTAACCAACCTTGCCAAGACGCTGTAGGTGTGGACATCGTCTTGGTGGTGTTGTCTGAGGGCTATAGAATGGGTGCACATATGTCTTCTCATGCACTCGCTAGCCGGCATTTAATTATCCCTCTTATCATGACGGCAGTGGTAGGCTTTGTCGGCTTTCTGGGACACGCACAGGTACAGACGTCGAAAGAGCTCGGATTCTACAGCCTCTCTCCGCTCGGAGAAGCGACAGGACGCAGCGTCCCCGCATCGTGCCCCTCTAACTTGCACGACTCGGCAAACTACGGACAGGCGTGCGCGGCAACTAATGCCTGCAACCAGACCAACTATGGCGTCTATCAGTGTGGCGGCACTGGTACCGTTTGCAGCGCTGCTGCCCCTGCCATGCCCACAAACTATGGTCAGTCGTGCACCTTCGCCAACTCCTGCAATGGAAACCAGACAAACGAAACCGGCACTATCGGCTGCGACGGTCTCTGTCATGCGAACGGCAATTCTGGATTCGGGAGCGCCTGCTTCTCTACCGCCGCAAACAGCTGTGGCATGCGTGCAAATGGTACCGTCCAGTGCGATGGAACCTGCAGCGCAGTCAATGCTCCTTCCGACGCGCTCTGCACGAGCACCGAGAACGCACCAACCTCCTGCGAACTCCATACGACCCCGTCGCAGGTCTTCAAGAACGCTCGCACCATCCTTTCTTGGAGTTCAGTGGGCAATAACACAACCTGCAGCATCACGGCGCGTTCGTCAGCCGGCAACGCAGTCCTGCAAGTCATCTCTTCTTTGGCCGGCGTCGGCAGTGTGGTTTCCGATAAGCTTACCGAAGATTCGGACTTTTCTCTCACATGTACCAATGCCGGGGGTAGCTGTACCAGCAACAATGCTCATGTGCGGGTTATCGGCACGATGACCTGGATCGAGTTCTAGCATAAAGCTCCATACCTGGCGTATTCCTTCGTTGCACAGCTCGATTTGATCGTCGCCATACCTAAAAGTATGTCTTCTCTCAAATCGTTTGTGCGCCTCGGACTCCATCCAGGTATGGAACTTTTTTAAAATTTTGTAAGTCGACGGGTGGTATGGCTCGCGTATAATCGAGGGCATGCTCCCCCAGGACCCGATCGAGAAGCATTTCCGCCTCGTGACCGACCAGAAGGCGGCACTGAGGCGCCTCGGGCTCGTGACTATCGCAGACCTCGTCTTCCACTTTCCGGTGCGCTACGAGGCTCCCGGCGAAGCCACGTCGGTACACAACCTTGCCGTCGGGAGTTCCGTCACTCTCTACGGCCGTTTCATCAAGCTCGAAGCCAAGAAGCTCTGGAAGAGCAAACGTCCGGCTACAACAGGCACATTCGAGGACGGCACGGGTCGTGTGAGTGTCATGTGGTTCAACCAGCCCTACATCGCCAAGATGGTCCCCGTCAACACACCGGTGCGGGTTATCGGCATCGTAAACGGCTCGAACGAACGCCCCTTCATATCAAATCCCGAGGTGGCTATCCTTTCGCAAACTGCTATACCCGACGGCCTGTTTGCAGGGCAGAACGAAGAGGTCGAGAAAAGCGCTTTGTTTCCTGTCTACCCCGAAAGTCGTGGCATCACAAGCCGATGGTTCTATCATGCGATGGAAAAGGTATTCGAATCCGGTGTGATACACAAGTTGATCGACCCGATACCCAAGCCAGTCCTCGATACCTATCACCTACCACCGCTCGAGAACGCGCTCGTGTATCTGCACACGCCTCGCAAGAAAACCGACGCCGATGTCGCGCGCAAGCGATTCGCTTTCGAAGAGATTTTTTTAATACAGATAGCGCAGCAGCAAGAGCGTGCCGAAAATGCTCAGAACGCGTCGCCCCTCATACGTACCGATCGCAGCGCGGTAGCGCGCTTCGTGTCATCGCTTCCGTTTACGCTCACCTCGGTGCAGCACCGCGCTGTCGAGGAAGTCCTGAACGACTTCGACAAGTCGTACCCGATGGCTCGGCTCCTCGAAGGCGACGTAGGATCGGGCAAGACAGCGGTCGCTGCAGCAACCGCGTACGCAGTGGTCACCTCTACCCCGCCGTCGCGCAACTCTGGCACCTTACAGGTCGCGTACATGGCCCCGACCGAAATCCTTGCTACTCAGCACTTCGAGTCATTCATCCAGTACTTCAAGCATCTTCCAATAAACATCGCGCTCATCACCGGATCGGGTTGCTACAAATTCCCGTCGAAGGTCAATCCGTCCAAGCCGACCAAGATCTCGCGTACGCAGCTCTTAAAATGGGTTGCTAACGGCGAAATCGCGATGGTGGTCGGTACCCATGCGCTCATACAAAAGACGGTCACCTTCCGCTACCTCGCATACGTCATCGTCGACGAGCAGCATCGCTTTGGCACCAAGCAGCGCAAAGCACTCACCAAAAAAGGGATTGCACCACACTTCCTTTCCATGACTGCTACACCGATACCGCGCACACTCGCACTCACCATTTATGGCGACCTCGATCTTTCGGTGCTCGACGAACTCCCGCCTGGGCGCAAACCTGTCGAGACCACGGTGATCACGCCAGCAAAGCGCGAGAGCGCCTACGCACGCGTGCGCGAGGAGCTCGCAAAGGGCCGACAAGCATTTGTCATCTGCCCGCGTGTCGACGAGCCCGATCCAGAGAAAGAAATGGCGCTGCGTGCAAAGTCGGCCGAAGCCGAGGCCAAACGTCTTCAGAAAGACGTCTTTCCACAGGCAGAAGTTGGCGTCATGCACGGCAAGATGAAGCCTGCCGACAAAGATGCAATTATGCAGCGTTTTGTCGATGGATCGGTACACATACTCGTCGCTACGTCCGTAGTTGAGGTCGGCGTCAACGTCCCCAATGCGACCGTCATCATGATCGAGGGAGCCGAGAGGTTCGGATTGGCCCAGCTACACCAGCTGCGCGGACGCGTGGCACGCAGCTCACACCAGGCGTACTGCTTTCTTTTGCCAGATTCCAAAAGCGAGATATCGCGCAAACGCCTGAGCTCGCTCGCCCGGACCAACGACGGCTTTAAGCTCGCCGAGTCGGATCTCGAGCTGCGCGGGACCGGCGACTTGTACGGTCGCAAGCAGTGGGGCATTTCAGATATCGGCATGGAAGCCTTACGCAATCCCCGACTCATCGAGGCTGCCCGCACCGAGGCCCGCAGGTTCGTCGAGCACGATCCGACGCTTTCCGCCCATACCGAATTGCGCCGACGGATCGGCGCAATCAAGGAAAAACTGCACGGGGAGTGATCTATCACGGACCCGAATTCCCTTCGACGGTATTGGTCGTTCCGCACGACACCGCGCCGCATGAGCCCAAGGTAGACACGACGGTTACCGTTGCTGTTTCTTCGGTTGTAAGACCGCTTAGTGCGCCCTGTCCACGCTTGAGTTTAATAGTATAGGTACCTGTTTGCGCGTACGCGTGAGTAAGCGTTATCGTCGCCGATGGGTCGGTACATGCGGCCGTACCAGCATCGCGCGTCGTGACTGTCGATCCGTCACCCCAGTTGACCGAGTACGAGCCACAGGCATATTTGAGTACCTGAAAGACAGTGCTTACGTTATTGGGTACCCCACCGACACCGAGCGTCACCGTAAATGGACCTTGGTTCGTTTGGGCGGGCGCCGTCGTCGTTATGACAACCGACTTGATCGCGGCAGTTGTCGAAGTGACGATACTCGATGCAATATTGAAGAGCTTTGCCGTGAAGGTACCTGCGGTCGTGTAGATGTGGCTTACCGAATACCTGACGCCGCGGCATGCGTCAGCCGGATACGGAAGATCGGCATCGGCCGTGCCATCACCGAAATCGATCGAGTACACACCACCGTTACACGATCCGCTTCCATTTATCGCCGTATCGAAAGTAACAGCTACCGGAGCGGTTCCCGAAGTGGTTGTTGCAGTAAAGGCATCAGCGGTGATAGCGGTGTTGGTCTGGGTCGTGGCAGAAGCTCCTATGGTAAACGAGTCTGAGTTGGCTATCGCATAGACAGTTGGCACGATCGCACCGGCCTGGCAAAAGCCCCAGCACGCCGTCGGCGGAGTAAAGAGATAGACGCGGAAGCGGTATGATCCGTCGACGACCGAGGTCGAACAGATCTGCCCATTGGTCGCGTCACACGAGACGTTACCGGTCGGTGCGAGCGGTACCTGCCAGACATACTGTCCGCTTGCTGCAAGTCCGTTTGCCACAGTTCCCAACGGCGCGTTGTCGGCGCGCCGAAGCTCGACACGAACGACGCTCCCCTGCGGTACATTGATACCGTCCCAGCTCACAATCATGTTTGCTCCCCGCGCGACCGTTGCCGTCGGATTGACGAGCCGCACCTGAAGCGCAGCGTTCGAAGTCGCGGTGTTGTATCCGTTGCCTGTCGTCGTAACGGTACCGGTCGTATTCGTTGTTGTGGTCGTAGTATTGGTAGTGTTAGTTGTCGTACCGCCAGAAACAGTCACCTTGACCGTCGTGTTCTTAGCGCCGATTGAGAGCACCGCATTGTACGTCCCAGGATTAGCGTAGGTATGCTTGACGCTCTGAACCACTTCGGCACAGCGATCCTTCGGAAGGATGAGCAAGGTCGAAGGTGTACCGTCGCCGAACGAGAGCGCATAGGTTCCTGCCTCACACGATTTCGGCGTATTGATGGTCGTATCGGCCGTTACCGTTAGTGGCGCAGCTCCTTCGATCGGCGTGACGCGCAAGTATGCTCCCACCTGCGATGGCACGTTCGCGTTTTGGCAGCCTTGCGCAAGCGCGCGGCGCGTAAGCGGACCCACGCGTCCGTAGCCCGTCGACTGCTCGCCGCCTGCCGAGACGATTCCGCACGCGACCTGGAAGCGCTGGATCGCGACAGTAGTGAGTCCCTTGTAAAGACCCGTCACCAGACCCTCGGGATAGATACGCGGATCGCGCGCAAGATGCGCTTGCAGGCGCGATACATCGTCACCTTTCGATCCGGTCTGGATATCGCGTGTGAGCGTGATAGTGGTAGATCCGTCCAGGATGTTCACACCGGCGTTACCGGTCTGTGCCGTACCCGAGGTTCCTCCCGTGTTTCCCGGTATCTGGTTTAACGTCGAGTTGAGTGCCGCGATGCGTGCCATGAGGTCGGCGATCTGGAGCTGCACTTCGTCTGACGTAATAGCAGAAGCAAAGGTGGGAACCAGTGCCAAGGCAAAGACGAGGGATCCGACGTACCGGGTAATGCGATGCATGCGAGAGTGAGTTATGCTAAGTCCTCTCATTGTCGCACCCTACCCCACCGTTCTAAAACCGTAATCCACACGCCTACCAAGATCACTGGTATCGCTCGGGCTACTTGGACCGTTTCTGACGCGCAGCCTCTTTGAGTTTGTAGTAGTTGGCACTGTTCCCTTTTACGAGCTTTACCGGGTACTTTTTGGCATTCTTTGCCATCTTTTCTTCCACTATCTTTTCGGCGTCGAGGTCGAGAATCGATGCGATATCGAGGCAGTAGATGAGGACGTCGGCAAGCTCCTCTTTTACGGCACCCAAGAGCTTCGGATCGGCGAGCACCTGATCGGCCGAGGGATTCTTCCACTGAAACACCTCCAAAAGCTCGGCAGCCTCAATCGCGATCGACTTTACATAGTTTCCCGGATTCGCCCGATCGTCCCATCCCCTTTCCTTTAGGAAACCGGCTATGATCTTTTGGACTCTTTGCATGTCCGTCTGCCTGGACTCGACCCCCTCCCGAACGGCTGAACCGTTCAGTCGGGCGGGCAGGAACCGCCGAGGTATATCGACAAATGTTCTTAGATACTGTGTCCGTCCGGTAGGGATCGAACCTACGACCACGAAGGTATAAGCTTCGCGCTCTACCGCTGAGCTACGGACGGACACAAAACCCAAAAGAACATTTGTCGATCTCGCTGGTTCGCTCGGCCGGTGTGCATGCTAGCATGCACGTCTCCCTCACTGCCAGCGATAAGCCTTGGTGCTCTAACCATTGAGCTACAGGCGGACACGTATTTTCAAACTCCCTCGCTGCCTTCGATAACCTCGGTACTCTAACCCAGAGCTACAGACGGGGACATCGCCATACTAGCGCAAAACGTGGCTCCTTGCGACTTGTCAAAGGTAGGATACAGTTCTCCGCAGACTAGAAAAACGGAGGTTCAAATGCTGAGTTGTGACATGTCGATTGGCCTTGCAGCCGGTTGGTGCAAGACGCTCGAACAGCTAAAGAAAGCAGTCCAGGTGCCGATCTTGTCAGAAATCACGATAGGTTCGTACACCTGGAACGACGGCGAGCGTCCCGGAAATCCGGGCACCGTGTACTACGACGATCCGCGTGGACGCTTTTCGCTCAACTCGCTCGGGCTCCCCAACCGCGGCATCAAGTACCTGCTCGAAAACATCAACGCCATGTGCGCGCTTGCGCGCTCACACCAGAAACGCCTACGGATCAGCATAGCCGGATTTTCGCCCGAAGAGTACGGGCTTCTGACACTCGCGCTCGCTCCGTATGCCGACGTGCTCGAGATAAACCTCGGCTGCCCCAACGTATGGGGCGACGACGGTAAGCAAAAGCAGATAGCCGCATACAACATCGAACTTACGCACAAGATCCTCGCCGAAGTATCGTGCAAGCTCGCGGTCTCGGCGCGAGGGCGGCCTCATACGCCGCCGCAGATAGCGATCAAGGTGTCGCCGTTCGAGCCGTTTTACCTCGAGGCATTCGCGACCAGGATCAAGACATCGTGGGCGCATATCGTAAACGAGGTCGTCTGCTGCAACACTTGGCCTAACGGCTACGCGTCGCACGCTGACGGTCGTCATTGCATCGACGGCGTGACGGGCCTTGCCGGCGTCAGTGGGGCCGCCATGCTCCCCATCGCTCTGGGCCAGACCCTGCAGTTCTGTACTCTCTTGCCGCGCACCTACGAGGTTGTCGGTTGCGGAGGGATCGAGCACGGCGACGATATCGCCGCATTTGGCAGAACAGGTATCGCAAAGGTGCAGATAGGCACGCACGCCTTCGAGAACCTGCGCAACCTCAACGACATCGCCATACAGATGGCATAACGAACGACGAGCCGCGTCCCCATGGGACGCGGCTTTCTTTTTGAGCCAAATTTGATACGCTCTCGCAAGCCTGAACCAGAAAAAAAGGAGTACCTAATGCAGCCTCTCGTAGTGAGAAACGCAGCAAACGAAGTAGTCTCGATTACCGTCTTGCGGCCGTCGAATATGCACCAGCATTACCGGCCACACGACACGCCCATGTTTAATGCGATCGCTCCGGTGAATATGCGGCACATCAAGTACGGACTCTCGATGCCGAACAACGGCATCACGGGCCCGACCAGCTTTTTGCGCACTCCGCAAGAAGCGATACGCCACTACCATAGCGTCATGGACATGCGGGCACGACACAAGATTTCGACATTTTCGGATCTCGTCGTGACGGTCTACCACTCGGCCGCTGTGGACGAGCGCATGCTCGAATACATTGGGGGTCTTTTGGCACCCAAGATGGCCATCAAGGAGTACCCAACTGCCCATGGCGCGACCACCAACAGCGGCCATGGTGTCAGTTTTTGTGATCGTCCCGAGATCGCAAAGGCGGCTGCACGCAACAAGGTACGCCAGCTCTTTCATGCCGAGGACGTCTTCGACAAGAACGGGAACACAATCCCGCATCCGCTGAGAGAAGCGCATGCGATTACCAATCGCATGTGGAAGTATCGAGACCAGAATCCCGATGCGCTCATCTGCATCGAGCATGCGAGCACCATCGAAGCGGTCGAGTTTGTCAAAGCCGATCCGAGTGGCCGCACCGTCATGACAGTGACACCGCAGCACGCGTTTTGCACGTGCGACGACTTCAATCGCTCATGGGCCAATCATCTGAAATGCATGCCGATAGTTAAGACAGAAGAAAATCGGCAAGCGGTAGTCGATTTTGCGACATCAGGCGATCCGCGCGTGATCATGGGAGACGACACTGCTGGGCATCTGAAGGCGACCAAGGAGCGACCGTTTGACGAATGCGCAAGCGGATGTTGGCTGCCGCACTCTTCTGCCATCTACGCACGCGTGTTTCTTGATGCCGGTGCCATGGACGAGCGATTTACCAAGTTCATGTCGCTCAACGGCCCCGCCTGGTGGGGGCTCACGCCGCCATCTCATGACGACCTCTTAACCATACGCACCGAAACAGTGCACGATATCCCGGATCCCACACCGGTTCCCGAGCACAACGACGTCATCGTCCCCTTGGGCTGGACCACCGAGCCCGATCGCCTCAAGATCGGCTACGCAGTCTGACACCACCGTTCCCGCGCATCATACTGATGCGCGGGAATTTCTTTTCAACAGAATCGCTTGCGAGTAGCACACCCACAGGTGTTAGGATGGGCGCAGGTTTTTTGTATGGAGGGATCCTCATGTCCGAAGCGCCGCTCTTACCACCGGAGCGAAGTACCGACGCGCGAGCAGTCAAAGGAGAGTCTGCTCGCCCGCCACGAACTTCTGTATCTTGCCTCATCGAGCCCGTTGTGCACGAAGACGATCCTGCATGGCAGGCCCGCTTCGAGGTCCTTTCAGCCGAGTTTCGCGACCGCGTCAACGCACGATCGCACCTGCGTGTCGTCAAATGACTCACGAAAAAAGCCGTCTCTCGCGAGACGGCTTTTCTTTTGCTTTTTACACGATGGGCTGATGCTCGATGTCTTTCTTCTTCTTGGGGATGATGCCGTTGGCGATGAGAATCTTCTCGAACTCCTCGCGCTCGATGGTCTCTACCTCGACTAAGGCCTGCGCAATAGCTACGAGCGCTGGCTTATGATCGGTAAGCACTTTCTCGGCGCGATCGTAGGCGTTCTTGATGATGCTCTTTACCTCGGCATCGACTTCTGCACCGACGGTGCTCGAGTACTCTTCGCCCGAGATACCTTCGCCGAACATCGCACGGCCGCCGTTGGTCTCGAGCGCCATGGTGCCGATCTTGTCGCTCATGCCGTAGCGGGTCACCATCGCACGCGCGAGGTTAGTAAGCACTTGAAGATCGTTGGATGGCCCGGTCGTGACATCACCGAACATCATCTTCTCGGCAATATATCCGCCAAGCGAGACCGCGATGTCGTCGAGGAACTCTTTCTTGGACTGCATGCGGCGATCCTCGAGCGGGAGCTTGAGGGTATACCCTGCTGCGCGTCCGCGGCTGATGATAGAAATCTTGTGTACCGGATCGGCATACTCGAGGACCGACGCGACAAGCGCGTGCCCTGCTTCGTGATACGCAGTGATCTCCTTCTCTTTCTTGTTAAGTACGTGCGAACGGCGCTCGGGACCGAGCATGACCTTCTCGATCGAACGGATGAGGTCGTACTGCGTCACTGAGGTGCGGTCTTCGCGGGCTGCCAAGATAGCTGCCTCGTTCATGAGGTTGGCGAGATCTGCTCCACTAAAGCCCGGCGTACGCTCTGCGATGACGCTAAACTTGACGTCCTCGCCCATCGGCTTCTTGCGCGCGTGGATGGCAAGTATGTTTTCGCGATCGCCGCGGTCCGGAAGATCTATGGTGACACGCCTGTCGAAGCGGCCTGGGCGCAAAAGTGCAGGATCCAAGACATCGGGGCGGTTAGTTGCTGCCATGACGATAACCTTCTCGTTCGGCTCGAAGCCGTCCATCTCGACCAATATCTGGTTCAAGGTCTGCTCGCGCTCGTCATTGCCGCCGCCGACGCCGGTACCGCGTACGCGGCCTACTGCGTCAATCTCGTCCATAAAGACAATTGCGGGTGCTGCCTTCTTTGCCATCTTAAACAAATCACGTACGCGCGAAGCGCCTACGCCTACAAACATCTCGACGAACTCGGATCCCGATATAGAGAAAAACGGTACACCCGCCTCGCCAGCGACCGCACGCGCCAAGAACGTCTTGCCGGTGCCCGGTGCGCCCATAAGGAGTACTCCTTTGGGGATGCGCGCGCCTATTTGAATGAACTTCTTAGGATTCTTGAGAAAGTCAACGATCTCGGTGAGTTCTTCTTTCGCCTCTTTCGCTCCGGCCACGTCGGCAAAGGTTATCTTTTGTGCTTTGTCGTCGGGGCTTACCATGCGCGCAGTCGAGCGACCAAAGCTGAACGCCTGCATGCCCGCGCCCTTAACCTGGCGCGAGAGGTACCAGATGATCCCAAAGAGCATGAAAATCGGGAGCAAGAGTGGTGCCAAGGTGAGGAACCAGAAACGAGCGCCGCTTTGGTCCTCGACCTGGATCTTTACGTGAGAGAGCTGCTCGGGGGTGACGCCGTACGCGATAAGTGTCTCGGTAAGTGAAGCATCGCTCTCTTTGCGCGATTCTTTGGTGATATTTTCGGGATAGTTCGCTTCGATATTGTCGCCGCGCACGGTGATACCAGTAATCTTCCCGGCGACCATATCTGCCGCCACCTGTGAGAGCGCGATCTGCTCGTTCGAGGCAAGGTAACTCTTGGCGATGCTATAGCCTCCCAAGAGCAAGAGGAATACAGCAACGGTCGAGCCGATCTGGATCCAGAACTGTGGGCTGTCCGAGGGCTTGGGAGCATGCGGAAAATTCCCTTTCTGTGGTTTCTTAGGTGCCGGATTCGGTGCTTGTGGTTGAGCCATATTTGAGCAGTATACAGAAAATTCTTGAATGGGAAAGAAATATGTGATGTCGAGCGTATTCGCAGTAAAACGGGCAAGACATACGTCTTGCCCGTTTAGTACCGCTACGCCACGTACGCTTCATCGAGGATGTCCTCCATAAAGCGCGCTGCCACAGCAGTACTCTTGCGGATGGTCTTTGCGTCTGCCAAGAGCCGCGGTATTGCAGTCTCTTGAGTCGGCAATATGGCCAATACGCGCGTACGCTTGAGCTTCTGCATGCGCTCGAGCGCCGTGTCCAACGACGTGTCGGCACCGGTGTACCAGTCGAGCATGTACTCGAAGGTACTTTCTTCGCGTGCCGTAGGACGGTTTGCAACGATGAGCACGTCGGTAAGCCTAAAGCGCAGGATGATCTCGCTCATAGGAAGCGGACACCATCCCCCGTCGATGAAGTAGCCTTCGCCAATCTTAACCGGCATCTGGTAGCCAGGGATGGCCATGGACGCCAAGATTGCCTTGAGCTTGTTCTTCTTGATGTCGAGAAGCGCTCCTTTGCGCTTATGCATGTCGGTGGCTACCGAATACACTTCTGCCGAAGCGTTTTCGAACGACTCGTTGCCGAAGACCCGGTGCAGAGTCTCGTAGAGACGGCAGAAGTCGAGCGGATTGCGGACGCGAAAGAGCGACACGAAACGCTCGTCGGCAAGTCGCTCGTACTCGGCGCCCACCGCATGCGACAAGTGAGTTACATTGGCAGCGGCGGTTATAGCCCCTGCCGAGAGTCCGAACTGTACTACGCTTGCCTGCGAAAGCTCTGCCTTATAGAGCGTATGCCCTATCTCGGCTCCCAAGGCCGCACTCATGACACCACCCAAGTACACGATGCCGACGCGTATCGGCTTGCCGTTACTGTCGGTTGCGATGACTCCGCGCGCACGCGCCTTGCGGGCGCGGTGGAGATTTTGGATGACTACATGCGGGTTGCCGGGAGTGTTGCTGACTGTCTTCATCAGAGACTCCTTTGGTTCGAGTTCTGTCTGTCGCAAAGCGTACTCCTGGTATGCATATACACAAAGCAAAGCACGTACCAGACAACTACTTCTCTGGCAGTACAGAGGGACTTACGGAATTGAGTGCAGTTCAAGGCACACGAGCAGCAGATATGGAGACGTACTTTGAGTACGGTGACAGATATGGTGCGATGGGTAACGCGGAAATGCGCCAATTACGAAAGTCCTATATAGTCTATGCATGAGCCTAATACGGAACGACCGTGTTGGATACGACTACGAGATCCTCGAAAAGTTCGAGGCGGGCCTCGCCTTGCTGGGCACCGAGGTAAAGAGCCTCCGCAAAGGAAACGGCTCGTTGCGCGGTGCGCGCATACTTGTGCGCGGGTCCGAGGCGTTTTTGATAGGCGCCACCATCCCGCCTTGGCAGGTGGCAAACGCCGGCGCCGACTACGACCCTATTAGGCCTAGGAAATTATTGCTTAAACCGGATGAAATAGCCCAGGTTTTGGGCGCCGAAACTGCTGACGGATTGACAGTAGTGCCTATTTCAGTGTATAATAAAGGCAGGAATCTGAAGCTCGAGCTCGCCATAGTGCGCGGTAAAAAGAACCGCGACAAGCGCGAAACCATCAAAAAACGCGACACCAAACGCGCTATAGATCGAGCCTTGAAAAATCAGTAAATACTTTGTGATGGGCAGCAAGGAGAAAACGAATGACTATGATCTGGATACTTCTTGGATTTGCGGCGGTTGCCATCGGCACTCCGTCGCTCATGGCCTGGGCACTTTTTGGGAATCGCAATTCCCGATAGTGCCTCGCGGGGGACCACCGTGTCCCCTGCCTATCAAAGAGCGTATACTGACCCTGTTCTTTAAGAATCGCATAACGAGTGTTGAGGGTGTTATAGGGAGAATACAAAGTGGAAAACACAATCGTGAAGACGACCCGCGCGGTCGATGCTCCTAAAGCATACCAAGTTCGCAGGGGTGCTCCCTGGACAATGTACGATCAGGGCGTGCGCATGCTCATTCCCGCGGAAACGTACGGGGTCGCTGTTGGAAAATACGGCGGTTATGTCGTCGTATGTTTCGATATCGAAACGCCGTGGGATGGAGAGAGTATCTGGATGCCGACTCCTCGCGAGAAAGCAGAAGGAAAACCGTTCCTGGTCCCGGCCGAAGCCATTTCCGAAACCTAACATCATTGAGGCGAGCCAATGTACCGGCTCGTCTCCACCCTCAAGCACTCGTGACCTTGTGGCCAAAAATTCCCGCGTACGAACTTTCTCCTGAAAGTTCGTACGCGGGGGTGACAGGCTTCGACAGGGAGCCGGTCTCTATACGTGCGTCGCAGAGGGGTAGCTCCTCTATAATCCGCTGCAAAACCTAAGTGCAAATAAAACAGCACGTGCAATCGTCTCGCCTATTCAGGCGCGCGACTTGCAGTTCGCCTTCGCTCTTGCGTAAGCACTAGCTCGGCAACCATCTACCTGTTCGACATCCGATACAGCAGTTAGGTGTAATAAAATTCGGGTTCGGCAATACTAGCGTTTCCTAGTTGCGCCTAAAGAAAGAAAACTCGGTACTGCCCGATCTTGTTCGTTCAGCCCTGGCAGTGCTTAAACAAAAAAGAATGATCTACGCGATGTAGATCCGTATAGTTTCCCTCTCTTGGACGTGGATTCAATTTCCACCACCTCCACCGCTACGCTAAAGCTTCGCAGTGCACGGCACACGAAGACAACGACTAAACCGCTCGACGAGAGTGGTTTTTTCGTTTATAGAGTAGCGGTGTCCTGCCGTAGCCTTTCCTGAACTGCGTAGCTTCAGCGAAGCAGTTGGCGGAGCAGGGCAAAAACATGCATTTCGTATACATCCTCAAAAGCACGGTAGATCAGAGCAAGTACGTCGGCTACACCACCGACCTCAAGAAGCGCGTCGAAGAACACAACAGCGGCAAGTCTACTTATTCGAGCAGCAAACGCCCCTATATACTTGTGTGGTTTTGCGGATTCGCAGACAAAAAGTACGCTCTCGACTTTGAAAAATATCTCAAACACGGCTCGGGGCATGCTTTTGCCAAAAAGCATCTGGTGAGCTGACGGTCAATTCGCCACCGTATTCCTAACTCTTACTCTGACGATTCACTTATGATTCGTGCCTCGGCATGAATTTCTGCACAGAGCTTAGAAAAAAGCTTGACCACTCCGTCGTAGTCGTTAGCCGTATCGAGCGGGCGCATCATGGTGTCTCCTAAAAATTCAAAAAACTTGTAACCGCCCTTTTGGCCAGATCCGGATTGATAAAACGCACCTAACCCTTTCCATTCGGGCCTTTGCAATACCTTCCTTGCAGCTTGTACATACTCTTCCGAAAGATCGGGCTTTATAACATCATCTATCAGCCATTCGCCTTCGGGCGTTGTTTCAAAGCCAAACTCAATCCCGTACGAGTCGTGCAATGGCTTTGGATGATGCAGTTTAAGCGGTATTTCTCTAAAACGAGGCAGCGCCTCGCTTTGCACTAGTGCTTTTGGCTTTTCGAAATTCATATACCAATACTACACGAGTATACGGCGAAAGACTTAGTGACTCGTGACTCAATTCCACCAGGCAAACTGCTTTGTCTTTGTGAGCTGACGGTCACCCCCACCCCTCGAAACATGCACAGGTGCACAAGCGATCCGTCTTCCAGAGCCCACTGTACGAATCAGAATCTCTCTTGCTATAGTTACCCTATGAACAAAACCGCACACGACAGCGAACTGCCGGCTCATGGCAAGCAGGTCATCACCGCCTGCGCATTCATTCACCGTCGGTTCGATGGTATTGATAAGGTTTTTCTCCCTAAGCGCGCTGACACCAAGAAATTCTTGCCGGGCGTGTACGAACTGCCCGGCGGACATATCGACTACGGCGAGGACATCGCAGCAGGGCTCATACGCGAGATCAAAGAAGAATTTACTATGGAGGTAGCACTCGGCGATCCGTTCGCCGCATTTACCTACACCAATGCGATCAAAGGCTCGCACTCGGTCGAGGTTGTTTATTTTGCGAGCTTCGTCGACCCTATCGAGAACATCACTACCAATCCCGAAGACCATTCTTTGTATGAATGGATATCAGAGAGCGAACTCGACAAGGTCTATACCCAAAACAAGCGAGGCGACGATCCCGAGATACAAGCGCTGCGAAAGGGTTTTGCACTCCTGCGTGGCGAAAAACCTAACTTCTAAAAAGTTAGCGTCCTAGATACCTTCATCGCATAGCGAGGTTGGACCATCGCGGATAATTGACAAACAATTGTATTAAATGTACAACATGTACAGTAATTATCCAGCAACGAGGAGTTAACTCATGCTCAAGCACACAGGAAAGCACCCCGAACTCCGGGACGGCGAAGTCTTTCTCACCAACGCAACCGTGGCCGACATCGCCGAGATCTGCCGAAAGACAAAGCGCGTTGGTTCGGTCGCCTACATGACTAACGGCACCCGAATCAACGTCGAATGCGGACTGTACCCCGTGTTCGTGCAGAGATCAGAACTCGACGCCGCAGGCATATCATGTGCCTCCGAGCACCGTGTGTTCTGAACTCGAGCAACCGGCCCACAGCCCCACCATCCAGGTGGGGCTGCTTTTTTAAAGATACCTATCCCCGCTCACACATCTCCTTAAGCATCCCAAGCGCTTTCGGCCACATCTCCTTAAACATTTCCTCGAACTCCTCGGCAGTGTCTATGTCTACCGTCACTTCGGTACCACCGTCTCGTTCGGTAAAGGTATAGTTTTCAAAAGCAGGTGTCCACTTTTTTACCATTTCACTTGTTGTATCTTCTATTCCGTCTTTGATCATGCCGACATGCTCGACAGATACGAACTCGTACGGCCGGTTCTCTTGTATACGAGCAACCATGCCACCTTCCTTCCCTGTCTCGGGGTCGGGTCCCAAAAAAACGATCTTAGAGCCCTGCTCCCAACTACCTTCGTAGTGCCCTCCTTCACTGAATGCACGTGTCCATTCTTTGTAAGTCTCCTGCCCGAGCATCGTGTTCCAGACCTTCTCCTTGGGTGCGTTAATAAGAATAGAATGATGTTGCGTTGTCATGCATCAAGTATATCTCGCCGGAATATCGCGAAAGGAGCTTTCCAGAATGACCCTTCAACTCGTACACTTATTTCTCCTTTGCAAACACCTTCACGTACTCGTGGTACTGGCCGTAGTCGGCCGTGAGCTCCTCCCCTTTTGCGATGTCGCGGGCGGTCACGAACAGGGCGCCATCGTCTTTAGTTTCCATATTCGGCGTTTTGGAGTGATTTAGAAAATACGATTTGTCTATCGCGTCTATCCCGTAATCGGGCACAAAGTAGGTACCGTTTTGCAAGGCGCAAAAGTCGCGCACGAGCTGCTTGGCTTCCTCGGGCGCAGTACTCGCTTCGAGCTCTACCTCGGGGATCTCGATCACAAAGCCAAACGGATCGCAGTGCTTGAACGGATTGGTCCCTTTGGGTATGGGGCGAATAGCCACGACACCCACACCATGATCGGTTATGCCTAACCGGCACCAGGTGTCACTAAGGGCTTCCAAGAACTGCTGTTTGTCCATGTGTACGGTCATTGCCCAATGAGTATCGCATGCGAGCGGAAAGAATACACGAGACTTAAATTTTGACACTCTTATTCTTGCGTGTTATCGTGCACATAGTGCTAACAAAAACAGGAGGACCCTATGTGGTCAGCGATAAAAGACGTAATCCGAGATGCCCGTGCGCACCAGATGGTCGACGCGACGTTCGAAGCGACCTCTGCGCGTATGGTCGATCTCTGTCGTCTCTCGTCGACATACGACTTCGAGGGGTGCAAAGACCTCCCCCACATCTCTCCCGCGGAGCTTGAGGCACGGTTTAGCTTTACGCGACCGTTGTCGTTAGGCAAGTGCGAACCACAAGAGATCGGACTGCAGCTCTTACTGCAATCGAGCGGCGCGAGCGGGACCGAGAAATCCTGGAAGCCAGTACCGTGGCCGCGAATGATCAACTGGTATCTGGGCGATGCCAAGAAAACACTCTTGAGCATGGCGTACGGTGCAAACCGCAGCCAGTACGATGAGAACATCGCGAGCATGGCACATGTCGCCGCCGACCCGGGCGATGTCGTGCAAGAATTCGCAGGCCCTCTTGAAGGGATGCGCGAGCTCAGCACAACGAACGGTCAGCCGCACTTTCTGCTCATCGGTATCCACTTTTTGCTCGACAACGGCTACGCAACACTGATCAAGCAAGCCGATGGGCCCGACCTGATCGCGCCCACAGCAAAGCTCGTGGAGCGCGCCCAAGCGCAAATCGCCCAGGCAGCATAGCCTCACTCTCCCCCGGAATCGTATGTTCCGGGGGATTTTTCATAATGAATACCGCAAAATAGCTTTCCTTTTTTATGCTTTCCCCTACACTTCCCCATGCACCTGATCTTGCTTGCCATCGGTGGAACGCTCTTAACCCTCGGCGATATCGTCTTTAAGACGTGGGCGACAGCAAACGCCCCCTACCTTTCGTACCAATACATACTCGGCCTCGCCCTCTACATTGCCGGACTCCTCTGTCTTATCGAGACTTTTCGTACGCAAAATATAGCCGTGGCAACGGCCGTGTTCGTGCTCATCAATATCGCCACATTGGCACTAGTGAGTTGGTTTTGGTTTGGCGAAAAGCTCTCGCTGCTCCAAGTCGCGGGTCTCGTGTGCGCAGCGGCGGCAGTGCTTCTTCTCGAGCTCGGAGTCGTACACACATAAGAAAACCGCCCCGAGTTACAGGGCGGTCAAAGGTACTATGCATCGTTACCTGGACGCACTGCTGATAGCGTTGAGGTCG
>CAZYLZ010000020.1:0-19425 GCA_964648335.1 uncultured Candidatus Saccharibacteria bacterium | reverse complement strand
ATCTACGACCCCGGTAAGATTGGTCGAGCTGATCGATACGTTGTTCAGCGTTCCACCAGTAATCGTCGGGTTCGTGAGTGTTGTGTTGGTGAGCGAGTCTATGCGCGTATTCTGCGCAAACGGAATCGTCCCGACGAATGCGTTCGATCCGCTTGTGTTTGCAGCGGTTATGCCGTTGATGCGCGCATTGATCTTGTTTTCAAGCTGATTGAGCGCGTCGGCAAAAGAACCTGCTGTCACCGTCGAGGGTATGGCACGCTCAATAACACGCTCGATGACCGGGTTCGTGATGTTCTGGACCACGGTCGTCCCTTGGACTGGCGGAGCGGACTGCTCTCGTGGCGCAACTATTGTCAGGGTCTTACTCGGCGTCACTGGAACTACAGCCAGAGTCGTGCGCGGCTTCGCGACAGGATTCTCGACGAGCACCGTTCCCTTTCCACAATCACCGATGTATCCACAGAAGGTCAGGTAGACGCCCGATGCGATCGCCTGCATCGGCGAAAGTGCCGCTCCTGCCGCGGCAAATTCTCCGCGCACTGCACGTGCGCCAGTGCCGAAAAGACTGCTAAATACAACGAATAGCGCAATCGCCGTCGTAGCAAGCTGTCGTGTTCTGCGAACGCGCTTTCCCTGTACTGCAATTTGCGCATGATGCACATGGAGCGCTCGCGGCGCGACGCGTATGCGCGGGAGTTCAGTCACAATTACTGAATGCAGTGTCGCAGTCGCTGCGCGCGGAATAAATCCGGCATCATGTTGCTCTTGTCGTCGCTTTTTCGCCTGTTCTTCGCGCCAGATTTTCTTTTCATTCTCGTTCTTCTCGAGAAAAAGTTTCAACGAATCTTCGTTTACGTGCCATGAGCCGTCGATCTGTCTGCCAAGCACGTGTCCTTCGCGACAGAGACGCGAAATATATTCCGCAGAAATTCCCGCAGATGGTGCCGCAACCTTACATCGAACGTAAGATACGCCGTCGATATTTTTGATCTGATGATTTGTCACACGGTGAACGAAAAGACTGCGCAGCAAGCAGATATTCCGGATGTGCTGGTACTAGAATCATAGCGTGAATTTTTTATGAAATGATTCAATCGTGTCGCGAGAAGTGTATAACTTATTTGTCGCGCACATTTCGATATGCCAGCATGCATATGCTCACAGACGGCGGATAACTGAGACAGCTGCCGCAACGAAGTTGTTACCGCACCTATGCTCGGCACGCTCGACACCCTACTTCGTTAACAGTGTCCTCTTAGGCATGGATTTTGACGGCTAAGAAGATCGTAGAGTGATGTGACAACGGTATTGTCGACCGTCACAGGCGCACAGACGGACTACCTAAATTCCTATCGCACAGAGAAACTTGTACAATGCAATCCCGTATTAAAAAATCTCGCCATCGCGAGATCGACGAACTGGGCTTATAAACATAGCCAGTTCGGATATTGCAACTGCAGAAAGATTAGCGCTGGAAATGCAATCGCGATGTGAAGAGTACGCTCAAAATCCCCTTAAGTGTGGTGGTGAGATCGATCGATACAGCAGCAGCCGCAGCAAGTTCCGTGCTTTTGGCGTCAGCGTAAGGTAGCCCCTGCGCAACCGACGTCGTACCTGAAGGATTCGTACCGAAGACGGAGATCGCCAATGCACCCCCTATGAAGATGGTCGGTATAACTATCGATAGTGCAGCAGTAGTGAGCATACGTTTATGTTGCAGCATCCGTGGCAAGCGACGCCTTCTTGCTGGGGCGTCCGTTTTGTCGAGCTTTGGCAATTCCACACCCGTCTCCCAAAAATCTACTGCACTCTGCTTTTTGACCACAGTAACCGGGACAGGTTGCCAAGCCGAAATGACAGGCTCTTTCTCTTCTGTTCGAGTGACTGGCTCTGGAACTTCTTCGCCGTCTACGAGGTTCAAATCAGTTTCTCGGCTATCCGAACTATGATTTATATGGATATTCTCGCTTTCTGGAGAGATATTTAAATCCGTCGTCGCCTTTTCCTCGAGGATAGGCATAAGATCGAATGCCGCTTCATTGTGGTAGGTCATAAGCGGCTTCGGGGTCTCCTTACCCTGAATCGGCATGTCGTGATGGCGTTTTAAGCCCACAGACTCGGCCTGCACTGCAGCCAAGAGAGAATCATTGTGGCTCTTGTGATTCAAGAGCTCGTTTTTGGCTACATACCACTTAGACCCGACTTGGCGCGAGAGAATTTTGCCTCCGCGTGCCAGTTGGCCCACGTAATCCTGAGAATAACCGCTCAATTCCGCACCTCGCTTAGACGAGATGAACTCTTTCCCATCAAAAGAGACGATCGTATCGTTGGCGGCTTCGCGTTGTTGGGGCTCGGGAACGACTTTGGGCTTTGCTTCGGCCTCGGTTCCATAAGCAGACAGAGATTCCAGTACGACGTACCAGGATCCGTCGATTTTGCGCGCATCGATTTCGCCGCCACGAGCCAGCTGCCCTATATAATCTTGTGCATACCCGGTAATCTCGGCAGCACGCTTGGAGGTGATGTAGGACTTACCATCGAGCTCCAATTCCTTAGACATAGCGCAAGTATAACCTCGGCATGCCGATATATCTACGAAAGCCTGTGGACGCCATCCTTACGAGGCATATTTTCGCTTAGGCGAGGGCTTTTTCGAACAAGTCCTTAAATACTGCAGGGTCTCCTGACCCACGACTAGCCTTCATGCCTTGCCCAATGAGGTACTGAAGAGACTCTTTCTTGCCTGCCTTAAACGAATCCGCAGCAGCAGGATTATCAGCTATCACTTTTGCTACGATCGGCCCTAAGGTCTCGGTTCCGCTCTCTTTCAGCAATCCTTTCTCTTCAGCAATTTGAGAAGGCTTCCCTCCTGACTCGCTGAGTATTCCGAGCACGTCCTTGGCACCTCTTGAGGAGAGCGTATTCGTAACAATCATATCGACTAGTTCGGCAAAGGATTCGGCCGCGATGTCTATTTTATCAATGATTACCGAATCTCGGTCCTCGATATCTCGGATAATCTTCACCAAATCGGTGCCAATGTAATTAGACGCAATCCTAACGCGCTCAACTTCGTTTTTGAGACTCGACGCCACCGCATCAAAAAAATTACCGAACCGATCGTCCCGTACATAGAGCTCCGCATCGTCTTTGCGTAGTCCTAGGCTTAGGTAGGCGTCGCGCTTCTGCCACGGCAAGGTTGGCATATCTGCCAGAATCACCTCGGGTTTAAGCCCTTCTATCTGAGAAATGACGAGCTTTGGAATATCTGGATCCGGGAAATACCGATAGTCCGCGGAGCCCTCCTTCGAGCGCTGCGTAAAGGTTTTTTGCTTTGCATCGTCCCAGCCAAGCGTCTCTTGCAAGATAACGCCCCCTTTATCGAGAACTTTTGCCTGGCGTTCGATTTCGTATGCGACAGCTCGCTCCATCGCCTTAAAGGAATTGAGATTCTTGATTTCTACTTTTGTTCCCAGTTTTCCGTCACGACCGAGCGAAATATTGGCTTCAACACGCATCTCGCCCTTCTCCATGTTCGCCTCGGATACTCCCAAGGTCCTTAAAAGAAGCTGCAACTCTCGGGCAAAGGCACCCGCTTCAGCGGCAGAGTGTATGTCGGGTTCGGTAACGAGCTCCATCAATGGCACTCCGGCGCGATTGTAGTCGATGAGTGTCGCGCCCGTTGCATCGTCGTGGATTGAACGTGCGGTGTCTTCTTCGAGGTGGATACGGGTTATAGCGATGCCATTGAGCTTACCGCCCTGGACCAGCGGAAATTCGAACTGACTGAGCTGGTATCCCTTTGGGAGGTCTGGGTAGAAATAGTTCTTACGATCCCATTCGGTGTAGTCTGCCAACGTAGCTCCAATGGCATGCCCTACCTTTAGAACATGTCGTATAGCCTCGGAATTGAGCACAGGCAGCGTTCCTGGGTGCGCCATGCATACCGGACAGATGTTGACGTTGGGCCTGGTTTCGTCGGGGTCATTCTTGGAGCGGCAGAACATCTTTGTCTCGGTCTTAAGCTCGGCATGGATTTCGAGTCCTATGGTGGGCAGGTACGTGCTCTCTTGGTTCATAGAAAGAGCTTAGCATGAGCCGGTATCACCTTTCCAGTATCGGGTATCTAGGGATATTCGGCACTGAATTCTCACGCAGTGCATCTGGCCCAAATGTACCGAGATGTCCTTATTTTTCATATCTCGTACCTCCGAGATGAGCAGATTGAAGGCAAGAGATCTCTAAATGAGACTATCCACATCAACAGGACAGGATTGACTCGCCTGCGTACTATCAACGCTCGACACCAAGGGTCTCCTGAATGCTTCCTACACTGCCTCACATCCGCCACCCACCCCAGGGTTGCGTTGTCAGTTGGTTCTGACAAAAGCAGGGTCGTTGCGCCGAGGTCGGCGGCCGTAGCCCCGCTCCACCTCCCTGCTCCACGTCGAATGGCGTATTGATTTTTTGACATATACCTAAATTTATTTTCTATCATAATGAGTTAGATCACCGACGTTCGTTTTGTCCGATTCCTAATCCCCTCTACTAATAGAGATCAGCGCATGTACTTTTTGGTGTAGTACTGTGCCTTACGACTTGCACTTTAGTTGTGCCACGAGATAGTTTTGTGAAATACCTCAACGTTCCTATTCGCTTTTGTTCGATTACGCCAGCCTGCAGGCTACGAGCGACTCACTTTTTTGTAGCACTTGTTGCAAAAAGATACACCCCTCGCTCAAGGCAAGTAGATGCCGTCGTGTCTGTACTTCTTGAGAATCTCGATCAGGTTCGAAAAGAATGGTAACCATATCTGCACTATCGTAACCCTGTCTATTTTGTTGATATATTTATTGGTCCAACGGAGCCAAGAATCATTCAGATACGCAAGGTAGACTGGGGGGGGCTTGAATATATCTACCATCTCGATAGTAGGCCACAAAATAAGAATTCGTGACGCGCGCAGATGCTAACCGAAGCCAGATCTGCGCTTACAAACCACAACGAGCCGCCGGACAAGTCTGCCACTGGTGCAACCGCACTATGTCTTGCATCGAAAGTAGTGGAAATTGCTGTACGAGCGTTCCTAGAACTGACTACCGTTTTCATCAGATGCAAATTACGGTACACCAAACTGACGTCAGTCGTAATGCGAACCGACAACTGCGTCAAATATGTGGGTCTAGATTCTGGCACCCGAAACGACTCCCCACCTACTGCGATCGTGCGCATGCATATTCTCTGCCTGCACCCTCTTTTTTATCAAAATCTGTCGAAAATTGCTCCGTACACTGTAATGTAAAGGTAGCGAGCGAAAACCCGATGTCCAAAATCAGCTTTACATTAGCAAGGTTTAGCCTCTCCCCAGCAAGGCTTAGCATTCCTTGAGCTGTCACTTTATACTAAAAGTGGTCATTTTCATCGAATAAATGCTCTAAATCATGCGAAAGCTGCAATTTGCGAAATACGAGTGCTACCACCTCCACAATCAGGGGGTCGACAAGCGTCAGATCTTCTCTTCGAAGCCCGATTACGACCGGTTCGAGGCCTACCTCTACCTCTTAAACGACGAAGATCCGCCGCGAGCTTCCAACTTTTTTACCGACGATCGCAAAAGTACGGTCTTCGAGAGTCCGCGCATGACTCCTCTGGTCGCCATCGGTGCCTATTCCCTCCTGCCCGATAGGTTCGACCTCTTGGTTACGCCGCTTGTAGACAACGGAGTCTCGAAGTTTATGCAAAAGCTCCAGACTGCCTACACTATGTACTTTAACGGCAAGCGCGACCGATCTGGATCGCTCTTTCAGGGGACGTTTCGCGCCGAGCGCGGGACCAACGAACCACATATAAAGTATCTCTTCGCAAAGATAAATATGATGCCGGCAGAGCTCGTAACCCACGAATGGCAGGATCTTCCGTATCACTCACTCTCGTCGCTTGCCCGAAAGCTCACGGACTACCGTTACTCGAGCTTGGCCAATCACATGGAATCGAACCACATCATTTGCAGCCCGGAGCATTTCCCAAAATATCTCCGTAAAGTAGATGATCCAGAACAGCTCGCGCGTCTATTGACGCAGTACAAGTCTCATCAAGAGAAAGCAAAACAAGGTAAAGCCTAGGCTCTTCCAGTATTCGTGAATTTAAAACGGAGTCGCAAAACTACAGTTCAATTAGCTGGTATTGTGCGACAGCTGTGTCGCACAAAACAGCATGCCCCATTTCTCGCAGGAATCACTCTTTCACTAAGTTACGCAATTTACGAATGTCGCGTCACCTGGGACTGGTGTCATGTATAGTACCGACCCGCTGGGCGGGTTCGCCCCCCCCCGCAGAGCATCTCCAGGCTCGCAGCCGTCGAAGCTCCTTTACCAATATCTAAGCTTCTCCACCTACCCAGCCAGTCCGGATCAAGTCGAAAACCGTACAAGTCACAGCCGTCTACTAACGGATCGAATATTGTGCCCGCCTGCACAAATCATTAAAATATCAGACTACACATCTCTCTCGCCAAGCCGAGATTCCCACGTTAAATGACAAAAAGAGCCTTAATTTACTTGTCTCGGATTGCCGATATTTCTTTTTTGCACCAAAACAGCGTATTTTTTGTCTCAATACTGACTGCACCTTGGTAAGCCCTTTTAACCCTCGATATTGGTTTCCCGCAGGTCTTTAGGCGGCCGCCAACTTCACTACACATTTTCTTTCAGATACCCGGCTCGATTGCCGATAAACAGCCATCCACAGTCGTTTTGAAATTTGTGAATTTTCCGGCTCTCTTTGCTTTCATATGCTACCGGTGGATAACTCAATAGGCGGTTTTACTACTAGACTGTAGTATCTGGGCAATTCTGGATTCGCGTCTTGGTTTCTGCACTCCGCTTCTTCGCAGTGACTATATGTCGCGTAATCTATTTCATCTTCGCCTAAGAACGCTACCTGCAAACGTAGCTGCGTCTATTATCGTGAGTCTAATTGTCTCTCCTGTGTCTGTGGCATTTGCGGCGGTGGATTCGCCGCCGATCGAGTCCGGTACAGATGTTGGCACATCAATACCAGACTCAGCGAACGCACTACCTGACCCGAACGCAAGCCCTCAATCTCCATTGGGGGATTTTTTTACACCGATACCGCCTGATGCGATTAGCGACGAAGCCACCGAATTGAATACACCAGATCCCCTTCTACCTGAAGCGGCGCCTAAAGATCCCGTGAGTGAAGATGTGCAAACGGCGGAAGAATCACTCGCAGCGGAAGACTCGGATTTGAAGCCACTCGACACGCCCGAGATGTCCGCGCTCTCAGCATATTCGGACGCTACAGGTGATCGCGTGAGGTACGCAGAAACGCCGCAAGCAAAAGTAGATAACGCGACTGGCGCACTGGTCCAAGAAGTACCTATTCAGATACCTCCAGGCAGAAACGGAATGGAACCATCGCTTGCGATGGTGTACAACAGTCAACAATACAAAGATAACCCAATTGGTTTTGGGTGGAGTATTTCGATACCCTACATAGAGCGTCTCAATCGGGTCGGTGTAGACACCATGTACAGCGACAATTATTTTAGCTCATCGCAATATGGTGAACTCGCGTCTTCCACCGACGGGTACTACCATCCACGTGTTGAAAACGGAGATTTTGTAAAATTTAGATTGAGTAACAATACCTGGACCGCCTACGACAAGAATGGAGTCCAGTACAAATATGGACATGCCTCTTCTACACAACTTTTCAGCCTATCTACGACTACCGAAACCGGGAAATGGATGCTTGAAGAGGCACGCGATCAGAACAACAACTACGTCAAATACACGTACACAAAGAGCGATAACTACATCTACCCTTCTACCGTGGTTTACACCGGCAACGGAACTACCGACGGTATTTATACGGTAACTTTTAGCAAACAAACGCGACCTGATCCTTCGATATCATACGAATACGGCTTTTTGATGCAAATGTCCGACCGTATAAATCAGATATCTATAGCCGCTTCTGGTACGCCAGTACGGTCGTACGCACTGGCGTATAGTTCTGGAAATAATGGATATCGTTCACTGCTCTCGACTGTGACAGAGACGTACTACGACCAAGACGGTTCGAGCACAACACTCGCCCCTTGGCAGTTTTCATACACTAATACTCCTATCGGTTACACCTATAACTCTTCATTAAATAACGATTTTTATTCACCTGCTTACGTCTACTCTGACATTAACGGGGACGCTCTTACGGATGCGGTCGTCGCCTTTTCCGATGCAGGTGTCGTAAAAAATGACAAGTATTTTAATGATGCTGGTACTTTACAGCAGGCAGCGCTGATAACCGCCGGATCGAATGACATCCAAGTTCCCTGGGCCACAAATGGGACTACCTTTTATTCCTTCGATCAAGGAGTTCGCTTGATGGATATCAATGGTGACATGTGGCCCGACGTCGTAAAAAGCTACTCGTGTGCACCGAACTGCGGCGGCTCCACCAGTACCATCACATTCGACAAACGTTACTTTTTAAACACAGGTGCCACCAAGTGGACAACAGAGTACGCAACTACTTCGTTTAGCGTTATCGAAGCTGATGACTCCACCATTGCCAGCGCACCACATCAAACAAAAGCAATAATTGGCAACGTAGATGGTGATACGACACAAGAGATCTACCCCTATAATGCGCAATACTATGGGAACGGCTATACACATTGGCTGCCCAACTTCGCTCAGCTTACTGATCTGAATAATGACGGTCTCGACGATCTCACAAGTAACGTAAACGGTGCAGTCACTGTATCTATCAATACGGGAAATACATCGAGCACGATCATCGGCACCACGGCCTCGACATCTTTTGGTACGACATTTACTTTCTCTGGCGGCACTTCTTACGAAGATTCCATAGATAAGGGTATCCGAGTCTTTGACGTGAACAACGACGGACTCCCGGACTTAGTGCGAGCTTATCGATTTGACGGACCGCTCAACTATTACGGTTCTGGGGTCGATTTACTTCAAGACAATGCCTCGACGACGGAAATTTGGCTTAATACGGGCGTTAGCTGGACAAAAATGGTAAGTCCTCCGTACATTCCCACAATCGCCAACCCGTATGTCATAGGCGGTTACTGGTGGGGCAACGAACGAGTTTTGGAGCTAGCCGACATCGACGGTGATGGCGGCGTAGACATGAACAACTATAAGAACAATGCTTCCCGACAGGATTTACTAAGGCGTGTTGTATTGCCTACCGGAGGGTGGATCGATGCTACTACTACGCCCACAGCAAAACATACAACCAGCAGTCACCCGACCCACGCTAACTTACCGATGAATGTATGGACGGTTACCGACTTTACGACAAACGATGGCTTCGGAAATACAGAAACACATTCCTACAACTATCAGGGCGGTTTGTTGTGGTACGGCGGTGTAAACGACAGAAAGTTTGCTGGTTTTTCTTCGGTTAAAGACACCTTTGACGGCGGCTACACAATCTCTTATTTTCATCAAGGGAGTACCACCGAATCATCTGCTGGCGAATACGCAGATATGTACGCGAAAATTGGTAAGCCGTACCGCACAGAAACGTATCAAAATGGTTCTGGAGATCCAATTACTGTATCAATCTATAAGTGGGATCAAGCAACCACGTCATTCAGTACCCTCTTCCCTAAGCTTGTGCAGAAGATAGACATGTCGTACGACGCCAATAGCGATCATCGCGATACTGCCGAGACCTATACATACAACGACAACACCGGGGATATCACGCAAAAGAAAGAATGGGGCGAAGTTACGGCTTCGAGCGATGGCACGTTCTCGGATACCGGCTCCGACCTCTTTACGACCGACTATACCTACGCGACGGATGCATCATCGACCGCAGTGTACTTGTCGACCGAGAGCCGCACCGACCAGAGTGCTGCCAGCACCTCAGAATCACGGTACTACTACGATAACCAGGCATTAGGCACGGTTACGCTCGGAAATCGCACCAAGGTAGAACGACGCATCGATGCAAGCAACTTTGCTAGCACGACGCGCGCATATAATGCATATGGTTTGCCGACGCTCGACCGCGACGAGAATTACGCGTCTACTACGTATTCGTACGATATCTACAACCTCTACCCTGCCACTTCTACTAACGCAATCGGACAAAATACCTTCTATCAATACAACTATCTCCTCGGAAAAGTTGGCACTACTACCGACGCAAACGGACAAGTCTGGGTAACGCGCTACGACGGACGCGGCAGACTTATAAAAGAAGAAGCGCCTGATCCAACCACCGCGGGAAGCCGCGTCACAAAAGCAAGCTATATCTACAACGACACTCCGCTATCTGTCTCGGTACACAAGTCAGATTATCTTGATGCAACGAACACGATAGAGAGCTTTAAGTACGTCGATGGCTTTGGTCGCGCCATACAAACAAAACAAGAAGCCGAGAATAGTAACTGGATCGAGAAGGATATGTCTTACGATTCTCGTGGTCGACTCTACCGCGAGTCGCTCCCCTACTTCACCGCTTCGAGCAGCAGAGACACCGCTACTACGTCGAGTGCTCTTTTTGCAACATATCTGTACGATCCACTCGGTCGCGTCAAAGAGCTCGGCATTGCAGTCGGAACGACAACCACGACCTACGATCAGTGGAAAAAATCTGTCACCAATCCGCTGAGCAAAGTCATGGCGTACTACAACGACGCGTACAACAACTTAGCGCGCGTCGACGAGAACAATGGAACCAGCACTTATTCGACCTACTACGTCTGGGATGGCAACAGGGCACTTACTTCGATCACCGACGCGCTCAGTAACGTCCGAACCTTTACCTACGACAAGCTCGGTCGTAGGACCCAAGCGACAGACCTACATGCCTCAGGTGACGGCACCTATGGTACGTATAGCTACACGTACGACAAAGCCGGAAACATGACGGTAAAAACCACACCGGTAGGTGCGACCATAAACTACACTTACGACGCCTTGAATCGACTTAAAACCGAAGATTACACAGGCCAATCAGGAACCGAAGTTACGTATGTCTACGATAGTTGCACCATGGGTACCGGGCAGCTGTGTACCGCAAGTACGAGCGCAGCTACTACGACGTATACCTATACTCCGCAAGGCAAAGTAAAGACCGAAGCAAAAGCGATAAGCGGCACTACCTACACTACGCAGTATGCCTACGATCGCGCCGGTAACATGACCTTGCTTACGTACCCAGACAATGCACAGGCACAATACACCTACAACGGGGGCGGACAGATCGAAACAGTCCAAAAGAAAGAAAATGGCGAAAGCTCGTTTGCAAATATCGTAACCAACTTCGACTACTCCCCTGTCGGACAACCAACGTCTATCGCATATGCAAATGGTGCGACTACTACCAACACCTATAATCCGAGTGCGCTCTACAGACTCAGCAACAAGCTATCGGTTTTGCCAGGATCATCACGCGCGCAAGATATTTCTTATACCTATGATGCACTCGGAAATATCACACAGATAAACGATCAGTCAGCAACCGGTGCAGGTAAAGTCGTGAATTACGGATACGACGATCTCTCGCGTATGCTTACAGCTTCGACCACCGCTGCATCATCGTCACCTTATGCGTACACCTATGCCTACAACGCACTCGGTAACATTACGAATGGTCCTCTTGGAGCGTACTCGTACACCGGCAACACAGGATCGAGTTACGCAAATCCGCATGCAGTCACTACCATTGGAACCACAACTGGTTCATCCGCCGCTACAACAACGATACACACCGTATATGCCGAAAGTCTCACGCCTGGCTGGGCAGATTGGTCGTGGAGCACCACACTCGATTCCGCAAATACATCACCGGTAAAAACGGGTACCTATTCGCTTAAAAGCACGCACACGGTTGCATGGGGCGGTATGTATCTGCACAACACGGGACTAGGAACGGCCACGTCGACGCATCTGAGTTTCTCGGTTCGCTCGCCGAACGCCGGTGCATACATTGAACTCGAAGCATATGGTCCAAGCGACGTACTACTCGGCAATGTGCAGCTCAATAGCTACATACCAGGCGGCTCGCTCGCCGCCGACACCTGGTACGACGTTGCCATTCCACTTGCCGACTTACACGCAACAAGCACGACGCTTACCGGTATCGTCGCGATGCGCTCGACCACTGGATCAGAATATTGGGACGACATGAAGCTCGTGAATGTAACGGCCGGATCTGGCGGCAGTGCATCGACAACGCTTGCCTACGATCAAAATGGAAATCTCACTTCAGATGGCGCACTTACGTATACTTGGGATTACCGCAATCGCCTTACTCAAACAACAACTGGCACAACCACATCAACGTATACATACGACCACGCGGACAGCCGCGTAAAGCTTGTCGAAGGTAGCGTCACCACCCTCTTCCCTAACAAGTTCTACAACGCGATGATCGGCGGTGCTGCAACGACTACTAAACACATCTTTGCAGGCAATCTCTTGCTCGCGACAGTCGAAAACGCATCGAGTACTGGCGGATCATCTGGCGGCGGCACTGCTACCTCGACACCAACGCTTGATGCAACATCAACCTCAATCACAACCGGCTTCGCCACCGGTCCCGTCACCAAAACCTGGACGCACACCGTTGCGACTGCTGGCACAAGCACCATCCTCATCTTGTACGGCGATATCTGGCAAGACGTTGGCGGCTCCGGCACCATCACATCGGCCAAGTGGAACGGCGGTTCGTTTACAAAGCTTGGTAACGCTAGAAGCGGTGGCATGGCCACAGAGCTCTGGTACTTGGTACCCACTACCACTGGTGCCAAGACCATGTCGGTCACGGTAACCGGCGCCACAGACGCCATAAAGCTCGCAGCCGCATCATTTACCGGCATCAGCACCACAACCACCGTAGACGCCACCTCAACGGCCACCGGCACCACAGGAAACCCCACTATAAGCGTCACCACCCACGCCGTCGGCAACCTCGTCACCGCTACCCTCTCCCGCTTTAGCACCACCGACGCCACCACCAATCGCACCTCCCTTTACAAAGACAAGGTAACGTCTACACTCGGGGCAGCTAGTTACCAGGTAGCCACGGCAACAGGCAGCTACTCGGATACGTATACCGGATCGGCGAACCAAGACTGGTCCACGATTATGGGCACGTTTAGGGCTGCTACGACTTCCACAGCCACCAGTAGTGGCAGTACCGCCTCGAGTACCGTCCGCTACATGCTCGCAGATCACTTGGGTAGCACCAACGTCATTACGAATGCCTCGGGTACGGTGGTAGAGGTTCTGGACTACCTTCCCTACGGAGAGACCAGGATGGATACAAAGACGGGCTCGTATGTGGGCGAGAAGCGAAAGTACATCGGGCAGGAGCTCGATGGTGGAACCGGCCTCTCGTACCTCAATGCGCGGTATTACAACAATAGCCGGGGGAACTTCGCGAGTGAGGATCCGGTGTTTTGGGGCAAGCAGCAGCTTGAGAATCCGCAGAGTATGAATAGTTATGGGTATGCAGGAAGAAATCCAATATCCCAACTTGATGATTCTGGAAAGGCATTCTATTACTTTACAGATGGTCATGTTGAATTTCACGGCACCACAGGTTATACGCATACAGAATCTGGAGATAATGCATATTTTGCAGGTAACGCCGGTGAAATGGAGAGACAAAGTGGTTCACTTCAAGCCTATAATACGTTCTATAATCACGTACATTCTGGTGGCGATTGGGACTTTAAATCTGCGCATGACGCATGGCAGTCCGATGGATTTATATTTGGTGGAAAGTGGTACAACGCCGAAGATTCAGGTAATCTTAATTACGGATATACAGGAACAGCAGCCGGAATCGGACCGTCGATTTTAACCGACGTGGCAGGACTAGTTCAAGTCAAAAACAGCTTACCGGTTGGTACGCATA
Source organism: uncultured Candidatus Saccharibacteria bacterium (assembly GCA_964648335.1). Lineage (GTDB taxonomy): Bacteria > Patescibacteriota > Minisyncoccia > Phycocordibacterales > UBA2100 > CAZYLZ01. The sequence goes on along the minus strand of CAZYLZ010000020.1, from coordinate 5,490 downwards.
CAAACAACGGAATCAGCTTCTCTAATGCGCGATACAATTTCGATGATGCAGGCGATAATTTAATGATTTTAAAGGGAATAAATATGTATTTACAAACGCGCGCGAATGCAAATTCAGTTTCGTCCATGAATGCACAAGAATCAAGTTACATCGGGACAAGAACTGCTGGACTAACACCCCAGTCAACTTTAAAACTTATGTCAGCGGCACTTGCGATCGCATCTAAGACCGTGCAGCTATTGAAAGCGGCTACCGACGCCGGAAAATAACATGACTTACTTTTTTAAAATCACTATGTGCATATGTGCATTTTTTCTGGCACTATTTGTCTTCGATCATTATTATGCAAATCCGCCCCATCAAACTACCGTGAGTGCGATGGAACCAATTTTCCAGAAGAATATTGCTAATTTTACAGAAGTTGCGAACACCTTTGCGCAGCAGTCAATCATCAGCTCTATTTGCCATACAGGTCATCTACAATTTACTGTTAACGGAGAACCGCTGCCTGAGAACGCGGTGAGTAAAATTTACACAATATTCCTGAATACCTATCCCGAGATTGGATGTATTGAATCTGAAAATTCTGGACTTTTACCTACACCAAGCCCTGGAGTATATACGCACCCCCCTGCAGTTAGAATTGTCATGTCGTACCAAAATCGTCCAATTGAGGGCTTTCTGTACGTAATTGATTTGCAATCAAATTCGGAATTAGATGAAAAGTACGTTAGCACTTACGCGGTTCTAAATCGCTATGTTAAAACAAATTGGTTTAAATTTGTCAGTAAATAATGTTTGAAAATCATATTAATTAACAGATTTGTGAAGGCAAAACCGTTCCGCAGGAGATCCGGTATGGAAAAGTGGACAAACGTGGCAGTAGGAAAAGGTATTAGGACCCTGTTCTTGTAATAAATTGCCGTGATGGGACGAGCCGCACGAGTCGATGTAGCAGATCTGGTTTACCACGTACTCAACCGTGCAAACGGACGACTGCCCCTGTTTGAATCGGCAGAAGACTACCGTTTGTTCGAGGAAGTACTCGAACAGGCTAAAGAGCGTATTCCCATGCGCATACTTGCCTACTGCATCATACATATTTTCCGCAATACACATTACCAAGCACAGTACCTGATTGGGAATTCGGCGAAACAATACTGAAAATTTTTTCCGAAATTGAAAGTATAGTTGAGTCTGAAAAAAGAGAGGCCGAAGGAAATGCAGATTACTCCCCTGATGAGCTCGGGGAGGCAGAAAAAAGAATCCGAGAGATGCTGGGTATCAAATCTGATGAATAGAGCACAAAGTAAACGCTATATTCGCAGCAGATAATCTAAACAGAAGGAAAAACGAGAAAAGGCCACAGGAACGACAGGAAACCCCACCATCAGCGTCACCACCAACGCCGTCGGCAACCGCGTCACCGCTACCCTCTCACTCTTTACCACCGCAGTCACCAAAAGCCACAACTGACTCTCCATGTTGTCACAGGCACAAGAGCGGCTTTGGTTGAGCGCCCGCTGCAGGCAACCCCTCCGCGGGGGGCTCTATTTGCCGCAGGACTTTGCTATTTCTGCCCGGGTCATAGGCCCTACGGTGCCTGTCGCAGGCAATCCCTTCCCTTTTTGCCAGATCTGGAGCGTCTTTGCAGTCAGCGGGCCGAACGTACCCGTGGCCGAGTCATTAGCCAATAGTCCAAGCGAAATAAGATATTCTTGCAAGGACCTGACATCCGCACCCTTTGCTCCGCGGGCTAGATTTCGACTTAAAATAGGGCAATTCCCCGCTTTTTGGTTCTTAACCGCCGTACTCGATGTTGCCGCAAGACCTGCCGGCGCTGCCGTACTTACGCTGGGCACAGGCGCACCATCATCACCCACTATGTACGATGGTATCTGGTGCAAGATGTAGTCCGCAAGGATCGCATCACCCTCTGCTCCATAGTCGGGCCGCACGAGCCCTGCCGTCGCCTGGGCAAAGGATTGCGCGTTCTTGCCCGGGTGCAACAATGCATCTGACTCAATTCCCGAGACACCGGTCATGGTCGAAAGTATCGTCTCGGAATCGCGTATCTGAATGACCTGGTTCGAGTACGAAGACTTGAGCTTTCCGAAGAGGGATTTCATTCCGGTTGCCGCAACTTTGTCGTAAAAGACCTTCAGTACGACACCAGCGAACGAATACGAGTCGCTGAGCGATTGTGCGGCTTCTCCATCAAAAAAGTAATCGAACGGATGCTGATACCCCTCTTTGAGTTCCGCCGCGGTCAGGAGATGCATATTGCCCATGAGGTCTGCAACGAGCTCTTCTTTGTGGTCTGCGAACACGAGACTTCGTGCCTGATTCTCTAGAAACACCGCAAAGCCTTCGTGGAACCACGGTGCGATAAATGTGGCGCCCAGGAAGAGATTCTCGTTCAATTCGTAGATATGCGCGATTTCGTGCACGAGCACTATGGCAGCTTCGCCGAGTGACTGTTTAGCAAGGAGGTCGCTGTTGTACAGTATGAGACCGGGTTTTGCTGCGAGTGCCGTCGCCTCGTAGCCCACGTTCACATTCGAAAGGTCGGCGGCATACAGTGTTAACTCGCCCGGTGCGTCTGCGCCTACGGCCCGCTGAAAGAGGGTATCGAGGAAACCGAGCTTCTGTACAACCTGTCGAAGCTTGGCTACGTCGGACTGCGAACCAAGAATGGTAAATCGGCCCTCGCGCACTGCGGTCGTCTGCGAAGCAGTGTCTGCCGGTGCGATCATGACGAGAACAGGTCGAACATAGCTCGTCTCCGTCGGATATTTGATCGATATGGCAGTTGCAGACGTGGTAGCTGCCTGGGGCCACGTCGAGAGCACCTTCCACCCTTTGGGGAAATTGATAGTCATCGTCGGCGAGTTAAAGTATGCGCCGCCGGCAACCCAAAACTCGTATATTGCAACCGGGCGTTGCAACCCAGTCCGGATGGTGTAGTTAACGCTCAGCGGTGCGACGTATGCAGTGCTCGAATTTGCATATGGATTATGTACGGTTGCGCCCTCCGGAGTACGGATGAACGAAATAGGATTCGAACCTTGGGACATCGAATCGATGTGGTAGCTCATCACACCGGTCGATCCGAAATTCTGGAATTCTTCGAAAGAGTACGAACCTGCAGGTACCGGTAGCATCCATGTGCCGGTGGCAGTCATATCTGGATTTATCGTGACGGATATTTCTTGTGAGACTGCAGCTACTTGCGATGGGAGAGAGGCAACAAACAGCGCTGCTATTAAGAGCACGATACGAGACGTATTTGTATCCGGTACCTTCATATTAGTTAGTTATCTCGAAAGTATTCATGATTTTTAGAATCTTCGAACGAAGTCCCGGATCATAGGCAGGATATTCTCCATGCACCTGGTAGACGCGATTGTTCTTGAACATGAATACATCCAACATGATCATGCGCAATTTTCCTGGAGCTATGTATGTCGTCTCGATGGTGTAAGTCTTGGCACCCGCCGTGTTTGATGCCGTTGCCGTAACTACACGAGCTGCAACCGAGTTTCTGAGGAAACGCTCGATATAGAGATTAACCAACGAACGCGGTGTCACCAGAGTTGCCACTTTCTCAGATATTCCAAACACGGCAGCAGCGGACCCGGCAACTACAACTACATCGCGGGTAGTCCGGCCGTATTGCTCGCTATGATCGGTAAGTAGGGTCGTATCAAGCTCTGCACCAGCGAGTGTCTTCTGTATAACCTGAAACTGGTCCCAGTTTTCGGGCTGCTCGATCCGGTAGAGGCGGTTAATGGATGTAATCGTCGTGATCCCCGCAGCAACGGCTAAAAAAGGGGTTACCAGTGCTGCAACAGCCAGAAATCCGGCAACTGTCGCCTTTCGCACATGTATGGGTTCATTTGTCATTGGCGGCACACTATCACGACCTCCAATCCATGCAATAGCGCTTCAAAACATACATCTATAAGGCTAACGGCGCAATTCGTGGGTACACAACTAGGAAAAGTATAAGTAAGACAAAGTATCGCGCAAAATATAGCTCGGTTTGCCGAGATATTGCAACCTTGCGGGTCTCTGCAGTGACTCAAAATCTCGGATGTCCGATATTTATTCTCGGTTATCCGAGATTTAGCTCGTATAGTCAGGATAATTCTTCCCTAACCCAGTAATCAATCCGGTCCAGACGATATTTCTACACTTCCTTGCCATTGTTGTGCCTTCGAGACATAAGATCGGGCGCTCCTACCGATCGTTCAGTAAGTCACCCATGCGCAAGTGTCGCACCACCCTCCTCTCTGCCCTTCCTAGGCCATTCTATGGCTCTTTCCGAAGCGGTATCGATCGCTTTTGATGTCGCTTTTTTACTTACTTTTGTGCTGCGTACCTGTCGACATCACGCAGTCGGCGTGCATAAAAGTTGTACACATTTATTTTCATGTTGCGAATATTTTTTGAAGTATGACGGTATCATGAAGGGACGAAAAACCCAGATAAAACATGGCAAGTTCGGACAAACACACAACGCAACAGAACATAGTTCACGAAGGCACGACGTACGTGCCTTCTAAGTGTGCGGCAAAAAAGTTCGATGTCGTCCCGGACTACATTGCTCGCCTCTGCCGTCAAAAGCTCGTCCGCGGAATCCAGCAGAACAAGGTCTGGTATGTCGATGTCGCATCGCTTGATACCTTTTTCAAGTACCGCCAGCAAGTTCGTGCAGACATCAACCGCAAGCAGTCGCTCGAGGGCAAAAAGCTGCTCGAGAAGATGGACCACGAGCTCATCGAGCAAGACCTTTTGGCGGTGAGCCCTATCATGGTCGCTCCCCGCGCTTTGCGCGTTAAGACCCGACAGGCGCATGCGACCATGGGAACCCGCCGCATTGCCGTCACCGCACTTGTCGCTTTCTTGCTTCTTGCGGGCGGAGCGACAGGACTCACTACTAGTGGCCGCACACTAGTTGCAGCAGCAAGCGCAGCGAGCATTAATCCGTTCGCTTCATTTGCGCTCACTATCTACAAGAGCGTCTGTCCGACATTGTCGCTTTGCAGCGCCGACACGTCTTCGACGACGATGCTCGCTGAGGTTCCTGCAGCAAAGCCCAACTTCAAGTTCGTTATCGCCGACTATGCAGCTACTCCAGCACCAGTTGCCATCGCCACGGCAGCTGCAACAAATATAAAGCCAGCGACCGTCGTCCAAAACATAACGAACCCGGTCATTGAGCGTGTGATAGAAAGAGCAGTATCGACGCCAAACGCGTCTGCAGGATTGTTTGCTCAGCAACTCGCAGCGCTCGAGGCAAAAATAAATTCGCGTATCAACGGCATCCAGACATCGGGAGGCGGTGGATCGGTCTCCCCTGCGCTCTTTGCGATGAGTCAGCGCATAGACTCGCTCACCAACACAACACTCACGAATCCGACGATCAGCGGCGGATCGATAAGCGGAGCGACGCTTAACCCAGCAGATCTCAACGGCACCATCGAC
>CAZYLZ010000019.1:0-20633 GCA_964648335.1 uncultured Candidatus Saccharibacteria bacterium | reverse complement strand
GCCTCTTGGCGGACCAAAAGTTCTTTGGCGCGGTCGGGCTCTGCCATGAGCTCTTTGACGATCTTTTCCATCCGCATGCTCTGCGAGCCCTTAATCAAAATGACGTCACCGGGCGCGATCATTCCCTTCAAGTCGGCTCCTGCCTGCAGGACCTGCTCTTTCTCGTAGGTAAACACATTTGACGCTGGCATACCTGCCGCAAGGGCTGCCTCTGCGATTCCCTTGGCACGGATACCTACTGTGATGAGAATATCGGCGACGTCGCGCACACGCTGCCCCACCTGACGGTGCGCATCGACGCTGTACTTGCCGAGCTCGAGCATGTCTGCGATCGCAATTATCTTACGTGGCGCCTTCACGTTTGCCATAGTATCCAACGCGGCAAGCACTGCAGCGGGCGACGCGTTGTAGGTGTCGTCTACGATGGTCGTGTCGTTCAATCCTTTGAGTATCCGCATGCGCCCCGGTGGTGCCACGTGCCCCGAGAGTTTTCGTGCTGCAGTGCCCGGATCGATAGTGAGCGCGTAGGCGACCGCAAGAGCCGCCAAAATTGGATACACCTGTGTGCGTCCGAGTGCACCCACAAGATCGATAGGCTCGGAGGCACCGCCATATCCGACGCGCAACCGCGTACCCACCGGCTGTCCTGCGTCGTATACGATCTCTTCGAGTTCGCCCTTGACCATGCATCCGTCTGAAAATCCGTAGGTCACTACCTTTCCGTTCGGATTTGGGATGCTTTTGGTGCGCTCGTCATCGCCGTTTACCACCACGACTCCCCCGCGAACGATCGACTCGGCAAGCGCACGCTTTTCGCGCGCCACCGCTTCGGCATCGGCAAAAAATTCCACATGCACTGGCAGTTCAGGTATCGCCGTTATAACCGCGATGTCGGGCTTGAGCCAGCGGCCGAGCGAGCGGATGTCTCCCGGGCGATCTGCACCAACCTCGAGCACCAAGAGCTTCGGATACTCCGTCTTTACCAGAACCAAAAGGAGACCATCGATGATGTTGGCGAGCCACTTGAGCGGGTTGTGCCAGGCATTCTCGCGACCAAGAACTGTAAGAGGCACGCCTAGCTCACTATTAAAGCTCTTCTCGCTCTTGCGTACGTGATGAGCGTCTGCCAAAACGGTGTAGATAGCATCCTTGGTGCTTGTCTTTCCGACGCTCCCGGTCACGGCTACCACCTTAGGACGATACCGAAACAAGACCAATCGTGCCTCGAGCGTGAGGATCGCGACGACGATTCGCTTTACGATATGCATCACGATATTCTAACGCCAAATGCGCCCTTTCTCTAGCACATGGTCGACCCCTATTCGGTACGCTTAGTAAGAAGATACCGCCCAAGAAACAGGCTGTCGATCGGTAGGGCTAAAAAAGTATTTACTGCCTGCACAGGATGTTCGACCAGTGGTTCGCCGTTCGTATTGAAACTCGTGTTGAGGATACATCCCAAGCCGGTCTGCTTCTCGAATTCGGTAAGGACATGCGCAGCACGCGAGGCAGAGTCACTAGCGCGCTCGACGGTCTGTACCCTGCAGGTCCCGTCGACATGTACGATGGCCGGGATGTTCGCTGGATCTAATGCCCTGAGGCAGACATTCATACAAGGGTACGACCGGTAGCCATGTGGAACGACCGCATATTCGTGCAGACGATCCGAAAAGTAGATACCACCGAAGGGTCGGTAGGTCTCGCGTGCTTTTATGGCATGCAATTTTCGGATACTTGACGCAAGCGCAGGGTGTGCAAAGAGACTGCGGTTGCCGAGCGCGCGCGGTCCGAACTCCATCGGACCGTCGAAAACAGCGACGACGTCGCCAAGCGAAACTCGACGTGCGATCTCCATAGCGACCTGATCGTCGTCGTAGTCGCAAACGGTGACCCGCCGATCCTTAATCGCCTGGGTATACGCACCATCGGCATACGATGTCCCGACGCACAGTGATACCGCGCTACCCGGCACCGAACGTTCACTATACGCACGATCGACGTACAATGCTGCCCCACACGCAGCGCCCGAGTCGCCGGCCGCACCCCATATGTGGAGAGCGCGAAACGGCCCTTGGTCGAACACTATCCCGTTTGCGACGGCATTGAGAGCGACTCCTCCGCCCAAGCAGAGGTTCGTCGATGGCGCGATACGATATGCCTCCCGCACGATAGCGGCGTAGACGCGCTCGGTAAGCTTCTGCAATCCCGCGGCGATATCGCGATGCCGCTTCTCGATCGTCGAACCGCGTACTCGTGGTATGCCGAGCAATTTCTCGAGCTCGTCACTCCACATATGTATCCCTCCGCGGTATGCAAAGAAGCGATCTGCCAGAACAAAACTGCCGTCTGCCGATTCCTCGACAAGCTGTGCGATATCGGGCACTGCGCCGGCATCACCCAATGCGGCAAGCGCCATCACTTTGTACTCTTCGTTGTTTACCAAAAATCCTAAGTACGCCGTGATCGTCGAGTATAGGAGTCCGAGCGAATCGGGATAGCGTATCGATGCAAGCTTTTCGATGCCCGACTGATCAGCGCGCCAAATGCACGTGGTCTCGTCCTCACCCACCCCGTCTATCGTCACAACAGTTGCCTCCGGAAACGGCGATGTGTAAAAAGCCGCGGCCGCATGCGAAAGATGGTGCGGGACATAGAGCAGCGACCGCGAAAAGCCGAAGTTGGTCTGCAGGATGCGCTCGACATCGAGCTTATGCGCGAGCCATTGCGGAACCGTCTCTTTGAATGCTCCGAAACTGCGCGGGAACGTTACCACGAAGTCCTCGAGAGCTCGCTCGAGCTTCTTGAGCGGCTTCTCGTAAAACACGACATGATCGATGTTGGCCAGTGACAGTTGCCGATCATGCAAAAGCCGCTCGAGCGCGAGCCGCGGGAACGCGTTGTCGTGCTTGATGCGACTGAAGCGTTCTTCTTCGAGTGCCATCACGAGCTTGCCATCCTCGACGAGGGCAACTGCGCTGTCGTGGTAAAAGCATGAGATTCCGAGTGTACGCATACTAGTAGAGCGATGCGAGATCTACATCGCCGACGGAAACGCGGCGCCACTGGGGCTTTCGGCTGTGTGCCGTATCTCGCCATATGTGGTGTGTCAGCCGGTAGACGAGTGCAGAAGACCCGACCCCAAACAGATATACCACGAACACCAAAAGCGTCATGGGTAGCTCGCGAAGATAGAGTAAAGCGCGTGCGGTGGACATGGTGCTAGAGCATCGGGTAGATCATGGTCGGCACCGGAGCCAAGAGCGCGAGCACACCCACGAGTGCGATGACGCACAGAAACACGACGGCGGGCACGAGCCACCAGCGGTCGGTCTTCCGTGCAAGGTTCAGCAAGTGTCGAATCGCGCGCAGATTCATACTCATAACAATACCGCACTTGGACGATAGGGGCATTAACCCAGGCAGAAGTTCGTGGCGATGATAAAAAGAAACACCAGAGCGCGAGCTCTGGTGTGACGATAACCGGCTTACTTCTTACCCTCGCTGGCGAGTGAGGATAAGCCCGATGACAACCCCTTGGATGATCACGAAGACGACCGGAGTCAGCGCGCTTGCGATGGTGTACGACGGGATTGCGAGAACCCCGCAGATGCCACCAGCAAACACCAACGACCACGCCGGCAACGATTCCTTTCCGTGGCCGTTGATCAGGTTGGTGATCATCGGTATGCTCCCGAAGACCGCTGCAACAAGACCGAGCACGATCGCGACTTCGGGTGATCCTGTCGCGAGCCACAGCACAACTGCTGCCGCCACGATCGAAACACACTGCGTGTCGAGCTTGTGCCAACCCAAAACGGCACCCTTGTAGAGGCACACCGCGATCACGAGTCCGACGCCGATGACGTACGAGACCATCTGCCACGCTATAGTGCCGGACTGGATCATGCCGCCGAGAATTGCAAGGTCCATCAGACCCCACGAAATCCAGGTCGAGAGCGTCGGCTTGGTCGTCGATGCGAGCACTCCGCGAATGTACGGTACGTACGCGAAGCTCGAGAAAACGAACGAAAGAATCGCAAAGAAGGTGATTTCACCGCTTCCCATCTGATCTTCCTTCTGGTTGTTATGCTACTGGTATTATACTATGTAATTACGTATCTGTAAAGTATCACCCTGGATGCCGGTCCCTTCACTAAACGGCGGTACCGAGTCGCATTCGGAAGAACTCGATGAGCTTGGTGCTTGGCTTCCCGCTCAAACGGTCGACCTCGGAGCGCGGAATGACGAGCGTATACGCCTTAAGTTTTTGGTTTATATGCTTTCCATATTCTTCGGCTTTTAAGAGGAAACGTGTGGTTTTTGCTGTCACATACTTGTCTGCGCTATAGCTTGCAATGGTGCCGGCGGCGTCAACAACCTGCACGCCGGGCGACGCGATATGCTCGCTGTCGTAGACGCCAGGCTCGCGTCCGCTGCTTATCTGGATCACTTCGTCCGAACTATTCCACATATCTATCGCATGAAAGGCGTCTTCGTCGGGATGCGACAACGACGGAGTCTTGCCGAGTGCCATAAATATGTGATACACGGCTGCCTGCGTGACGATACCGCTGCGGATGGCATCAAGCTCGTGAACCATGTCAGCATCCTCTGCCACGCGTTTCATCGCGCGCCAGAAAGACTCGAGATACGACTCGTCGTCCGCAGAGGTTATAAGCAGATGCGTGAGTAGAAAATTGAATTCGGTAAACGAGCGAAACATGTCGCGTGACTGTTCGATCGAGAGTGGTGCTGCATCTCTATTCTTGCTCTGCGCGGCGCGTGCACGCTGCAGGTTGAGGATCCTCGGGAACGAGAGGATAGCTGTTATTCCTTCATCTGCATGGATAGCGGGATCATCGCGCAGATTGCTCGATTCGACGCCGAGCGAAGGATTCGAGCATGTTGACTGGTGTCTTTTCAGAAGCGGGCCGTTGAAATGATTCGTGTTTCATGATCTCTATACTACCGCACCGGTAAATGACGGCGAGTCTTTGTCCAATACAAAAGACCGTCCAGTGGACGGTCTGCAGTAGGGGCCTATGCCTCTTTTTTGCACTTGCCCGACGGCGTAAGCACACGTCCATCGCGTGCCAAATACCCGTTGGGCAGTGGATGACGCAGGCACGAGTCGTACGTGTTGTAGCGCGATAAGAGTGCGCCGCATCCTGGATGCAAACAGTACCGCTTTTTAGCAGGCTTCTTTTTGGTTGGCTTGTCTTCTACCTCTGTAGGCATGGCCTCCTCCTTTGTGCTGCTGAGCTGCTTTCCCTTAGACAAAGACGCGGCCATTGAAGGCCGCGTCGACCACCTACACCTCCGTCAGCGGTTCGTATTCGACCCACGTGCGGTCGGTGTACGGCTCGGACCAGTCGAACGAGTAGCCACCGTAGTCGTGGTAGACCCCGCTCTGCACCTGCGGGTACAGTGGCTGGTTCTGCACCACGGGGATTGGTCCCCAGGCACGATCGGCGTAGCCGCCGATCGTGAAGCAGAGGAGCAGAAGAAGCAAGAGCGTCTGCGGCGCAAGCCTCAGTTCCTTGGACATGTGCGTACTCCGTTGTTGCTGCAGGTATTATACAATATAGTAAGATTAAAGCAAATTAACACTGAACCTTTTTTGCCCTAAGCGCGCACTAGCACAGGATGGCCTTTGTGCAGAAGCGTGCTATTTTGACCACAATTAGCAACCAAGTAACTCACCTTCGCATCATGCAACCCAACGTCTCGGCCGGTCTCGCTCTCAAGGCGCTACTTGTAATCGTCATTATTGGAGTAATCCTCATCGTCTGGCCGTTTGTTATCGTAGACGCCGGCGAGCGCGGCGTCGTGACGCGACTCGGCGCTTACTCGCGCATCCTCATGCCGGGCATCCACTTCATTACCCCACTTATCGAGCAGGCGACGCGCTTCGAGGTACGAACCCAGAAAGAGCAGACCGAAGCCTCGGCAGCATCGAAAGATTTGCAGACCGTTAGCGCTACGGTTGCAGTCAACTACAACATCGACCCCAACAAGGTAGACGAGCTGTATGTAAAGATAGGAACCGACTACAAGTCGCGCATCATCGACCCGGCTATCCAAGAGGTGGCGAAGGCGGTGACGGCAAAGTACACAGCCGAGGAGCTTCTTATAAAGCGAGCCGATGTCACCGAAGAAATGCATACGCTCCTCTCGCAGAAGCTCGCTTCGAACGACATCCAGGTCTCGGCGGTTTCTATAGTCAACTTCAACTTCTCACCGACATTCAATGCAGCGATCGAGGCCAAGGTCACCGCCGAGCAAAACGCACTCGCCGAAAAGAACAACCTCACCGCAGCGCAGTACCAGGCACAATCAATCCGAGTAAAGTCAGAGGCAGCAAACAACGAGAAGTACATTCAGCTTCAAAAGCTCGAGGTCGAGCGTGCAGCTGTAGAAAAGTGGAACGGCGTCTTGCCTGCACAGATGATCCCAAACGCGACGCTTCCCTTTCTAAACCTTACGAAGTAGATCCATTACAGCAAAACGCGCCTGACGCACATCTGCGCCAGGCGCGTTTTGCATTTACCGGCGACAACTAGACCGCTGTCTCGGCGCTATAGCGTGCCAAAAGGCCGGTGCGGACCGCGCGGCGATACACCGAGATGAAGAACGCATACATGACGGCTATATATGCAATGGAGAGCCCAAGCGCTAAAAAGTACGCGCCCGGATTAAACGGCTTGCCTGCCAAAAGTGCTCGCATGCCTTCGAAGATGTACGAAGGCGGTACCAGGGCCGACACCCATTGCATCCATGTTGGCAACGTAGAAACCGGGTAGAACACGCCCGCAAACGGAGCGAGGATGCCTGGTATCGGCCAAATAAACCACTCGGCCGACGGACCGAACCGCAAGACGAGCGCCACCCCAAAGATACCGAGCGCGATTCCCATGAGAAACAGCACCAAAAGAAACGGTGCGAACAAGACGCCGTATGCCGCAAAATCGAGTCCGAAAGCAAGCCCTGCAAAGAGGATCATACCTACCAGACCCAAGGCACTAGTGGCTATCGAGGTAACGATAAGGGATGCTGTGTATTCGCCTATGGTGAGCGGCGACGAGAAGATATTGAGAAAATTACGGGACCACACGTCTTCGAAAAACGCCGTGGTAAGCCCCTGCATGACTCGCGTCAGGAATTCCCACAGTAAGAGGCAGCCAAGGAATACCAAGGATACGTCGGTCTGCGCCAAGGTCGAGACGTACTTGCTTATGAACCCCCACGAAATGATCTCGAGTAAGACCCACATGAATATCTGCGTAAACCGCGTCGGATTGTCGCGGAGCAGGTAGTACTGCCTTAATACGAGTGCATAGATGCGCAGTACGTTCATACGGTGTCGGCTAGGGTTAAGGGCTCTCGCGCAACCGATATGAAAAGCTCGTCGAGATCCTTCTTTCCGTGAACTGCGGGCAGAAGCTTTGGATCACCCTCGAGCAAGATCTTTCCATGCGAAAGGAAAAGCACTCGGCTGCAGACGTCAGTTACCTCGTGCATGTTGTGCGACGTCCACAAGACGCTGCCGCCCTTTGCAGCAAACGCTTGTATCTTTTCGCGTACGAGCTTTGCGGACGACGGATCGAGAGATGCCGTCGGTTCGTCCAAGAGTAAAAGCTTGGGAGTATTGAGCATCGCCTTAGCCAGGGCAAGGCGCGTTTGCTCGCCCGAAGAAAGGAGACCGGCCTTCGTATGTTCGAAGCGTCCCAGATCGAACTTCTCCATGACGGCTTGAATGCGCTCGTTACCTCGGATGCCGTACATAAGAGCGAAGACCTCGAGGTTTTGGCGGATGGTGAGGTTGCCGGGAAGTGCTGCATAGACCGCAGCAAAGTTGGTGTTGCTCATGGCACGCGAGCGGTCGTGTGCCACATCGAAGCCCGCAATAGTGACGGAACCCTTCGTTGGCTCGAGCACCCCCATCACCATGCTGATGGTAGTTGTCTTGCCGGCGCCATTTGGGCCCAAGAGCCCCACAATCTCGCCTTGTTGCACCGAAAACGAGATGCCGTCGACCGCGGTCGAGGTGGCGTATTCCTTGCGGAGGTCTTTTACTTCGAGCGATGGCATATAAGCCACGATTATAGCAGCTACGAGTAGGCCAAACCCCATTCGTCGTCGCGTCACCTCCAACGCTAAGTAAGGGCTTAAAGGTGGCAATGTTGGATATGGGACAGTCACCATATTTACTAAGAAAAATGGCAAGGATCACCCTGCCATTTCGTCTATCACACCAGCGCGGTCATTTTGGATGAAAATAGTTATCCCATTGTGCCTGTGTAGGTTGCCACGCTTGTCGCACCTTGAGCTCGCGAAAGGTCTCTGAATACGATTCCAAGATGCTTATAACATCAGCGTCAACGCGAATTTGGGGGTCGGCCATGCGCATACGGTCACCATTCTTGTAGTGTCGTCGCATCCTAAGAAAATGACTGAAGCTATGACTGATTGAGTTAACCGTATGGGCGAGTACCGCAGCCCGCTGGGCCCTTGGAATATGCCCCACATTACGCATAATCAATTTACACAAGTCATTAGCGTATTTCCGCTCTTGTTGTCTTTGTTTTGACAGCCGTTGCTGATCAAGGTCAACTAGTGTCATGCTCTTCTCCTGTTTGCTCGAGACAGATCCTGCTTTTCACACTCTATTACAATCTCTACCGGGATACAATGTGCGATACGGAAATGGTGTCAGGTACCGATTCATATTGACTTCAAATCGGGAAACTGTTTGCTTTGTGTGTTATCGATCCGGCGGGATGTCGTAGTAGTTGATGAGGAAGTCCGAGAGGTCTTTGAACGGGGTGGTCAGGGACTGCGATGCATACAAGGCGCCGTGCGGCTCGCGGACATAGAGCAAGATGATGAACTTGGGATCGTGCGCCGGGAAATATCCAAAGAACGAGTGGAGGTAACGATCGCTGTAGTAGCCGCGCCCACCCGGAATCGCGATCTGCGCAGTACCGGTCTTTGCCGCCATCGAGTGATGCTCTTGTTTTAACGCTCCCTTTACGAGCGCCTTGTCGACAACCGTCACGAGCATGTTTGTCACCGTTTGCACGGTATCTTCTTTCAAGACGCGCGGTCCCGGCAGTGGCTTGATGGTTTTAGTTATTCCGTTCTCGAGGCGAATTGCACGCACCACGTGCGGCGACGGCAAGATTCCCTTGTTGGCCAAGACCGCGAGCGCGCGGATCATGGCAATCGGCGTCACGGCGATAGATTGTCCAAAGGTGGCAGAGGCGAAGTCGGCGTCAGAACCTTTGTCTAAAGACGATATCTGATCGTGCGCTTCGTTCGGAAGATCAATCTTTGTCAGTTCGCCCAAGCCGTACGCCTTTACGTAGTTATAGAAACTGGTCTTTCCGAGCCTGTCGCCCACGAAGACCGCGCCGGTGTTGAGCGACTGGCTCAGCACTTCTTGCATGGGCACCACGCCGCGGCCCTTGAAGTCGAAGTTCGAGATCTTGAGACCGCTTTTCATGATGAATCCCTTGTCGTCGTAGGTTGTCGCGGGTGTAACGACGCCAGCGTCGATTCCAGCTGCCATAGTGAGCGCCTTCATGATACTGCCGAGTTCGTAGGCGCCTTCGACGGTCGGGTTACTGTATACACGAATATCGTCGACCGTGTTGTAGGTATTGGGATTGAAGGTCGGCCAGCCCGTCATGGCGACAATCTCTCCTGTCGCCGGATCCATGATGATTCCACCGGCCGACGAAGGACCGTACGTCTCGACAAGCTTGTCGATCGAGGTCTCAAGGTGCTGTTGCACCGTAGGCTCGATAGTCGTGACGACATCTCCCTCGGCTTCTTGATCCTTTGCTTCTGAGACGATGGAGTGCACATTCGAAAAGATCTCGGCGAAGAAGTTCACGTACAGAGAACTGACACTGCGGGCAAGTGTGCTCTCCCACTGCCGCTCTATTCCATAGCGACCGATACGCTGATCGCCCTTGAAACCAACGAAACCCAAGACCTGCGCCGCGCGCGCATCACCAGGGTATATGCGCCAGCGGTCTGCAGCAACGACGACACCCGTGATCTTGAGCGCACGGATTGCGTCGCCGTCTGCAGACGACACTCGGACTGCTATCTCTTCGTAGGGATCGTTCTTCTTTGCAACGGCCGTTTTGAAACGATCGTGATCAATGTCGACTATCTTTGAGAGTGCTGCATAGGCGGTTTCTGGCTGTTCAAGGACATTAGGCTGGATCGCAATCCGGTATCCGCTCTGCATGGTCGCTGCAGTCACGAGGGAGCCGTCTTTTGTTGTAAAGAAGATATCACCGCGTTGCGGCACCGAGGACGAGGGTGCTACATACTGCCCTTCGGCAGTCGCCTTGTACTGCTTGCCGTGAACAACCTGGACAAAATAGAGACGCACGCACAACAGAATCGCGATGAAGCTGAGACCGAGCAGCGTTATCCGTACCCGAACGACGAGCTTAGAGCGCATCTGAGACAGAGGCTTGCGCGGTGCGGACGGTGCGCGCGACAAAATGCGCATCCTCGATTGGCACGAGTCCAAGATCGGTCGCATGTTCACGCGTTACCTTCGACGAGAGATCGAAATATTTGCTCTCGAGAAGCGCGACCGAGCTCGAGGTGCGCGCGAGCGCTGCTTCGGCATCCTTGCGGGCAATGATATGTACAACAGACGCGCTCACACAATACACGTACGCCGCGATCGCGAGCGCAGCAAGCATCACGAGTACGCGCCGGAGCACCGGCTCGAGAAAATGCTCGTCGTGCGATAGTCGGACTGTTCGTGCTGTTGCGTACATAGATGGTGAAAGACAGACAAGAGACAACAAATGGTTCTATTGTGTTTTGTCTATCGTTTATGCTTTGATAAATATCCTGAGCTTGGCGCTACGCGATCGCGGATTGCGCGCTATCTCTTCGTCGGACGGGACTATCGGTTTCTTGGTCAGCTGGCTGCCACTCCAGCTCTTCATGAGTCTCTTTACGATGCGGTCTTCTGCGCTATGAAAGCTTATGATCGCAATCCGCCCTCCTGTTCGTGTACGGGCATATGCTGCCGTCGCCCCTTCGGTAAGAGCTCCGAATTCGTCGTTGACGGCGATGCGGAGCGCTTGGAAGGTTTTGGTGGCGGGATGGATCTTACCCTTCCCCTTGTGCGGAACCGCATCCGATACTATCTGCGCCAGGTCCCGCGACATCTCTATAGGCTGCACCTGACGGCGTTCTACGATGGCTTTTGCGATGCGGCGGGCATACCGCTCTTCGCCCCAGCCAAATATCACGTCGGCAATGCTCTCTTCCTGCCATTCGTTCACGATTTCGCGCGCTGTCAGTTGCCAGGTGCCGGGAGGTACATCTCCCCCGGTCTTTGCATACGTCATGGCGAGCGGTTCGTCGTTCAAAAACGAGAAACCGCGGCCGGCCGTAAGCTGAAACGAGCTCCATCCGAGATCGAATACCGTTTTATCGATGGACGCTATCCCTAACTCATCGAGAACCTGCCCGAGTGCGCGGAAGTTCGAGAGGCGCAGATGGACCGTGGGTCCTGTGCCTTCGAGCTTCTCGTGTGCTCGCTCTATCGCATCCTTGTCTGCATCGAGTCCTACCAATACGCCAGCAGGTCCGATGCACCGAGCGATGGAAAGCGCGTGTCCGGCACCTCCTAAGGTACCGTCTACGACTATGTCTCCGTGTGCTAGTTCGAGTCCGTCGATTACTTCGTCTAACAGGACGCTTATGTGCCCCGTTGCTTCATGTCGAGTACCAGAATGGTTTTCCGGCACCGGACCGTTGGAGGATGAGTGTAGTCGTGTGCGCATGACGTATGCAAATCCTCCTCCGGTCCCGTGCTAGAGAACTCCTATCTCTCCCAACTTCTCGGCCATACGGTCGGCCTGCTTCTCGATGTGGGCCTTGTACTCGGTCCACTTCTCTTTGTTCCAGACTTCGACACGGTCTGAGACTCCGGCAAATACGACCTCGCGTCCCAAATGTGCAAATGCCTTCTGGTGATCGGGCACCAGTATGCGTCCTGCAGAGTCTCGTTCTACCTCGACGGCACCCGAGAGCAAGAAACGGTTGAAGCCGCGTGTGTCTGCCTGAGCGAACGAGAGGTTCTGGAGCTTTTCCGCTATTTTCTTCCATGCAGGGAGCGGATATATGAAAAGACAGTTGTCGAGTCCCCGCGTAAGCACCATTTTTTTGCCGAGTTCGGCAGAAAAGGCCTTGGGCAGGGTGACGCGTTTCTTTTCGTCGAGCGTGTGCTCGTATTCGCCTATAAACATATATCTCGTAAGGGCTCGATTCGAGGCGATCCTCGAATCCCACTCTCCCCCACTTCCATGTAAATTTATACCACCTTGGCCCACAAACCTAGCGCTGTTATCCACAAAATCCCCTCGGAATTGGCGCTACAACACGTGCTTTTGTCTGTGTCGAGCAATACTTGACAATTGTGTATTTAGTGTGATATAATGCACCCAGAAGGACTCGGAGCACCCGGGTCCTCACTAGCAGAAACAGGAGACTAAAACATGCGGCTCATCGACTGGCTCCTTGGCACCACCAAGAATGCCGCCAAGACCAACTTGCCGGACTTCCGTGCCAAGTCGTCGGGCTGGGCTCGTCCCAACCCCGACGGCGACATCGTCGCCACGCTCATGCCGCACGACGCCGATATACAGGCGCCGTGGGGAGTGCTCTCCGGCAAGGCCGGGCAGCACTACCATCAAGTCTCGAAGTTGAAGAACGAGAATGGGAAGGTCGACGAGTACCCGAACGACAAGTTCCGTGAGGACTTCCGGATCATCCGGACCCTCGGTCGCGGACAAGACGCGCGGGCCGACCGCCTCTTCGACATCTACGGCGACGACGCCGTGGTCGTCCTGGCGCAGAAGACTGCGCCCGTCATCGTCCTCGGTGTTTGCAAGTCGGCCGGACAGTTCGTCACGTCCGAGTCGAAGGGCGACAAGAAGCACGAGTACGCACCCGGGTCGGTCGTCGTGACCAACCTGAAGCGCGATCGTGTGTGGGTCATCTCCGCCGAGGCATTCAACTGCCTCTACGAAGGCGGGAAGATCAACCCCGGCAATCCGCCGACGGTGTGATGTTCCCTCAAACTACAAAGCCGGGGTCTTTCGACCCCGGCTTTCCTTTGTATAGTACGTTTAGCTTTTGGGACCACTCCTATTGCGCCAAATAGTCTTCACGTGTCATGTAGGTATCTGCCAGATCATGTGGTGATATGTATTGTGCGGTCGATACGCGCCAATTCTCACGCATTGTTTTGCCATCTACTTCTTTATCGGTGACATTAAACAAGAGTGCTCCCCCCGATTCGAGTGTCATCGCAAGCCCTTCTTTGGTTACCAACACCTTCCCTACAAGCGGCGACGCGGTGGGAATACCTATTGAAAATACAGGATGTACCTTCATGTACTCGTTCCATTCTGAGGTCGGAGCTTTTCCATAAATCGTTTCTGCATCCATGGTTACATATCGATTCATGAGTCTCTCGCCTGTCTTATTTTCCGGATCGGGTGTAAATACACCCATCTCGTCGTATGTTCCAAAAATTTCTTGACCGGCAAATCTCGGATGCTCCGCAGGATACTTGATAGGCGCTGCATTTTCGAGTACCGCAAGCCCTTCGACGATATCGGCCACTCCTGGTCCCCACTGTGTTTCTATTTTGGGCTGAAAGTTCTCATCGAGTCCCGAATACGTCACAACTCGCCGCATCGGTTTTCCGTCAGTCGTCTTAAGGGAAGCCCCATCTATCATCTTTGTGGGTGTTTTCTTTATCAGCACCTCCATCACACCTCCTACCTCGCCCACCTTTAACGACTCTATTTGCTTGACGGCGTCATTGAGAAGTTCCTGCAGATTTACATCTTCGCTGTGCGCATATTTTTCTTTATCTGACTGTCGTTGCGGCATTCCTTCTGCAGACATATAGTAGGACGTGATTAGGTACTTGCTATGATCGTAATGGTAGCACAGCGATCGAGGTGTAAACGCCGTCCCCGGCTCTACAATCGACTACCGGTACTCTGCGCACGGCATATACGACAGATGAATAAAAGCCGCCGCGAATCGTTCGCGGCGGCTGAGATTACACTATCCGGGTTCCCTTGAGCATCTCTTCCGAACAAGCGTGTGTCATCTGTATGGGCATGGGCCGGCTTGGATAGCGAATCGCCATCATGGGCCGCAAAACCCCTTTGACCGCAAGGATCGTGTTTGCGACCTTGGAATCGTTGTTGTTCCGAATGTTGCAGTAGTGCAGGTTCATCTGGACGGTGCCGTTGGGCTCGTCGGCGTCGGGATAGACGTCGAACGAGACTCCCGAGTCCTCCAAGATGAGGTTCATGGTAGCGCCGTGCACTGACCTCTCGACGGTGGTGTGCCCGAACGGCTGGATAGATTCGCCGATCACCGCAAACCCAGCATCTTCGAAGCCGTGTCGCAGATGGTCGACGAGACGGCCGCGATGCTTGCCGCGCAAGAGCTGTGCTTCGCATTTGCAGCCAAAAAAGCTGACGGGGATGATACTGTGACAATCGGGCGTGAGTCCGGTAAATGCGTCGACCCCGTGAAGTGTGTTACCCATGCGATCTCCTCCTCTGTTGTACGTCCCGCCGTGAGTATACGAAGTGCGGGTCTAAACACAAGCTACTCGACGCGTATCGAGAACTTGCCGACAGTCACTGTCCCCGAGGCATTCTTGAACTCGCTAAAGACCGTATAGTCCCCCGCCGACGGAAATATAAGGTGAGCGTCCAAAGGCGACCCAAACACGGCAGGCATGTTCATCGCCATTGTATGAATGATCTTTCCATTCTTTATGACTACCGGCATCGGCGACGTCCCTGGCACATGGTATTCGCCATGTGTATGAACGAATGCCGAAAGATCGTTTTTTACAATAGCGATATGCATCGCGGCACCCAGGTATTGCACCAGATCGTTTGCTGGCACCCCTTCGTTCGATATCTTGAAGACGATGTTCTCGGGCTGTCCGGCAAACAGCACGCCTGAGTCGATCTGCATGTCGTAGGTACCAAAGCGGCCCCGCGGCTCGTAAATCTGTTGCACATCCTGTGCGGGCCCTGCGACCAAAAGCGAGAACTGCTTGCTTTCGTGAACAAGCCCGTGCGAGTAGTCGATTGATATCAGATACTCGCCTCCCCTCCCAAAGACGTAGGGAACGCTGAAGGTGGACTCCTTCATCTGAGCGGCTGTTGTAGCGTCGAAATCTTGCGGATGAATATGCGCGAACTCGCGCATGTCGCGACTCACGATCACGACATGCAATAGACGCTCATGCTCTTCAAAGAGTGCTGCCGGCGCACCGTCAGGATCGTTTAGAGAGAACGTGAGGAGCGAACGCACCCCTGCCTTTGGCCGTACTGGCAGCGTAGTGAATGTCGCTGTGGCCTGTGGCATATCCATGTAGTAACGGTATTCGCGCTCATCGGGAAACTGGTACAGCCCCATCAGTGCCATACATCCTTCTTGCGGTGTACTCGATACAGGAATCCCAGCCTTGACCGGCAGCATAAGGTGCCACATGTTTCCTTCCATAAGGCATCGCTTCTTATACGAATTACCAAATACAACACTCGCTGCAGACGGCATGAGGAGGCAGACGCAGATCCCGAGTATCGCTCCCTTGGCGAAGTGTCCCACCCGTACGGACCTGGCATCGGGAAGACCGAGCGGACCGGCGACAACGAGAGCCATCCAAAGTAGCACGGCGACGACCGTGCCTAAGAGTGCGATAAGCAGCATTACAATCGTAAACGAATCGAGATGTCGCGGGGCGTCCGACTGTTCGGCAACCGTTTGCGTTGCCTCGTGCACGAACGCCGCATGCGCGTCGTATCCCTTTTTTTGCTGGACTGTGATATCGACAGAAAACGGGCCGTGCCCACTGAGGATACCTGCCGGGAACACGTATCCGCCGTCGAACCGCTTTTCGAGCGTTACGCCAACGGGGCCGGTATCATCCGAAATGTCTTCGACGGTAACGACTGGCATCGCGGTCTCGTCCGAGCTATCGGTAGAAACGAGGTATTTGCCGTCCTCGAACTGATCGCGCACCAGCGTTATAGTGACCCCCTTGTCGACAACAGAAGAGACAACCGCAGCGCCATGCAAGGGTGGCGACGTAATTATCATGAGGGCCGAGAGGTACAGCACACAGACACCCACGAAGAACTCGAGCGCGAGCGTTATCGCAATCGTGCTGCGTAAGCGATCTGGACGGTATCGGAGCGCAAGCGCGTGATACGCGAAGATCCCTGCAAGGATCATTGAAACCGAGAGGAGCTGGACGAAAGTCTCGCCCCAGAGTGTGCTCGGTATGTTACCGAAGCTCTTGAGATGGAGCCAGACGATGTATGTGCCCGAAAGCACTATCGCCAAGAAGTCGACTGCCATACAGACGAGGTACTGTTTGAAAGCAGATAGCGCAACTGGCCTGGTCTTCTCCCGGGCAAAAAGTGCAAGCATGAGCGCAGCGGCGCCGGTCCAGAATCCCTTTGCTACGAGGTGTACGAAGTTGACCCAAACCGATATCTCGGGATGAAAGGGATTAGCCGTTGCATGACTCACCATCGCACGTGAGTACGCAAAGACAGAAAGAAGTAGCACAAGTACGATATGTGTGGCATTGATCCCCCTCGCCGCAAAGAAGGACGCTCGGCGAGCGAAAAACACCGTCGCAAACACTGCGGTCGCCCCTGCGCGGATGACGGTCGCATACCCTGCCGTCGTCGCAAGATACAGCGGGAACGATTGCGCCAGTGATAACTCACGCACGAGCGCGAGCTCGCGAGTCTTGAAAACGATGTGGGCGAATTCGCCCAAGAGTGCGAGCACGACGCCAGTCGCTATCGTCACATTCAGTACGCGCTCAAGCGAGCGCCCGCGCGCGTCGTTGTCCGCACGTATACGAAGGAAGAACAGATACGCTACGAGCACCGCCCACATAAGCCCATTACCCAAGAGCTCGACGAATATCGCGAATGCTTCGGCCTGCGACGATGTTTGCACCACTTCTGTCTGCATGAGGTGCTCGCGACCCGAGGACGTACTCGTCGCGCCTGTATTGGTTCCTACTTCGAAGATGGAGCCGCCTTTGGTAAAGTGACCATCGTCAGCCGAAACGACACTCCATACCACTGTATAATTGCCCTGGCCGCCGTCTTTGATGCCGACCGATGCAGTCTTCTTGTCGACACTCATTGTCGTGTTACCGACCGATACGACTGAACCATCGGGACCCTTGACTGATATTGCGCTCGCACCCGCCTCTATCCGTTCGCTAAACGTCACCTGCACTACGTGCGGTGCGGTCGATACGATTGCCGAGGATTCGGGAACATACGCGATCGGCGTCGCGTGTGCAGCGGCCGCTAGCGGCACGAATGCCACTGCGATGACGAGGGCGCATACTGCTCGGGTTGTTCGTAAAAAAACTTTTTTCATACGGTATATGGATCGGCCTTGTCTCACACAAGGCCGTCCAAAAAAAATTAGCTACGGCGGCGAAGGACTGCGTATGCAGAAACGACGAGCGCTGCGACAGCGGTCATCGTGCCGGTGCGGCCCATCGATCCGCCTTTAGCAGATTCTTCCTGAAGTGCGACGAGCGACACCGATTTCTCGGGAAACCCGAGTGAGGCCTTGTCTGCCGGACAGCCGAACGACCCGCCCTTGTGCGTCCGCGTGACGCCGTCGGAGACTTTGATCTCGGACATGTCGTCGACCGCCTTTACCGATCCCACAGGAAGACAGTTAAACGAGAGATCGACCGGAGTTTCGTTGATCAAGCCGACGAACCGGTACGTAAGGGTTGTAGCGACCGTCGGGTAAAAGGCCGCGGTATAGGTCCCGGGGACGCCGTACAGCGGCTTGAGGTCGAGCGTCTTCTTTTGTCCCCCGGCGATAAGCTCTACCTTGAGCGTCTGATCGAGTCCGGTGACAGGTGTTCCTGATACGCCATCCATGTCGCCGTCGGCGCTCATGGTCGCGCTGCACATGGCGTCTTTACATTTTGCTATGGCGAGCTCGACACCTGTCTTGTCGTCGACGGCAATAGGCTCGTTGAGAGAACCCACCGTGAACTGGTAATACGAATTCCCTATTTTGTATATCTGATGCTCGTGGGCGTTGGCAGATATAGGTAGCGCAAGCGATGCCAAAACAGGCACTGCGAGTAAGAGTCGTTTCATTCTTGTTGGTTGTGCGAGTAATATCGGGCGCTTGCAGATATTAGTCGAAACGACGATATGGGAGAATGCCGCGCTTTAACGCGTGCAATAGCGGTACGAACGCGTCGCTCAGACGTACCGACAGTACGAGGAGACCGACGCACAGTACAGAGACGACGACCAGAATGGATGTTTCGGCGACCGACTTTTTGTGCTCGTGATTGAGCGACGCATGGAGCGACTGCCACACTTCGGTATCACCTTCGTGCGAGTGCGGCACCACGGCATGGACCAGCGCGCTCCCAGAGATGGCGAGGGAGACGGACATCACCACCACGACAGCGAGCGAGCGTAGTTTCGCCAAGATCATGCCGATGAGTATAGCAGGCCAACCCTCGCTCCTGTGCACTGCGCCATAGAGCCGCTGTGCGCGCCATGATATTCTCTATGGAGGCATGCATATCAGCATGTTGTAACTGTTGGAGGAGTCGATGATGAAGTCGTTGAAAATGATCGCGCTCGGCACAATCGTTCTTGCGAGCTCAGGGTCTGCATTCGCAAGCTATCACACGCAGCAAGAACGCGACAAGACCAAGATTGCGGTCACGGCTGTCGTGAAGGACGCATGTGCCGTCGCTGCCGTCACGAAGCCCGACTGCGCTGCGCTCACCGGACTCGTCGAGAGCCTGTATCAGAACCCGGAGAAAGCCACCGAGAACGACGTGAAGATCGTGCTCGAGCTCGCGGCCTACTCCGCCCGCTACGCAGGTTTGCTCGCGAACACGAGGCTCGCTGCCTTGGGCGCCGAGATGACGCGCGCCTTCGATCGAGCCGAGACAGTCACCTTTCATGTGGTCTACATGCATGAGGGTCAGTGGGACAAATTAGCCTTGTGCACACAGCCGTCCTGAGGACGAACTGCCCGAGGGGACCTGTACGGTCCCCTCGATTTTTTATACAATCTGCCCATGGATCCTCTTGCGACGATAATCACGACCAAGTTCGACGCAGCTGAATGGACCCAGACTGTCACCATCGAACCTTTCAGGAATCATGCCGACGGAGTGATCATCCCCGACCTGCGTCAAACGGTATACGAACGAGACCTCGACGGCATCGTGGTGTCAGCGGGGGTCTTTTGGTTCAAAGACCATCCCATCTTTATCGCCTGGGGCGACAAAGCTGCGACCCATTGCGGCTTCAACGCATCCCTCGACGACGACCTCGCGCTTGGCACGATCCAAATCGGATGTCCCGAGGTCACTGCTTGTGTCGAGAACGCTCAAGTCATTGGTTTCACTTTGAAAGCTTCGGATCAAACAAGAGAATTCAACCTATGACTACGTATCACGTTTCAGGCATGCATTGCGGCACTTGCGCCGGAAAGATTGCCACAGCCGTACGTGCTGTGCCCGCAGTCTCGAGCGCAGTCGTGGACCTCAAAGCAGGCACGCTCCTCGTCGAAGGACCTGCATCTTTCGATTCGGTGCGAGCAGCGGTGCGGAGCGCGGGTACATACGACCTGGCCCAGTATTCGGCCACCAGGGCAGCAATCAGCTTCCTCAAGCGGACAGCGCCGCTGTGGACGATGTTCGGTGTCGTCATCGCATTCGTTCTCGTACGGGCATGGTATGCCGGCATGGTCATACCAAAAGACATGATGATGGATTTCATGGCAGGCTTCTTCTTGCTGTTCGGCGGACTCAAGGTTGTCAATCTGAGGAACTTTGCGCGGATGTATAGTGGTTACGACATCCTCGCCAAACGCGTACCAGCCTGGTCTTTCGCGTACCCATTCATCGAGGTATCGCTCGGTCTCTGCTATCTCACGGGCAGCTTTTTGACCAGCTCGAACGTTATAGCGATAGTGATCATGCTCTTCGGTTGTGTTGGCATATTTCAAAAGCTTCGAGGGCCCGACGATGTCACTTGTGCGTGCCTCGGCGGATTCTTTTCCGTACCGCTCACGTATATCACGCTCGCAGAGAACCTCCTGATGGCTGCCATGGCCGCCGTAATGTTGGTTGCATAAAAAAACCCCGAACTCGGTCAGATTCGGGGTCGCACTCGCCATCATAGGACCGGGATCGGTTTGAGCTTCTTGTGCGTCGCAAGCGACGCTTCGATCTCGCGGCGCTTGCGAACAAGGTCTTCGGTTCGTCGGAACGTCCCGAGGTATGTCTTTTGCCCCGTTGTCGTCGCCAGCTTGAATGGGAAATGGTCGCGCTTGCAGGCGAGCACCTGTTCGATGCTCTCGAACGTGACGACTGCCGCTTTTATCGAAGGTGGCATGTATCCTCCTGTTGCATGAGCTATTAAAACAGTACGCCCGTAGTCGAGAATGGTCAACATAAGGACCTCCTCCCCGGGCGTTGCCCGGGGTTTCCTTTTGACGGCATGAGGACC
>CAZYLZ010000018.1:0-21157 GCA_964648335.1 uncultured Candidatus Saccharibacteria bacterium | reverse complement strand
GTACTCTGGTGCGATGACAAAACCCTTCTATATAACGACCACGCTCCCGTACGTAAATTCCGACCCGCACATCGGCTTTGCCATGGAGATCGTGCAGGCCGACATCATCGCGCGCTACCAGCGGCTGATCGGTGCCGACGTCTTCTTTACGACGGGTACCGACGAGCACGGCCAGAAGATATACCAAAAGGCCAAGGAGTCGGGGCAGGAGGTCCAACCGTACGTCGACCACTATGCTGGCGAGTTCAAGAGGCTCAAGGACGCGCTTGGCCTCTCGTACGACGCATTCATCCGTACTACCGACGAGCACCATGCACATGCCGCTCAGAAGCTCTGGACGCTCTGTAAGGCCAAGGGCGATATCTACAAGAAGAAGTACAAGGGACTCTATTGTGTCGGAGACGAGGCGTTCATAAAAGAAGGCGATCTGGTGGACGGGCGTTGCCCGAACCATCCCAACCAAGACCCAGTAGAAATCGAAGAAGAGAACTATTTCTTCAGGTTGAGCAACTACCAAGACCGTCTCTTGAAGTATCTCTCGCAAAAAGACGTCATAGTGCCCGACTGGCGCCGCGACGAGGCGGTCGCCTTCGTCTCGAAGGGTCTCGAGGACTTTAGTATCTCGCGCGAGACCTCCCGCATGAACTGGGGCATTCCGGTCCCGGGGGACGAGACACAGGTCATGTACGTATGGTTTGATGCTCTTACCAACTATATTTCGACGCTCGGATGGCCCGATGATGCGCAAGGAAATTATAAGAAGTTCTGGGAAGAGGGAACGACCCTGCAGCTGGCAGGCAAAGATCAGGTGCGCTTTCAGTCCATCATGTGGCAGGCGATGCTCATGTCGGCAGGACTTCCGGCGACCGGTCGCGTCTTGTACCACGGCTTCATCACCTCGGGAGGGCAAAAGATGAGCAAGTCTCTCGGTAACGTGATCAATCCGCTCGATGTTGTTGCAGAATATGGTATCGACGCATTTCGCTACATCATCGCGCGACATATCCATGGCTTCGACGATGCCGATGTCACTCCCGAGAGGATGGCAGAGTGGTACAACGCAGGGCTCGTTAACGGGCTCGGGAACATTGTCGCGCGCATCATGAAGCTCGCAGAGGACAATCTCGAGGCGCCTATCGCACGTCCCGAAGCAGCAGAGTTTCCCGTCCACTACACCGAAGCGCTCGAGCGATATGACATCAACGCCGCGGCAGAATACATCTGGAAGCGTATCGCAGAGCTCGATGCTGCAATAAACGAGACGGCGCCTTTTAAGGTAGTGAAGACCGATCTGGAGAAGGGTCGCGCACTCATACGCGAGCAGGTGACTGAGCTTTATCTCATAGCGCGTCTCTTGAATCCCATCTTGCCGGGTGCCAACGCCACCATAAAGAAGGCGATACTCGAAAACAAGAAGCCCGAGAACCTCTTTCCTCGCAAGTGATATGGTTCTTCGCTACATCGACACGCATAGTCATCTCCATGATCATTACTACGACGCCGATCGGGCAGCGGTCTTGGCACGCATGCGAGAGGCCAGCGTAGGGACCATTGCTGTCGGTACCACCGTCGATACATCCCACAAAGCAGCGGCTCTTGCCTCGGGCGAGCCCGATGTCTGGGGTTGCATCGGCGTCCACCCCAACGACTCGGCCGAGGTATTCGACGAGACCGTATTCGCGCCTATGATCAATGCTCGAGTCGTCGCGGTGGGCGAGTGCGGCCTCGATTATTTCCGAGGTGCAGACGAATCAGAAAAGAAACGGCAGAAAGCAAACTTCGAGGCGCAGATCGCATTTGCCCAAAAGCATTCGCTCCCACTTATGCTGCATGTTCGTCCGAGCAAGGGCTCGAACGACGCGCATGACGAGGCGCTCGACATCCTCAGTGCTATGGCGTTCTCGGGGCAGGGAACATCGCATTTTTTTACCGCGCCGGTCGACGTTGCTCGCCAGTACTGGGAACGCGGTTTCGCGACCTCGTTTCCTGGAGTCATTACCTTTGCAAAAGACACGCGCGAAGCGGTCGAACAGGCTCCCGATCAGCTGTATCTTGCAGAGACCGATGCCCCGTATGCGACGCCTGTGCCGTACCGCGGACAGCGAAACGAGCCCATCCACGTGATCGAGGTAGTACACAAGATTGCCGAGATTAGAGGTGTCATGATTGACGAGGTGGCCGAGCAGTTAGTAATGAACACAAAGAAGCTATTTCGGCTTGCGATTTGATGTTCCTGCCGTATAGTGCCTCCGGTGCCCTATCTGAGGGTGTGCAATGGAGGAGTGACCAATGGCTGACGGTGAGACACTGAACTACGTAGACACCGCTAATATTTCTGAAAGTGTCGAAAAAATTTACGCGCAGGTTCTAGACTTTGTGCAGTTCGCCTCGCGAAGAGAGAGTGCGGCGATTCTCGCGGTCTCGGCTACTCCCCAGGTCCTCGAAACATTGCGAAACAGACTACACTACCGGATGCATTGGTGCATCAAGTGTCGGTTTCCGCTCAAGATCGGGTCTTCACATGTGGTGTCAGGGGCACGTCATGCTCTTGTCATAGCGCAGGCATGAGCACCTCAGCGGCCGCAATCCCACCCTGTCGTCAGGGTGGGATTTTCTCATTTGGTATGCAAGTAAGCCGTTCTCTCTAGGAGACCCCTTGCGGGGGACCGATGCGCGTGATAGAGTGCCGCACATGTCCGATGTCGCAACCAAGACCCCCGAAACAGACCTCCCAGAGGTTTCTTTGCGCATTTACGAGCTCGGTTACCACATCATCTCGACCGTTAAAGAGGACGAGACAGACCGCGTCTCGACCGCTATCCGCTCCGTCATCGAAAAAGCCGGAGGCAGCTTCATCGCCGAAGGCGCTCCCCAGAACATCAAGCTCGCATACCCAATGTTCGTCACCAACGAAGGCAAGCGCACCCGCTACAACCACGCCTATTTCGGCTGGATAAAGTTCGAGGTCGGAGCCGACAAGGCAGAGGGCATCGAGGCGGCACTCAAGGCAAACAAGGATGTATTGCGCTCGCTCATGTTCAAGACCGTCCGCGAGGACACCCGGGCTTCTGCACGTCCTACGGGCCTGCGCGAAGTTCGCCGCGAAGGAACCATCAAGAGCACGCCTAAGAAGGGAGCGGAGGGCGCGACCGAAGAGGTTTCAGAGGAAGCACTCGACAAATCCATCGAGGGCATCATCACGGCGTAGTCTATGTATATCAACAAAGCGATAGTGTACGGCAACCTTACGCGCGACCCCGAGATCCGCTCTCTGCCGTCGGGTATCCAAGTCGCATCGTTCTCGCTCGCTACCAACCGCGTCTTCAAAGACCGCGACGGCAAGAAGCAAGAGCAGGCGGATTTCCATAACATCGTCGTATTCGGCCGCCAGGCAGAGACCGTCGGACAGTATCTTAAGAAGGGATCGACGGCGTTCGTCGAAGGACGCATGCAAACTCGCAGCTGGGACGACAAATCATCCGGAGAAAAGAAATACCGGACCGAGATCGTCGCCGACCGTGTCCAGTTCGGACCGCGCCCAGGAGGTGCACCGGCAGGAGGGGCAGGGGGCCCACGAGGTGCAGGCAAGGCCGACGACATGGGCGAGGCTCATGGAGGAGGATCGACCGGCGGCGGTATCGAGTATCCTCCCGACGAGATCAACCCAGACGACATCCCATTTTAATCAACTTCTTATCAGCCACTAGATCAAACATATGCAGACAGATATTCGTTATATAGACTATAAAGACGTCGATGTACTCAAGCAGTTCGTCAATCCGCATGGACGCATCATCGGCCGCAAGCGCTCGGGACTCCCGGCAAAGCAGCAGCGTGCCATCGAAGAGGCCATTAAGCGCGCTCGATACATGGGACTTTTGCCCTACATCCAGCGATAATATTGACTTCATCTAAACACATGGCCCCTTCGCGGGGGCTGTTGTTTTTGTAGTACCATTACATATCGGTGGGGCAGATGACGACACCTACCCCAAAAGCACCCAGGGAGAATTGGTCTATGGCCAAAAAATACGCACATATCCTGCGTTTCGCGATCTTTGTTCTGGTGTGCGCGATCATTGCAGGAATCACCGTTTTCCACTAACGAAAACCCCAGAACCGTCCGGTCCTGGGGTTTTCTCTGTTCGAACTCGCCGTTAGAACTTTTTGACTCGCTCGACGTAGTCTCCGGTCTCGGTATTGACGACTATAACGTCACCTTCCTCGACGAATAGCGGGGTAGAGACCATGAAGCCTGTCTCGGTCTTAACTTGCTTTGAGCCGCCCTGTGCGGTGTCACCTCGAACGTTTGGAGGCGCTTCGACGACCTTAAGCGTTACTTTGATAGGCACCTTGATGCTGATGACTTCATCGTTAAAGGTGACGCCCTCGACTACCTCATTGGTCTTTACATATGAGATGAGATCTTTGACCACATCCTGCGGTAGTGTCATGCGGTCTGCAGGATTCTCTGCATCACAAAACCATGACTCTCCGCGGTTAGTGTAGAGATATTTGAGGTCTTTCTTTCCGATATCGGCCTCTTCGACCTTGTCGGACTGCTGGAATGCCTTCTCGACTGTATTGCCCTTAATAAGATGCTTGAGCTTCGTCTGGTTAACGGGGCGACGCATCTGTTTTTGCATGACGCCGTTATCGATACAGAGATATGGTTCGCCGTCCATGATTATTATCTTTCCTGGGCGGACTTCGTTGTAGTTCAACATAACTCGGGTATTTTACTCGCCTAATCGCGTTTGTCGAGGAGGGCACGTAGGTCTTTTGGGGGATGCGTGCGAAACAGACGTTTTATAACAAAATGATAGTTGCACTATTACAACATGTGTGGTAACGTCCGACCGCGGTCCCCAGAGGGGGACCGAGTTCTTTGAGAGGGAAGATCACTATGATCAAGATCAAGATGATTGCTTCTGTGGCGGCCGCTATCGCGCTCGCCTGCGTTCCGGTCTCGGCTTTCGCGCAGCAGAAGGGGAAGCGGGCCGCAACTCCGGTCGCTACCGAGTCCTCCGACTACGAATTCGCATGGCTGCGAGTTGTAGGGGAGGCGAGTAACGTTGCCGGATCGATCAGTAAGAGTAAAGGCTCAGCTGCATTCAGCATTCCCGGCGCGATCATCGATATCGCAGACGAACAGCGCGAGATCGATCGGGTCGAGAACGAGCTGTCACGTACACGCAATCCCGCGCGTCGTCAGGCCCTTGCTGCCAAGATTGACGAAGGTCGATCGAAGCAGTTTAAGTCTGCGTTCTGCGCCGCTCCCTATGCTGGAGCGGTCTGCGACGGAGAGAAGGTGATAAAGGGTGTCGGCGGTCTTCTGAACGGGGAAGACCCGGGCAAGAACCTCTACGAGATTGCCAAGGGCGGTGTCGGTATCGCCGGTACATTCGTACCGGGTGATGGATTGAGGATTGCAGGTATCGGCTTCGCTGCCGTCGATCTGGGCGTCTCTGTACAAGAGGCGAGCAGTCTTTCGCCGTCGGCAGGTCGGGTTGTGACTAAGGTCAAGTTCGGCCCGTGTGAGGCATTCAATCAGGGCTGCTGAGTCGGCCAAGATCGATACTGTGCACCGTGTTGTGCGTACGCTCCCTCGAGCTCAGGCTCGGGGGAGTTTTTTTGCGCTGCGGTAGTGTATGTCGACACATATTGCTTTTTTGTCAAAAAAAGGTATTCTGGTGCCCAGATGTACCCCCGTGAGTCATTGGTCATAGATCTCAATCAGAATCAGAGGAGAACACACTATGCGATTCATGTTCGCTACGCTCGCTACGATCGTTTTCGGCGCGATGCCTGTCGTCGCGCAGACAATCGTAGGAAAAGGGAAGTCCCAAGAACCGATAATTGTTGGCGAGACTTGCTCGGGCTTCCTGTTTATGACCACCTGTACGCCAGTGTATGCGAAGCCTCGTACGGTGGAGTCGATACCGACACCACAGCCTCAGGCCAAGGTGCGCCAGACAGCCATGGTAAAAGCTCCTGTCGCGGCTGTTGAAGGAAAGAAAGAGGTCATACGATCGTCGAAAGCGCCCAGGTTCGCGGTTGAATATCGCGCACCCGACGGCACGATCGAGCATCTCACATTCAATGAGATGAATGACTGGATTTTCCTGATCAAGGGATGTGTAGCCGACTCAAAGTCTCATCGCAAAGATGGGGGAGTGATTTTTGTGGGATGTCTCTTGCCAGGCAAAGCAGCTCCGGCAGTCAGGGACCTGCCACTCGTATCTATAGCTGATCCTAACTTCCAGCCGGATGCTGTCGCTACCGAATGGTGCCAGGCACGCAACGGAAACGTCCACAGATGGAAGGGACCCGAAGCAAGCTACATCTGTCTCCCGAAATAATCGGAGGCACTATGTTTCGAATACTGCTCCGCCTTATCTGGCGGAGCTTTCTTTATGCAGCTTCGTTAAGTTTTTTTCGGATCTCGGCAAGTAAGGTCTTTGCTATCGGCTTATTCTCGCGCAAGAAGGTGCGTGCAGCGTCGTATCCGCGGCCAAGTTTGTGTTCACCATATTCGTAACTGCCGCCGCTCGATTTCTTTACAAGCTCGAAGCGTTCGCCCAAGGCCAAGAGCTCACCTTCTTTCGATATACCCTCGTTATACAAGAGATCGAACTCTGCTTGCTTGAAGGGAGCGGCGACTTTGTTCTTGACCACCTTTACACGATGACGACCACCCATGATCTCTTCACCTTTCTTTATCTGCGCGATGCGACGGATATCGAGACGGACTGACGTGTAGAACTTGAGGGCCTTTCCGCCGGTCGTCGTCTCCGGGTTCCCGAACATGACGCCAATCTGCATGCGAATCTGGTTGATGAATATGACGATAGTCTTGGTCTTGCTTACAATCGCGGTGAGTTTGCGCAAGGCCTGCGACATGAGCCGCGCCTGCTTTCCCATCTGCATGGCGCCCATCTCACCCTCGATCTCATCTTTCGGTGTAAGGGCCGCGACCGAGTCGATGACGATGACGTCTATCTTGCCCGAGCGCACCAAGGATTCGACGATCTCGAGTGCTTGTTCACCGGTGTCCGGCTGAGAGAGAAGCAGGTCTTCGATCTTGACGCCGATCTTCTTGGCGTATTCTGGATCGAGCGCGTGCTCGGCGTCGATGAATGCACAGATCCCGCCGGCTTTTTGTGCTTCGGCGATGACATGCAAAGAGAGGGTGGTCTTGCCTGAGGACTCGGGGCCGAAGACCTCGATGATGCGACCACGAGGGAGTCCACCGATGCCGAGCGCCCAATCGACACCCAGTGAGCCGGTGGAAATGGAATCGACGCCGACCTTTGCCTGCTGACCGAGCATCATTATCGAGTCATCACCAAACTTCGTCTTGATGCTTGCGAGTGCGCGTTCTATATCAGCACTCCTGTCTTTCGAGGCGTCTTTGAGGGCGGCGGGGGACTTATCAGAAATATCGACGGTTTTCTCGGGCGCTTTCGCTTTCTTTGCTGCCATACAGATAGGTTATTCAATAATTGGTGCGTACCGATGAAATGGCTGCGGTGATCGTTTCTGACGCGGCTATCGGCACATAGACTAGGTCCAGATCCTTTTCGGTAACGACTCCTCGCTTGTCGGTAGCGCTAAGAACTACCTTATTATATCCGGGCAAAAGCGCAATCGGTTCTTCGAAGGCCCCTCGTTCGTTTATGGGGATCTGTCGTCCGTTCATGCGGAGTTCCACCACGTGCGAGCCTGTCCCTTTGATCGTGATGAAGGAGTTGTGGACCGTCGACGCATCAAGAGGAGAGAGTATCGCTATCTGAGGTCCCAGAAAGAGAAGCCGCGCCTCGAACGAGGCATAGCCAATCGCGACCAAAAATACGAGCGCGAGAAACGTCATTGCAAGTTTGCTGGTGTGATTGTGTGTGTAGTTGACCATATTTTTATGCGGTCTCGTCCGTCGTTTCGGGGATAGACATGGCGCCGATGACTTCGCGAGGCTTTGCTCCGTCGCCGGGACCTATGACGCCGCGCTCTTCCAAGAGATCGATGAGACGTGCTGCACGCGAATAGCCGACCCGGAGCTTGCGCTGCAAGAACGATGTCGACGCCTTCTTGGCTTCTACGACGACACGCTCGGCCTCCTGCAAGAGATCATCGCCGTCGTCATCGCCGCCGAGCGACGCACTGAACGCCGCACCACTGTCATTCTCGGTA
This sequence comes from uncultured Candidatus Saccharibacteria bacterium, assembly GCA_964648335.1. Taxonomy (GTDB): domain Bacteria; phylum Patescibacteriota; class Minisyncoccia; order Phycocordibacterales; family UBA2100; genus CAZYLZ01. The sequence continues at coordinate 12,967 of CAZYLZ010000018.1, read as the reverse complement.
AAGTCGATTTCGTCGCGAACGTGATTCTCATGAGTCTCGGACAAGAACTCGACCACCTTCTTCACTTCTTTCTCAGTTAGGTACGGAGCTTGGATGCGCTTCGGCTTCGACATTTCGCCAGACAAAAAGAGCATGTCTCCTGCACCGAGGAGCTTTTCCGCACCCCCCATATCGAGAATCGTGCGCGAGTCGATCTGGCTTGCAACCTGCAGTGCCAATCGTGCCGGCACATTAGCTTTGATGAGACCCGTGATGACTTTCACTGATGGTCGCTGAGTCGAGAGGACCAGGTGGATGCCGACCGCGCGGCTCATCTGGGCAAGGCGTACGATGCCCGCTTCGAGTTCGCGAGGATACGCCTGCATGAGGTCTGCGAGCTCGTCGACAAACACGACTATGTACGGCATTTGCTCAGGAGGCTTGGGTGTCTCGGGTCCTGGATTCGGGTCGTGCTTGGCGATAGCAGGTGCCAGGATGTTCGTGTGGTACGAGCTGATGTCGCGAACCGACTCCGCTTCGAGTACGTCATAGCGCCGATCCATTTCCTTTGCGAGCCACTTGAACGCAAGGATGGCTTTCTTTGCGTCAGTTATGACGGGTGTGAGGAGATGTGGTATCGAGTTATAGAGTGTGAGCTCGACGCGCTTGGGATCAATCATCACGAATCGCAGTTGATCGGGACCGCGGCGGTACAACAAAGAGACGATGAGGTCGTGGATAGTGACTGACTTTCCGGCTCCTGTCGTACCTGCCACCAAGAGATGCGGTGCGCGTGCAAGATCCTGGAAATTAGGCTGTCCGGCGATGTCACGTCCCAAAGCTACTAAGAGTGGTTTGTCCGATTGAGTAAACGTGCTTTCGGACAAAAGACTAGCAAGACCAAGAGTTGTCCTTGATGTATTGGGCACTTCTATTCCCACAAGAGACTTACCTGGTATAGGAGCCTCTATACGGACAGGAGATGCCGCTAAAGCGAGCTCTAAGTTGCTTTGTAGAGCCACAATCTTTGCCAAACGGACACCTTCCGCAGGCTTCATTGCATAGCGTGTGACGGTGGGGCCAATCGATACTTCGTCCATTTCGACGGTGATACCAAAGTTTTGCAGCGTCCGTTTAATGATGTTGGTATTACCTTTTACGTCGCCCACGCCGGGTTTGCCTTTGTCCGTATTGAGTATCGAGAGTGGAGGAGATACGTATTTGACCCCAGGCGCGTTGATGATAGGAAGTTCCTCGACAGGCTTGTCCTTTTTCCAAAAGCGCGTCTTAGGTTCGCTTTCTGGAGCAGGAGTCTCGGCCTCTGGTGTGGGCTCTTCCGCAGGTTGTGCTTCCGGAAGTCCGGTCTTAATTATTGGTTCGACATCGGCGACTTCGGGCTCGGTTTCGTCGTTCGAGAAGAGCCACCTGAACGGGGACAGGATTATTCCTGGATGCGCATCGAATGCGATAAGGAGCGAGATCATGATGAACGCGAGCAAAAAGACGACGGTCGCTGGCACGTCGATACCAGCCACGAGCGGTTGCGAAATGAGGCTTCCAAAGATGCCGGCACGACCAGGGAAGGTGATGTTGACGAGGCCTAAGGCCGCAACAAGGAAGAAGGCCGCGCTTACAAGCTTGAGTACGCCAAGTTTGCCTTGTATGGAGCGAAACAGCACGATAGCCGCGATGACCACCGAAAGAGGGACGAGCGCATAACCCACTCCGAAAAGGAGAGTCAGCCAGTCATACAGTGTCGAGCCGACCACACCCCCTAAACCAAACGGCGTTATCGCTAAAAAGACGGCAAGCGCAACCAAGAGCACTCCCCAGACGCCGCGAATCGTATCTGCCTGAAGCGGGAGCGAATCCATCAGTCCATCCGAGTCCGTGTCTTTATCTTTAGTGCGTGCGAGTTTCTTTTTTTTGGTAGCAGGTTGTGCCATATGCGTGTTCGGGAAAATCATACCACGAAAAATACGGCGGAATCATTGAGAGTGTGATCGTAATCGACGTTGAGCCACCTCTTGTGTCAAAGACAGTCCGTTAGCTATACTAGGCGAACCAAAGACCATCTTTCTTTTTTATAAAAGACACAAACATATCGTAAAAAAGACACATGGATAATAAAAAAGACATACGCGACCGTTACCTATCCATTGCGACAATATTTAATGGACATTCAGCCGCAGTTCAACCATTCAAGGCTAATTTTTCGGCAGCACATATGTACGGAAGGGCCGAGCGGATACTTGCAGCAACCTACATACTCACTAAAAATGTCCCTGAGAATGATATTGCGCGAACCAAGATTCGCCAGCGTGCACACGATCTATTGTCGGTAGTCTCGGATTGGTTTCAGGAAACAGGGGAGCGCAAGGCGTACCATATCCAGCACCTACTCCTTGTTTGTCGCGAACTCGGCTCCTTGGTGCGGGTCTTGGCGCTCGGGGGATACCTATCGACCGCTAATCTTTCGTTGTTCCTTCAGGCACTGACCGATCTAAGTGCGTATGCGCAACGGCATGTTCATGATGAGTCCGACGATGGGGTAAGTGGCGCTGCCATCCAAGAGCAAGATTTCGTGCCACGTACCGACGGATCGGCGCACGGAAACGTATCGACTCCTGCGGGAATCAAGCGCGCGTCATCGATACATCATCCTTCTGTGGCATCCTCGGTAAAGCCGGTCCCTTCTGTGGCAACTCCGGCTAAAAAAGAAGATTTCGGGACACGACGACAGATAATAATCGATCTTCTGACCCAGAAGGGTCGGCTCGGTATTCGCGATATTGCCCTCCAGATCGTTGGGGTAAGCGAGAAGACCGTACAGCGAGAGCTCGCCCAGCTCGTAATCGAGGGCAAGGTAACGAAAGAGGGGAAAAAGCGCTGGAGTACCTACGGACTCATTATATAGAGACAGTTGGGTCCTGAAGCGAAATATAAGGGGCCCAGCACCGTCTACGTATCTAGAGTCCAGAAAGTGTCATAAAAGCCATAAAACTAGGCTTTTAGTGGTTAAAATGACTCTATCGACAGACATGCGAGCCATTGGTATAGCTGCGACATTTGATTGACTTTTGGGTCTCAGGTGGGTATTCTGCTCCAATCGAGGTATGAAGACCAGACACCGCTTCTAATTAAAAAAGAGAGGCAAGGGTCGGTTTTTGTGCGTTGATTGCGCGAGCGAAAAAAAGAAATTTTTTTCTTGGTTCACACGCGCAGAGACGACAGAGTAATTCTCTGTTATCCACACGCTTTTCACACCATTACGTTGGTTGTGGCGGCGAAGCGGGTATAATTGCCGATGAAGTGATGCCCTTTTATTAGGCGTGTCATTTCTTCGAAACGATTCCGCGGTGGAAAAAGATCTTTGACAGTTTCAATAAGAGCTCACGACGTTCCATATTTATTTTGGAACTGCTGTTCGTTCACAGCACATACAAATGAACATCTCTGAAATTCCCGTTTGTCCCGCCATGACTGCACGACAGAAACTCAGACCACACTTCGTTGCTACACCAGCGCCTCGTGTCGATACACAATAAAGAGGCGATGGATAGCATGTACATCAGTTATTAGAATGTCATGCGGCTTAAAAACGCATCGACACTAACGTCGTATCATCCTTGTCGAGAGAATGATCGGCGGCTATGCAAGTGACAAGAACGACGAGTATCGCGTTTTTCTCGTACACTATAGTTACCAAGTTATACACACACTATGAGTAAAGTATTAGCAACATCCAAAGTTGCAGCTGCACTCATTGGTCTCGGTCTCGTTGTCTCTTTCGCGATCGCATTTGCTACACCAGCAAAGGCAGTCACGATGGAAGAACTCCAGGCTCAGGTCAATGCATTGCTTTCGCAGATCTCCGCAATGGGCGGTTCGACGACAACCTCGTCCGGATCGGCTATGTGCCACACATTCACTCGTAACCACTCGATGGGCAACAACGGTGGTGAAGTTATGTGGATTCAGCAATTCTTAAACGCAAACGGCGCTGTTATCGCAGCATCAGGAGCAGGTTCCGTAGGTATGGAATCGAGCTACTTCGGTGCTAAGACCAAGGCTGCTGTCATGAAGTTCCAGAGCGCAAACGGCATCTCGCCTGTTTCGGGCTACTGGGGACCTCTGACACGCGCTAAGGCAAACAGCATGTGCACCACGACTGGCGGCACCACTGGTGGAACCACCGGCGGTACGACAGGAACTGGAACTGTCATGGTTTCGGCAACTGCACAGCCTGCAAACTCGCTCGCTCCAAAGGGCGCAGTACGCGTTCCGTTCACTAAGGTAGTGCTCACTAACAACAGCTCTGCTGCTGTTAATGTCACCGGTATCACTGTAGAGCGCACTGGCCTCGGTCAGGACGCGGTCTTCTCTGGTATCTCTTTGGTCGACGCGAACAACGTTCAGATCGGCACTTCAAAGACCCTCAACTCGAACCACCAGGCAATCATCGGTGATACGTTCACCTTGAATGCAGGCGAGTCGAAGACTTTGACTGTCGCTGGAAACATGAACTCGAGCCTTACCTCGTACGCTGGCCAGGTCATCGGTCTTTCCGTCACTGGTATCTCTACCACCGGAACTGTCTCGGGATCGTTCCCGATCACAGGTGCAATGCACACGATCAACGACACGCTCACCATCGGATCGGTTTCGACTTCGACTTCATCGTTTGACCCTGCAACTTCACAGAGCCGCAACATCGGAGACACCAATGTTCGCTTCTCTGGTATCCGCCTCCAGGCAAACTCGGCAGAAGACGTAAAACTCTTCTCGATCCGCTGGCGCCAGGTTGGATCGGCAAGCGCTGTTGACCTCTCGAACCTCTCGACTAACGTCGGCGGAACGGAGTACCCAGTAACTGCTGATTCATCGGGTAAGTACTACACTGCAGTCTTCCCGAACGGCATCGTAATAACAAAGGGCAACTCAGTTGACGTCTATATCCATGGTGACATCACCGGAGCTAACGCTTCTGGTCGCACCATCGACTTCGACATCGACAAGGTCACCGACGTGTACATGGTTGGTCAGCTCTATGGTTACGGCGTGAACTTCACTCCTAACTACGGCACTCAGCCTTGGTACAGCGGATACGTTGTCACCGTCACTGGTGGAACCGTAACTACGATCAGCAAGGCTAACGAAGTAGCGGCACAGAACATCGCATCGAACGTTTCGAACCAGCCTCTCGGCGGTTTCGCAACCAACTTTGCTGGTGAGGCTGTATCGGTACAGGGAATGACCTTCACCATCTCGACCTCGACCGCTTCTCTCGGTAACAGCCTCATCACGAGCGTTTCGCTTGCTGATGACAACGGCGTTGTCGTAGCAGGACCAGTTGATGCGACCTGGGTTGCAGGAAACTCTCAGCAGCTCGTAACCTTCACTGACACCGTAACCTTCCCAGTAGGACGCAAGGTCTACACCCTCAAGGGTAAGATCCCATCGGGCGCAGTAAACGGCGCATCGATCGTGGTTTCGACCACTCCTTCTGGCTGGACAAACCCAACCGGTCAGACTTCGGGTAACTCTGTCACCATCGGCACCACCGCGTTCAACTTGAACACGATGACCGTCAAGGGTGCAGCTATCTCGGTCAACATGTCGACAACTCCGTCTTCTCAGAACATCGTCGCAGGCGCTCAGAACTACGTGTTCGCGAACGTCCAGCTTGATGCTTCTCAGTCTGGCGAAGATGTCCGACTCGCTTCGGTGCCTGTCAACTTTGTTGCAGCATCGGGTGCAGCAGCATCTGACCTCACTGGCTGCCAGATCTGGGATGGTACGACCGCTTTGAACTCCGGTTCACGCGTCGTCAACTCTCTCACTTCCGGAACAGACAACACCTTCAGCTTCGACCAGTCGTTCGTAATTCCTAAGGGCACTAAGGTCAAGACTCTTGCAATCTCATGCAACGTCTCGTCGAGCGCAGCTCAGGCAGGAACGTACAAGTTCGGTATCAACTCGTCTGCATCGATCTCTCCTCAGGGAGTCACCTCGGGCACCACGATCGGTACTTCGAACGGTCTTACTCTCCCTACCGTCACTACGTACGGCGGAACGATGACAGTCGCAAACGGCTCGTTGTCAGTCTCTGTTGATCCTTCATCTCCGGCATACACTGTCGCAGCTGCTGGTTCGACTGGAGTCACTGCTGGTATCGTCAAGTTCCGCTCTTCGAACGAGGCACTTAACCTCCAGAAGGTAGGACTCTCGATCACCACATCAACCGCTTCGTCGACTGACGTTGGAACTGCATACTTGTACGCAGGCAACAACATCAAGGATGGTTCGGGCAACGCTGTTGCAGCAGGAACGCTCTTGGGCACTGTCACCTTCACGGGTAACAACTCGGTAGCTACCTCGACTCTCAACACTGTCGCTCAGCTTCCTAAGGATGTTGACGCTACGATCGTAGTCAAGGTCGACCTCGCTGGAATTGGCTCAAGCCTCTCTGGTACTGCAGGTCACTTGGTCAAGATCGATCCGCTTAACGCAGAAGCTTCGGGTGTCGGCTCAGGCCAGACCATCCGTGTTGCTGCAACCAGCGGCGTCGCAGGTATCCGCACCTTCCGCACCTTCCCAACGCTCGCTTCAGACACTCTCTCGAGCTCAGGAGTTGCAGACGGTAAGTTGATCCGCTTCAAGGTCACCGCAGACAGCCACGGTGCTGTAGGCCTCTACCAGATGAAGTTCACCTTGTCGACAACTACGGCATCGGTGACCAACATCGCGTTGTACGGCTACACAGACTCGAGCTACTCACAGGGAATCGGCAGCCTCACTAACGCACAGTTCGGTACGACCGTCTCGACGGCCGTCAACGGAACCGCGTTCGCGATGACTCAGTCGACCCCAGTGCAGGTCCCAGCAGGTTCTACCTACTACTTCGAGCTTCGCGGCTCGGTTGCAGGAGTAACCACTGGATCTTCGGTAGTGACGACACTCTTGGGTGATTCGTCTTACTTCCCAACGACCAACGGTCAGTATCCTTACTATGTCGCTACCTCGACCAACTCGGCTCTTGGTAACTTCATCTGGTCTGGAAACTCGACCACTACAGCAACGACAAATGACGTTGACTGGTCGAACGGATTCTCGATCCCTGGCTTGTCGCAGAGCGGCATGGTCCAGACTCGCTCGAACTAATCTAGTTCGAACTCGGGTTACGGCGACAACGTAATCACGCAAACACCACCCTTGCAAAAGGGTGGTGTTTTGCGTTTTGTACACGATCAATCATGGTAATCCGATCGCGCGCAAAACGCAGAAAAAGAATATGAGAGTATTCTTGCCTCGGCAAATGAATTCAAGTACTATGCCGGTATGCCACAACAATCTTCTACCACACGGTTCCTCATCGCGTTCTTTATCGGAATACTCCTCGCTATTGCGAGCTGGTTTCTCGTCTTGCGTCCCGCTCCTGTCGTCGACATACCTCTCGTTCCTGTAGTCGGCACGACCACATCAGTACAAACCCCTGCGAGTGCATCAACAGCCAATCCTGCAAAAGATGCTACGGTAGCAACTCCATTCGGCACGCTCGGCGTCACTGGGGGAGGGAAGATAGAGGTGGTCCAGACACCGGCTAATCCGTCCGTACCAGCTCCTTCATATGTAAAACCGCTCGTCTTTTCCGAGAGCATAACCAGCGATATAAAGACCGCGCTTACGGCGCAGTTTACCGAGAACCAGAAAATCCTTGCTAAGAACAAGTTCGACTTTAATGCCTGGATTGACCTCGGAATGTTGCGCAAGCTCGCCGGGGACTATCAGGGGGCGAAGGAGATTTGGGAGTACGTGGGTAAGGTTTGGCCGCAGAACACCTTGTCGTTCGCAAATCTTGGAGACCTGTACCAGAACTTCTTGCACGATTACGCGAAGGCCGATGCTAGCTACAAACTCGCGCTCAAGAACAATCCTTCTGACGCCACGTTGTACCGTGCTCTTTTCGACCTCTATTCGAACACTACGTACAAGCCTACTGCCACTGCCGCAGTCGATATCCTTACCGCAGGTGTTGCCAAGAATCCGGCAGCACTCGATCTGCACGTGCTTCTCGCTCGCTACTATGTGAAGGCAGGGAACCCTTCGGCGGCCCTCATCCAGTACGACGCAGCCATAGCCCTTTCGCATGAGCAGGGGAATACCGCGGCGGAAAGCGACCTCAAGACTGAAGCGGCACCATTGCGCTAAAAAGAAAAGGGGAGGTGCCTGTGTATAAGGACAGGCGAGCCATATACGGCTGTTCTATACTTAGGGGCATATGACCAATAACCAGAGGACTCGAGCGTTTACGCTCATCGAATTGCTCGTAGTGATTGCTATTATAGGTCTCCTTTCGTCTGTGGTACTCGCTTCGCTCAATACGGCACGAGTCAAGGGTCGCGATACGCGACGAGTGGCGGATATCAAGCAGCTTCAGAACGCGCTCGCGTTGTACGCCGATGATCACGGGAGCCTCTTCCCGAACGAGATCTCTACCAGTACCATAATCACTCCTGGGTACATGCCGGCCATACCTATTGACCCAATCACGGGTGCATACTACCAGTACGCAGGAATCGGAGCAGGGGACGATTGTACCAACTACCACATTGGTGCCACACTCGAAGATACCAATCACAAAGTACTCGATTCGGACATGGACACTACCGGCGCAACGGTCTGCACTGGTTCCGCTGCTGACTTTGACGGCGCAGATCCGGTATACGACATGGGTGTATAAGCCGGGGCAATCTTTGTGCAAGACTACTTTACTGACACTTTTTTCCGGCTCCTTCTGGGTTTTGTGCTCATGATCGGACTCTCGTTTGCAGTGATTTTTGGCGCAGATTACTACGCGCGCACTATCGAGGTGCCTCGGCAGATGGCTGCTGCAGCGGCCGAGGCACGGGTTCCGGTAGAGCTCTTAGGGATTCCGACGGTGCGGTAACTACACGAACGGTTGACGGAGATAAAAAATAGGGTAGTATGCATCCATCGGCCCGAGACAGTAAGCGAGGAAACTCATAATCCCAGAGCCAGAGATGGCGGGAAAGCTTACCGAGGTCATACGACTACTCCTTTTTTGGACTAGCTCGGCCGATCCGATTAATAACGGATAAAGGTCGAGCTAATCTGCGTTAGAAACAGAAAAAACATCATGGCAAAAACACGACAGCAGAAAGAGGAGATATTGAAGAAGCTCGAGGGTGCGTTTAAGGCGCCATCTTCGGTCTTCGTACGCTTTACCAAGATCACGGTCAAGGACGAGAGCGCAATGCGCAATAAGTTCCGCGCCGAAGGCATCAAGTACTTCGTTGCCAAGAAGACACTCATCCAGAAGGCGCTTGCCGAGTCTGCGGTTGCAGGCAAGGAGGTGACCCCTGTCATGGACGGTGAAGTCGCGCTCATATACGGTCTCGAGGGATTGAAAGATCCGTCGGCGCCGGCTCGAACCGCATACGACTTCGTCAAAGAGTTTACTGCGGACCGCTTCACTATCGTTGGCGGCGTGTTCGAAGGCAAGCTCATGGACGGACCTAAGATGAACGAGATCGCAACGATCCCGCCGATGCAGGTCTTGCGTGGTATGTTCGTCAATATCTTGAACTCGCCGATACAGCGCATGGCAGTAGCCCTGGGCCAGATCGCAGAGAAGAAGGCGTAAGGCACAGATCAATTAATCAAATTACCTACACATTATGGACGAAACAACAGCACAGGTCGCGGCTCCAGCAGAAGCTGAGGTCGAGGTACCAGCACACTTTAAGGACTTCGTAGAGAAGATTGAGAAGCTTACCGTCATGGAGCTCAATGAGCTCGTGAAGGTCTTCGAGAAGAAGTTCGGCGTCTCGGCTGCAGCAGTCGCAGGACCAGCCGCAGCAGCAGGACCGGCAGCAGAAGAGAAGTCTGAGTTCACCTTCGAACTCGTAGACGCAGGTGCTCAGAAGATTGCAGTCATCAAGGCAGTCAAAGAAGCTTTCGGATTGGGCCTCGCTGAGGCCAAGGCAGCAGTCGAATCTGCTCCGAAGGTTCTCAAGGAGGGAATGAAGAAGGAGGACGCTGAGAACTGGAAGAAGAAGATCGAGGAAGCTGGCGGAAAAGTAACTTTGAAGTAAGCTTCAAAGTTACTCGCCGGCTCGGGAAGGGGTCGGGAAACAGTAGTTTCCCGTGGAGGAGAGCAGAAGAAAATCCGCCCACTGGCGGATTTTCTTTGTTGAGAACCGTGGGTTCTCAAAGAGGCGCTTCGCCTCGGCTGGTGGAAAAGTTTCTTTTCCGGTAACTTTGAAGTAATTCAAAGTAAAAGATTACAGCCCCGCGTGAGCGGGGCTGTTTTCGTTGGCGCCTACGCGGGCTCCTTCTGGTGCTCCCGCGCGAGTTCCTCGCAGATCTTCGGGATCAACGTGCAAAGCGCTTCGGCTGTATCTTGAGAGCGCTCTACGACAAAGTTGCATCCGGCGACCTGACAGGCGAACGGGCCTTCATTGGTGGCGAATTCGACGAAAGCGATCATCGGCCCCGCGAAAATTTTCCGAATCGAGCGGACAAGTCGAGCGGTGTCGCGTCCGTTGCTGCAGTAGGTGTCGCTCACGACTATAACGTCAAAATGTGAGAGATTTTCGTCGATGTTAAGCCGGACAGGATCGGTCGCCCAAACCACTTTATTGACTCCGGTTCTGTAGAGACTGTCTGTGATTTGCTGATTAGCACGCAAATTTCTCGCCAGTAGTAGCACGCGCATGTTCACGATACCTCTCCTTTTGTTTCTGTCGTACCTGCCACGAGTAAACCACCGTAACCAACGTGAGTCAACAACCTGTTTTGTGATATCATGCGCGCATGGCCGATTTCCTGGAACAGTTACTGAACGATGGCGTGCGGGCAAAAGTACTCCGCTTTGCCCTGTTACACCCGAACGAAGCGATCACGCCGTCATCAGCTGGCAACGCGCTTCATATCCCGCCTCTCAAGGTCGCAGTCGAGCTCAACTTCTTTGCCAAGCTCGGCCTGCTTAAGAAGAAGGTCAAGCCGAAGAGCTGGACCGTCGACACCGAATTCAAATATTTCATACCGCTGCGCACGTTCGTGAGCGAGACGGCGCCAGGGAAGCGCGAGGAGGTCTTGCGCGCGCTCAAAAAGGTGGGGAAGATGCACTGCATCATCATCGGGGGAGTGTTCTCGGACGACTCGACGACCGCGCTCGACATAACCCTCATCGGCGACAAGTTCGACGACAAAAAGCTTGCGGTAGCTTTGCGTTCTCTCGAGTCGTTCGTGGGATCCGAGCTCCGATACGCCACCTTCACCATACAAGAATTTCGCTATCGCAAAGCCGTGAACGACCGGCTCATCCGCGACATCATAGAGCGCCCGCATCAGGTACTTTTGGACACCTTGGGTCTTTTTGCCCTCGAGCCGCGCAAACTGCGTGCAAAGTCCTATCCACAGACCTGAACCGCTTCAGCGGCATATCAGAGCGCACGGTGCTATCATTTTGGTACAGGAAATCGCTTGTCGAGCGACCTATACTTTTTTAAATAGCACTTAATTCATTAACAACATGGTAGTCAATTCGTGGGCGGCGGTATTCTCTCGGTCGTTCCAGGATCTGTGGTACGCAGTGATCACATTCTTGCCGAACATCATCTTCGCCATACTTATCTTTATCATCGGATGGCTTGTGGGCTCCATCTTGGGCAGCATCATCTCGCAGCTGGTCAAGGCGCTCAAGGTCGACCACATGCTCAAGAACGTAGGTCTCGAAGAGCTCTTGGCGCGCTCGGGCTTCCGCCTCAACATGGGCCGCTTTCTCGGCGAACTCGTAAAGTGGTTTATCGTGTCGGTCTTCCTCCTCGCTTCTCTCGAATGGCTCCATCTCTCGGAGGTGACCGTATTCCTGGAGACCGTCGTCTTGCTCTATATCCCTCGCGTCATCGCAGCGGTCCTCATACTCTTGTTCGCGGCATTCATCGGCGAGGTCGCAAAGGGATTTGTCGCAGGTACCGCACGTGCAGCAGGTTCGCATTCGGTAAACCTCTTGAGCTCTATAACCAAGTGGGCTATCTGGATACTAGCGGTTCTGACCGCACTGCAGCAGCTTGGTATCGCACCGTCTCTCATCCAGACCTTCTTTACCGGAGTCACCATCGCCGCATCCTTGGCGTTTGGCCTCTCGTTCGGTTTGGGAGGGCAGAAGGCTGCCGCAGACTACATCGAGAAGATCCGTGGCGAGATTGCTCACGGTCGCTAGTCTACAGATTTTCCACTAAAAAACCGCCCTATGTGGGCGGTTTTTTAGTGGAAGGCAGGTGCGGAGGTGAGGGGATATACCTGGCTTTCCAAGGGGAAACCGGGTATGCGATGTCCCCCTATTGACGGCGTAAAACCAGGGTGTATACTCCCCTTCGTACTTATGTTGCACACAGAAAGTAGCTACAAGCGTGCTCGATAGCGATAGGGAAACCTGTCGCCACCGAGCCGCCTAACAGCGGCTTTTTTCGTGCCACGCAACATAGGTAGCGTGGCCTTTGACATTTCTAATAGAGCGAGAAACGAGGTTCGGCCCTGCAAGCAATTGCGAGGTCGAGCTTAAACATGAAAATAAATCAACGCTGGTGCCTCGAAAGAGGTACTGGCAAAACAGGTAGTCACAACCATTTCCGTGGTTGTGACAAAAAAGTATCATCACAAACCTGTCTGCAGAGATGCAGATAGGCGAGCAACACAATGCAGTCCGAGTAGAATCCGGACTGCAACGTAATCGAATCAAACTAATATAATCCCCGCTGTGTTATAAAAAATGTAACGCAGCAGGGGATACAGCGCGGTTCCCAGAACTCCTGATGGGAGATTCTGGTAAGGGCGTACGGAGGATGCCTAGACTCAAGATGGCGATGAAAGACGTGGCATGGCGGCGATACGCTTCGGGGAGGTGCCTAGCAACCTTTGATCCGAAGATTTCTGAGGGGGGAAACCGCATAGAGTGAAC
>CAZYLZ010000017.1:0-21658 GCA_964648335.1 uncultured Candidatus Saccharibacteria bacterium | reverse complement strand
CTATCGCCGTAGAAGAGCTGTTTGCGATGTCGGGTGCTGCCGACGTGCGAAGAGTTTTCTTTCGAGCCCTGCGCATCGGACGCGAGCATATTGGTGCATTGGTAAATACGCTTGCGATAGCGTATGTGGGTGCCTCGCTGCCGCTTCTGCTTCTGTTTTATCAAACCGGAGCCGATGTCTTGGTGACGATCAACCGCGAGATCTTCGCTGAAGAGATTTTGCGGATTATTCTCGGTTCGATAGGGCTCGTTCTGGTGGTGCCGTTCACCACCGTGGTCTCGATTCTCTTGCTCAGGTATGGCGGGATTCAGACGACGCATGATCAGTCGGGGCGGCATGCAGGGCATCATCATTAGCGTAGGCAACAAGCGGTAACATCGTGCTTTGACGCGATTTGCTATACTGTGCCCTCATGCTGGCAATCTTTAAAAACGAGAAGGCGCTTACTATGATGGCCGCAATGCTGGCCTTGTTGCTTGCGGCCCTCGACCAAACCATCGTCTCGACCGCGATGCCCGAGATAGTGCGCGAGCTTAACGGACTTTCGCACCTCTCGTGGGTCTTTACGGCGTACATGCTTGCCTCGACCGTGACAGTACCCTTGTACGGAAAGCTCTCGGACCTCTTCGGGCGCCGACCCTTGTACCTATTCGGTATAGCGGTGTTCTTGCTCGGATCGGTTCTCTCTGGCGCTGCACAGTCGATGACCATGCTCATTGTCTTTCGCGCCATCCAGGGAATCGGCGGCGGCGCTATTATGGTTAATTCGTTCGCTATCATCGGGGACCTCTTCGAGCCGGCCGAGCGAGGGAAGTGGCAGGGTCTCATTGGGGCGGTATTCGGAATCGCGAGCGTCATCGGCCCGTTGGTCGGCGGCTTTCTTACCGACAACGCCAGCTGGCGCTATATCTTTTACATAAACATTCCGCTCGGTATCGTCGCGTTTGCGGTTATTGCGTGGCTCCTGCCAAAAAAGGTGCGGGCGACGGCGATGCCGGCACTCGACTACGCAGGGTCAATCTTCTTGGCGGCAACACTTATGCCGTTTCTTCTGGCGCTCGTGTGGGGCGGAAGCGAGTATGCCTGGAGCTCAACCATGATCATCTGGCTCCTGCTTTTTAGTGTGGCGATGCTCGCGTCGTTTATCTATACGGAAAAACATGCCGAGGACCCAGTATTGCCGTTGTCGCTCTTCTCGAACCGAACATTTCTCATATCGGCAGTATCGGTCTTTCTGACCGCGGTCGGCATGTTTGGAGCGATTCTGTACCTGCCGCTATTTGCTCAGGGCGTTATCGGTTTCTCGGCGACCTACTCGGGACTCGTTCTTACTCCGATGATGGCGGGACTTGTCTTGGCAAGTGCGATATCCGGACAAATAGTCTCGAGAACCGGAAAGTACAAGTGGCTCGCAGTCACCGGGATGGCCTTGGTCGCGATAGCCATGCTGCTTATGTCTCGCATGGATGCTACCAGCACTTCAATCGAGCTCATTGCGAAGATGATAGTGCTTGGCGTCGGTCTTGGTATAACGATGCCTATATTCACCATAGCGGTGCAAAGCGCATTTGCGCCCGAGCGGATGGGGATAGTTACTGCCGGAACGCAGCTTTCGCGCTCGATCGGAGGTACTATCGGAGCCGCATTTTTAGGAGGGCTCCTCAATGCAAATCTCGCAAAGAACCTAGGCTCGCTTGCAAGCGAACCCTTCGTAACCTTTATGCCGGGTGGTGCAACACAGTCGATCGATATCAATACCATCCAAGCATTTTTGACCCCTCGGGGCAGGTCTCGGATAGAAGCGGGTCTCTCACAGCTTCCGCAAGGGGTCCAAGAGCAAGCCCACACGGCGCTTATGCATTTTATACACACCATCCAAGTGGCATTTAGTACGTCGCTCTCGGGCGTGTATCTCATTGCTGCCGGCATCGTGGCTGTCGGCTTTGTCGCCGCTCTTTTCTTGCCGGAGATCACTCTGAGATCCAGTAAGCGACCACCTCTTGAAGAGGTCGGCGTGGAGCTCGAAGAAGAGCTCGGTTTCGTGGCTCAGCACTAGGTGCGTGTAATGTGCTCGTCCTCACTGCGTCTTCATGGATGCGGGGGTACTCCCGCTTACCATTTCAAATCTACCTATGCATAATTCACGCGCAAACGTACTCAATGTCGCCTTTGCACTCGCACTCCTTGCGGTAGGCCTTTTGGCCTCGGCACCGCTCGCGCACGCAGAGTCTGACGCCGGCCCGCGATCGGTCGGCTCGACACTCGAAACGCATATCAATAATGACGGTTCTGTCACCGTACGCGGTGCAAAGGTCACGGCTGTTGTTGGCTCGACTATCTCGGCACAGCAGTCATGGGGCTCGTACACTGTGCTCTGGAACGTCGTCACAGACCCGTCGACCAGCATCATTCGCCGCTATGGCGGCTCGTCGCTTTTGTCCGAGATCTCGGTCGGCGACTATATCAGCTTCAACGGTCCGCTCGATACCACAAAAGCCACCGCGACCGTGAACGCCAAGACGGTCAAGGATTGGTCTATACAGAAGCGTCACGCGGACTTTAGCGGATCAATCACATCTGTTGCCACGTCGACATCAAGTTTCGTCTTGCAGACCAAAGAGCGAGGAGCGCTTACCGTGTTCACATCGGCGAGTACAACCATCACCAAAGACGGAGCCACCGCGGTCTTTGCAGACCTCCAGATCGGCCAAAAGGTCGCTCTTGTAAGCGGTATCTGGGATACCGAGCGCGCGACACTTGTCGCCGACAAGGCGCAGGTCAAGACCGATACCGCCGCTTTGAATAAACGCATCTTCGAAGGTGTCATTGCGGCGGGCGCCAGCACGACATCGCCGACAACTATCAACATCGTCGTCGGCGGGAAAGTCTACACAGCAAATATCGCAGCAAACACGACGCTTTTATCTAAGAGCTGGAACCCGATAGTACTGTCGCAAATCCTTGCAGGGCACGCGGTTCGTATCTACGGAGCGATCCAGACTGCAAATCTCTCGGTGATTGACGCGTACATCGTCCGGGATACGAGCATCAACTAACATCGAAAGCACATGCAGAAAGCCGCGGGATCCCGCGGCTTTCTGCTATCGAGCATCACGATTCTTTGCTAGACTTCATTCATGTTCGACCTGGCTCAGATCATGACGTGGATCGTCGCCTATAAATACGTGGCCGTCTTCATTCTCGCCGTGCTCGAGGGTCCCATCATCACCGTCATTGCTGGTTTCTTTTCTTCTCTCGGACAGATGAACCTAGGTGTCGCGCTCGGCATTATCGTAGCTGGCGACTTGGTGGGAGATTTCTTGCACTATGCCGCGGGCCGCTGGGGACGTGAGTCGTTCGTCGAACGTTGGGGGCGCTATCTAGGCATCACGACGGAACGTGTCATCAAGATGGAAGGGTACTTTACGGTGCACCCGCTCAAGACCTATGCGTTCGCAAAATTTGCTCATGGTATCGGCGGCGTTGCGTTGGTCGCGGCAGGACTCGTGCGCGAACCCTTGTGGGAATTCTTCTGGTACAACCTTCTGTTTACCGTCCCTAAGAGTGTCTTGCTTTTAGCTCTCGGCTATTTCTTCGGAGCATCGCTCTCGAGCATAGAAGCTTACTTAGGGCTTGCAGGGCAGATAATCGTCGCCTTGTGCCTCGTAGGTGTCATAGTCTATGTATTCTACTATCGTACTCCGCCTAAGGACGAAACACTGCCTCTATGAGTACACGCTTGGAGAGAATAGTGCTCGATACTGGCGAGGGAAGTATCGTCTACTATAAGACCGATCAGGTCCTTGATCGTCAGGTGGTGTTTCTTATGCATGGGCTTTCGGCAAACCACTCGACATGGCTCGCAGCGATAGATGCGCTGTACTACGAAGGTTATGCGGTGATAGCGCCGGACATACGCGGGCATGGCGAGTCCGATAAAGCGACGATACGCGAACGCTATTCGATGGACGTCTTGGCCGATGATGTTGCGACGATTCTCGAGAACGAGAAAATCGAATCCGCGATCTTTATCGGCTACTCATTCGGTGGTTCTATTACTATCGCGTACGCCGTCGACCATCCCGACGCGATAGACGGGCTCATGCTTATCAGTGCAAATCATGTGACACCGCTCTTATATCGCTGGTTTGGATTCACCTCGTATCTTTTGAGTGGCGTCGCGGGTGTGCTCGGATACCTCTTGTTGCCATTCGGACCACGTCGATTCTTGCAGTATGACCCTACGTCAGTCGCAGGGTATTGGAAGTCGGTATGGCTCGGTCTGCGCACCATGCCACTATCTGTAAACGTATGGCTGATCTCGACCGGCCTTTCCATGGACATGCGCTCGACATTATCGAATATTATCTCGCCGGTACTCATCGTTCGAGCCAGTTCCGACCCCTTCTTTACCGCGAAGGAGGCCCGGATCATGGCAGACAAGCTCGTAAACGCGAATGTTGTTACCTTGCAGAGCGGACACTTCATCGCGACCGAAGAAGCCGAAGTATCGATAGAGCTTATCAAAGGTTTTCTTACGACTCTTGCATGAAAATTGCTATTTTTACCGATACATTTTTCCCACAGGTTAATGGCGTCGTGCGGGTCGTCGATCTTTCGGCGCGCGGTCTCGTGGAACTAGGTCACGAAGTGATGGTCGTGGCACCTTCGTCGGAGACGGATGCTGATATTGCTGCGCGCAAGCTCGGCTACCGCGTTATGCGCGTGAAGTCGATACCGGTGCCGTTGTATCCGGGAGAGCGCCTGTCGTGGGGAAGCAAGGATCTGTATCGGGCTATCGGAGCGTTCCAGCCGGACATCCTCCATGTGCATACCCCTTTTTTGGTTGGAAGGGTCGCTCGTAAGATCAAGAGACGCCTCGATATCCCTCTCGTCGGAACGCACCACACTTTTTTTGATCATTATCTCAAATACATCGGGCTCGATATCCGGAGCATACGCGAGCTTAGCTGGCGGTTCACCGTCGGGTTTTACAATCACTGCGATCTGAATTTGCTGCCTACGAAGGCTCTCTTAGATGCGATGGTTTTGCACGGACTTGTTTCTCCTGCGCGTACGCTCAAGAATCCGGTTGAGACAGCGCTTTTCGAGCCATTCGAAACCGATGAGCAGCGTATGGCATACAAAAAGCAGGCAGGCTACAGTGGTCCGACTATGGTATACATGGGACGCATTGCCTACGAAAAATCGCTCGACGACGTTGTCAGTGCGCTCGCTATGGCACGAACAAAGGTACCTGACCTGCGTCTGATTATGGTAGGAGACGGACCAGACAGAGCTCGACTAGAAGCGAATGTACGGTCGCGAGGGCTCTCGGGAGTCGTTGATTTTGTCGGTACTAAACACGGAACTCGGTTGCGAGACGAGATACGGATGCATGACATTTTCGTGTCCGCTGCCACGAGCGAGAATATGCCGGTGTCAGTCTTGGAGGCGATGTCTGCAGGACTACCCGTCGCGGCAGTGGCCGCACTCGGAATGCCAGAAATCGTGCTCGACGGCAAGACGGGACTTCTTGCTCCGATCGGCGACATCCCGAAACTCGCCGAAAATATCGTGCGTATTGTGACGAACCCTGCACTTCGAGCGGAGCTCTCTCGTGCAGCGCACTGCATGGCGCTCGAGCACAAACCTGCTACCATAGCGAAAACTCTCGCCGCTGAATTCACATCCATGCATGCAAAAGCCTAAAATCTGCCTCTATCTCGAGTTCTACCACTTCTTTGGAGGGATACTGTTCAGGGGTATCGGGACCGGTCTCTTGTCGTCTTATAAGAATCAGATACGGATCATGCGTGCACTCGACATACCGTTCGTCGAGGCGTGGGACGACTCGTGCGACGTCTTGCAAATAAACACACCATGGATAAAGTCGCGCTACCTTATGCGCCGAGCGCGGCGGCAGGGGAAGAAAGTGATCGTTTGGGCTCATGTGACCGTCGAAGATGCGATGCAAGTGTTCTGGTTCATGCCATTTATTGCGCCATTGTTCAAACGCTATCTCATTGCTTCGTACGATTCTGCCGATCTCATACTCTGTCCTTCATCGTATACCCGCGGACTCGTCATTGCCTACGGTATCGATCCTGCAAAAGTGGCTGTTCAATCCAACGGTGTGGATACTGACAGCTTCTTCAAAGATGAGACGCTTCGCGATACGTACCGTCAAGCGCATGCGATAGATCGGACGGCGGTAGGGACGCTCGCGCTCGTATTGCCACGCAAAGGAGTCGATACCTTCATCGCGGTCGCCAGGCGATTGCCGCTGACGTCGTTTTTCTGGTTCGGCAAGATCTACAGCGGGGCGCTGGTCAGGCCGCTGCCGAACGATCTGCCTGTAAACGTCATCTTCACCGGATTCGTGCAACACGTGAATGCGGCGCTCAATGCACTCGACATCTTCGTGTTCCCTTCGTACGAAGAGAATCAGGGTATGGCAGTACTTGAGGCTGCGGCCGTGGGCTTGCCGATCGTAGTGCGCGACATCCCGGTGTACGCAGATTGGCTCCATGACGGCGTCAACTGTCGCAAGGCCAGTACCGATGACGAGTTTGTGCACGCGATCGAGGAGCTCTCGAGAGACGCCGGAATGCGCGAGCGCCTCGGTGCTGCTGCCCTCGAACTGGCGCGTTTGGAAAATCTTACTGAGGCGGCCAAACGCATGCAAGCGCACTACCAACGACTTGGGGTCGTGGTAGCATGATGACATAGCAATGGGACGAGCAGGCCACATCTTCCATAAGTCTACCTGGGTCGCGATCTACGACGAGCATGTATGGTGCTGGTCGAATCCGGCGTACGTCGTATCTACCTGCGTCGCTCTCATGTTCTTTGGGACGAGTCTCGTGATCAATTTCTATACAGGCGAATACGCGTCTGATCGGGCGAGCAATCCGGTAACCGATTTGATATTGAGCAACATTCCGGTATTCAATCTGGGTGGAATCTTCGTGTACGGCGCCGTCATTCTTGCCGTTTTTGTGCTCCTGCTTCTTCTCATACACCCGAGAATGATCCCGTTCACCATAAAATCGGTCGCACTGTTCGTTCTGACCCGATCTTTGTTCATCAGCCTCACACACATCGCGCCATTCCCCGAACAGGCAGTCCTCCACTCAAACCTCCTGGAGCGCCTTTCGTTCGAGGGAGATCTCTTCTTTTCAGGCCACACCGGGTTGCCATTTCTTCTCTCGCTTATCTTCTGGCAGAAGACGATCTTGCGGATCTTCTTTATACTCTGTTCTATCTTCTTCGGCGCAGTGGTACTTTTGGCGCACCTGCACTATTCGATAGACGTGCTTGCGGCGTTTTTCATAACATTCAGCATCTATCGGCTCGCAGAACTCGCGTTCCCGCACGACAAACACTACACCGACACGCTTGCCGCATGAGTCTCGGCGGGTTCGCTATCGTATCTCGCGTACGAGCGATTCGATCAAGGCAAGAGTCTCTACAGGTCCCGAGACCGCACGCGTTGATGCACCGGTAGAAAGTACCGGAGCATCGTTTCCTCCGGTGTAGAGCGCATCGCCGACGTAGATGATGTCCGTTACCGGAAGTTTCATTTCGATCGCGAGCCACCGTATCGCGTACGCTTTGTCGAAGCCCTTCTTGGTTACGTCGATTGTCGTAGACCCGCCGATACCAACGGCATAGTCAGGGAGGAGCGGCGCCAGGATAGCTTGGAGTTCCTTACGTTTTGCGATGGTCGGATCCCAGGCCAGTTTCTTATCTAGTGGGGCTCTCTGACCGAGAGCAGAATAGATCACGCTCGAGCCGCGGAATTCTATCCTCGGTCCGTACGGTTCGCCTGGTGCGAAATGCGATCCGTTTACAACGGTCTTAATGGTCTCGATCACATGGTCGCGTTCGGCATCGTTCAATAATTCTTGGTACCGAGGCTGCCACGATCTGTCTCGATACACAAAGCAGGCTGCTCCGGCGGTCGGGAACAGATAAAAACGCGATAGGGGTGTAGTTGCGGGCAGTCGTTCGATAATCTGAGATTGTAAGAGTTCGATGCTGCCGCCCGAGATTATTGCCACAGGGATCTTGTAGGCGAGGTCGGCAAGAGCGGTCGCTACAGGTGGCTCGACCGGCTGCTTGCTGTCTGCGAGCGTACCGTCGATATCGAATGCGGCTAAGCGTACTGTCATGCTAGGCAAGCGAAGACGGAGCGAGGATGTCGAGAAGCCTAGATATCGAGCCGGTAGCGACGCCTACAACAGCGTCGGCGCCGCCATAATATACGAAAAGAGTATCGCCCCGAACGACGGCACCGTTGCTGAATACCACGTTGTTTATCTCGCCGATCTTTTCATACGGTTCATCGGGAGAGAGGATTGGGTCGACCGTGCGCGCAAGGACTACGGTAGGGTCGTCGAGGTCGAGGAGCGCCGCACCGAGAGAGTAGTGCTTGTCGCCAGAGACGGCATGATAGATGAGAAGCCATCCCTTTTCGGTCTTTATCGGCGGTCCCGCAATCCCAACCTTTTCGGATTCCCATGTGCCGGGCCGCGGTCCCATGAGCTCGACGCAGCGGTTGATCTCTTCTTTGGAAAAGTCGAGCGTATCGAAATGGATGATACAGATGTACGGACTCACGCGATGCAAGAGCACATATTTACCGCGAATCGCCTCCGGAAATAGGCAGACGTCCTTCTCATCGAGATAGTTTGGCGTGATGAGCTGTGGTTTAGACCATTGGTCGAAGCGTTTCGCTACGAAGTCATCAACCGAGATGCTCGAGACCGCGACCCGAGTGTGGTTTATGCCGTCATAGGCGGTGTAGCAGAGGTAAAGTCGGTCGCCAATCTGGCTAATTCTGCCGTCTTCGCAACCCGAGTTACCGTTTGGCGATCCGCGCTTCTGCTCGAAATCTTCGCGGGGCACGTATACCGGCGCATCGAGCCTCTCGTCGATATGAATGCCGTCTTCTGAGCGAGCATAACCCATGGTCGACGTGTTATCCGCTCCCATGGCGCGATACAGGATATGTACCGAGCCGCCGGCGTCGATCGCGGCCGGATTAAAGGCGAGCTTAGCTTCCCATGGATGCTCGGGCACAGCCGTGAGTATTGGGTTGCTTTTTGCACGGGTCATGAGAGGCGAAGATTCGATCCCCATCGCGGCAAAAAGGTGCGGTAGGTGGATCGATGCCATGGCACCGACGGTGTCGGCTCCGCCGTAGTAGACGTCGAGGCGATCCCCGTGCAGTAATGCGCCAGAAGGGAATGTGACCTGCTTTACGATGCCGTATCCCTCGTAGGGTTGTTCGGGCACTAAGAAGGGACCCTGGGTGCGTGCGACTACCTGGGTAGGATCGTTAAGGTCGAGAAGGAGCGCTTCGATGCCAAATACGCGGGCGTCGCCCTTGAAGTAGTCCTTCATATATGAATACACAAGCAGCCATCCGTGTTCGGTCTTGATCGGCGGTGCACCTACCTCGGCGAAGTCTTGGTCGTTGCGAATGATCTGTATCGAATGTTTCTGGATGTCCTTGTCCCACTCGTGCCAGAATTCGGGCTTGAAGAAATCGTCGACGTGCACGGCCTGTGCTATAGCGATCTTTTGCGGCGGTTCATCTTGATGCGCCGTCAGGATCACCGTCGCGAGTCCATTAATGCGCTCGGGAAAGAGAGCCATCGCCTTGGCGTTGAAGGGTGTTACCAGATGCTTCGATTCAATTTGCGTGAGATCGTCAGATATCGCGCAAGCTATCTTGATGTTTCCTGCACTGAAGGGTATGCCCCCAAGCGCTGTGTAGAACGTGTAGAATTTTCCTTCGAAGTGTGTCGTGCGCGGGTCCTCGCAACCGTACCGGTCGAAATCCTCGGACGGGCCGAAGAACATCGTGTGGTCCTCGTATCGGTGACCGTCCCGAGACGTTGCGGTGCCGATGACCGATATCGCAGTAGGCGGGTTGAGCATCTTGTCGGGCAAACCCATGGCGCGGTAAATGAGGTGGGTCTGCTTCTTATAGACGACGGCACACGGGTTGAACGCCACGGACTCCCATGCGCGTGTCGGGTCGGGAACTAGAATAGGATTATACGGCGATCGTTTTACGGTATACATACGACTAGCATACCGCACGCCGACGGCAAGGCAGCCACTTTACCGGGATAACGATCGGCGCCTATATGGTGAGCGATTGCCGCACGTAGAGGAAATCGCGGCTGTGCACGAGGCAGTCGATGATCTCGTCGACGCGGATAGTTGCGACGTTGACCGACGTGTCGCCGCCTCCGTAATACACGAACAAGACGCCATCGAGCACGACCGCGCCACAGGCGTATACGATGCCGGGCTTGCCGTTGTTTTCGTACCACGTATTCGGTTCGAGAATCGGCTGGACCGATCGGTAGAGTATCTTGGTAGGGTCGTTGATGTCGAGGAGCATGGCGCCGAGCTTGTATTTGTCGCTTTCGCGCTCATCGACGGCGTGATACAAGACGAGCCATCCTGCGTCGGTTCTAATCGGCGGTGGACCGACGCCACGCAAGAACGTGTCCCATGACTCGTCGTTGCGTACTCGGTGGAACTTGCTCTCGAGAAAATTCTTGCCGTCGAACTCGTCCATGCTGTCGCGGTACTCGATCTGGATCTTTGGCGAAATGCTGTGAATTATAGCGAACTTGCCATTGATGAGCTCGGGGAAGAGCACCCAGTTCTTGTGGATCTGATCCGGCGGCGACATAAGCCGCGGTGCATCCCAATTCCAGATCTTTTTTCGAAAGTCGCCCTCGGTGATGGATGCAAAGGCCATACGAACAAAGCCCCATCCGTCGAACGCGACGAACGAGAGATAAATCTTACCCTCGATCTTGACCATGCGCGGGTCTTCGGTACCGCCCCATCCACCACCGGAAGGGTATACATGCGGCGCATAGCCATTAGGACCGTAGACGAGCTTTTTGTCGGGAATAGAGAATCGATTGGGCGGCACGTACGCAGGAAAGCGCAGCCGTTCGTCAAAGTGTATGCCGTCGGGGCTCGAAGCATAGCCGATGCGTGATATACCATCGTCTCCCATCGCGCGGTACAAGAGGTGGACGCGCCCGCCATCGTAGATAGCAGCTGGGTTGAACACAGCCTGATTCTCCCATTTGTTATGTTCGCGCGGAGCCAAGACCGGATTCTGACGTGCGCGTACCAGCTGCGGATGCCGCCAGCGCTCGATGAGCTTGTGGCCGCCGAGCGCGCGCCATATGAGCCCCAACAGCGCGACAGCGCCGATCAGTAACGCGAAAAAGATGAATACGAATATCGTTCCCATGATGCCGTTGACCTATCGCCCGTATTTGTCGTCGAGCCTCTCAATATCGCCTTCGTCAAATGTGCCGAAGGCTACTTCCAAAAACAAAACATCCGTGTCTCCGGCCTCGACACGGTGCAAATCTCCTTCGCCTACAAACACCTCTAGCCCCGCTGAAATGGGTAGCTTCTCGACACCATGTGTCAGCATGCCGTTGCCCGAAACGATATGCCAGAATTCGCTGCGATGAGCGTGCTTCTGCAGGCTGAATGCCTCGCCGGCCTTGACCGTAATCAGCTTTACGGTCGATTGCTCGTTCAGAGTGAAGCGCACGAAACTGCCCCAGGGACGAGATTCCGCATGGTAGTTTTTGAGCGCATCCATACCTGGATTATAGATGAACGCGATAGCACAACCTAAGGAAGAGTGGGTATATCCGCTCGTATTCAGACACTCGATCAAAAAACCGTCCCGACTGGTGTCGGGACGGTTGACTCACGGAAGTTGTTGCAGAAGATCATCGGCAAACTCCATGAGAGCTACCTGTTCTTCTCCGATAGCAGCTTTCGGTACTAAGAATTCGATTGCACCGTCAACGAGGTCGAGCGTAGATTCCTCGTACTCGGTGTCCGCCCTCGGGTGTTCGCGGCTAAGGCGCACCTTGATTCGATGCCGCAGGTCGAGCTCTTTGTCGGTGAGATTGCGGAGCTTTGCTCTGCACGCAGCGATCAGGTACACGGCCTCGAGAAGCTCGATGGGTATCGGTCGCGCCACGGGATTCCTGAGAAGCTTGTATGAAGCACATGTGCGCGCCTTATTGTGCTCGGTACGCCATTGTTCGAGATAGGCGAATTCCGGCAGACGATGTCCCCAGCACAGCTCTTTCAGCTTCTTTAGTCGTGCTGATGCATCGGCGATTGTACTTGGTGGATTAGTCGGGCTGAAGACGGGAACCGGCTGAATCTGGTCCAACATAGGTACCTCCTGTGCATACCAAAAAACAAAATAACATCATATACGTATATCGTCAAATATTACGGCTGGGCGTCATCGAAGGATGAAAAAAAAGAAGACGAGCGCCAGAATGATGCGATAGATGCCGAAGTATACGAAGTTGTGCCCGCGGACGAAAGCCAGCAGCCAGCGTATCGACGCTGCCGCGACGACGAATGATACGACAAAGCCGATCGAGAGCACTCCTGCCTGATCGGCGCTGAAAAGTTTTGCGTTCTTGATCAGATCGAGCCCAGTTGCTGCTGCCATGGTAGGCACGGCGAGCAAGAACGAAAACTCGACGATGGTGACTCGCCCAAGTCCGAGCCAGAGGCCACCTATGATGGTCGCTGCGGAGCGCGACACACCTGGCACAATTGCTATGGCTTGGAACAATCCGATGAAGAGGGCTTGCAAGTATGTGATGGATCGAACGTCGTGTACCGTGGCCGTTGCCTCGTCATGCCAGTATTCGAACGCGATGAGTACGATACCTCCGAGGAAAAGCGCTCCAAGGACTATAGTCTCGTTTCCGAGCAGATAGGTCTTGAGTAGTTTGTAAAAGGTGAGTCCTATGATGCCTGTGGGAACAAAGGCGACGAAGAGCTTCTTTAGAAGCTCGATATCGAGAAACGAGCGCCAATAAAACATGAGGACTGCGAGAATGGCACCGAGCTGGATTATGATCTCGAAGCTTTTGAGAAATTCGGTCTGGGGTATGCCCAAGAGATGGGTTGCGAGGATCTGGTGCCCGGTCGACGATATCGGTAGGAATTCGGTCACTCCTTCGATGATGCCGATGAGTATCGCTTGAAACACGTCCATCGAATCATTGTAGCAAGGGTAGCGAGCAAACAAAAAGCCTCATCGGCCGGTGAAGGCGAACGAGGCTCCCTGCTTCTACAAGTTAGATCTTGTTGATGTTGATGGCGTTAGGACCTTTTGGGCTCTCTCCGACCTCGAACTCAACCTTGTCTCCCTCCTGAAGAGCATCGAACGAAATGTTCTTGAGCTCGTTGGTGTGGAAGAAAAGATCCTTCTCCTGACCTTCGACTTTGATGAAACCAAAGCCTTTGTCGGTCTTGCGCGCTACGATTCCTGTTTGCATGAGTGTTTGGATTGTGGATGTACTAATGAACCGGCTCCGGCAGAGTCGAACTCGACTCTTCGCTGCCGGCTATAACTCAACACTAACACGTATCTGTAAAGTACCTAATCGTAATGCTTGAGATCTAAGGATAGAATTGTTTGTTAATCGGTTGACAAATACGCGCGAAAAGGTTTGGTGATACGTGCTCGAATTATGATATTGGTCTGTCTGTTGATAACTTGACTTTTGAATGCCCGGAGGACGTATCCTTCGGGCATGAATGGACCCAATAATAAGAATGTATTCTCTAAGCCCTGCTTACGAGCTCTTCATGGTCGCTGTGCGGCCATTTTTATTACGCTTCAAATAGTTGTTCTGTCCGTGCCGGGAGCTGCGTTTGCAGCACTTTTGAACGCTGGTGATCCATTTGGTGCCGATCAGCGCAATTCGATCAACAAGCAGGTTGCGGGTGATCCCAATCCGCTTACCGGCGCGCTCTCGTACGAATACCCACTCGTAGTGCCACCTGGTCGTGGCAGTCTGACCCCTGATCTAAAGTTGCAATACAGCAGCCAGTCACACGATCTCGATAGTGCACTCGGTATCGGCTGGGACATAAATATCCCCTATATAGAGCGTGTAAACCGTAAAGGTACGGATAAACTCTACAAACTGAATGTCTTTTACTCGAGTTTCGATGGCGAAATAGGGTCGACAAGTGCCGCTACTAGTAGTTCGACATTTGGCGCCAAATTCGAGAATGGCTCATTCAACAAATACACGTTTACGAACAACAGCTGGCGGATGACCGATAAACAGGGAACTGTCTACACATTCGGGTCTGGTACGAGTACCCGCATGGATAATCCGAGCGCGACCACCACAATTTATAAATGGATGCTGGAAGAGGTTCGGGACACGAACAACAACTACATAAAGTATCAATATGCAAAGGATGCGGGGCAGATTTACCCCTCACACATCATATACACGGGCGCGACATCGACGGACGGTCCGTTTGATGTAGCGTTCACGCTCGAAAATAGGCCAGACATCGCAACATCGAGCAGGACACAGTTCACGGTCGTGACAAATAAGAGGATTAGCGAAATCCAAGCGAAAATCAGTGGGACGATGGTTCGAAGGTATGCGCTTGCATACACCACCGCCGACAATGGCAGAAACTCGGTCTTGCAGTCGATTACAGAAGCGGGACAGGACGAAGCCGCGAACCAGATCACATTGCCAGCTACGACATTCTCGTATCAAAAATCTATCAAAACATATACTGCCTCGACGACTTGGAACGCGCCTATTTATTTCATACGCAATGGCATCGATGGAGGAAACCGGTCTGTCGATATCAACGGAGATGGATTGCCGGATCTTTTTGCCGCTGCATTCTTCGGTACGGGCGCCACTGCAAGTTCGTCGTATATAAACAATGGTGCAGGATGGACTGTCGATTCTACTTGGAAACCTCCTTCTATCGACATCATCAGCTCCGGTCACGAACTAGGCGTACGATTTGTCGATGTAAACGGTGATGGACGAACGGATATTATGGAAGGTGACGGTGCGACCGGAAGCATTTCTACGACTACATGGGTAAATAATGGTCTCGGATGGACAGCAAGCAGTACTTGGAACACACCTGTGTACTTCAAGGTGGGTACCCCTGCTGATAATGATAACGGCGTGCGTATCGTCGATGTAAATGGAGACGGATTACCCGATCTCATGCAGTCTACCGATACTTCGGTGCAGAGTTATATCAACAACGGTGCGGGATGGACCACCGACAGTGCATGGAATATCTCAGGGGTCACCTTTGTGGCAACGAATACCGATTCAGGAGCACGGCTCGCAGACGTCAATGGAGATGGTTTACCTGACGTCATCAAGATGACCAAGACCGGCATAAACTTGGATCAGAAAGTGTATCTGAATACTGGTTACGGATGGAGTCTTGCTACTGACTACGTATTTCCTGCAATTACCTTTAATGTAGGGAACACCGATACCGGCACACGAGTTGAAGATATTAATGGGGACACGTTGCCAGATCTCGTGTTCGCCGACGCGGCAAGCGGCACCCCATCAATTTATATAAATAACGGTCACGGCTGGACCCTTGATACAGCCTGGCAAGTCCCTTACAACTGGGTAAACGGCGCAACGGACCTAGGTGTTCGGTACATGGATCTCGACGGTAACGGTGTACCGGACCCTGTGCGTTCGTACCAGAGCGACCTCGGTGCTGTGACCGTAGAGTCGAAATTGAGCGACTCAAAGCCTGCAGACCGACTTGTCTTCGTACATACCTCGAAAGGTGCAAATCTCGCTTTTACGTATAAAGGCAGCAATCAATATCGCGATCCCGCAACTGGCAAAAATCTGAATCCGTTTCTGCCGCTCTCATATTCGACTCTTTCTGAGAAGAGCGTTTGGGACGGCATCGCTGCAAGCACTACCATGACGTATGTCTACGGAGACGGGCGTTATTACTTCGGGGGCTCCTTCGACCGCAGATATGTTGGTTTCGCGACAACCACAATAACGGACGCTCTCGGTAACGTCACTAAGATGTATTACCACCAAGGAAACGGTACAGAATCGACTCTGGGTGAATACGCAGATAGCATAGGGAAATTTGGAAAGATGTATCGCGAAGAGATCTACAGCGCCGCGAGCACCCTTTTCGCCGAAAGCATTAATAAATGGAATGTGGTCGATCTCGGGCTCGGGAGATCATTTGTCAATCTGATTCAAAAAATTAAGGCAACGTTTGACGGGAATGCGAGCCATAAAGACAGTGCCGATACCTATTCGTATGATGCATACGGGAACCTTCAGCAACAAATAAGTTATGGCGAAGTCACCGCAAGCGAAAATGGTACCTTTAGCGACGTGGGATCGGATCGTGCGTCGACGACGATAAGTTACGCGGCAAGTACGACACCGTACATCGTAGGATTGCCTTCGCAAAAGACAACAGTGAACCAATCTTTGACAAAGATCAGCGAACTGCGTTACTGCTACGACAACCTGTCTTTGGGATCCGTCGATAAAGGAAATAACACCAAGATAGAAAAATGGGCGACGAGTACCACCTACGTCAATACTCAAAAGTTGTTCAATGTATACGGCCTCGTTACGCGTGATACCGATGAGCGTGGCAAACAGACAAATTACGTGTACGACTCATTTATGTTGTACGTTGCCACTGCTACCAATCCACTCGGGCAGTCTACGAATGCTTATTACGACTATTCGTTAGGAAGGCCGAAACAGATCATCGATGCAAACAATCTTAGGACACAGACAGATTATGATGCACTTGATCGAACACTCAACGAGAAGCAGCCGGACCTTTCGAGCCCATCGACTCTAGTAACGCGGACTAGTTATGTGTACACGGACACATCGATGCCTACATCCGTGCAGCAAACCGACTACCTTAGCACTGCAACAAGCACAAATACCTATACGTACTCAGATGGACTCGGACGCGTAGTCCAAAAGCGCCAACAGGCTGAAGAGAGCCCGATGTATAGCGTTTCCGACAAAATATATGACCAATTAGGACAGCTAGCTAAAGAGTCTTTACCGTATTTCTCCTCGGGTACGACGTATACGGCTACGACATCGAACTTTAACCTGTATACGACAAACATCTACGATGTGCTGAAGCGCGTCACACAAACAGGTACGGTCGTCGGAACGACAACAAATACCTATGACAACTGGATAGCAACGACGACCGATGCAATAGGGAATGCAAAGGTGCTCTACAAGGATGCTCTCGGCAATCTGATCCGCGTCGACGAAATAAATGGAACAAGTACCTATAGTACGAACTACACGTACGATCGGGCCAACAATCTCACGAAGATTACAGATGCTAACGCAAATGTTCGTAACTTTACCTATGACGGGCTCGGAAACGAGCTTACCGCCCAAGATCTGCATGCTGCAGCAGATGCAAACTTCGGTACATGGACCTACACCTATGACAACGCAAGTAATCAGGTAACACGCCGTGATGCCAAGAATCAGACAGTTAATTTCGCCTATGATGACATAAATCGGCTTGTCACGGAGGATTACACCGGGACTGGCGGAGTAGAGACGGGATACCTGTACGATTCCTGTACGTACGGCATTGGCCGCCTTTGTCAGGCGACGAGTACGAGTGCCACAAGTACTTACGCGTACAATGCGCTCGGAAAAGTGGCGTCCGAGACGAAAAGAATTGCCGGTAACAACTATCTTACGCAATACGTAATCGATAGGCTCGGGAATGTAAACACCGTCACGTATCCCAATGGAATAAGCGTCAAGTATAACTACAACTCTGCGGGGCTGGTCGACTCGGTCGTGCAGTCGTCGGCGACGAGTAGTGCGTATTCGTATTTGGTTGACGCGCTCGATTATGGGCCGACACGACAGCTTATCTACCAGCTCGATCACAACTCGACGGCAAGCTACTTTACCTACGACCCGAACGAACTCTACCGTCTTGTGAACAAAACGACTGTCGGGCCGAAGTCGGGAGGTATGGGATTTATGATGATGTTCGAATCGCCAACAGGCGAATCGCTCGCGTTCGATTCGGGTGCCTTAGCAAAGACGATGTTTCTTGATCCTTCCGAATATCTCAAGCAAGGACTCGCTACAACAACCGACAGCGGGGACGTGTTGCTAATTGATGCGCTTAATCTACCCGAAAAACGCACAGAAACTTCTGACACATCCCTCGTCGGTTTCAATAAGGAAGGTGTGCCTATATACCGCACGCGGCTCTTCACCTCCCCGGCTAATTACTTCGATCCTGCCACTAAAACGCTACAACCAATCCAGATATCGCTCGATAAGACTGATTCGGGTTTCGAGGTAACGAAAGCACCGTACCATGCAAAGATCACCCCTACATTTGGCACTGGATTCCTGACGTTTATAAATGGTATGCAGGAGATAGCTGTCACGGCGCTCAAGCCGGGAAAAACCGTCGACGTGGGTGTGCAGGCCGTGGGCGAGTGGGCAAACAAAGAGGCCTATTACGTTAATGCGCTGGGTGACGGACTCGACATCGATATTCATTTTGACGATTCGGCGGTAAAGAAGGAAATCGTGATTAATTCCTTGGCAAGCTTGGGTGATATCGCGAGCAGCTCGGATTTCGAAGTACCGTTCAAACTTACTTCGAATCATCCGCTCGATGTAGTCGTCGAAGGGAAGCGGCTGTCGGAAATGAAAACCGTGACGTCAGACCGGCCTGCACAGCTGGTCGATGATTCGGGCGCTGTAACCTACGTTCGTGCACCAATTGCTTCGTATCATAGGACTGATCTACCGGATCAATTTATCAATATTCCTATACGGTATGAGCTGGTCGATGGCGAAATACTGATGACCAAGCTCTTGCCGCTTGAGTGGCTAAAGAGTGCCAACTATCCCGTACGAGCAGATGCAACGTTTTCGACGTACGACGGTATAGGGGATGGACATGTCGCGTATTCAAACGACGCGTCGCTACCTTCGTGGTCGACGGTGCACGATTCTAACGGAAATACCGCGAAAGTAACTGCTAATTACAATATCCCCGAGATTGCGCTCCAGGTCGACAGTGCCGGAGGCAGTAACTCGTTCGAGCTCTTCCGTGATTTCTTCCCATTCGATACGTCGGCGCTTCCAGATACGGCCGTGCCGACAGCTGCTAACCTCAATCTCTATATCAACAGCGTTCACGTTGGCGGGTCACTCGACATCTATGTCGTAGGCAATACCGCTGCTGCCACTTCGTCGCTTACGAACCTCGACT
Organism: uncultured Candidatus Saccharibacteria bacterium; assembly: GCA_964648335.1. Classification (GTDB taxonomy): domain Bacteria; phylum Patescibacteriota; class Minisyncoccia; order Phycocordibacterales; family UBA2100; genus CAZYLZ01. Next base: position 2,473 of record CAZYLZ010000017.1, on the reverse strand, counting down.
ACCCGCGCGTTGGCTCTACGGCATTCAGCAGCTCGTACCCAGGTACGGGACTCACTACCAGTGCATACAATGCGTTTGCGCTCAATGCGGCCGGTCTCTCGGCTATCTCGACAACCGGCTGGACGCAGCTCGCGCTTCGTGAAAAGAACGACTTCGACAACGTAGCGCCCACAGGACAGACGGTAGGCGTTTGGACGGGAATCGCAGGATCGGGTGCAACTGGTACGAGTACTGATCCGTATCTTGATATTACGTACACGCTTGCAGGCTCGAATGAGCCGACGATGCCGACAAGTCTACAGGCCGAAAGTCTGAATAACCCCTCGAATGTGAGCGACCAGACACCAGAATTTTCTGCAATCTTTAACGACCCTAATGGAACTGATTACATCGGGCAGTACCAAATCCAGGTATCGCTTGCGAGCACCACTTTTAGCACCGTGCTTTGGGACAGCGGTATGGCGACTGCAACCGCAAGTACCACCGCAGGAAACCGAAGTGTCGATGTATCGTACGGCGGAGCGCCACTATTGCTCGACGGTGCCAAGTATTTCTGGCGCATCAAGTTTTGGGATGCTGCAGGCAATCCGAGTCCCTGGAGCGATACGGCAACGGCAACGCCTTGGTTTACTATGGCCGTAAATACCGCCAACTATAGCAACTGCCTCACAGCGCAAGCAGGCATTAGCAACCCAACAGGTCTCGGCTGCGGTGCACCGATGTTCTCGAGTATCTATTTCGATAACATGTCTGGTCCGTCGGTATCGGCAGATAAATATCGAATCCAGGTAAGTACGTCGAGCACCTTTGCCAGTACCTTCTGGGACAGTGGCTCGAGCGGCTCGACGACGGGACCAATTGTCGATGGAGCTCGTAGTTGGGATTATGCTTATCGCGGCCCGGCCCTCTCGTTTGCATCGACCACCTATTATTGGCGCGAAGCGTTTATCACGAGCGGCACGCAAGGTCCATGGACTACCGGTACGACCACCTTTGGCACGGGTAACTACAACGTTTTACAAAACCTTTCGTACACCTACGACAAAGCAGGCAACATAACCAAGATTGTCGATGGGTCGGATCAGACGACAGCAAAGACCCAGTACTTTACCTACGACGGCCTAAACCGCCTTACGCAGGCAATCGGTACGTCGACAGCAAACAGCGCAAACTACACGCAAACGTACGCGTACAATCCTCTGGGTAACATCACCTACAAGTCAGACGTGGGCTCGTACCTGTACAGCGGCAACAGTGGTTCATCATATGCGAACCCCCATGCTCCGACCTCGATCAACGGCACCACCTACGCCTACGACTTTAACGGAAACCTTGCCTCAACCTCGGCAGGACTCACGAACACCTGGGACTACAACAATCGCCTTACGCAGACGGTTAAGAACTTCGCTACCTCCACCTATGCCTACGATCATGCAGGATCGCGTGTAAGCTCCGTCGCAGGCGGGGTTACCACCATCTATCCCAACAAGTACTACAGCACCACTGCTACGTCCTCAACCAGCAATATCTATCTAGGCGACACTTTGTTGGCTACGATGCAATATGCAACTACGGGCGGTGGAGGTGGATCGGGTACCACTACCTCGACATCCACCCCAGCCTATGTACAGAGCAAAAAAGATAGTGCAACAGGATCGGCCACCTTTACCGCGGCCGTTACTACTGGCAACTTGGTCGTCGTCGCACTCTCTATCTGGAACACAACCGTCCCAAGCAGCGCCATCAGTGACAACAAAGGTAACACCTACACCAAGGCGGTCGAGGCCATCAACACCGGCACCACCGACCACGTCGCCCTTTTCTACGCCCAAAACGTCACCGGAGGCTCCTCATTCACCGTCACCTCAAGTATCGGCGGCACCGTCGCCATCCACGAATACTCCGGCGTAGCCCTCACCGGTGCCCTCGACAAGACCGGCTCCAACACCGGCACATCGGTCACCCCTGCATCCTCGGCCGTAACAGCCGCCCTCAACAACGAACTCTACGTCGGAGCCGCCTGGAGCGAAGGAGACGGCAATACCTGGACGGCGGGCTCGGGCTACACCCTTAGAGAGACCGAAACGAACAACAACACGGCAGAACGCATCGCAACCGAGGATGCAGTACTTACCACCGCCTCTACCACCTTCTCCCGCTTCACCACCTCTGCCTCTAACCCCTGGGCAGCCGCAATAGCCACCTTCAAGCCCCTGGTAACCGTCGGAGGCGGAGGAGGGGGAGGAGCCACCACCACTGCTACCACCACCCACTACCTCTATACCGACCACCTCAACTCCATCGCTGTCATTGCTAATGCATCCGGTACTGTCGAACAAGTCTCGGACTACTACCCCTATGGCGCACCACGCATCGACACGTCAACCAGCGGCAATATCCAGAATCGCAAATATATAGGGCAGTACTACGACAACGACACCAACCTCAGCTATCTCAATGCGCGGTACTACAA
>CAZYLZ010000016.1:0-22025 GCA_964648335.1 uncultured Candidatus Saccharibacteria bacterium | reverse complement strand
CCCCTTCCATTCAAGACATAGCGGCCGCGACAAAGGTGAAGCGACCCACCGTGTATCACGCTATAGGAACCCTTATCGAGAAGGGATTAGTGGCCGAGCGACGTATCGATGGCAAGCTGCGGTTTACCATGGCACCACCGACGGCGCTCAAGCGACTCATAGAAGAACAAAAAGATTCACTCATGCGGAAATCGGCTGCGCTCGACGAGCTCATCCCGCAGATTCCCGTATCGACGGGGAATTCGAAGAAAGTCGATTCTGGCGTCGTCGAATACAAAGGCATCGATGGTATGAAGAGCGTCATGGATATCGCACTCTACTGCAAGAGCAAAGAGTGGGACATCATCGCGCCCTACCAGAACTTCTTGCGAGAGTACGACCCGGCCTACGCCGAGAAGTATCTCAAGGCGCGCAAGCACTACGGTATAACATCGCGAACGCTGTGGGAGTCTGGCATGCGCGACCGTGCGCTCACCAAAGATGAGCTTGTCGAGCGCAATCCGCGGCTCATGCCAGAGGTTATGCGTGGAAAATTCGACTCCATGCTCATACTCTTCGACGACAAGGTCGCGGTCTTCTCTTCCCTCGAAAAGGCTTCCGCGGTGCTCGTCACTTCAAAAGAGACCCATGAGATATTCCGAGCGATGTTCGACGACCTGTGGTCCGTTTCCACCCCCTACTGAAAAGTTGATATTTACCAGTGTTTTCTGCATTCTCACGCAAGTATTGAACGATAAGGAGGCTGTGATGACGCAACAAATCAAACTTATCGACGCGCATACCCATGTGCTCGACCTCATCTGTGACGACGAAGAGATGCGAGCGAAGATCGGGCACGGCAACTCCGCTCATGTGTTCCGACTCTCGGTACTCCCCTAATCAAAACACCACAGACGGAGCTCTGTGGTGTTTCTTTATTGAGATGATTTACGCGTGTTCGATACAGGTCGCCGCTGATGGGTTTGCCTCGAGGCGGTCGGCTGGGATGTCCTCGCCTCCTACTTCGCATTTTCCATAGGTCCCCTTCTCTATCTTTTCGAGAGCGCTCTGGATTGCCTTAAAGCGGCCTTTGAGCTCGCCCACGATAGACACATTACCGACGAGTTCCTCGATCTGGTCGGCGACGCTGTTTGGGTCGGTCGCGTCGGTTTCCATGGTTTCCGAGGATGCCGACCACTCTCCGCCGATGCCGACCTGGTGGCCATGCTCGCCTAAGGTCTTGGTAATCTCTTCTAATTCAGTCTCGAGACGCTGCTTATAGATGGTGGTGTCGGTAGTCATGGCAAAAAGTATACCACAATCAACTATCTGCAATTGGCGCGTTTCTTCCTTGCCCTTCACGATATATCCGTCACCGTACTCAAGGTACGTCTCCTAATATATCGCTCGGACGCGTTGAACTGCATCCAATTCCAGAAAGTTGAGTCTATAAACGTCTTTCTGCACGCAGACGCGCCAATGCCTCGATAAACGAGTTAGGCCGCTCCGTGATTATAAGGAGATTTCGGGTCGGAAAGGCGTATAACAGCCGTATTTCCCCTTTCTCGTCGCGCAACACGCGGGTGTCAAAGTTGTTAACGACCAGGTCTTTAAAGACGTTCTTTTCGGGGGTTCCCGAAGCGTTGGTGATATCCATGGGCACGAACGTGTAGAGTGGCGAGAGTTCGAGGTTGATGCTGTTCTCCCATGCGAGCATGCCTTCGAGGGCTCGATCGTAAGATTGGATCGGAATGACGAGAACCGGCACATTCTGGTCGATCGTATGTATACCCAGGAAGAAGGGCCCCAAGAATGTTCGTGTGAGGATGTCCGGTGGCTTAGCCCCGATAAGCTTGAGAAATCGACCAATGGCAACGCTCTGGGGTGTCTTTTCGGTATCGAGTTCCGTAGGTACGAGTCGTGTTACCGCGCCCAGTGTCAGGGTCGCCTGCTCTCGGGCATCTCCGAATTTTTTTCTGAGAGTGTCTGCTTGAGTGTCGTCTATAGGTACGGCATACGTCTGCTCGGCGAACATAAGCGAATCGGGGCTCGTTCCGGCTACCTGTCCTGGTACGCGCTGCATGGCGATATATACGACCGAGCCGAGTGCGAGCGATCCTAAGAGAACGAGCGCGAATACCGCGAATGCAAGACCGGTTCGCTTGCGGTGCACGACTTTCTTAACCTCTGCTGCCTCCTCTACTGCGCCAGTTTCGCGCGCTTCTTTCGCCTTCTGTTGCATGACGACCTCTTGCACGACCGAGACCTTCTTTGTGCGCATGAGAGTCGTCACATCTTCGCGGAATGTGCGCAGGGACGGGATAAAGAAGCTGTCGGCTGGTTTCCCAGTATCGGCCGGGTTCGCAATCTCCTTCTCTTCGAGTATGACTGGTTCGGGCGTGCCATCGACCGCTGTAGCTGCAGTGCTGCGTTGTTGCTGCTCGGCACTGCTTGGCATGACCATCGTTCGAGGTTGTGATTGAGTGGCAGGTGCCGGTTTTGGCTTGGTCGAAGGAATCCACTGTGGCATGTCGCCGGGTTTTCCAGGTGCTTGCGGCATCGGTGTTTGCTCAGGCTCAGTGGCCTGACCCCTTCGTTCGGGTAGTTTGATGCCCTTGAGTATGCGCGATATGTCGGACTTTATGTCGACGGTTGGCTTGAGTGGTTCGTCATGTACCGGATCGCTGACCTCGACTGGTATTACTGGAGCCACTGGCGTCGGCGCCGGTTTTTTGGCATCTACGACAGCCTCCGTCGGTTTTGGCGCCGGTGTTGCTGCAGGCTCAGGAGGTGGGGGCGTAAGCGTGTGCTCAGGGCTCTCGTCTCTACCCTCTATCATTCGGTCTGGTTCCATAATTATTTCCTTGTGGTGGACGGTCGGGCGCTTTTATCCCCTTCTTTTCGGCAAACTGTGGGTCTGCGTCTTTGATAGAAAGGTTCACACGCTTCTTCTCGTCGATCTCCTTGATTATAACCGGTACTGTCTCGCCTTCCGAAACGATATCGGTGACTTTGTTCACTCTAAACGGTGCCATCTCGGAAATGTGCACCAATCCTTCGGTGTTGGGTCCGATCTTTACGAATGCGCCAAAGTCCATAAGGCGCGTGACGACCCCCATAAACTTTTCTCCCGGTAGGTACTCGCGGGTGAGATCAAATATCTCTTGCTTCGCTTTGTCGGCAGAACCGTTCGATCCGGTGATGAACACTGTCCCGTCCTCTTCGATGGTGATGTCGTCGACCATCGTGCGTTCGCGGATGCCGTTGATCGTCTTGCCGCCAGGGCCGATGACGAGGCCAATCTGCTCTTTGGTGACTTTGATGGTGAGAATCTTTGGTGCGCGAGGCGAGATATCTTTGCGGGGTGCGGCTATCTCTTTTGTTATGACGTCGAGCACCTCGAGGCGGGCCTTCTTGGCCTGCTCGAATGCTTCGGTCAAGACTTTCAGAGGTATGCCAGCTACCTTCACATCCATCTGCACGGCAGTAACTCCATCTTTTGTGCCAGCTACCTTGAAGTCCATGTCGCCAAAATGGTCTTCGGGTCCTTGGATATCAGTGAGTACTTTGTATGCCGAGTAGTCTTCGGTCGACATGAGGCCCATGGCCATGCCGGCGACCGGATTCTTTATAGGAACGCCCGCGTCCATGAGTGCCAGGGTTCCGGCACAGACGCTACCCATCGAGGTCGAGCCGTTGGACGCCAAGCACTCGGATACGATGCGGATAGTGTAGGGAAACGAGTTCTTCTCGGGCAGCACGGCTTTAAGCGCCTTTTCTGCCAGAGCACCGTGTCCGATCATTCGTCGGTTCGTTCCTCCGACACGACCCGTCTCGCCCACCGAAAATGGCGGGAAGTTGTAGTGATGCATGAACTGCTTCTTTTGGTCGCGGTGCTCGATAGTATCCAAGGTCTGGGCGTCGCCCGGGCCCCCGAGAGTGAGTGCCGAAAGAACATGTGTTCCGCCACGGTAGAACACGCCGGTACCGTGGATCATCGGTGAGATGCCACCTGCTTGGGCGAACAGCGGTCGGATTTCTGTCATCGAACGACCGTCGGCGCGGCGGTCGTTCTTGATGGCTTCTGTGTGGATATGTGCGTCGATGCGGTCTTCAAAGTAGTGATCTGCGATGGTGTCTTTCGTTTCGAGCAGCTCGGTCTTTATGAGCTCCTTCGCTGCTTTCATCCAATCGCTCTTGAGTTGATTGATGTTTTCCTTTCCGACAACGCCGTCATTCGATCCAAAGATCGCTGTCTCGAGCTGCGGCACTATGGTGCTCTCGAAGAGAGAGACGATAGGCGCCGGTACTTCGGGCTTCGGGAACGACTGCTTCGGGGTTCCTCGCTCGAGGACAATCCCCTCCTGCCACTTTTGGAGCTGGTCGATGACTTTGATTGCCGCTTCGAACCCCTTGAGGATCTCAGGCTCGGTGACTTGGTTGCTCGCGACTTCGATCATGTTGACCATCCCGTCCTTGCCACAGACCAAGAGATCGAGATCGTTCGTTGCGTCGGCACGCTGCTTGTAGGTAGGATTGATTATGAAAGAGCCATCGACGCGTCCGATGCGGACTGCGCCCACCGGTCCGTTCCATGGGATATCGGAGGTCGCGAGCGCCAATGATGCCGCAACGATACCCATGACGTCGGTATCGTCTTCATCGAGGGAAAGCACGCTGATTATCACCTGGACATCGCGGCGGATATGCTGGTCGAACAAAGGGCGGATGGTGCGGTCGACAATGCGTCCACCCAAGATAGCCTCTTCAGACGGCCTTCCCTCGCGGCGCATGTACTGGCTGCCCAGAATCGCTCCGGCGGCATAGAACTTCTCTTCGTACTCGACGGAAAGCGGAAAATAATCTTGTGCACTCTCGCGCTCACCTAATACCGCGGTCGCGAGCACGACGGAATTCCCGTAGCGCAACAAGACCGAGCCGTTGGTTTGATTTGCCCAGTCGTTAAATTCTGCCGTCATCGTCTTTCCTCCGATCTCGATTGAGTACTCTTTCTTGTGCATAGCCACATCGGTTATGTGGTCAGAGGATTCCAGAATTGAATGCAGATTCAATGCTGTCTATCCTTCGACCACCTGCTAATGAGACCACTCTATCAGAGTTCGCTCGAGTCTGAAACGGATATATACTTCACGCCATGAAACAGCTTCTTTTCATCCATGGTGGCGATTCGCTCAAGCCCGGCGAAGACTTTTTCGCACACTGGGAGTCCGATGCGGCATGGGAGGTCGGAGACCCATTTGCAGCCCGCGAGAAGAAGAAGCGATGGAAGGACGATTTGGTCGACAAGTTGGGTCACGAATGGGTGTGCGCATTCCCGAAGATGCCTAACGATATGGATGCACATTACAATCAGTGGAAATGGTGGTTCGAGAAACACACCCCCTTTGCCGAGGCTGGCATCGTCTTGGTCGGGCACTCGCTCGGGGCGTCGTTTCTCATGAGGTATCTCGCAACTGAGTCCTTCCCTGTCAGTATCGCTCAGCTGCACCTTATAGCGACGCCGATGAGCGAAGGCGACTTCATCATTCCAGACGACCTCTCGAGGGTCGAGACCCAGGTGCAGAAGATTTACCTCTACCATTCGATCGATGACGAAGTGGTGCCGTTTGCTGCGAGCGAGCACTATGCGCAGAAGCTTCCGGGCGCCGTGTTCATGCGCTTTACCGACCGAAACCACTTTTTTGCTCAAGAGGAGTTTCCCGAGCTCGTTTCGAACATCTTTCGCGGCTGACCATATCGAAAACCGCGACCAAATAGGTCGCGGTTTTCATTTCAATCGATCCGTCTGCTTATGCGAGAGGTTCTCCTGAGTCTATCGCCGCTTGTTCTATTTCTTTTTGTGTCTGAGATCGAGGAACAAATGCGGGAGCTGCGGGGGTGTCTGCTTCGAGCGGTTCATTACCGCGGGGAGGTCGATTGTTATTAAAACGTCGCGGTCCGCCTGCTCCGCGTACCGGCCTGAAGTTGAGCAAGAACTTCTTTGGATCTGCATCCATATCGATAAAGTCGTCAGCGGCTTCCTTGAGCATGCTCGAGGTCGAGCGGCCGAAGGAGATCACCTCAACCTGACAGCCGGCATTGCGCTGCAAGTACTCTACCAAGGGTACGAAGTCGCCGTCGCCGGTGGCAAGGATGACTGCGTCGAGCTTGGGGGCCATGGTGATGGCGTCTACTGCCATACCGACGTCCCAGTCGGCTTTCTTTGCACCGCCAAAGAAGACCTGGAGATCTTTGGTGACGGTCTCTATGCCGACCTTGGTAAGCGCATCGAAGAAGCTGGCTTCGTCACCCGCTTCCGTGGTGACTACGTAGGCACGAGCACGGATGAGTTGCCGGTCGCCGACCGCTTCTTTGAGCACGCCGCCGAAGCTGACGCGCGAGTGGTAGAGGTTCTTGGCGCTATGGTAAAGGTTCTGCGTGTCTACGAAAAGGGCGACTCGCTGCCCAGGGTGTTTGATAACAGCCATAAAAAAATAAGAACAACAGTATAAAAATCGAAACGAGGAGAGTGTGCTGCTAGTGCAGCGAGGCCTATGGCCTATTTCTTAAGCCCAAGTTTCTTTACAAGCGCGTTGTATGAACGCTTGTTGGTGTCCTCAAGGTACTTGAGGTGCTGACGTCGTGCCGCTACGAGACCCAAAAGGCCGCGGCGGGAATGCTTGTCTTTGTGATTTTTCTTCAAATGAGCAGCAAGCTCGTCGATTCGACGAGAAAGTACGGATACCTGCACCTCAGGAGAACCGGTGTCGGTCTCGTGGCGGGCTACCTCCTTTATTGCGTTCTGCTTCTTTCGCTTTGTCAGCATGGGAGGAGTATAGCATAGAGAAAACTGATTTGCAAGGGCATGGCACATGATGCGCTCAGGGCTCGTCCCGGGCAGAATCCCGAGGAACGCCTGGACATAAGCCAAAAAACATGCGATTTTCTTATGAGTCCAGCAAGAAAGAAAGGAGGTACCAGTGCTCGTTACTGACCACGCACTCTTACGAATACGCCAAAGATCCAGGTTATCGGCAGATCAGATCGTGAGTCTGATCGAGCATGGCGCCTTCGTCAGTCTTGGCACGTCCGAACAATACGAATATCTGCTCTTCTATTCCCCACTCGACCGGCGGACCAAGATTGCTATCGTATCTGCAAATCGAACCACGCTCGTATCTATTTGGGAGAACGATTTCGTGCGTCCAGCAAGCATCAGTAAAATAACAAAAGCACGCGTGCTCGAGGTAAAGAAGCTCTGGAAACGGTACGTGTTCGAAAAAATTGTCGTTAAGCAACCACGGAACGTTCTCATAACGCTGTATGGCATCTATAGAAATAAGCGAATCTTTACGCACGAGTTTGGGTGTCATACGACCCACGGCCTAAGATTGTCGGATGTGATCGGGGTTGTTCGTGACATTCTGGCCACGCTTCTTGATGCAGCCGAATGTAATCGGGCGCTGTACGAGGATACGGTCATCTTCGAAATTGCCTTACGGTGTCAAAGTACCCAGCGTCTCGTATGTCACCGTATGTCAAAAGATGAATGGAGCAAAAAGATACAAGCCGCCACCTAGGCGGCTTTTTCTTTCGTTGCATTCGCTCGAGAGTCCGAGAACTACGCTACAATGACCCGATGAGTAGCACACTCTTCGACCTCAAGCGCGAATTTCTCGAGTATCTGGAGATAGAAAAGGGTCGGTCGACAAAGACCATCCGCAACTACGACCACTACCTTACCCGATTCTTGGAGCACACCAAGCTTACCGATCCAGGTGCGATGACCGAGCAGATCGTACGCGAGTTCCGCATGTGGCTCAATCGTCAGCCGGGCATCTCTGGCGACATGAAACGCAAGACCCAGAACTACTACCTTATAGCGCTGCGTGCGTTCCTCAAGTTCTTGCGCAAGCGCGAGGTCTCATCGCTTAACCCCGAAAAGATAGAGCTTGCCAAGGTGGGTGCTCGTGACCTCGATCTTATAACCGCAAACGAGCTTAATCGGCTCATGAAATCTCCTTCAGAGGCGCTTGCGAAGGCGAACGGTACGTCAGAAGAGCTCACGGCCCTGCGCGACAAGGCGATGCTCGAGCTCCTCTTTAGTACGGGGTTGCGCGTGTCAGAGCTCTGTTCGCTCAATTGCGATCTCGATCTCGATCGCGACGAGTTCAGTGTCCGCGGCAAGGGCGACAAGGTCCGTGTCGTCTTTTTGTCGAGCGAAGCCAAGCAGGCTGTCAGGGCCTACCTTAAGAAGCGTGGGGATTTTGGCGAGGCGCTTTTCATAGGCTACGGACGTGCCGGGAAAGGAAAGGAATCGCCACGGCTCACTCCTCGTTCCGTGGAGCGTATCGTCAAATACCACGCCATCAAGGCCGGAATTACGCGCAAAGTGACTCCACATGTAATACGGCACTCCTTTGCGACAGACCTCCTTTCGAACGGCGCGGATTTGCGCAGCGTTCAGGCACTCTTGGGCCATGCCAACATCGCGACTACTCAGGTGTACACGCACGTTACCGACAAGCATCTGCGCGATATCCATCAGAAATTTCACGGTAAAGGGCGTAAGTGAAAACTGGTAGGGGAATTATTATTGAACAGTGCCCTGACGCCTCCAGTGTTCCAGTTTCCATGCAAACGAAAGCGGTGCGAAACGTTTACCGAGCCACGAGAGCATACCGTGCTCGTCCATCCAGAGCGCATATTGAACGTAGGCAGGATCTTGAGAAAGCAGCTTCTCTTCAGTGTGAGAGCGCAGGTAGTAGATGCCGCAGACACAGGCGAAAAGGATGGTCAGTTGCAGCGAATGCACTGCCGACGTGCCGGCTGCAAACGGCAGCCAAATCAGGAACCAGCCTACGCACTTCGACAGATACACCGGATGTTTGGTGAAACGAAGCGGTCCGGTGGTGATAATGCCGCGGTTACTCAGGTTAGACGAACGGATGCCGAACTGCGCCTCTGCCCAAAGGTGAACGAGCTCGCTTAGTACGATAGCGACGCCAAGCGCGACAACGATGCCGGGAAACAAGTCCCCTACGGTTGTCCATGGCTGCATCCAGTCTGGCGATGGCGTGGATGCGCGGTAATTAAAATAGCGCCAAAATACACCGCTCGTGAACGGCGGGTAGCATACCAAAGTCACTGTCCAGGCAAACCAGGTATGATCGACGGCTCGAGTCTCGGTGCCTATGGTGCGAGAACTAAAGAGGTAGCCAGGTGTCACCGCAGCTATGATGAGAGCGTACGAACATGCAAGGATAAGTGATATCGCCTGCGGGTACGGGGCCGTCATAAACGAGAATTCATGAAACCGCAGTTCACGGACGGCATAGACGAGCTCGCAGTAGTTGATCGGCAGGAAAAAACCGCGAACCATCCAAGACAAGAACCCCTTCCTCACGAGTTGCCAGTCGACGCCTGAGGTATGGACATCTCCGGTTCGGGCCATATTCGGAAGTGCGAGAATCATCTTCCCAATGTGGTATGCGGAACCGGGTGCCGTACTCCAGCGCTCGGTTACCAAGAGTACGACTGCAGAAAGAAGCGGAAATACGATACCGATAAAGAGTGCAAGATCGACGATCGGCCGGTAGTAGGCGCGGGCGTACTCTGGCAACACAAACCAAACGGCCGCCATAAGGTAAAACCCCGTCATTGAGCCTATCCAGGTAGTCGAGAATCGTTCGAGGAGAGGTTTTTGAGAAGGATTGACGGCGTTTTGCCATGGTCGAGAACGAGCTAGTTCGACGGAAGAGAGTACGAATGTCACAGCGAAGATGACCAGAAGAGCTACCTCGGCATCGCTGATGGCCAGCCTGCTTACGGCGATATAGGTCAGCACTGCAGTTGCGCAAACCCATACTGGATCTAGCCAGCGAGAGGCCGACCGGGGTAAGGACGATTCCAAGCGTGTCATGGACATGAACCTATCATACGAGTGACAGAATAACCAAAGCCACCCACGCCCTGTCGTGGTTGGGCACATGCTAGGATATTCCGATGAAAATAGTCTCATGGAACGTAAACGGCATACGTGCCGTACACAACAAAGGCCTTTTTACCGCGTTCGTCGACGAACTCAAGCCGGATATCATCTGTCTGCAAGAGACTAAAGCGCAACAGCACCAGAGTGAGGTCGATCTCCCTGATTATGAGGAGTATTGGAACTCAGCCGAAAAGAAGGGCTACAGCGGCACAGCGATTTTCAGCAGGATACGACCATTGAGTATTCAGATAGGGATACCTGCCGACATAGTAAAAAAACACGGTATAGCGCATGACGGCTATGGGGACCCGGCAACTGAAGGTCGCGTAATTACCGCAGAATATAAGAATTTTTTCGTCTCAACCGTCTATACGCCGAATGCCAAAGATGATCTGAGCCGGATCCCGATGCGCCACAAGCACTGGGACCCTGCGTTTCTTGAATTCATGACTCGACTCGAAAAGACGAAGCCCGTCATTTTTTGCGGGGATCTCAATGTAGCCCACACCGCGGACGATCTGGCAAACCCAAAGCCGAATGTGGGAAAAAAAGGATTCACCGACGAGGAACGCTCTGGAATCGATAACATCATAAAAGCAGGCTTTGTGGACACGTTCAGGATGTTCACCCAAGGCAACGGGCATTACTCTTGGTGGAGTCATTTTGCAAACTCACGTGCGCGCAACGTCGGATGGAGGATTGATTATTTTTTCGTTTCGAAAAAAATCAGCACAAGAATAAAAAGTGCAAAAATTCACGCTGATATTTTCGGTTCGGACCACTGCCCTGTTTCTATAGAAATTGATACGAAATAAATCGATCCCAGAATTATCATATTTTAAGCCACGAATTCACCATTCTCGAGAACCGTAACAACGCAAAATCATAACGGACAGTTATCCACAGCCATGTCCTTTACGATGTCTGATAAGGGAGTAGTATATCGGATAGAGCTCTTTCAGGTTGTTGCTAAAAAAAGCAACGGAATACAAAAAACTTCCAAACAAAATTTAAGGCACACGCCTCTGCGAGTGACCATTGAACAAAAAAGTTTTTCTGTAGAAGCATTGCTCAAGAAGCACGACAACCACAAAAAGACCGCCCGAACAAAGCAAGACGTAGAAGTGACTAAAAAGAGAAAATAAGTCACAAAAAATACTACAGACTGCACAGGGCGGTTTTTGTTTGACGATTCGAGAGGATGGATTGGTCGGAATCGGTAGAAAGTATAAAAAAGAGCCGCAGACGATGCGGCTCTTTTTTTTGTTACGTCACTCTCCTAACGGACATGGTGCTTCCGCCGCAGGGCGTCTACTTCTGCCTGATCTTCTTCCTCTCTCCGGTCCTTCCCGGCTTCCCCGAGTTTTTTGAGTTCTTCATCTGACAAGCTTAAGAGATTTTTTGCCCTCTCTTCTAGATATTCGGGACTGTTTTTAGTAGGATCGTCCAAAACTTCTTCGAGAAGCGCATGTAAGGTCCATCCGATTTTCGGTCCAGGCCGCTCCCCCGTGGCTTCCATAAGACGCTTGCCGTCGATTTTCAGCATGGCGACGGATATAGGGTCTCGAAGCGCCTCCTCGACCATCGATATATACTTCCTGAGCCTAAATGGCTGTTCTTTAGGGCGCCCGGTGCCTATGCGGTCGCAAATTCGAAGATTAAGCAGGTCCCAAATATGCTCTGGACCGACATTGGCAATTAATCGGCGTACGGCCGAAAGTGTTATCTGATCGGGGTCAGAAAAGAACATGTGCCAGCGAATCAGACTAACGATACGTTTAGATTGGTCTGTCGGAAACCTGAGCCTCTCGAGTATCTTGCGACTCATCTTTGCGCCAATCACCTCATGTCCGTAAAAGGTCCAATCTTTCTTGTCATCCGACCATGCACGGCTCGCGGGCTTCCCTATGTCGTGCAAGAGCGCGGCAGTGCGCACTACTAAGGGCCAGTTTTTGTCTGCTGCGTGTTGGAGGCTGCGCAGAAGATGCTCGAAAACATCAAAGGCGTGTGCCTGATTCTGATCTATACCTCTGGCTTCTTCGAGCTCTGGCAGAATAAAGGGCAAAAGACCGAGCTTTTGAGCCACATACAGGGCTGGCATGGGTCGTGACGACTCTATGATTCGGACCAGCTCGTCTCTGATCCGTTCGTTCGAAACCTTTCCCAGCTGTGAAGCACTTTTTTGTATGCCCAACATAGTTTCCGTATCGATCGCAAAATCGAGTTCAGCTGAAAGTCGGATAGCACGCATCATACGGAGCGCATCTTCCCGGAATCGTTCCTCGGGAACTCCTACAGTCCGGATTATTTGCCGGATCAAGTCCCCTCTCCCATCGTGAGGATCTACGATATCCCCCGTCTGTGCCTCGTAGGCAATCGAGTTGATCGTGAAGTCACGCCGCTTAAGATCGTCGGTCAAGGTGTCGCTAAACGTGACTTCGTCGGGGTGTCGCGCATTCGAATATTCGGATTCTATGCGATAGGGCGTGATCTCGATTACTTTCAAGCGAGGGTTTTCCGAAGTCGTGACGACACCGACCGTGCCGTACGTGTTCTCGTAAAACGTTTCTTCGAAAAGCGCCTGGATCTGCTCGGGGCGTGCGTTGGTCGTGAGGTCCCAATCCTTCGGTTCCCTGCCTATAATGAGGTCACGGACGCACCCCCCAACTAGGTACGCCTCGAAGCCGCCAGCCACGAGCGTTTCCGAGACTTTTTTGACTTCCAAAGGAATCTGGAGCATGGATGTATTGTAGTATGCGTTTGGTCGGGCCGCTTTGGTGCCAGTGCTTTGTGGCCGCCCATAATTTACCGGTGTAAATTTGGTCGGCCCCGGCTCGCCTCGTCAGGCTGTGCCTAGCACAAACCTGCGCTCGCTCGGTTTGTGCTCCCGGAGGGATTCGAACCCCCAAAAACAGCTTCGAAGGCTGCTGTGATATCCATTTCACCACGGGAGCATGGACAACCACATGATACCGTCAAACCAAAAATACGCTAACATCTCAGTGTCCAATCGTAGTTACTTGTTCCCAGGTTCGATTGCTTATGCCCATACACACGCTATAATGCCCACGTTGCGGATATGGTTCAGTGGTAGAACGCCACCTTGCCATGGTGGAGACGGGGGTCCGATTCCCCCTATCCGCACTAGGAGCGAGTAAAGCAAAAGAGCCTTTTCGGGCTCTTTTGCTTTAGAGCGACGACGTGCGAACAAGCTATGCTTATCCGCACATGAAGCGATTTACAAAAAGAGGTCATAGGACCTCTTTTTGTATTCGAGCGACGACGTGTGGACAGACACTGCTTACTGCGCTCGAATCAAACAAATGACCCAAAAAGGGTTCTTTTGTTTTACAAATGAGTATACGGATAGAGGGTCGGACGCTGGACCAAAGAGTGGCGGGTACTATCAGAGAGGAGAGGATGCAGGCACCTAGAGATGTCAATCGTATTGGGCTCACACCAATCCCCTGCCCAGCGTCACCAACTAACCATCGGAAAAGACAGCCATTAGAGTCATTTTCCGGCTGAACGGCCAGGCGTGGAGAGTCTGTACCAATATATGCGCACTGCAAAATGAGCCATATCTGAAGGAGCTGAAAAACCCAACAAACTGGTGCACTTATAAAGACCAGTCTCATTCCTGTCGCGTGTCCACAGGTGTTTCCTAAGCATCTGGCCCATACCGGGGTCCGAAAGATCAATTGACTCTCTTGTCCACATAAGACAGTACTTTGTCCACATTCTAAAAAGATGGCTTAAAAACTGGCTTTTTACTAAAGGAAGCACTCAAAACTGGGGATAAGTCAGTGGATATGTGGATTACAGACAGTAACGTTCTGAAAGACAGGTGGTGGAGAGAGCGGGATGATGTCCTTGTGGGGTCCGTTCCCAGATCACCATATGTTTCACAAGTAACAATGGTTCACGTGAACCATGTCAACAGCCACGCAGATGCTACCTTGGCTTGTCAGTGTTGGCCGATTTGGTACATTGTTGTCTCACGTGAAATGCTATGAGTACCCAAAAAAAAGGATCTATCGGTGAATCCGTTGCCTGCAGGTTTCTGGCTTCAAAAGGGTATGAGATTCTTGAGCGCAATTATCGAAAGCCTTGGGGTGAGATTGATATAATCGCAATCAAGGCTGGCGTACTACGCTTTGTAGAAGTTAAGTCTGTCTCACGTGAAAGCTCGGTCGACATTTCACGTGAAATGAACGATTACAGACCCGAAGAGATGGTACATCGTAAAAAGCTTGGAAGTATTGCTAAAACTGCTGCATTCTACGTAGAGGGAACTCAGTGGGAGCAAATGGACTACCAGATCGATGTTGTTGCGGTGTATCTTAACCTGCGCGAAAGAACGGCACAGTGTCGACTGACAGAGAATGTCCTTTAATGTCCTATAGAGTTTAATGTGTCCTATAAGCTCTCAGAATGACCCAGGAAGCACTTTCGAGACCGATTAGGTATCTTTGCATTGGTAGGCTATTATGGTGAACGATTCGAGCTGCTCAGAAGGTCTAAGCGTTCGATACGATTCGGGGTGGAGTATGCAGGTAGTACGTCTGCTTTGGGGATATGTTCTTTGCGAATATGTGAATGGGGGATTTCGTCGGGGCGGAGTATGCCGGTAGTACGTCTGCTTTGGGAGCAGATAGACCGAGTTCGACTCTCGGCGCCCCGACGAAGAATCCCATACTATTCCAAAGTACAAATCCAGGCGTGCACATGCACACCTGCGGCGCAAAAGGAGATAGACCGAGTTCGACTCTCGGCACCCCAACAAAATTTGCAGAGTATGGAGTATCAGGTCTTGTTGTTTTATAAATACATAACCGTTGCCAATCCTGTGGCTTTGGCTGATGCGGTCCGTCTCAAGGCGGGAGAACTCGGACTCAAAGGGAGGGCACTCATAGCCGAAGAGGGAATTAACATGACCTTCGAGGGAACCATCGACGCTACCGAAGCATTTGTTTCGTTTATACAATCGGATACACGCTTTGCAGATATGCAGATAAAGCGAAGTCGTGGGGATGGCACATCGTTTCCCAAGCTTTCGGTCAAAGTACGCAATCAGATAGTCGGGACCCGTATTCCACACAGTGAAGCCGATCCACGCATACGCACCGC
This sequence comes from uncultured Candidatus Saccharibacteria bacterium, assembly GCA_964648335.1. GTDB lineage: Bacteria > Patescibacteriota > Minisyncoccia > Phycocordibacterales > UBA2100 > CAZYLZ01. The sequence goes on along the minus strand of CAZYLZ010000016.1, from coordinate 6,925 downwards.
ACCGCATTTGAAGCCCGAGGAGCTGCGATCGTGGTACGAGTCAGGGGAGGATTTTGTCGTCGTCGACATGAGAAACTCGTACGAATTCGCTTCAGGGCATTTTTCAAATTCCATCGACCCGGGAATGCAAAACTCCAGGGATTTGCCGGCAATCCTTCCTAGGCTCGAGCCGCTCAAGAATAAGAAGGTTCTTACGGTATGTACCGGAGGCGTGAGGTGCGAGTCGATGGCGGCATACCTGCTCGGCAAGGGATTTTCGAACGTATACCAGCTTGACGGCGGAATCCATAGCTACATGGAAAAGTACCCGGGAAAGGATTTCAAAGGGACTTTGTACACTTTTGATCAGCGGTTGGTGATGGATTTTGGAGGGGAAAGGGAAGTGGTCGGGGTTTGCGGCAAGTGTGGATCAAAGACAGAGCGGTACGCCAATTGCGCGAACACTGCATGTCACCTGCACTTTCTGATATGTTTGGATTGCTCGCCGGACGAGCGTAACGCATTTTGCAGCGCTGAGTGCGAAGCGACTCGTGCGCATCCTGTCTCGACCTCGTAGCTAACGTGAGACCCCCGTCGATGACGGGGGTCTGGCATTAGCGGTAGTGATGCTTGAATATCTGCAGCAGTTCGCATGCATCTTCTGCAGGGAGGGATCCCAGGGTCTTGTTGCTCTTGTGTGAAGGACGATCCCAGGGAAAACCCGTAAGCATGACCGACAAGGTCGCTGTGCTTAGGGGCCGAACCGAATGCCAGCTGTCGGGGTGAGCCATTTCGTAGAGCGATCCCGGTCCTAGGATTAGTGTCGCCGCGACAGGCGGCTCGATCATTCCCGTACCGAATCCCACCCTCATTTCATATTCGCCCGATACCACGCGCATGGCCGATGGCCACGGATGCGGATGAAACAGAGTCTCATGTGCGCTGCACGGATGAATCCGGTGCAGGTAGAGTCGATGCTCTTGCCACCGACACCAGAGCCGATCGACGAATGGTGGGTGGTAGTCGACGAACAGACTCTGCCAGATGCTTTCGTCCCCGAGAAGTTTAGGCAGGGCAGACTCTGCCTCGAGAAGCTTGGTTATTAGTGACATCGATACCTCCATTTGTTACTGACTGAAACTATAATTGCCCGTCTTTTATATTTGTTCAATGTGTCGTACAATTCCGACAACAATGACTATAGTAAACCAACTTAGAGTCTTGGGGTTGGGCGATTACGAAGCGGCTGTGTATGCGGTATTGCTCGAAACATCGCCACAGAGCGCGACTGTCATAGCAAAAAAATGCGCCCTATCGCGCAGTAGCGTGTACACGACCCTGAGTTCGTTGATAGCCAAGGGCTTGGTGGGCACCTCACATAAGAACGAAGTTAAGCAATTTGTGGCATTGGGGCACGATGCGCTCATGAGTCTAGTAGAAAAGGACCAGAGGGAGGCCGAGAAACGAGTCGACGTTGCACTATCGCTTAAGGAGTCGATTGCTGCTATGGGCGCAGCACACGCGTCGACTCCGGCCATCGTTACGTTCGAGGGACAAGCAGGCCTCAAGAAAATCTATCTATCGATGTTGCGAGAAGCAAAGCGCGGTGCTGTCATGTGCCTAATACGAGACGAATTCGTGTGGCGCGACGACTGGAATTTTATATTTGAAGAAGAGTGGCATACGCTCGTCGGGAGACTAAAGAAAGAAAAGAACATTACGACGAGACTTTTGGTAAACCCTTCGTCGATCGAGCATGATCACGACGAAGCCTACCGGTCGAATGCGTTCTTGCAGTACCGCTTTCTGCCCCAGGCAAGTGCCGTCAAGGACTTCGGTATGTACATACTGCACGACACCGTCAGTATCTTGTCGTTCGAGCACAATAATTTGGTCGGTACTCGGATTGCCAACAAGAATCTTGCCGAAAACTATCGACGAATATTCGAGGGCCTCTGGGACGCCTCGGGGCAGCGCTAGGCGTGCCAGCGTGCAAAGATACCGGCAGGGAGGAGACGATGCGTGGATTCTTCGGCAATGGCGAGTTCTCCTTTTTCGAATACACCGCCCTTAGTGCCGAGGATCTCTTTTAGGTTGTTTTCGTAGGCAATTGCCGAGTATCCTGCTGCGTATCCGTTGAGAAGAAAAAAAAGCGGCGAATCCGAGAGTGTCTGTCGGCACATGTCGAGAAGCTCGGGGAGATTTTCTTCAATCTTCCAGAGCTCTTTGTTGGGTCCGTGACCGAACGATGGCGGGTCGAGGATGATGCCGTCGTATTTGTTTCCACGCTTGATTTCGCGTTTTACGAACGAACGGGCATCGTCGAGTATCCAGCGAATCGGTTTGGATGCGAGACCACTCAATTCGGCGTTATCTTTGCCCCAGCCTATCGCTACTTTCGATCCGTCGACATGTACTACCGAGGCACCTGCTTGTGCACAGGCCAAGGACGCACCCCCTGTGTAGCCGAAGAGATTGAGTACGGTTATCGGACGCGGGGATGCGGTTATAAGCTCGCGCATCCAGTCCCAGTTCGGCTTTTGCTCGGGAAAAAGGCCGGTATGCTTGAATGACGTCGGCCTGATCCAGAGATTGAGAGCTCCGAACGAGATTTCCCAGCGCTCTGGCAGGGACGGGTCAGTTTTCCATTCTGCGTCCTTATCCTTGCGAATAAATGCTGCATGTGCGCTCTCCCATGTGGCGGGTGCGTTCTTGTGCCAAAGTGCCTGGGGGTCGGGGCGGCGAAACAGGAACGATCCGTAGCGTTCGAGTTTTTCTCCGTCGCCGGAATCGAGCAGAGCATAACCGTTCTCGGGCTCACAGATAACGACACTAGAGTGCTCGGGCGTATTCATACAGGGATTGTAGCAGTCGATTAGAGTCCGGCGGCAGTAAGTATTGTCTTTTTGAGGGCAGGAAAGACGCTCTGTACGAAGGTTTCGCGCCGCACCGAAAGGTCTCCCGAGAGGAATTCTTGCAGATGCATCCCTGAGTTGAGGTACAGGCTTCGGTCGATGTGCGCAATCGTGTCTGCGCGCAGGCTCCGGTCCATGGTGGTCTCACCAGCGCTCGAGGTGACCAAGAGACCAACAAGACGATTCCACTGATTGACGACAGCGCCGCCCGACGATCCTGCTTGTGCGACGACCACACCGCCGACATCGATTACGTCGACGGTACCGGTATCAAAGGTCATGAGCTTCTGGATCTTTGCAATGGTCGTCACCTGTGAAAGTCCGTTTTGTGCAGTGATCGCGCCGACAAATCCTGCAGGGTAGCTTGCTACGAGCACTGTGTCGCCCTCAAAGGCGACCGCCTCTCGAGAATCGGGTTGTACGAACGGGAAAGCCGACGGCATGGCCTGACCGTTGAGCGCGCGGTCTATCTGCAGCAGCGCAAAGTCATCCTCTCCGGTGCCTAGTGCATGTGATTGGGTTATCTCGCTCGCGTGCTTATTGACCCAAGCGGGCGGGATGTACAAGAGCTTCGCGTGCCACGCCGCACGCGCAGGCGAACCTGTCCTGATGAGGCAATCAATCGTCACGTTGGACTCTTCAAGAAGTGAGTACTGGCCGACGTGAGCGTTGGTGAGTATCACTCCGCGAGGATCAATGATGATACCGCTCCCGCTTATCTCAGCCAGGCTGTTGCCATTGGGGATGCAGAAGATGTTTACGAGAGCACTACGTGTTTGCGTGTTGATGGTCTCGAAGGAGACCGATGGTGTTGTGTAGGGGCTCATGATACGAACGGCGGTATCGGAGCTAGGCGACGCTATCGGTGTGGTGGCCGATGTGGTGGGCTTTGGCGGAGATTTCTTAGCAGATACCACGACAGTCTCTCGGGGTGCGACCTTTGGAGTCGAGGTTGCGGTACTGGTTGTGGCATGACCCGGTTCAGACAAGGCTATCGTACTCGTGCCGAGCGATACCGCGACGGCAGCTGGCTGAGTGGCCACATACGAAGCAGTGTTCCCAAAAAAGGAACTGACAAATACGATGATTCCGGCGATGAGGGATTGCAGCGCGCTTATAAAGTCCATAGCGCACCCATATTGACATAAGTTAGTAATAATTGCACGTCACTCATTCTTATGCACATATTTGCTTGAGTGAATCGACATCATGGGTACAATAGCGGCGTGCTTGCATCATTTCTAAACAATGATGTCTGTGAGCGCTTTTACATTACTATCGGTACTTATTCAGGTACTACTTAAGCAAAGAGGTTGGACGTATGAAACAAATCTGTACTTCGTGTGGCAAAAAGACGGCAGACGAGGGCGAGGAGATCTGCCAGAGCTGCATGGAGCTGAGTCTCGACACCGATACCGAAGAGAGCGAAGATGCCGACGACGAGCTCGATCTTGGGATCTCGGACGACGAGCTCTAAGAACTACAAAACCCCCTCTCGATATCGCCCCGGTGATATCGAGAGGGGGTTTTCGTGTGGCAGACACCGATTGGCTACGCGCGTTTTGATCGGATTTTTGTAGGGTGGGGGAATCAATTCTTATATCTGTGAATGTGGGAATCGGTCACGAGTCACTAAGCTCGAAGACTCGCTAAGTGCTGCCGGCCCCGTCTCAAGAAAGCTCCTTCATCGCTTTCTTTGCGACGTTCGATTCCCCCCCCAACCCCACACTCTTCGGCGCTTCGCTTCTTCGGTGCGGGGTGGGGGAATCGAACCCCCGACCACAGTTTGGAAAACTGTCGTTTTACCACTAAACTAACCCCGCTTGTGCCGAACATCACTGTTCTGGCTTCGCGCCCAATCCTAACAAGAAGAACAGAAAACACCAAGACGCTCGCGCTGCCTTGGCGTTTCTGGGCGTCGTGACGTCTTTGACTTAGTAACCGCTCCAGCTCTCGTAGGCGCGGCTATACGCATCCCATCCCGAGCTCCATCCAATCAATTGATTCCATCCGTCGGGCCCATAACCGCCGCCATAGCTATCATAGTAGCCGTAATTTGCATAACCGGAATCCCACTGCATGTACGAAGTACCGGGGTAGCTGTATGAATACGAGTATATAGGCTCCTGATACTGATAGGTCTGATACATGGGATAGGTCATGTACGTACCTGGCTGGTACGGATCTGCATAGTAAGTCTGATATACAGGCTGCTGGTATTCTTGGTACTGCGGCTGGTATATCGGGTACATCGGTGCGTACGACGGTTCTGTATAGGTGTAGCTATAGGCAGAATAGTTCGATACATAGGGTGAATATGCTTGGACCGAAGGGTAGGCGGGATAGGTAGGTTGGTACCCATACGTCTCGTGTCCAGTGTGTGCCGCGGCGACGACAGGAACAACGTTCAGTACGATGGTCGCTGCGACGGAAGCAAGAGAAAATGTGAGTGTTTTCATATGTCGCCACTATAGCAGGCGCGAGTCGCTTGTGAAGCGATCTGCAAAAAAACCCGCTAAGGCTGAAATTTCTTCAGCACTTATACGGGTTTTTTGCGAGCTTTGTAGCCGCGATTTACTTAACCGCGTCTTTAAGCGTCTTGGATGCGCGGAATTTAGGGACGCGCATAGCCGGAATCTGGATCGTCTGTCCGGTGCGGGGATTGCGGCCCTGGCGTCCTGGGCGTGTCTTTGCGACGAAGATACCCAAGCCCGCGATCGACACCTCGTCACCCTTCTTGAGTGCGTTGGTGACGGCATCAATGATGCCTTCGACTGCGCGCTCAGCATCTGCCTTGGTGGAGCCAAGGATGCCGTGGACGTGGTCGATCAAATCAACTTTGTTCATAGGTTCTAATAGATATGAATAATGGCCCGACAAGACCATTGTTGGGTAGCAAATTTCTAAAGTCAATCCCATACACCGCATAACGCGGCCCTTTTTACTCGGTGAGTGGTAGCCTGTGCTTCTATCAAGATTGGCGTCATGGGAGCCAAGGGTAGTTTCTCAGAAGAAGCCGGCCGTTTGTATATCTCGACGTACCATTCAAAAAATCAATAAATAAGCCATAATTTGCCTATTTGGTGCCTGCAGAGCGGATGGTGAGCCCCGAAGTGCATGGCGTGGCTGATGTGGGTAACTTTCCGGTAGAAAACAGCAACGGGGGATGGTGAGCGAGGCCGTGTGTGCCACAACCAAGCATCAATTCAATATTGAACGATCATTATATTCCGAAGTCAAGTACAATCTCCGTATAATGCTTGGAATCGAGGCATCAGACCGTGACGTCACCTCGTGTTATCTGGCCCCCCGTTCCATTACACGTATGCATCGCGTCCAAACGGTTTTCGTAGGCGTTCCTGGCCAGCCTTTTCGGATAATGGTACTGTTCTCGGCAGTTGCAACAACAGGAGACGGTAATGTACACAGTTCCTTCGTTCGACATGTGTCTTTCGCTCGCTCAGATGCCGCTTGCCTTCAGTAAGGCGTGGTGGACAGTCGCAGAGAGTATGTGTCGTCCGGTCCTGCCGAAGCCTATCGAGCATGCGCGGTTTGACGCAATTCCTGAAACATTCGCAGCCACATCGGTACAAAGACCGACGAGCTCGAATGTCGTTGACTTTGCCCGAGCAAGCGGCGACACGAACCCGCTTCACTTCGACGATTCGTTCGCACGCGGCACGATGTTCAAGTCAAAAATCGTGCATGGCATCCTCACGGCAAGCTATGTTTCGGCCCTGTTTGCCGAGCATTTCCCAGGAGCGGCGTTCATCGAGACGAATTTCAAGTATCTCAAGCCAGTCCGTATCGGGGATGAGGTGACCGTGCGCATTGTCGTCACCGACCGCAACGAGCTCAGGCGCCGGGTGACGTTCGACTGTGGGTGCTCGGTAGGACCGGCTCAAGTCCTTTCAGGTACTGCGGTGCTTATGATGCCACGGTAACCGCATCCCCATCGATCGAATGATCGATGGGGATCTTGTTGACACGCTGCTTGGTCGCGATAAGGTACGACGAGAATAAAGGAGGTG
>CAZYLZ010000015.1:0-24150 GCA_964648335.1 uncultured Candidatus Saccharibacteria bacterium | reverse complement strand
CATGCCACCTGAGCTGAAGAAGTATCCGGAATCTGTGAGGCTGTTTTCCCTAACCCCCGGCTGCTTGTGCTTTAAAACGGTATACGGAGCGTGACGACGCGAGTCGAAGCGCTGCGCTAGTAAGCGCAGATAGCGACCGTTTTAAAGTACAGCAGCGAAAAGAAAAGACTTAAAGCACTTGCCGGGCAAGGCGTGCGATGCCTATGTTTTGAACCAACTCCCCCTTTTGAAACTAAGCGTCAAAGTTTCAAACCCTCTTGGTAAGAGTGGAAGGTAAATACCCTAAATACCCATGCAATGGGCCATGGATAGACCACAAGACGGTATTTGACGCAATGCCCTAAACGTGCTAAAATCCGCCCACTTATAAAAAGCACCAACTTATGCAGTATTTACCCGCACCCCGCACGATCAAAGACACCATTCTCGGCAACCGCACCTGGCTCCTCCTTACCATTGTAGTTGCCATCTTTGCATTCTTCGCGTTTTTCCGTGTCGTCACGGCACCTAAGGCCGGAGCCGTCGCAGGCCCCGATGCGCGCACCGTTTCCGTGGCTTCAGTGGCGTCGCTTTCCCAGAGCAGCGCACCCTTGCATGCCGTCGGTACCGTCACATCGGTAAATCATGCGGAACTTCACACCAAGAAAGGCGGTGCGGTAACAGCTGCGTATGCAAAAGCGGGAGCATACGTAAGCGCTGGCGAGACTCTGGCCACCTTGGAGAATGCCGCGGAGAGCGCAGCACTCGCATCGGCTCGGGCGCGCGTAAACTCGGCTCAGGCGGCGCTCGACAAGATCCAGAAAGGAACCCGCAACGAGCAGCTTGCAATATTGAGCGCAAATGTAAAAAGCGCGGAGGATGCAGCGAAGTCTGCGCTCGCGACCGCATTTGGTGCGGCAGATAGTGCGACGATGCACGGCACCGACGCATTTCTCACCGATCCGCGCGGGATTAACCCTCAGTACACCTTCCCTACATCCGACTACTCGGTAGCTGTCAAAGTCGGCAGTGGTCGCATGGCTCTCCAGAGTATCCTCGCCAAGTACGAGAAGCTCGAGCAGTCCCCAATCACGGCCGATCTTGCCGTCATGAACGCCACCAACAACGAACTTACTCAGGTTCGCAGCTATCTCGACGATGTTCTCTCGGCACTCAACAAGACATTGCCCTCGACCACTCTCACCGCAGCCACTATCGCCGGATACACGGCGCAGGCGCAGGGTGCACGCGCTGCCGTCATTGGTGCGCAGAGTGCTCTTTCTGGTGCTACCGCTGCGCTCGAGATTGCCAAGAAGAACCAAGAGCTCGGCGTCATCGGGGCGCAGGCCGAAGATATAGCTGTCGTGCAAGCGCAGCTCGAGGATGCACAAGCAGGATATGCAGCAGCGCTCGCACAGTACAACAACACGCTCGTCATGAGCCCTATCTCGGGAACCTTGGCGAGCTTTTCGCTCCGCTCTGGCGACTTTGTATCGCCCAACGAAATGGTGGGTGCCGTCGAGAACCCACAGGCACTCGAGATCATCGCGTACATCGCTCCAACCGATCGCGCACGCGCAGTTGTGGGTGAGATGGCTCTCGTGAACGACCAGTACGAAGGCGTTGTCACCTCGGTGGCTCCCGGCGTCGACCAGGCACGCGGTGGCATCGAGATGCACGTCGCACTTACCGATACTGCTTCGGAAACTGAGCTCGCCAACGGCTCGACCGTCTCGATAGCGGTCTCCCAGGACACAGACGCGGCTGCCGTAAAGAAGACCATCGCCATCCCAGTTGCAGCGATCAAGCTCACGAGCGAAGGTGCTTTCGTCTTTACTGTATCTTCGACAACCTTGGTTGCGCACACGATAACGGTTGGCGAGATTGTTGGCCAGGACATCGTCATAACCAAAGGAGTGACCCCACAGATGATGATTGTCACGGACGCGCGCGGACTTTCCGAAGGCGATGTCGTGTCGGTAACCAAATAGCACGTTCCATTACTTTAGACTCCACCTGATACCTCTATGTACCGAATCTGGAACTTCTTTCTTACGCATCGCCAATTCACGGCCCTTGTCATGATCGGCGTGGTGCTTGCGGGCTTCATTTCGCTTGCAACAATCCCTAAGGAATCATCACCCGAGGTGACGATCCCGATCGCCGTCGTGATTACCACGATGCCAGGCGCGTCGGCTGCCGAGGTAGAGACATTGGTAACCAACGTTCTCGAGCGCCCGCTCAAGAGCAATCTCGAGCACGTCGACACACTTACCTCAACCAGTCGCGAATCTGTTTCGTCGATTACGGTGCAGTTTGATGCCTCGGCTGACCTCCAAGAATCAATCCAGAAGCTCCGCGATCAGGTGCAGACAGCCAAGACCAAGCTTCCTACAGACGCAAAGGACCCGCAGGTGATCCAGATCGACTTCGCATCGCAGCCCGTCTCGACCATTTCTATATCGGCTAATCTGCCGGAACCCGCGCTCTTTACCTTAGGCAAGGACGTGCAGAAGCAGCTCGAATCGGTAAGAGGAGTCTCATCGGTCTCGGTCGGAGGATTGCGCGACAAACAGGTACGCGTCTTGCTTAAGAAAAATGCGCTCGCGCAGTATGGTTTATCTGCGGCATCAGTTGCTCAGGCCATCGGTGCCCAAAATTCGACCATTCCGGCTGGTACCGTAAAAGTGAATGGCGTCAGCTACCCGATGCGGTTCGCTGGCGACCTCCTATCGGCCGATGACATCAAGAACACCCCCATCCCGACACCTACAGGCTCTGTCGTATACGTGAGCGACGTCGCTGACGTCGTCGACGGCTATGCACCAGCTACCACGATTTCGCGATCAAGCTTTGACGGTGCTCCGAGCGAACCATCCCTGTCGCTCTCGGTATTCAAGGCACGGGGGTCGAATATCACCGATGTAAGCAAAGCGGTCAACGCCAAGCTCGCCTCCCTCGAAGCTGAAGGAGGGATCCTCGAAAATGCTAATGCAAAGGTTACCTTCGATATGGCGACCGACATATTCGACAACCTCTCCGAACTTACGCGCAGCGGACTCATTGCAACATTGCTCGTAGTCCTGTTGCTCGCGTTTACTATCGGATGGCGCGAAGCACTCATAGCAGGATCGTCGATCCCTATCTCGCTTTTGGCAACTTTTGCCATCATGAAATACTCGGGAAACTCGCTCAACGTTGTATCGCTCTTCTCCTTGGTGCTTACTATCGGCATCATCGTCGACACCGCCGTAGTGATCGTCGACGGTATCAATGTGCGCATAAAAGAGCAAGATCTGAACGACCCGGATGCAGGCATCAAGGCTGCACAGAAGGCACTGCAAGAGTACTATCGCCCACTCACTGCCGGCATCATGACGACCGTGGCGGTGTTTGCGCCGCTCTTCTCCCTCTCGGGCATCATCGGCCAGTTCATCCGCTCGATCCCGTTTACCGTGATCGGCATACTTATAGCGTCGCTCATCGTCTCGTTGGGTTTTATCCCGCTTATCGCGGCTCCGTTTGCTAAAAAGGCGGCGCAAAGCGGCGAGAGCTTCCGCGACCGGCTTGTCGAGCGCGTACGCAACTGGTACCGCGCATACCTTACGCAGTTCTTGGAAGGCAAGAATGCGGCTCCGATCCTACTTACGGTGCTGGGCTTTATGCTCATAGGCGCATTGTCGCTCCCGGCTATCGGCGCTATTCAGACGGTCTTCTTCGAGGATGACAACTCCGACAACATTTTCGTCGAGATTGAGATGCCGCAGGGATCGACGTTGGCACAGACCGACCTCGAGTCTCGCAAGATCGAAGAGATCCTGTATGCAGAACCTGCCATTGAGTCGTTTGTGACTACTATCGGTCAGTCGAACGAGTTTGACGGGCAGAACGGTGCGCAGGTGGACACCAAGCTCGCTAACATGTTCATCGACCTCAGGAAAGACCGCACCGACAAGAGCACGGTCGTCGCGGAGCGTCTGCGCGCCTCATTCTCTGAGATACACTCTTCACATGTTTCGGTAGGACAGCTCTCTGGCGGTCCTCCTACCGGCACCCCGGTCGTCGTTACCTTTAAGGGATCGGATCTGGTTGCGCTCGAGAAGCTCGCCGAACAGTCGGCACGCATCTTGCAGACCATACCGGGAACGACCGGTGTCACGACCAGTACCAAGACCAACGGAACCCAGTTCGCGATAACGATCGACCGCGGCCAAGCTGCTGCAAACGGCGTCACTGCGCAATCTGCCGCATTTGCCGTGCGTTCGTCCTTGTATGGATCGACAGCCACGACTTTGCGCCAAGCAGACGAAGACGTCGATGTGGTCACGCAGATCGCCTTCAACGAGACGAGTGCGAACCCCGACTCGGCAAACCAGACCGACCCGAGCAATGTCCTTACCACCCCGGTTTCGACCCAGAAGGGCAACGTCGCTTTGGGCACGTTTGCGACACTCAGTGCCGAACAAAGTCGCGCTGCAATAAGCCATAAAGCAGGCGATCGAATCGTGACGGCATCAAGCAACTTGACCGAGGGAGGCAACGCTACGATCGTTGGCAACGAGTTCGTAAAACGCGCCAAAACCGAACTCGTCATCCCTGAAGGAATCACCATGACGCTCGGCGGCGAGAACGAAGATATCAACCAGTCGTTTACCGACCTAGGTGTAGCACTCATCATCGGCATGCTCGCCATCTTTGCCATCCTCGTGCTCGAGTTCAACTCGTTCAGGCACGCGTTCTACGTGCTCCTTACTGTTCCCTTGTCGCTCATTGGTGTCTTGGGCGGACTCCTCATCGTCGGAAAGCCGCTTTCGTTCCCCTCTATCATGGGCTTCATCGCGCTCTCGGGCGTTATCGTCAATCATACGATCGTGATGGTGGACACCATCAACCGTGTCCGCACAACCAGCGAGAAAGAGCTTAAGGAAGCGGTGATCGAAGCGGCCGTCGAGCGCGTACGCCCGATCTTGCTTACCGCGACTGCAACCATCTTGGGAGCCGTGCCGCTTCTGTTCGCCGCTGCTATCTGGATACCGCTCTCGGTCGCACTTATGTTCGGCCTTGCGTTCTCGACCGTGATCACACTCGCACTCATTCCTGCCCTGTACGTAAAGTGGCCAGGCAAGTCGATCCGCGGGTACTAACGGAAGTTTAGTTAAACACAGGGCCAACTCTCCCTTTAATTCTCCCCCTACTCAGGGGAGAGGAATGCAAAAAGTCGCCGCACATTCGTGCGGCGATTGGTCATACGGTGTCGGGGGCCAGGTACTTTCCCGCATCTTTCTGCTCTTGTTTCTGCCGAAACCAGGGCGGCATAGGATTGCAGGCCGAGTAGAACATGGAGACGACGATAAGCAGATCGAACATGATCGATCTAAGCGATTTCCAGAAGTCACCCGAAGATACGCCTCCGATAAACGGCTCGAGCGTCACTATCAGCACGATGACGATGAGACGAGCCGACCATAGTCCTCTGAACGGATTCATGCGCCCCACATGTTGCATCGCATCTTTCTCGATAGTGCGCCCCAATATGTAGTCAAAGAATGCGACGAACGCCATACCGAACAAGAGACCGATGATATCTCCGGCTATCATGGGCGCTATACAGTTGGCTACAACGAATGCCACGAGGTACGAGGCACGCGCGAGCTGCGGGTGACCGAACTCATATCGGTACTGACACCACCATGCCGACGGCTCGAAAACAGTGCCGATGAGCCACTGATCGGCTTTTGCATAGATATTCACGATATCCTCCGTCGTTGTCTTAGGCATTTATACTGCCGTTCACAATTTTGTCAAAAAAAGCGCGACCATACGGCCGCGCTTTGTCGTTCTTCAGATACCGCTCGTCTGCATGGAACGCTCGGCGTCCTTTGCCTCTTGTTCCTTCTTGAACGAGGGCGGCATAGACTCGCAGGCGTCGAACCAGCGTGATATTGCACTGAAGACAACGCACGATGTGGCCACTGCGATGGTAGACCATGCATAGCCGGTTGCGATAACGATTGGGGCCAGCATGACGATGTACAAGAGAAGGAACTTGAGCCTGAAATCCCACAAAGGACGCATCGGGTTCGGCAATCCAAAGCTACGAAAGTGGATCTGCATCTTTTCCTCGCGCGCACCACAGAACATGTCGTAGAAAAAGGAAAAGAGACCCAAGAGCGCAGCGACAATATACCGTCCATCCGCAAGCGACCCGAGAGCACATGACACGAGCGCGGTAGTCGTGGCTATGCGAGACAGCCGCGGCGAACCGACGCCCCACCGATATTCGGACTGCCAAGAAATTGGCTCGAATACGCGCTCAATGAGCACTTGGTCGACTTTAGCGAAATGATTCATTGGTCATCTCCCTTGTTTTGCTTGTTGGGTTATATCATTTTTTAAATATATTACAAGTCCTTCGCGTTGGTACAAACCTGGCCAACTCCCCTTTTTTAAACTGAGCGTCAGAAGTTTCAAACACTCTTAGAAAGAGGGGGAGGATACGAAAACATATTTACTCCCTGTCTTTGTAAATGGTTCGCACGGCGCGCTCGCAACGGTAGGGAGAGTTGGCTATCTTTAAAATTCGTACCCGCCTTGGAAGCCCAAGTGCGGTAAGTCTTTTGTTTCGCTGCTGTACTTTAAAACGGTCGCTATCTGCGCCTGCTGGCGCAGCGCTTCGACTCGCGCCGTCGCGCTCCGTATACCGTTTTAAAGCACAAGCAGCAGGGGCTATCAAAAAGAAACTTTCTGAATTTCTTCTCTCTCTTTTTAAGAGAGGGTCGCACAGCGCTTCTGAGTGCTGGCGGGGAGAGTTGGTTAATCTTGAATACTGGGCCAACTCGCCCTTTTTAAACTGAGCGTCAAAAGTTTCAAACCCTCTTGGAAAGAGAGGGAGGTATGAAAAAAGCGCGGCCTCAGGGCCGCGCTTTGTCGTTCTTCAGATACCGCTTGTCTGCATCGCTCGCTCGGCGTCCTTTGCCTCTTGTTCCTTCTTGAACGAGGGCGGCATGGGGTTACATGCCCCAAAGTACTCGCACGCCATGTAGCAAATCCACGCGACCCCTACCTGGCTGAGCTCGAGCAGCGCCATGCCTATGAGGGCAAGACATACCATCACACTCAGAGCAAAACAGAGTGCGATCAACCGACCCTGCCACACCGGCCGAAACGGATTGATTTGCCCTTTCATGGACTGCAGCCGTTCGATGACCGGACCCAAGATGATATCCACGATCGCTGCGAGGACGACGATGCCCGCTGCTTTTAGCGGCTCGCCGCGCGTTAGGCACGCAGGGATGAGTGCCAGCATTGTCAGGACTCGGAACACTCGAGCAATCCGGGCATGCGTTATTCCGAATCGGTGCTCGATTCGCCAAGCGGTGGGTTCCACGAAGCGTTCGAAAACAACATCGTCCAGCTCTTTAAAGGATCTCACTGATTCCTCCTTTCGAGACGTACTTACCGTTTTATATCACTTTTTTTAGATATAGCAATCGCGGCGTCGAAGTCGTCGTTCTTTGCCATCTTGTTACGCTTCTCGTGTCCGCAGACTTGGCAGCGCTGGGTCAAAATGTAGTCGTCGTTCTTGTGCTCTACCGAAATCGGCTCCATGAGGCCGTTGCACGTCGCGAGGCGATCGCCCGGATTGACGTCTACATGCTTGCTCCAGAGGCACTGCGAGCAGTGGTTGGTGTAGCCATTGCCTGCCACCGGGTGGCCGCAGTGCTCGCATACGAAATCTTCGACGGTCTTTTGAAAACGCTTAGGTTGGCCGATCATGGCGTTATCGTAACCGATACTATGCTTTTTGCACTACGCTCCCCTTTGGGCGCACCCAATGGAGTACACGCAAGCACGAATTGCTGCGCGCCCTGCATTGCCTGTACTGGTATAGATTTCGTGCCCTCGTTCTTTTCGGCGAGGATGCTCGTGCCGTCGGAAAGCTGACAGGCATCGTCGGTGCGGACTCCGGCAGATGACCACAAAAGCTGCACCATACCGCCGACCGAAACGGTTTTTGGCTGGGCCAAAAGAGTTACGGTAGCCGCTGGCTGCGGTGCCTGCGGCGTAGTTGGTGCGGGCTGCGCCGGAGCTGCAGGAGACTGCGGGGCAACGGCAGAAGCGTTGCCTGAGCCCACGGATGATCCGGCGCTGCCACCACCAAACAGATTCGAGAGTCCCGAGAGCATGCTGCCGAACCCGTTTGACGCCATGCCCAACAACGACGAGATTGGATTGCCACTACCCAAGAAACGCGATACCAAGCCAGCGATGCCAGTTTCGCCTGCACCGAATGATGTGATGCTCCCGAGATTGCCTTCCGTTACCGCCTTTACTATCGAGCCAAAACCGGTGGCAGCTCCCGTTTCTTGGCGCACGACCGTAGCGCCGCCGGGGACTCCCCCAATCTGTTCCCAGGTCTTGAGCGTATTGGCGCCATAGGTTTGACTGTCGACGAACTTAGATCCAGCGCTTGCTCCCCAGCCTCTGAAATCTCCTACAGCCACATCGAATTTGTCGGGTCGCCCTTGGAATGCCGATCCGGTGTCGTGCACATAGCCCACGACATTTTCGAGCGTGTACGATTTGCCGTCGAGTGCACTCGTGTAGGTGAGGGTTCCGAGATTATAGGTCTTGCCATAGTTCGACGGATCTGACGCGAGCGTCACGTAGTTGTACTTGCCGAGTCGAACGTCGTCGAGGGTGCGCGGTATCGGATTGCCGGCGCTGTTTTTCTCGCCTTCTAAATTGGGCCGTGAAGTCTCGTACAGACCCTCGATAGTTCCGCCAGCTCCTGGTGCATAAAACGTGACACGCGCCTGTACCGGAGTACCCGGAGGCGGTGTCTGCCGTGGTGTTGCACCCGCCTCGGTATCGGGAGCGGCATCGGATCCAGACGGAGTAGTCTGACCGAAGGTGTTTTGAGAAGCAGTGGGTGTACCAGCAGACGAATACCCAAGCACCCCCTTGAACCCGGTGATAATGTCGTTTGCTTTTGACTGCAGATTTTCGGGCAGCATGCGCACGACCTGTGCGGGGTCAGAAAATATCTTTGCTGCTTCGGGGTTCGAGAGAATGCTCTTGGCGCGGTCTGCAATCTGCGGCAGCTGTTCGTACTGACCATCGGCGATGGCCTTGAGAGCGTCGGTGTTGACCTTGTCGAGCGATCGGGCCAACTGCACCTGCTCGGTCGGCGGCGATGCAAGTCCGAACGACTGATCGCTGTATGCCTTGTTGAGCATGGACTCCATACCGCCAGAAATCTTTTGCCATGCGGCCGGGTTCTTTACCGCGTCTTGTGCCAATGCCTGGGCAAGAGTCTTGCCTGCCGCTACAGGATCGTTTACGGCGCTCGCTGCAGCTTGCGACTGTGCAGACGCAGCATTGCAGCCATTGACCGCCTTAGAGCATTTGACGCACAAGCCGTTGAGAAAGCACATGGTGACAGAGCCCGGCTGGTTTGGCGTTCCGCATTTTGAAACAACTTTTACCTTGCCGTCGGCACCGACTGTTACCGTGTCGATAGTGGTCTTGTCTATCTGCTTGATGGTACCTGCTTGCTCGGTCGCTTCTGAGCCACCTTGGACGGTCTCAGCTTTGCCTACATCTGCACCTGCCTGCGCTTTTTGACAGGTAGTGGCCGCGCCGTCCTCGGGTGCTTGCGCATATGCAAAGGCCGGCACCAAAAATGCCGACACGAGCAGTGGGACTATCGCCCGATACATGAGTAGATTATAGCAGCACGACAGCGCGGTTATGCGCAACTTCGAGGACACCGCTCTCGATATCGATGGTCGAGCGGACCCCATGAGCATCGACGATGACGAGCGTCCCCTTCTTGAGCGTCGTCACGATTGGCTCGTGATGAGCAAGTACCGTAAGTACGCCGGACGAGCCGGGCGCGGTAAGCGTTCGGACCGATCCGTCGAATCGAGTTTCGCCCACGGATGCTACTGTGAGATGAAATATGTGCGCGTCGGCCATATTATTTTTGCGCGGATGCGGCGATGACCTCGTCGATTGAGCCCTTCATGTAGAAGTCTTGCTCGTTGCGCGCGTCGTGCTTGCCGTCCAAAATTTCGGCGAAGCCGCGGATGGTCTCGGCCAAGGGCACGTACTTGCCCGGCTTACCGGTAAACACCTCGCCCACGAAGAATGGCTGCGAGAGGTAGCGCTGGATCTTGCGTGCGCGATACACAAGCGTACGGTCCTCGTCGGAAAGCTCTTCGATACCCAAGATTGCAATGATGTCCTGGAGGTCCTTGTAGCGCTGCAAGACACGCTTGGTCTCGTTGGCGACTCGGTAATGTTCTTCGCCCACGATCTCGGGAGCAAGCGCGGTCGAGCCGGATTCGAGCGGATCGATTGCCGGATAAATTCCCAAAGATGCGAGCTGGCGCGAGAGCACTACGGTAGAATCGAGGTGTGCGAATGTGGTTGCCGGAGCCGGGTCCGTGGCGTCGTCTGCCGGAACATAGACCGCCTGCACCGAGGTGATGGAGCCGTCGGTCGTCGAGGTGATGCGCTCTTGCAAGAGTCCCATTTCTTCGGCCAAGGTCGGCTGGTAACCCACTGCAGACGGCACACGTCCCAAGAGTGATGACACCTCGGAACCTGCCTGCACAAAGCGGAAGACGTTGTCCATAAAGAAGAGCACGTCCTTTCCGCCTTCGTCGCGGAATGCCTCGGCCATAGTAAGACCCGAGAGTGCGACGCGTGCGCGCGCCCCGGGCACCTCGTTCATCTGGCCAAATACGAGCGCAGTCTTGTCGAGCACGCCCGACTCTTCCATCTCGTGGTAGAGGTCGTTTCCTTCGCGAACGCGTTCGCCCACGCCGGCAAACACCGAGTATCCTCCGTGCTCGGATGCGACGTTATGGATGAGCTCGGTGATGAGGACTGTCTTACCTACGCCCGCACCGCCAAAGAGTCCTGACTTTCCTCCCTTGATGAACGGAGTCATGAGATCGATAGCCTTGATGCCGGTCTCGAAGACCTCGGCCTTGGTTGCCTGGCGCGTAAAGGACGGTGGATCGCGATGTATAGGAAGTCTCTCTGCATTTGCAGGAGCATCGGGCTTGCCGTCGATTGCCTTACCATACACATTGAACATGCGGCCGAGAGCGGCTTTGCCAACCGGAACCGAGATTGGGGCGCCGGTGTCGACAACCTCGAGACCGCGCGGAAGCGCGTCGGTGTTGTCCATGGCGATCGTGCGTACGCGGTTGTAGCCCAAGTGCTGCGCAACTTCCAAGACGAGCGTCTTGTCGCCGTGTTTGACGTGGAGCGCGTTCTTGATTGCCGGAACACTCTCTGTGAAGAGTACGTCGACGACCGGCCCGATGATCTGTGTGATGGTTCCTTTCATAAAGTTAGTATAGTCAAATAATGGCTAATTATCAATCTTTTATCATTTTCTAGGTCGACAAGACATAGAAAAGAAAGATCAGAAAAGGAAGGAAGCTCAGGATTACGGCCACCTTCGGTTGTTTGAGATACAGGCAACCCCACGAAGTAAAAATTGCGACGATCGATATAGAGAGCAATAGATAGGCGGTTTCGATCCCGAACAACGATGGTGCCCGCGCGACCGGACAAGTTCCAAAGCAAACGTATTTTAGATCGTGCAGTGCAGAGATAATAACGGCAGCAACCGATACGGCGGTGCCTGCAATCATTAACACGATTACGCGGATTGTATTCATGCGCTATTTCATCGCCTCGATACCGCTGGTAATCTCGGACACCTCGGCCGTGATAGCCGCTTGGCGCGCCTTGTTGAATACCAAGGTGAGCTCGCGTGCTATCTCGCCCGCTTTGTCGGTCGCGTTTTTCATTGCCACACGTCGAGCCGAGTGTTCGGAAGCTTTCGCCTCGAGAAGCGCATGGTAGACGACAACGTTGATGATGCGCGGCAAGACGGTCTCGAGCACTGCCTCGGGCGAAGGCTCGATCTGGTATCCCACTGGTATCTTCGAGCCGGCAAAGTCATCGGCCGAGAACTTTCCCTTGACCGGTGCGATGCCGCGGACCATCTCGCCCACTACGAGCGGCGTGATCGGGAGCACCTGACGCGCAACCGGCTTTTGTTCGAAGGTGGAAAGGAAGTTGGTGTAGATGATGAGCGCCGAGCCTATGGCACCTTCCCTGTGCCACATGAGGAGCGTATCGGTTATGAATTGCATCTCGGATTCCGAGACTGCATCGCCGACGTTCTCGTGGCGGCCCTGCACGTCGTAGCCGCGGTTTGCAAAGTAGTCGGCACCGCGGCGGCCGATGCAGATGAATACCGTATTGTCGCGGGTGAGCCCGCGCGGAAGCGCGTCGGTGTTGTCCATGGCGATCGTGCGTACGCGGTTGTAGCCCAAGTGCTGCGCAACTTCCAAGACGAGCGTCTTGTCGCCGTGTTTGACGTGGAGCGCGTTCTTGATTGCCGGAACACTCTCTGTGAAGAGTACGTCGACGACCGGCCCGATGATCTGTGTGATGGTTCCTTTCATAAAGTTAGTATAGTCAAATAATGGCTAATTATCAATCTTTTATCATTTTCTAGGTCGACAAGACATAGAAAAGAAAGATCAGAAAAGGAAGGAAGCTCAGGATTACGGCCACCTTCGGTTGTTTGAGATACAGGCAACCCCACGAAGTAAAAATTGCGACGATCGATATAGAGAGCAATAGATAGGCGGTTTCGATCCCGAACAACGATGGTGCCCGCGCGACCGGACAAGTTCCAAAGCAAACGTATTTTAGATCGTGCAGTGCAGAGATAATAACGGCAGCAACCGATACGGCGGTGCCTGCAATCATTAACACGATTACGCGGATTGTATTCATGCGCTATTTCATCGCCTCGATACCGCTGGTAATCTCGGACACCTCGGCCGTGATAGCCGCTTGGCGCGCCTTGTTGAATACCAAGGTGAGCTCGCGTGCTATCTCGCCCGCTTTGTCGGTCGCGTTTTTCATTGCCACACGTCGAGCCGAGTGTTCGGAAGCTTTCGCCTCGAGAAGCGCATGGTAGACGACAACGTTGATGATGCGCGGCAAGACGGTCTCGAGCACTGCCTCGGGCGAAGGCTCGATCTGGTATCCCACTGGTATCTTCGAGCCGGCAAAGTCATCGGCCGAGAACTTTCCCTTGACCGGTGCGATGCCGCGGACCATCTCGCCCACTACGAGCGGCGTGATCGGGAGCACCTGACGCGCAACCGGCTTTTGTTCGAAGGTGGAAAGGAAGTTGGTGTAGATGATGAGCGCCGAGCCTATGGCACCTTCCCTGTGCCACATGAGGAGCGTATCGGTTATGAATTGCATCTCGGATTCCGAGACTGCATCGCCGACGTTCTCGTGGCGGCCCTGCACGTCGTAGCCGCGGTTTGCAAAGTAGTCGGCACCGCGGCGGCCGATGCAGATGAATACCGTATTGTCGCGGGTGAGCCCGCGCGCCTTGAGAGCGCTTTCGGTGCGCTTGATCGCCGCGCTGTTTAAGGCACCCGCCAAACCTTTGTCGCTTACTACCAGGATGACCGCCGTCTTCCCTTCGCGGGCTTGGGTTAGCGGGTGCTGTGCGACATCGGACGTGCCCGAGATGCGCTCGAGGACTGAGAACGCCGCTGCAGCGTAGGGACGAGCCACGATGGCGCGCTCTTGCGCCTTGCGCATCTTGACCGCCGATACGGCCTCCATGGCGCGCGTGACCTTGCGCGTCTTCTGTACGCTTTGGATTTTGAGTTTTATGTTTTTGAGTGCTGCCATATATTAGTGCTTGGTCTCTTGCGCGAGATGCTCTTCGAGCCTCTCGTCGATCTCGACGGCGATCTTTTCTGCCTTTGCGAATTCTGCTTCGATTAGAGTGAGCCCCGCGAGTGCCTCTTTTAGCAGGACTGGAAAACGAGCTTCGCTTTTAAGAAACTGGCTCGCGAGCATGCGGATCTCGTGGGATGTTTCGGGCTTCTCGAGCATCTCGCGTGCGACCGCGATCTTTCGTGATGTAGCATCGATGCGAGCCTGAAGACGCGCTATCGATTCGTGCTGCACAGCAAGTTTTGCGCGCATGGTAGCCAGGTGCTCTTGGACTTCGGTGTACTCCGCGATAACCTCATCGAACACGATCGAATCTTTTGTCGGAGCGATATGTTCGAGACTCGATGACATGCAGTATTACGCGAAGAAGTGCGGATGTGCGACAGCAAACGACTCGAGTGCGGATTTGAGCTTTTCTTTCGATGCATCGGACACCGCTTTGTCGGACTTGATCGAGACCAGTATATCGTTGTGCGCGCTGTCGATATAGCTTATGAGCGCCATCTCTGCTTCGTGCAGTTTTGGGATAGCGACCTTGTCGAGGTAGCCGTTCGTTCCGGCAAACAAGACGACGACCTGTCGCTCGAATGCCAAAGGAGCTGCCTTTCCCTGCTTTAAGAGCTCGACCATGCGACGACCCTGGTCGATGCGCTTTGCGGTCTCGGCATCGAGATCTGCGGCAAACTGAACGAATGCCTCGAGCTCGCGGAACTGGGCGAGTCCCAGCTTCAACGTTCCTGCCACCGACTTCATGGCTTTGGTCTGTGCATCGGATCCCACACGAGAGACCGAGATACCGACGTCAACTGCCGGGCGGATGCCCTTGTTGAAAAGATCTGCGATGAGGTAGATCTGTCCGTCGGTGATCGAGATGACGTTAGTAGGAATATATGCCGACACGTCCCCTTCTTGGGTCTCGATGATCGGAAGTGCGGTCAAAGACCCGCCACCCATCTCGTCGGAAAGTCGAGCAGCGCGCTCGAGCAAGCGCGAGTGCAAGAAGAAGATGTCGCCCGGATATGCCTCGCGTCCTGGAGGGCGGCGGAGCAAGAGCGATAGCTGGCGATATGCGACAGCCTGCTTAGAGAGGTCGTCGTAAATTACGAGCGCGTCTTTGCCGGCCAACATGAAGTGCTCGCCGATAGCAGCTCCGGCAAACGGTGCCAAGAACTGCAGTGCTGCAGGGGCAGATGCAGGCGCGTCGACGATGATGGTGTACTCCATAGCACCGGCCTCGGTAAGCTCTTGTACCAAACGCGCGGTCTTGGACTCTTTTTGGCCAATAGCTACATAGATACAGATTGGACGAGTTTCCTTTGGCTCGTTTTTCTGGTTGATGATGGTGTCGATCGCAATTGTGGTCTTGCCGGTGAAGCGGTCGCCAATGATGAGCTCGCGCTGCCCGCGACCTATCGGAATCATGGAGTCGATAGCCTTGATACCGGTTTGCAGTGGCACCGACACGTGCTTGCGCTCGATGACGCCAAAGGCCTCGCGCTCGATAGGGACGAACTTGGTGTCTTTGATAGCGCCTTTGCCGTCGATAGCCTCGCCCAACGGGTTCACGATGCGACCAACAAGAGAATCGCCGACTGGGATCGAGAGCACACGTCCGGTCGATTTGACGAGCATACCTTCGGTGACCTTGCTGGTGTCGCCCAAGACCGCAGCGCGAACCTGGTTTTCTTCGAGGTTAAGAAGGAGTCCGTAGAGGCGCTCGGACATCTGTGTCGAATCCTTGAGACTCTTGCCATGGTCGAGCTCGAACTCGACGACCTCGGACATGATTGCGCGGTCGAGTCCCTCGATAGCGACGACGCCGTCACCCACCGACATGACGCGTCCGACATGCACCTCGGCGTGCGTCGGGGCAAAGTGTTCGATCTCTTTGAGAAGCTTTTCTACGATGTTGGATTCCATACGGATAGTAAGTGGTTATGATCGGGTCGCGCCGCGATACATATCGAGTAATTGTTTCTTGTAACTGGCGTCGATGAGCGTATTGCCATTGACCATCCTCCATCCTCCGATGAGAGAGTCGTCAATGATAACGCGCGCATGCGCAGCCTGTGGAGCCTGCTTGGCATCTTCTTTGCGAGCCACGTACACGACCGGCGTCTGATCGGCATGCGATACGCGTGTCAGTGCCGCCGTGAGATGCCCGATGAGGCGACCCTTGCCGTGCTTTTTAAGGTGCTCTACCGTCTTGTGCACGGCGTCTGCCGGCGACATACCGCGGCGCACGAGTGCGACGAGCGCGGAAGCGTATGTGTCGGTTTGAGTCGCCATAGATTATGCCGCCTTCTGGCGCCCGCCTTCGCTTGCTACGGAACGGGCAAGCAGGATCTTCTCTGCTGCAAGCACGGCCGAGCGAGCGATCTCGGCTTCGGTCTCGGCCATAACACGACGCGCTGCCTCGTCGCCACGCTTTTGTGCATCGGCCAAGAGCGCCTCGGCTCGTGCTTCTGCATCGCCGACTATGGATGCTGCTTTTTTGTCAGCAGTATCTTTGGCCGACATAACAATGTGCTCGGCCTCCCCTCCGGCCTTGGCAAGAACCGAGTTACGCTCGGTCTCGGCGCTCGAGAGCATACGATCAGCCTCTTTGGCGTCTTCGATTCCCTTGGCGATGGTCGCTTTGCGATCGTCGAGCACCTTCATGAGCGGACGGTACAAGAAATACGACAGCGCCGTGAGGAGCACCGTAAAGTTGACCGCCTGTATGACCAGGAGCTTCCAGTTGACACCAAAGGTTGTAAATAATTGTTCCATAGTTTTATTCTGATCCTTTGCAAGTCTTTGAGGATTGCAGAATGGGATGCAGAGCGAGGAAGTCGAGTTTCGGCAGCTGAGACGTATGTCGTATACGGCGAAGATGACGGAGCGATGACTGACAACGCTATGCGCCCATTATGCAGTCCTTACACGAACTTTATGATGAAACTGACGACCAAGGCGAGAATACCGAGCGCCTCGGCAAAGACGATTGCCAAGATCATGTTCGAAACAATCTTGCCCGAAGCCTCGGGGTTGCGTCCGATTGCGTCCATCGCCTTAGAACCGATAAGACCGATGCCGATTGAGGGACCGAGGACGCCCAAGCCTGCGGCGAGAGCCATTCCGATGAGTCGTGCTGATTCTGTATCCATAACGAAAACCTTATGTTTTTAACAATAAAATATGCGCAGATAATAGCATATTATGGCGGGATTGCATAGATAAACTGATGACCTCGGAGGAAACAATACTGCGCATTAAATGCATACTTGCCCGCTCCGCTGGGTAGGGCTTTCTTTTAGCTGCCATACTTTAAAAACCGTCACTGTCTGCCGTTGCTACGGCAGCGTTGCCTCTCGGCACGTCTGCCTGCGAGACACGGTTTTAAAGCATGAGCAGCGGGTGTCTTGAATACATAAATACCAAAAGAAAGACCCGCGACGTGCATCGCGGGTCTTGTTTTGAAACGAGGGGCCAGTGGCGTGGCGATGCGTCAGGTCGACCATCTTTGGGCTACGCGTACGTACAGGCCATCATGAGGTATTGCCTCGGAAATCGAGTGTTGCTTCTAAACACACGGTACCAGAGTTATTCCTCACCACGTTAGCATTTGTGTGCTCCTAAAGGTCTCACGGACACGTGCCTCGGCAGTGGCACCCGAACGAAACCTCTACCCTTTGGAAAGGACTGGCCACCCAGAGACTACCGCTGGATGTGCTGTAGCGCAAGAAAAGTAAAACCCGCATCTAGAAAATGCGGGTTATATTGAAACGAGAGGTCAGTGTTGTGGCGATAAATCTTTCCGTGAATCGCTTGCGCAATCCAGGCATATAGAGTATTACCCACCGGTTGGCTATTCTCTACCACTGAGTCTTGCGGACTCCTGAAGTTTCCCGAGTACGGGATCCTCTCACCTTCTAGAAAGGACTGACCTGCAGACATGATATACCCACACTGAAAGGAGTCAAGGAATTTTCTTGCGTCCCCTCTCTCTTTCTAAGAGGGTTTGAAACTTTTGACGCTTAGTTTCAAAAAAAAGGGGGTTGGTCCTGTATTTAAGAAAGATTAACCAACTCCTCCCTGCCCTCCTCTTAGAAAGAGGAGGGGAAATACAACATTAGTGCTCCGCGCCGTGCGGCTCGGCGATAGCGAGCTTGATGAAAAACAAGGTAAGAAGCGCAAACACCGCCGCCTGCACAAAGCCCACGAATACCTCGAAGGCCATGAGAGGTACCGGCAAGAGGTACGGCACAAAGAAGACGACAACCGCCAAGAGCACCTCGCCGGCAAATATGTTACCGAAGAGACGGAACGAGAACGAAATGAGGCGGGAAATTTCTGATACAAGCTCAATGAGTCCGACAACAAAGTTGAGCGGTGATGAGAAGTTGATGAACTTGCTGCCGTAGCGGAAAAAGCCCAATGCGACGATACCAGCGAATTCGATGAGAATTACTACCACAATCGCAAGCGCAAGCGTAACGTTAAGATCGGTATTCATGCTGCGCAACAGGGGCACGAACTCGTCTCCGTGATAAAAGCCGAGCGATCCGATGCCTGGCGTGAACTCGAGCAGGTTTGCCGTAAAGATAAAAAGGAACAACGTAACCAAAAGCGGCAAGAAACGGCGGGTTACCTTTTCGTTCTCGAGCGTCTCTTGCATAAAGCCTTGGACGAAGGTTATGAGCTCTTCTGCCAAAAGTTGCAGCTTCCCTGGTACCGCTGTAAGCGAACGTCCAATGACGAATCCGAGGGTAAGCAAAATGGCAAGGACGATCCAACTCATGATGAGCGTATTGGTGATAGGCACCCCGAGCCAGGTGCCCAAGGTCTCTGCGGCAAGTGCGATATGGATACCAGACGAGTGTGCAGCCCCTTCGGCGACAAGGCCCGCGGTTGTAGTAGCTTCGTGCATGGCAGGATACTAGCAAGAAAACACTGAATATTAAAGGGTACAAGCCTTCCATGCTCGCCCATCGATCGTTCATGAACACGTGTGGAATCTGCCAACACCGAAGCTGCGTTTGCTATACTTATCTTCATGACTATCAAACCATTCACTAGCGCACTCGTCTCGATCACCGCATTACGCATTTATCTGGGTCTTGTGATCCTCTTGTCTGCCTGGAACCTCTACCAGCTCTTGAGCATCCCGTTTGCGGTACTTGCACAGACGGGATTCACCCCCGTCGACTACGCGCTCTATTTCGTCTCGGCGCTCTCGATGCTCTCGACGGTGCTTGGTTTTGCGTACGTCGCGTACACACCGAAGTCGCTGGCTACTGACAACCACGCACTCTTGATGCAGATCCTGGGGACCATCGCCGTCATTTGGGCGGTCGCCGATCTCCTCTCGACCGTCATCTATATGATCGAGGTCACGCCCGGAGGTGCCGCATATTGGTACCAGGTAGCAAATGGCTTCATCATGTCGGTCATCAACCCAATCATCGTCTGCGGGTTTGTGCTGTTTATACTGGAGCGCTACGCCGGTACTGAGCGAGCGTCGAAACTAGGCGCCATCGTATTGTGGTCTGTGGCGGCCTGGGTCTTCTTGATCACGCTTGGCGTCATTATCGGAGCCATGGTCCCGGGCCCACAAGAGACCGCGTAACAAAAGACCGCTGATTAGCGGTCGAGGAGTGCGAGCGCAAGCTGGCCACCCATGACCTGCGCGCGCAGCCCAGCCTGGGTCTGCGGCATATGATTGACGTCTACCTTTCCCACAACGACGATCTTGATGTTCTTGCACATACCAAAGGCCACAGCCGGGTTCATGCTTCGAGATCCCACCGTGACCTTGTTTTCGTGGTTGAGGAGTATATCTACCTGATTGCGCTTGCGTGGATGCATCGAGTCCGCAATAACGCGGTACCCAAGCTGCTCTTTGACCATCCCGATTCCACACGAGGGCGAGGAGCTCGCGTCGGGTACTATCTGAATAACCGTTCCAAACGGAAGTTCTTCCTTAAGGTCTACCGAACGCGCGGCAACGACCTCGGGGTTCGAAAACGCGCCGCTGGCGGTGGTAAAGGGGTCGCCGTCGGTCTGCTCGGGAACTGCATTATAGGCCGTCATGGAGACGGAGAAGGAAGGCTTTGTGGGCGCGCTGGGGGCTACCAACTCTGCCGTCGACCCAAGCACAGTGCTCGAGGCGCTCGACAAAATAAAATAGCCCATAAGGGCCGTACTAAGGAATCCAGTCATGTAATGCAAGGAGAACTATCCTTACCTACCCATACTATCACATCCGAGTCTCGTTGTCAATGGTAAAAATGGCTCTACAGAGCCATGATTTTGCCAGAAAATTTGACGATGCTAAAATAGTGTTTCAAAATTCGCTCACATTTGACTTTAAAAAAGGACCATGTGACTGACTACCAAGCAATCCTTTTGACATACTGCCCCGTCCCCCATCATAAAAAATGGCTCTATGGCCCAAAATTGGGCCATAGAGTTGTCCGAGCGGCACCTGTGTGGCATAGTCGCCGAGGACTACACGAAACGAGCCAAAACCTGGAGGAAGGTCATGTCGAATCCAAGCAAGGAAATCTATGCCTCGTGGAATGCCGCCCTCAATCGCCTGGGCGTACCACAAAGCCCTGAGCGTGAACACCTCTTTTTGAAGCTTCGGCAGCACTACCGAGGGCCCGACCGGCACTACCACGACTGGGGCCATATTGGTGAGTGCACCCGAGCCTATGCTGACTCGGGATGCACCCAGTACGGCGACCACGATGCCGAGATCCGTCTTGCCATCATCTACCACGACGTAATCTACGACACCCGCTCGAAGTCGAATGAGGCCGACAGCGCAAACATTGCCGCAACCAGCCTATCGGCCTTGGGCGTAACGGTCGCATCGATCGATCGGATACACAAGCTCATCATGGCGACCGTGCACACCGGAGGACTCACCGTCTACAGCCAGGCACTCCTGGCCGATGTCGACCTCTCGATGCTCGCAAAGCCCTGGGAAGAGTTTGCTGCAGACACGGCGAATATCCGCAAAGAGTTCTCGCATGTTCCCGAAGCCGACTTTAGGGCGGGACGGGCGAAGTTTTTGCGGGTGCTGTACGACCGGATGCCCCTGTACTACACCGCGTCGTTTCAGAAGCGCTGCGAGCAGAGTGCACGGGACAACATAGTGCGCTCTATCGCCGAGCTCGAATCGACTTCCTGAATCTTGTAACGCCACGAGCACCGCTCGGGGCGTTATCTTTTACGGGATGGTGCCGTGTGTCCCCTATTCGGAACGGACCAAGGCAAACGTGGTGCTAGCTACCTTCGCAATGTACGACGCGGTTATGTCCGCATCGGCCCCCCCGCGCCATGACACACAGCAAGTACGGCCGCGTCGGTTCGTGGACTATTCCGCAGTCGGAAAGCTCGATGATACGCGGCTCGTCCCGTTTAAGTATTGCAAATCCGTATTTGTCTGAGACCGCGACTTCTTTGGGCGTTCCCGCCCTGATACCCTTGTCGAACCGCACCTCGGACATAAGCGCGAGCGCACGCTCTGACATATCGTGATTGAGGAAGGTGGCATTGTAGAGGACGCGGAAGAAGAGCGCGTAGGTGCGGGTCGAGATACTGTACGGCTGCGCGCTCGCGTAGGGACTTGCGATGCCGAGCTCGGAATACACCTCGTTCAAGAAACCCTTATCCATGCGGCTCTCGAGCATGTTTTTTGCGGTGTTGTCAGAGTCGATGATCATCCCCTTCAACAGTTCTTCGACCGTGTATGAACGTCCGCTCGTAAGAATGGGGTCGGAAACGAGAGGCGGCGCTTGTCCTACCTCTTGCTCGTAATAGAGCTTCTGCTTGAGAACGAGCGGATCTGACTCGGCGCGTTTGAGGTACGCGATGTAGAGTGGCACCTTGAGGAGGCTTGCGGGCGTATACAGATCGTTTTCGTCGAGTCCAGTCCATTGTCCCGTCGAGAGATCGCGAAAATACACCGAAGCCGAGATGATGCTACCAGAATCTTTGGCGACTGTAGTCACTTTCTCTATAGCGTTTTTGAGCGGTCTGAATTCCGAGAACGTGTGATTCTCGTCTCCGAGACAAAGCAATAGCGGATTGATGTACTGATAGCTGCTTTTTCCTGCGCGTAGCGGCATAGCGACCGTCTCTCGCTCGAAGATGTCAGATTGACCGACGGCAAAACCGGCAACTGCGCAGCCTATGCCAAAGAGGGCCACGAATGAATTGAGTCGGTAGTTCATGAGATAGCTCACTCTAGTGTGCGGGTGCCCGCTTGTCTACCGCTTTCCTGAGGCCTACCAATTAGGGCACAAGACTGCCGGTTCCCCTATCTTAGTAGCAAGATATGCTCGCACTTCGTCTCGCCCGCCGATCTCGTCGATGAGATGATTGTCGAGCGCGAACCTGGCGTCGAACGCGAGTCCGTTGGCGAGTTTACGCACGTCTTCGTAGGGCAGCTTGCGGTATGTCGCCACCGTGGTTACGAACGCCTCGTACGATTTTTGGAGCTGGTCCATGAGGACCTGCTTGCCTTCTTTGGTTAGCGGCGCATACGGAGTTCCAAGCTCTTTGTAGTCGCCGACATAGAGCGGGACGTAGGTTATCCCTTCTTTGTCGTTGTACTTGGTATAGTCGTTATACGAAGCGGTTATACCGATCGAGCCCACCAACGATGAGGTGTGTGCGAAGATACGTTCTGCTCCGGCGGCCGCCTCGTACGCGGCAGATGCTCCGACATCGCGGATAAGCGCGACGGTAGGCATGTGCGATCCTATGAGTGCCCGAGCAATCTCTTCGCCGGCAACCGGTGAGCCGCCGCCCGAGTCGACGTCGAGCACTATCGCTTTAATGTCGGGGAAGGTTGCGATGGTCTCGATCTTTTGAGCGATATCGCCCGAAATAGCTATCGTCGTTAACGACGGATCGGCACCTGTCGACGAGGCATTCATAAGCGATGTGTCCTCGCCTTTGGTGGGCGCATAGGTGTAGAGCTCGCCGTGCAGATTTACGACGGCTACATTGCACGCGCCGCTCTCGCCGATACCCTGGAGCTCGGGGATTTCTGCTTCGGAGAAGCGCGGCGGAGTCGAAGATTCGAGCTGCTGGCTCTGCCAGTAAGCAACGCCTGCTACGATACATAACAAGACAAAGAAGATTCCGAAAAGGATATAAAAGTTTTTTACGGGCACGAGGCGACTAGGCGTAAAGTCCATTACCTGTAGTGTGCCATGCTGCAATGGAATACCGCACGTGCTCGTGGGGAAAAAGAAACTACCGGCCTCAACGAAGCCGGTAGATATGACGCAAGACATCGCCTTCGTCCTGTATAAGATTGAACTTGAGCGCTTGCTGCGGCGTAGTCCAACAGTATTCGCTGTGCTCGCCGTAATTGATGACGATGTTCGGACGCACATCGAACGTGAGCCGATACTTATGAAAGACGAAGTCGTATCCGTCGGCGAACCGAACTGCGCACCTAAGGACAAATTCTGGATCGTGTGTTGGTGAGATCCCGGTCTCTTCTCGTAGTTCGCGCCGCACGGCATGCACGACTGAGATGTCGTCCTCATCAAGCTTGCCGGCGGGCATTCCCCAGGTTCCACCTTCGGGCTTACCGAAACGCCGCTTTAGCAGAAGGATCTCTTTTTTGCACTCGACGAGGCAGCTCACTACCTCGAATCGTGGTGCGAAGTCACTTGGCGTTTGGTCGAAATACAGCATTGGTCACCACCTTTCTGGCGCCAGTCTATCACGCAGCATACAGAGCAGGGCTTTGATTTATCGGCTATTTATCGTACAATCGGCCCGTACGGCCCTATCGTCTAACGGTTAGGACGGCACCCTCTCACGGTGCAAATCGGGGTTCGATTCCCCGTAGGGTCGCAAACGTAGTTTGCGATTTTAGAACGCGGGTCAAGGAGCGTTATAAAAGAATCGAAAGGCGGAGCGTGACGACGCGAGCCGGGGTCGCGGACTTTTCTACCAAGAAAAGATCCGTGACCGATTCCCCGTAGGATCGCAAAAACGCGCAGTCCAAAATGTCTCCTCAATGTACTGTAACCGACTCCCCTTTCTGCCCCTTAAACACACCTTCACTGGCGTATACTTACATCATGATGCAAAACCCCTATATACGCGGACTCTTAGCAATGACCTACATCGTGGTATTAGTCGGCAGCGCCATTATGGCACCACGACTCCTCGGTGGACCCGAAGAAAGCATTCTCTACCCCATGCTGGGGCTCGCAGTCCTCGTCCTCTCCGCCGCGACGATGGCGTATCTTTTTTTCTATCAGCCAGTCGTCTTCTTGCTCGACGGCAAGCGAGAACAGGCGCTCGGGCACTTTTTTCGAACTATGATCACATTCGCTGTCGCAACGGCAG
>CAZYLZ010000014.1:0-25464 GCA_964648335.1 uncultured Candidatus Saccharibacteria bacterium | reverse complement strand
ATCGCAGGCAAGCTCTGGATGAGGCTCGCGAACATACACCCGACGGGCAAGGAAAAGATGTCCGACATGTATGGAAAGTTGTTTTGGAATTTTGTAGTAAACCTCGTGACTGCATTTGGTCTGGCAAATATCGTCCTTGTTTCTGCCGCGTATCATCATACCGAAGGCAGCGCGATAAGCGGCATGGCAGTCGGCTTTTGGGTATGGCTTTGTTTCCTTGTAACTTCTTCCTCGATCGAGGTGATCTGGATGGGTCGCACATGGCAGCTCTGGGCATTCGAGGCAGCCTGCTCGCTCGTCGTCATGCTTTCTATGGGCGCTATTCTTGCAGCGATGTAACGTTCTACATGATGCATTCGCGCGTGTCATAACCATTGTGCTCATATGAACAAGCCTTCGGCAGACAGTGTTACCAGCTATATCGCCAGGCAGCGCAAGGACGTGGTGCCGCTCCTTAAGCAGATGCGAGCGGCGATACGGGCAGCTGCGCCCAAGGCAGAAGAGATCATCAGCTACGGCATGCCTGCGTACAAGCAGGGACGGGTCTTGGTTTACTTTGCGCCGGCCAAGCACCATATCGGTTTTTACCCTACTAGTTCCGGGATCGAGTTCTTTAAGAAAGAGCTCTCAAAATACAAGGGAGCTAAAGGATCGGTGCAGTTTCCGCTCGACAAGCCCTTACCGATAGGCCTTGTTAAAAAGATCGTACGGTATCGAGTAACAATGGAAGTCGCACGCTTGAGCAAGGTCTGCTCGCGCGGCCACAAATTTATGGGCCCCGGCACCTGCCCGGTATGCTGGCCCGGAGGCACAAAGAAGGGAACCGCTCTGTGATGTATCGTCGCCTTAGCTACTAAAAAAGTATCTGCATGTCATTTCAAGCATATATCGACAACATAAAAGCAAAGACCGGAAAGTCTCCGAAGGATTTTTTAGCGCTCATGAAAAAGAACGGCGTTTACAGCCCCGACATGAAGGCGAGTGTGCTGGTCTCGTTCTTAGCAAAAGAGTTCAAGCTGGGCCACGGGCATTCGATGGCTATCTGGGCCGTGTTCAAAGACGAGGGCTGGGTCGAAAAAAAATAGACTCGCGACGGTCGATATAAAACCCCGTCTCAGACGAGTCGGGGTTTGTATTAGATTTTGGACAGACGCGATGTCTCATCGATTATCTCGCGTACGTATGCTGATCCATTCTGGACGAGGTCAGCGAGAGCTTCGGGGGTGAGTGACTGCAAGTAACGCTCAGCTTTTGCGCTCGGCGAGTCGGACTGTATGGCTCGCACGGTCTCGCGTGCCTGCTCGAGTCGAGCTCGGTCGTAGATCAAAGGCATAGAATCCTCCTTTCGATGTCCTATTGTGCACGATACCGCAAGTCTTGCGACGAAACAACGTTGCCGTTTGGAAAGCATTTAGCACAGTCTTAAGCAGTATTTTATTGTCGCAGTGCCTTACTGCAGTTGACTGTAGTATCTGAGGTATTTTCTGGTATAGTCGACCATCGATCGTAAAGGAGGCTAGCATGCGGCGACTCAATGATGACTTTCTAAAAAAACTCACTTCCGTACTTTCTCTTGAGGGCAAAGAAGTGCTGGAAATTGGGTGTGGAAACGGCAAGCGCGCAGCTCACATTGCCAGTTTGTGTCTACGACTGACAGCTATAGATCCCGACCGTGCGTGCATCGCAAAAGCAAGGGAGATGGGTATCGAAAATTGCAGCTTCTCGTACGGCAAAGCTGAGATGTTGCCTCCGGAGACTGAACTGTTCGATGTCATCCTCTATACGCTGTCGTTCCATCACGTGCCTGAGCGACAGATGCACCCTGCGATTGACTTGGCCCTGACAAGGCTTAAGCCTGGCGGACACTTGGTCTTTTTGGAGCCTGCGTTTGAAGGTAGTTACTTTGCCGCTCGACTTCTCTTCGATGTCTGCAGTCCAGAAGAGCGCCTTCAAAAGCAGGCAGGACTCGTGGCGATGATGAGTCATCCACGGCTTTCTCTCGAGAAGGAGATACCTGACGAGACAAAATTCTACTTCGATTCGGCCGCTGATTTTATCGAATCGATGCGACCGAAGAAGGACCTGAATCAGATAGCTTCTTTTCTGCGGATGCACGAGCACGTGCTAAATGCATGGCGACGTATCTGCATTTTTAGTCGGAAGTAATTTCATCCCTCGTCGGCGCACGAGGGATTTTTTCTTGTCTTCGGGTATAGTGTGTCGATGCCGCTTTCGCTGCCACCGAACATAGTCATCATCGATACCGAGTACACCGCATGGGAGGGCTCGCATGCGCGCGGGTGGACGGGGCCCAACGAGCACCGCGAAATAATACAAATCGGTGCCATAAAGGTGGACACCGCGACCCTGACCGAGACCGATTCGTTCATGGTGCTCGTTAAGCCGACGATTAATCCGGTCCTTTCGGACTACATTCAAAACCTTACGCACATAGCACAGGCAGATGTGGACGAGCGTGGCGTCTTGTATGCAGAGGCGCTTCAAAAGCTCGCTGTGTGGGCAGGGGAGCTGCCACAGTATTGCTTTGGTATCGACGGCGAGATCATGGCCCTAAACGCCGAGCTCGTTGGTGTACCCTTTCCGTTTCCAAAAGAACGGTTTAACGACGTACGCACGATCTTTCGAGAGCGCGGCTACGACGTGCAGCAAAGCGGACGCGTACTCGAAACCTTTGGCCTTCCGGTCTTGCCGGGCGAGCACGATGCCGTCAACGACGTGCGGAGCATCCTTGCAGGGCTCCAAGAGCTTTCGCGCAGAGCTGTTAATTCTTAGGGTCGTTTCGCGCGAGCTCTTTAAGCTTCGCGGTGTCTTCATTCCAAGCGGTACCGTCCCAAAACTCGAGCGGTTCGTAGTTGGCCTTGTAGAGTGCCTTAGCGCCATACACCGTTCCGAGGTACATGTATGCTGCGCCACTTTCTTTTGCGCGCTCTATCGCATCGAGCATGAGATAGCTTCCGAACGACTTGTTGGCGAGAGCCATATCGTAAAACGAAAACCAATAGTGGTGCATTGATCCGCCGCGGCGCTCGATTATGTACGCGGCAACTGCGTCGTTATGCCGGTACCGCAGCACGACGATCTCGGTGGAGAATGTTAGCACTTGTATTAGACGTTCTTTAGAAAATACACCGGCACCGTGGCGGCTTTCGAAGTAGCCAAGACAAAATGTAAGAAATGTCTCATCGTACACCAGGCTGCTTACCGGTACTTCGTCCACCACTAGATTCTCTTCGGCAAACTTGGTCTTTATGCGGCGGTTCTCGCTCGTGAGAGCGAAATTTGCCAGACGTACGCGAGCCGAGCGTGCCATGTAGTGGGTCTCTTTGACAGCAGGGTCCGACGAGTAGGGAAGGAAGCCGTGCTCGTAGATGGCATCCAGGGAATCATGGGGTTCGCGCTCAGCCCAGAGTGTGTAGCCAAACTGGTAGGTGCCATAGGAAGAGCCGTATTCGCGCAGGGTAATCCGCATACGTAGGAGTATACAATGCCGAAACGTCATCCTTTCTTCATCTTTATGAGCTACACATAGCACATAACCCATTCATTGCTATGGATACACACACAGACCGAACCGCATGGGGAATCGCGATATTCATCATCATTCTTGTGCTCGGGCTGCTTTGGCTCTCGTTCGTCGATGTAACCGTCCCTCCGGTACGAGACGACGATTTCTTTTCTGCTCCCGTATCATCGACAACCGCACCTACCAGCACTGTCCCGGTCGCATCACGACAGGTACGTCTTTCGAACGACATCGTGTCGATTGTCGAGTCGCTCCAAGACGGCGATACTTTTTTTGATCTCCTTGTCACGAGCGGTGTTTCTAAAGAAATACGGGGGTCTGGCCCCTATACTATTTTCGTGCCGCGCAACATCGCATTCGTGCGGCTTCCGGCGAAGACCATGCAGATGTCTCCTGCCGACACAAAGGACTTCGTGAGGTACCACATCGTTGCCGGCCGAGCTATCGACATCGACGAGCTCAAAAATGCAAGTATTGCCGCCTTGTCGGACGAAATCCTCAATTTTACTGTCGATGAAGGGCTTATCGCCCGCGTCGACAACTCGATCATCATCGAGCAGTACAAAGCGAAGAACGGCATCATCTATCTTATAGACGCGCCCTTGTTTCCACCAAAGTGATAGAATGATCCGACTATAAAGACTAACGCATGCATATGGACGAACACGAGAGTGAGGGCGACGTATGGAAGGATCGGTTGAGCGAAGAGGAGTATCACGTGCTGCGGAAAAAGGGCACCGAGGCTCCCTTTAGCGGCGAGTACCACGACAATCACGAAGCGGGCATGTACCGCTGCAAGGCATGCAACGCCGAGCTCTTCAAGTCAGACGTAAAGTTCGACTCAGGAACCGGCTGGCCGTCCTTTGCCGATGCCATCCCGGGCTCGGTCAAATTTGGAACCGACGACGGATACGGGATGCATCGAACCGAGGTCACTTGCGCGCAGTGTGGAGGTCATCTCGGACACATCTTCGACGACGGGCCAGCAGAGATGGGCGGTAAGCGCTACTGCATTAACTCGGTATGTCTCGCGTTCGAGCCGGGTGACGAGGCCAAGTAGCCCCACCCAAAAGAAGAAACAGCCTCGAGCATGTGCTCGAGGCTGTGTGTTAGCGACGCGCCCGGATGAGCCGGACGGCTTCGCGAATTTCGTCGTCAGACAGATATCCCAAGCGCGACTCGCGTTTGGTGACCCGCGTCGCTCTAGAGGACGAATTCTTTGTGATCCAATGACCGATCTTCCCTAGAACTGAATCGGGTTCACCGACCGTTTCAGCGTCGACAATCTGCACGATGTGAGTACTCTCTGCCTCGAAGTACTCGGCAAAGCCCAAAAGCATCGCCGTCACCTCGACGGCACGTTCGTCGCGCTTGAAAGGGTTTCCGGTAGCGTCGAGCACAATATGTGCCAGCTCATGCGAGACGATCCTTACGAGCTGATCGAGCGTCGTCCCGAGCAGGTAGTCTTTCCGGATGAAAAGGTTCACCGTGTGACGCCTGAACGCCAAGGTCCCATAGGGCGGCATACCCTCGAGATTGACCCATGCGACGGCACGTTCAGGACCGCCGCTTTTCACCTTTCCTAGGATGATACGCAGCTCGATTCCCATCGATCGCTTGATGCTGGCGATGAGTTCGCTGTATTTTCCTGCCTGGTGCAGTTGTTCGAGGTGCCGGCGGGGGACCGCCTGACGCACGCCGCCTAACCGCGGGGCGATGGTATCGATCAGTGCAAGCATAGAAAGTTCCACAGAAGAGCCCTTTCTTTGGTGCAGTTCCAGCTGCGACTATAGTGAAAAAACGTTTGTTTGTCAAAATGCGAACACGAACCTTTGATGCTAGTATCGAGATATGAAGAAGAAAAACCTCAAGAATAAACCGGTCCCTGTGCGTTCGAAGGCACGTCCTCGCATCGCCAAGAAGAAGCAGAAGGCTGTCGTTACCGGCGGCGCAGGATTCATCGGTTCACACCTCGTAGAAGCACTGCTCAAAGACGGTGTAGAGGTTACGGTTATTGACAACCTGGCGACCGGACACCTGCGCAACCTCGACGCGGTCAAAGACGACATCACACTCTTTGTTTCAGACATCAACGACACGCATGCGCTGCGCAATGCCCTCTCTGGCGCCGATGTCGTCTTTCATCTGGCAGCAATCCCCTCGGTTCCGCGCAGTATCTATGCACCGCTGCCTTCACACGACGCAAATATCGCTGGCACGTTCAATGTGCTTTTGGCAGCGCGCGATCTTGGGGTTAAGCGCGTCGTCTTTTCGGGGTCGAGCTCGGTGTATGGCGAAAACCCCGCACCGGCGAAGGTCGAGCACCTTCCGCCTGCGCCAAAGTCACCCTATGCGGTCCAAAAGCTAACTGGCGAGCTTTACACGCTGCAGTTCGACGAACACTTCGGGGTCGAGGGCGTCGTACTGCGCTACTTCAACGTCTTCGGTCCTCGGCAAGACCCGCACTCGCCGTATGCCGGCGTCATACCGCTGTTTATAAAGCAGATGAAAGAAGGGAAACGCCCTATCATCAACGGTACCGGCGGGATCACACGTGATTTTACCTACATCGATAACGTCGTCGACCTTAACCTGCGTGCTTGGCGCACTCCTGAGGCGCGCGGAAAAGTATTTAACGGCGCCTGCGGCGAGAGCGTCTCGCTCGATGACCTCGTAGAGGCAATCAATGCCGGACTCGGCACCACTATCAAGCCGACCTACGGGCCGCCACGTGTTGGCGACATCAAGAATTCGCTTGCAGATATAAGCCACGCGAAAAAAGTCTTGCGCTACAATCCGCTCGTTCCGTTTGCCGAAGGCATTCGACGCACCGTGCAGTCGTACGACGACGGGCTATAATAGGTGCATGTATTCGCACACGCAGCGGTCGAAAGCCCTCGCCGTGCTCGCGGTAGCATTGGTCGGTGCTACGCTCGTTCTCACCGCATACTTCGGTCCGTCCGAGCTGTTTCAAACAGCACCAGTTCTCTTGATTGTCTTCCTTCTCCTTCTCAATTTTTCTACGCTCACGATCTGTGTCGAGCAGGGAAGACTCGTCTGGTCTTTCGGTATCGGCTTTCCGGTGCTGTCTGCCTCGATTGCCGATATCGCATGCGTCGAAGGCATCACGGTGCCATGGTGGTATGGACGAGGTATACATTTGACGCCTCGCGGCTGGATCTATAACGTTGCCGGTAATCGTGCTATCGAGATCACACTCAAGAACGGAAAACACTTCATGCTCGGCACCGACGAGCCCGAGATCCTCGAACGCGTCCTCAAGGA
Organism: uncultured Candidatus Saccharibacteria bacterium; assembly: GCA_964648335.1. Lineage (GTDB taxonomy): Bacteria > Patescibacteriota > Minisyncoccia > Phycocordibacterales > UBA2100 > CAZYLZ01. Next base: position 18,635 of record CAZYLZ010000014.1, on the reverse strand, counting down.
CTCACTGCCGAGAGGCTAGTCACAGTCCTGGGTCTCGACCATGTACCCGTAGCGCGCTACTCTGTACGTGTTACTAGGCACTTTCATTATCACAATAAACCATCTATGGAACTCAACTATCTTGGTATCGTTGTCGCGGCGGTTGCCGGTTTTCTTACGGGAATGGCATGGTTCTCGCCCTACGTCTTTGGCAAGCAGTGGGCGGCGCTCGCGCACATAAAGATGGATCCAAACTTTCCTGGCTCAAAGATGGCCAAGATCATGGCGGCGGCGTTCGTATCGCAGCTCATCCTCGCATATGTCCTCTCGGTGTGCCTCTACTTTCTTGGCGGTTACGACATCGTAAGTGGGCTCTCTGTTGCATTCTGGATGTGGTTGGGTTTCGTGGCGACCATCCAACTTGGGATCGTCTTGTGGGAACAGAAGCCATTCAAGCTCTACGCGATAGTCTCCGGCGGCTGGCTTGTCACGATGTGCGTTATGGCCATTGCGCTGGTCCTTATCTCGTAACGAACGTATGTACAGCAAGATAGTGCCCATTGCGCTCGCAATCTTCATCTGCGGCTCAATTGCGGCATACTTCGTGCTGCAAGGAGACTCGGTGGTCCCATTCATACCGCCCGACAGCGCCCTCTCATCCGTAACGATCGGAGGGACTCCCATAAAAGTTACGGTCGTTCGCACGAAGGCCGAGCAAGAGCAGGGCTTGTCTGGCAGGAAGGGGCTCGCACCGAACCAAGGGATGCTCTTTGTCTTCGAGAAGCCGGGCGACTACCGTATCTGGATGAAGGACATGCTGTTTCCTATCGATGTCGTCTGGGTAGACGAGAATGGCTCTGTTGTGGACATTACCGAAGCGATCGGTCCCGACACCTATCCAACCGTTTTTGGCTCGCGACTCCCTGCCAAATATATTTTGGAACTCTCGGCGGGTTTTGTCGAAAGATACAACATTGCGCGGTCAGATAAGGTCGAGTTCTAGCTCCCGTTCGGCGAGGGTATTTACACGGGCGCCAGACCATTTCATACGTCACTATCCACAGCACTTTCTTCATACCGAGTTACGGATAGCGGAGTAGAATGACTGCGTTATCAGTCACTTTTTATTGTGCGCATGGCTACAGTACACACAGCCCCGAGAAGGGTTCGAGGAGAGCGCTCTCAAGCGTCAGCGAAAGCTGCCGTCGTCGACAGTGCAACACTCAAGATATACAAGAAATATATCCCGAGGATTCAGAAACGAAGTGGTACGATAGTGCCGCTCGATTTCGCCAAGGTGGTTACCGCGATCACCAAGGCAATGGCAGCTACAGGCGAAGGATCTCCCGAAGAAGCAGTACTGGTTGCGCACAAGGTTGCTGGCGAGATGGTCCGGATTGCCAAGACATACAAGAACTTCCTCCCGACAGTCGAGGGTTGCCAAGACGAGGTAGAGAAGCAGCTCATCCTTTCGGACTACGTAGCCACCGCAAAGGCATACATCCTTTACCGTGCCGAGCGTGCGAAGATGCGCGAAGAGGTAGGGGAGGTGCCTGCGCACGTAAAAAAGCTTGCCGACGAGAGCAAGCAGTACTTCAAGAACAACCCGCTCGGGGAGTTTGTGTACTTGCGCACCTACGCCAAGTGGATCGAGGGCGAAGAGCGCCGCGAGACTTGGATCGAGACCGTCGACAGATACATGAACTTCATGCAGAAAAATCTCGGTGACAAGCTCACCAAGAAAGAATACGCAGAGGTTCGCATGGCGATCTTGAAGCAAGAGGTCATGCCGTCTATGCGCGCTATGCAGTTTTCGGGCCCAGCAGCAGCACGCTGTAACGTCTGCGTCTATAACTGTTCATTCATTGCTCCTACCAAGCTCGAAGACTTCGCCGAGGTCATGTACCTCTCGATGTGTGGAACGGGCGTTGGATGGGCGGCAGAGTCTCAGAACGTCCAGCAGCTCCCACAGATCATGAAGCAGACGGGCGAGAAGCTCCCGACACATATTGTCGCAGACTCGAAAGAAGGATGGGCAGATGCGCTTACCTTGGGTCTCAAGACTTGGTACTCGGGCAAGGACATCTCGTTCGACTTCTCGCAGCTGCGCCCCGCAGGTGCACGTCTTAAGACTATGGGTGGAAAGAGCTCCGGTCCCGAACCTTTGCGATCACTTCTCGAGTTCTCGCGCCAGGCAATCTTTAGCCGCCAGGGACGACGCTTGCGCAACATCGACGTGCACGACATCATCTGCAAGATCGGCGACTGTGTTGTGGCCGGCGGAGTACGTCGCTCGGCGATGATCTCGCTTTCTGATCTCGACGACGACATGATCCGCGACTCGAAGAAGGGACAGTTCTACCTCACCGACCCACACCGATCGCTCGCCAACAACTCTGCTGTGTACGAGCAGAAGCCAACGTCCGAAGAATTCATGGACGAGTGGGTTGCGCTTATGAAGTCGGGCTCGGGAGAGCGTGGAATCTTTAACCGCGGCTCGCTCGAGGCAACGATGCCAAAGCGCCGTATCGACTATCTCAAGAAAAAGCACGGCGGACGCTTGCCACAGATGGGAACGAACCCGTGCGGCGAGATCATCCTTCAGTCAAAGCAGTTCTGTAACTTGTCCGAAGTTATTGCACGCCAAAACGACACCGAGGCATCCTTGGTTCGCAAGGCAAAGATCGCAGCGCTTTTGGGAACCTACCAGTCGACCCTCACCAAGTTCCAGTACCTCTCGAAGGAGTGGACCGAGAACTGCAACGAGGAGCGTCTCTTGGGAGTATCGATCACCGGACAGTGGGATTCGCCAGCGGTTCGCAATGCAAAGACCATGCAGAAGATGCGCGATGCAGCAGTCAAAGAGAACGCCAAGTACGCAAAGCGCTTCGGCGTTCCGGCATCGAGCTCGGTTACCTGCGTCAAGCCGTCGGGCACGGTCTCGAAGACCTTCGACAACGCATCCGGCATGCACCCACGCCACTCGCAGTACTACATCCAGCGCGTACGCATCTCGGCTACCGACTCCTTGTTCAAGATGATGAAGGACCAGGGTGTTCCGTACTACCCAGAAGTGGGGCAGTCGATGGAAAGCGCCACGACCTACGTGCTCGAGTTCCCGGTAAAAGCGCCTCCAGGATCGGTCTTTAAGGACGATCTCACGGCGATAGACCAGCTCGAATACTGGAAGATGGTCAAGCTCAACTTTACCGAGCACAACCCGTCGACCACGATCTCGATCGGCGAGAACGAATGGATCGCGGTTGCCGACTGGGTGTTCAAGAACTGGGAGATTGTCGGAGGACTCTCGTTCTTGCCGCGCTCGAACCACGTCTACCGCCTCGCTCCGTACGAAGAGTGCGACAAAGACACCTACGACAGGCTTGCCAAGCGGCTCGAACACATCGACTACTCGAAGATTGTGATCTACGAGAAGAAGGATGAGACGGAACAAAAGAAGGAGCTGGCATGTGCCGGAGGAGTCTGCGAGATCGTCTAGAAAGGCTTACGAAATCGACGCACTCCCACGTTGCCCTTCGCAAGATATTCATCACCATACTAAAAGTATGTCTCTGAATAATCTCGCTCGGGCGCCTCGGATTACATTCGATTTCCTAACCCTTTGAAGATAACCACAAAAGAAGAAAGACGGCCGCTCGTATGAGCGGCCGTCTGCGTTAATGGTAGCCGAAGTTTATTCGTGGGAGCGTTCGCGCCACTGTTTGCGGATACGATCGCGCGTGGCGGTCGAAGGTTTGGCGCCACGAGCTTCGATGGAGCCCTTGATGTCCGTCTCGGTCCCGCATTCGATGCACATGACGGTTTTATAAACATCGCACAAAACCTTGTGCAGGTAGCCTTTTGGCCCGGAGACTTTTTGACGAGGAGAGTTGATTATAATCATAATTTATGGTAAAAAACATTCGGCAAGTTCTGCCAAGCAATCAAAACCGAAAGAGGCAAGAATGGATCGACGTACTATGACGGTAGCGGGTATCGTGGGCATCTGGGTTCTTACCTTCGTGCTCAAGTCTTCTTGGCTCGACCTGGTCGGCCCGAGAAGCGGCTTCGATATCCCGCTGTACGTACCGCTCCTACTGAGCGTTATCTGGTGGGCCATCAACAGCATCAATGTTGTCCGGCAATGGAACCGACGTCCGGTTCTCTTGTTCGGCGGCAACTACTCGGGGACAAAGGGGCCGGGTGTCTGCTTCATCGAGCCTTTGTCCATGACGACATTGCCAGACGTTCCGGTTCAGGATGTTGTGGAAGATTTCGTGGCACCTAAGGTGCAGACGAAAAACAACGTCTCGCTTGACATCGACGGCGTCATCACCTGGTGCGTCGACGAAAGCCGCGTACAGGATGCGGTCGTCAACGTTCGCGACGTCCGCGGATCGGTCATGAAGCGCGTCGTCGCTATCATGAGCGACACCGTGGGTACCAAGGATCTCGACGAGCTCCTCCATAGCAGGCAGGTGTTCGCCGATGTCGTTCTTAAGGTGCTCTCCGAGCGCCTGCGGACTTGGGGCGTCGTGATCAAGTCGTTTGAGCTCAAGGGCCTCAAGATCAACGACCCGGGGATCGAGGCGGCCATCGCATTAGGAGCTAAGGCCGAGCAGGAAGGCAAGGCCGAGCTCATCAAGGCTGGTTACCAGCAGAAGGTAGCGAAGGCGCTTAATGATGCTTCTGCGGAATATACCGATTCAGGCCGCTGGCTGAAGCAGCTCGAAATGCTCGGCGAGATGGGACGCAATCCCTCGAATACGATGTTCGTGCCCACGTCGGTTCTCGACGCGCTCGTCGGAGCACTGAGACAGGGACAGAAATCCGCTTAGTGAACGAACAAGATAACCACGCGACTCATGTCGCGTGGTTTTTTATATGTAAAACCCCCAGGACAAACGTCCCGGGGGCAGTATCGATCGAAGGCGGTCAGGGTCATTTTCGCTCTGAGCACTCCCTGATCCCGCTTGAATGGACGGCACAGGTCAGTGGTCCTGGATTCTTGAGATAGCTCACGATGACTTTTGCCGACGTGAGATCGCGCTTCTGGTTGTCGCACAAAAGAGCGAGAGCGACATCGCCATTTACGACGGTGAACCCTTCGGCCGTGCACGTTGCTGTGCGCACCGTCCGACGATTCTCGATCAAGTCGGCAACGGTTTTCTGTACCGTGATACTGGAGACGCTCGCCAGGAATACGAAGAGCAGCATGCCTTTCGATAGGATTAACTTTTTCATGGTGCGTACCCCTTGCTCAATTGAACCGAATGACAGGACAGACCGAGCGCTTCTTTGCCAGCACCCATTCGTAGACGAGCCGCAGAAAGCCCGGCTGCCGGCTTGCCACGTGCAAAGCGTGGATCTCTTCGATCCGGATCCGCGCGTTATGAAGCCCTATAGCGACCTTTTCGGTGGCTGGTCCCATTGCGGTGCGCAGATGCTTGGGCATATACCGGATCAGGGCCGCGAGTGCCATGGTGCCGGCTGCAAGTATGAGATAGGTAGTCCCGAACAGGCGATACGGCACGATCGTTACGGCGGCGATGAACGTCGCATATACGATTGTATGAAGTAACAACACGAACGGCGCCCAGACGAGGGTTGTTCGCATGAACTGGCAGAGCGTCGTTCCGGTCGTCTGGTAGTAGTCGACATCACGCTGTTCACGGATCTCTTGCCAGTTGGCGCAGGTCGAGACTATCTCTACCGACCAGAAAAACCAGCGGCAGTACCAGCTGTCTTTCGCTATATCCATGACTTCCTCCTCGATGTTCGGAACAATATGCACCGAATCTGCGCAGATAGTACAATCATTGCCCAATAAATCAAGTATATGCTATAATGCAGCCTGCACTGCGCTCGGCTATCGCGCCGCTTGGCAACAGGTGGTGAGGAAAGTCCGGGCATGCGCCTTTTCGCAAGAAAAGGCAGAACGGTAGCGGGTAATGCCCGTCGTACGCGAGTATAGGGATGCCTACAGAGACGTTTTCTCGCGAGAGTGAGAAAACGCCCTGCAAAGCCTTTGGGCGACGTAGGGCGAGTTCGAGCTATATGGTGATAGGTCCTTCTTCGCGTAAAGCTTCGAAGGACACCTCTCACCCCAAGGCTCGAGGTGCAACGAATAAATTCCTACCTGCATGCAAGTCCGTGTCCCTGCAAAGGGAAGTGACGCTCGAGGTTGTCGGCAACGACGATCCCAGACAGATGATGGCCCATGATGGGTGCGAGCGTAAGCTCGCCTCATCGGGACAGAACCCGGCTTACAGGCGCAGTGCAGCGAGTGAAAAAAGAGCCCCAAAAGGGCTCTTTTTTCCGAGCAAACAAGCCTGCAGCGAGTCCTCGAGCGAGTGGTGCAGTGCACCCACAGAAATGAATCAAAAGAGAGCCCCTCAAAGGGCTCTCTTTTGTGAATGAACAAGCCTGCAGCGAGTCTTTTAGTGTATTGCGCAACCTATCCGCTCTTGCATTTTGATACCCCTTGGTCTTGAAAAGATGCGGATCTGTTTTAAAAAGATATGAACGAACCGGTGCCGTATCCACAGTATCTCGGTTGTGCACCGCACGTCGCACGTTACTTCATCGTGCTATCATTGTTTGATAGTCATTGCGCATTATTTACTACTTACTATCAGCACGTCACCATGTCACGTTTCAACTCATTGTTTAGCAAGATTTCAGAATGGGGAGCACTTGCACTCCTGGTCGTACTGCCGCTTGCCGCATATCCGGCACAAGGAGCGCTTCTGCACTCTAAGATAGGACTCCTGGCGATCGTGGCATTTGTTTCGCTTCTCGTCACTACGCTCGCAGCGTTCGGCTCGAAGTCGGTACGTGACTCACTACCAACGAGCTGGATCCTCGGAGCTGCGTGGCTCGTGCCAGTGATATACCTTCTTTCTGCAATGTTCTCTGCAGCAAAAACCAGATCGTTCGTCGGAACAGGAGCCGAGAGCATGACGGCGCTCGCAATACTTCTTGCTGTCGCGGGCTTTACTACCGTCCTTATCTCACTTTCTCGTTCTAAAGCGGTGCGCGGCACACATCTCCTCATGGCGGTCGGTGGATTCGCAGCATTGTTCCAGCTTGTGCGCATCTTGGTAGGAGCGCAGACGATCACCCTCGGCGGGGCGCTCCCATCGATCACCGCCACTCTCTTGGGATCAACGCACGATCTTGCCGCATTCCTCGCACTCGCAGTGCTCGTAGCGGCTGCAGTGCTCATGAAGAAAAGCGATTCAATGCAGGTCATGTGGGCCGCGTATGCGACCATGGCGCTCTCTCTCGTGGTACTCATCATAGCCAACGTCTTCGACGTCTGGGTCGGCCTGGCCTTCAGCGCACTCGTTATCGGTTTCGTCTTCTGGTACAAAAGCGGTATGACCGGCATGGCAGGCCTCATGCGCGTGCTCCCGTTCAGTATCGTAGCCGTAGTCGCTATCGTGGGAGCGACCGTAGGTTCATTCCTCGTGGCTGTCCTTCCACAATCGATACAACTCACCGAGATCGATGTCAGGCCATCATGGCAGGGTACCGTGTCGGTCATGCAGGGCGTCTATTCCAACGGCGGCACCATGTTCGGCTCTGGTCCTAATACGTTCGCCAAGAGCTGGAGTAATTACAAGCCGGTTGCAACCAACGATACGCTCTTTTGGGACGTCGACTTCCCATCAGGTGTCGGCTACATACCGACTGCATTCGTCGAAGTCGGTGTGCTCGGCGCTCTTGCCTGGCTACTCTTCATGGTGCTCTACGTCTTTACGACGCTCCGATCACTCATGACAATGGCACGTCAAGGAGAAAAGGACCCGCTCCTTATATCGCTCTTTGTCGGAACAGTCCTCTTGTGGGTACTGCACATCTTCTACACCCCCGGCTTTGCAGTCACTGCAACTACCTTGTTGGCAACAGCCCTTGCGATCATCCTTGCGGGCTCTCGCGCCGCAAGCACGATGCACGATGAATCCATGCAGGCCGAAAGCCGGACGCTCATGAGCATGAAGATTCCCGTCGTATTCGCAGTCATGACCCTCGTCGTAGGGTACGGCTCAATCTCGATCTTCCGCGCTCTCGATGCCGATCTTATTCTGCGCGATACGGTCGCGTACTTCAACCAATCAGGCGACATCGACGGCACAAACATGCGCCTCAAGCGTGCTCAATCCGTAGCACCCCAGCAAGATGCCATCGAGCGCGCATTCGCAGAGCTTTCGATCGTGAGTCTCTCGAAGACAGCAGCAGAGCAGCCAAAGACTACCGCAGAGCAGGAAGCGCTCGTCGCAAAGATGCGCACGCTCGCGACTGACGCGGTAAACCACGCAAAAGCCGCTACGGTGTTCGACCCCACCGACTACAAGAACTGGCTCTCTCTGGCACAGGTGTACGAGACCCTTGCTGGTGCTGGCGTTCAGGGTGCGTCCGATGCTGCAAAGGATGCCTATATGCATGTGTCCCAGGATCGCCCACAAAACCCGTTCCCATTCTTGCGACTTGCAGTCATCGCAACGGCAGGTTCGAACGCCGCCGAGGCAGAAGCGTATCTGGGCCAGGCTGTTAAGCTCAAGCCCACCTACGCGCCAGCGCACTTCTTGGGTTCGCAGATCGCGCTTGCTACCGGATCTACGACCGCTGCCATCAACTCGGCACTTGCTGTTGCGCAGTATGCTCCGCAGGATCCTCTTTCATGGTTCTGGCTCGGAGCGCTCTTGCTTCGCTCGAACGATGCGCAGGATGCGATAATCTCGCTCGAGAAGGCGGTGCAGCTGTATCCTGACTACGCAAACGCTCTCTACCTCCTCGGAGTGGCCTACGATCGCGTCGGAAAGACGCCGGATGCGCTGCGTGCATTCGAGAAACTCGATAAACTCAATCCCAACAATCCGGACATCCAACAGGCCCTCGCTAACCTGAGAACCGGCAAGCACGTGCTTGCTACTCCAGCGGTAACTCGCTAAACTCGCCGCATATGGTGCGGCACATAGTGCGAGTATTCACATCTGAAATTAAGGGTATGCATAGTGCCGCCTACATACTGGCGGCATTTACCCTTGGGTCTTCGCTTCTTGCTTTTGTCCGCGATCGGCTTCTCGCACATGCCTTTGGAGCAGGACATGAGCTCGACCTCTACTACGCGGCATTCAGGATTCCGGATCTCCTGTTCGTGACAGTGGCATCCCTCGTTTCGGTATACGTGCTTATACCCGAGCTCGAACGCCGGTCCAATGATACCGATCGTCGGACGTATATTCGGCAGATAGTCAGCGGCTTTGCGCTCGTCATGGTAGCAAGTGCCGCTATCTTATGGGTTGCGACTCCAGCTCTCGTAGCATCGCTTTTCCCGCGCTTTTCTCACGATGAACTCGTGACGCTCGCAATGCTCTCGCGACTGCTCTTGTTACAGCCGATTCTCCTCGGATTCTCGAATATCTTGGCAGCTGTAGTGCAAGCCAAGAGCCGCTACGTGCTCTACGCTATCACCCCGCTTGCATACAACGGGGGGATCATCTTCGGTATTGTTGTTCTATATCCGATACTCGGACTTTCGGGTCTTGTATGGGGAGCCATCATAGGGGCGCTCTTGCATGTCTCGGTGCAGTTGCCGACAGTGCTCTCAGATGGCTATCTCCGTACGTTCCAAATCATGATGTCACGCGATGAGTGGTCTGTGGTGCTTAGGACCGCACTCGTGTCTTTGCCGCGCACGCTCGCGCTATCGTCCGGACAATTGGTCACTTTGGCGCTCGTCTCGCTGGCCGGAGGGTTCGTATCAGGCTCGATCGCCATCTTCACCTTTGCGACCAATCTCATCGCCGTGCCGCTTGCGGTCATCGGCGCGTCATATTCGGTTGCGGCCTTTCCGGTCTTGGCGGCCATGCTTTCGCGAGGCGAGCGTGAAGCATTCGTCGAGCATGTCTCTACCGCCGCTCGACACATCATCTTCTGGTCTGTCCCTGCGACCGGGCTTCTCATCGTGTTGCGAGCGTACATAGTCCGAGCCATCCTCGGAACCGGAGCATTCGATTGGACGGACACCCGTCTCACGGCTGCGGCATTCGCTCTGTTCTCGTTTTCGCTCGCAGCAAGTGCACTCACTCTCCTTATCGTACGTGCTTACTATGCGGCAGGGAGATCCTTCGTTCCATTTGCCGTGAGCTCGGTGTCGGGGCTCTTCGCCATAGGTCTCGCTTATGTACTTGCGAGTGTCCGCGGTCCGCAGCTGCCACGCTACTTTGCCGAGAGCCTCATGCGCGTTTCTGATGTTCCCGGTACCGAGGTGCTAATGCTGCCCCTGGCATACTCGGTTGCGGTGCTTTGTGGGACATTCGTCCTGATGTTCATGTTCGAAAGGCAATTTAACGGATTCCTGCGACAGATTCGACGAGTCCTCGGCGAGAGTGTGGCAGCAGCTACCGCCGGGGGTACTGCAAGCTACTTTGCCCTCACCATACTGGGCTCCCTAGAGGAAACAACCACATTATCTGCTATAGTCCTGCATGGCGCCTTGGCGGGCCTTGTAGGCCTCCTGGCGGCCCTTGGGATGTTCATCCTGCTCGGCAGTCGCGAATGCTTCGAGGCGCTCGAGGCCGGACAGCGTCGGGTATGGCGAACCCGACCGATCGGCTCAGTAGAAGCCGAGGCTGTGCTCTAGAGACCCCCTAAACCATCATGGATACACTACGAAATTTTTCAATTATCGCTCACATAGACCACGGAAAATCGACGCTGGCCGATCGCATGCTTGAATTGACCGGCACGATCCCTGAGCGTCAGATGAAGGATCAGGTGCTCGACCGGATGGATCTAGAGCGCGAGCGCGGCATCACGATCAAAATGGCACCGGTGCGCATGCGCTGGAGTAAGGATGGGAAAGACTACACGCTCAACCTCATAGATACTCCCGGACACGTCGATTTCGCTTACGAAGTCTCTCGTGCACTCACCGCTGTCGAAGGCGTGATCCTTTTGGTAGATTCGACGCAGGGCGTCGAAGCACAGACCTTATCGGTGCTCGCGGTTGCACGCGAGCTCAATCGAGTTATCATTCCGGTCTTAAGCAAGGTGGATGCGCCGCACGCGCGTGTCGAAGACGTAAAAAGCGAAGTCGCTATTCTTTTGGGTATAGACGAGAGCGAGATACTCGAATGCTCGGGCAAAACCGGCGTCGGTGTGACAGATCTTTTGAATGCAGTCATCGACCGCGTTCCGCCGCCGGTCGCAGTCACTAAGGGTATGAGTGCACTTGTGTTCGACTTCGGCTACTCCGACCATCGGGGTATCATCATCTATGCAAGAATGATGGGCGGGTCGGTCCGAAAAGGCGACAAACTCAAGCTCGTCGCAGCGAACGAGCCGTTTACTGTCGCCGAAGTGGGTGTATTGCGCCCGACCGAGGTACCGGTCGAGACACTCAATGACGGAGAGATCGGATATATGGTGACGGGCGTCAAAGAGCCGGGTATCGTGCGTGTCGGCGATACAGTCACCTCGCAGCGCCAGCCCGAGGCGGCCCTTTCGGGCTTCAAGCCACCGTCGCCGGTAATCTGGGCGTCGGTATATCCTGAGAGTCAGGATGATCTCGCGGTCCTGCGACAGTCGCTCGAGCGGTTGCGACTTACGGACTCGTCAATCTCGTACGAAGAAGAGAAGTCAGGCATCATGGGGCGCGGCTTCCGTTGTGGCTTCTTGGGCATGCTACACCTTGAAATCGTGACCGAGCGATTGCATCGCGAATTCAACCTCGAGCTTGTCGTGACTATGCCCACGACAGTCTACGAAATCACGAAGAAGGATGGAAGTGTCGAGAATATCTACTCGCCGATCAAATTCCCTGACGACGGTTCCATAGTATCGGTACGCGAGCAGTGGGCGCACGTGCGCATCATCACGCAAAAAGACTACGTGGGGCCGGTGTCGCTTCTTATGTACGACCACGAAGCCGTCTCGGGCGCGACCGAGACCCTTCCTGACGGCAGGGTTCAGATGGAAGCCGAGATGCCCTTACGCGAAATGATGCGCGGATTCTTCGACCGACTCAAGAGCGTATCGTCCGGATTCGCATCGCTTTCGTATGAGCTCGGCGACATGAAGCCAGCCGATGTGGTCCGCCTCGACGTTATCGTGACCGAAGAGCTCATACCGGCGTTCTGCAGGATAGTCTCGCATCGGCGCATGGAGACCGAAGCGGAGTCAATGGTGAAGAAGCTCGAAGAGCTTTTGCCACGGCAGCTCTTCGTGCTCAAGATCCAGGCGAAAGCAATGGGTCGCATCATCGCATCGCGTCATGTCGCTGCAATGCGCAAGGATGTCACCGGATATCTGTACGGTGGAGATATATCGCGAAAGAAGAAGCTCTGGCAGAAGCAAAAGGAGGGAAAAAAGCGACGCGGCGAGCATGCCAAGATGCATATACCCCAAGAGGTCTTCGTGAAGATGATGCGAAGCGGAGAGGATTCATGAAAAGGCCGGACGTATGTCCGGCCTTTTTTGATCCACGATAATGCTCCGCCTTACTGGCCTTGGAGAAGTGCAAGTCCCGGGCCGAACACCGATACCATACCGAGAATTACCATGATTGCAACGACGTACCAAACGCCTTTAGCGACCGCCTTTGTCCGTTTGTGAAATAGAAAGCTCATAGTTTTTTGTTCGCGACCCTAGCGTATATAGGCTAAAATACTAGCATATGTCAGGAAGGAGGCAAAGAGAGGCACAATCGAGGGTTGCCGCGCTGTGGCGAAGGCGTGCGTTCACGTTCCTTTTGTTTGTAGTGGTTGTCTTTCTTGTTCGTGCGGCATTTGAGGTCCGCATGAAGGAGCGTGAGGCCGCACAGAATCTCGACCATGCTCAGCTTTCTCTCGATGAAACATCAATGCGGGAAGCAAAGCTCAAATACGATATCGATCGGCTTGAAACTACCGAAGGTCAGGAAGAGGCGATGCGGCAGCAGTTTCAGATGGGACGTCCTGGCGAAGGGATGCTTGTCTTGGTGGATCCCGAGGCTCCCGCCACGACCACGCTGGTCAAAAAGACCGGTTGGCAGAAGTTTTGGGCGTTGGTTCGTGGCGAGTGAGGCAACTTTGCTCGACGTCCGTGGGATTGGTATCATGGTCCCGTTCGGTCATGCGGGATTAGTTTAGTGGTAAAACGAGTCCTTCCCAAGGATTAGTCGGGGTTTCGATTACCCCATCCCGCACAAAAAAGCACCCATCGCCGCTTTGCGATGGGTGGTTGTCAGGCCTGATAGGGCTCGACGAAGAAGAATTGCTTCCGCTTCTGAGTCTCGATCTCCCGCTCAGATGGGGGATAATCGAGCGCCTTGGTAGCAAAGCTCTCGGCCGAGAGGATGTCGCGAGCATCTTCGACGAACTTGCACCAGACCCGCTTCCAGCTCCGTGGATCGTCGTTGTCGCGCTCGCCGATGATCCAATTGGCAGTGCAACCATCATCGCTCTTTTTGACGAACTTGTCCTTGATTATCACCGGCATGGTGACCTCCTGTACGCAAACGCTAGCCCAAGCTCCACGGCAATTTAATCCTATTTGCCATGAAAAGTCCATTAAGGTTCAGGTATGAACGTGGATAGCAAAAAGTGTCTACCAACCGAACTGCTTCCCGACTTCTTCAGGAGTCTCGCGCTTACGGATGACCTTTATCTCGCCATTTTGGGCTATGAGTTTGGTGGGTGACGAGAGGAGACAGTGGTGCGAGGAAAGCGAATCCTGATATGCACCGGTGTCCAAGAATGCCACATAGAGCTCGTCGAGGTCGTCGAGCTTTGGCAGCGAAACGTAGGATCCGCCGGTGTACTTGTCGTCGCTGTCGCACGAACTGCCGGCAAGCCACACTTTTTGCATCCGTTTAGAGTTCATGCCGTTTACGGGTACAACATGCCATTTTTGATGGAGTGCCCACGTGTCGACAAGGTCGTTCATGAAGCTGCCGTCGACGACATACCACTTGTTTCCGCCCTTGTTCGAGACCGACTTCTCAGAAATGACTTTGTAGATAGTCACTTGTGCAGGAGCTACGACGTAACGGCCCCATTCGGTGACGAGATTCGGATGTTTGACCCCGAGGTGATCGCAGTGATTCTTTGCCGTACGTACGATGTTTTGGATGAGCGTCTTGCCGGTATAGAAACGGCGATGCTTGTTGTACGGGACACCTGCGCCACCGCCGATGTCGAGCGTGTCGAGCCCGGGGTTTTTGACGCGCATCTTGGCATAGAGCTCGAGGGCGCGCTTAAGCGGCTTCACAAAGCCGTCGATGTGCTCGATCTGGCTCGATATGTGGTAATGGAGGACTGAGAGGTTGCGTATCTTGCCCAAAGATAAGAGCTCGTCCTCAGTGAATCCGAAACGGTTGAAGCGCTTGTCCCAGTGGCTGTCGACCTTCACGTTCAGGTCGACGCGGATCCCGACCTCGCCTTTGAACTTTTGCATGCGAGCGAGCTCGACCGAGTCTTCGATTATTGGGATCACGATGAGTCCTTTACCGCGCAACTCCTCGATGAGATCCATGTACTTCTCGGTCTTGGGGCCATTGCACATGACGCGGATCTTGTTATTGAAGCGGTCTTGTTCGATCATGCGCTTTACCAAGAATAGCTCGTTAGCTGAGGCGACATCGAGGTTGGCTCCCTCGGCGACTGCCGGGAGGACGAACTCCTTGTTCTGGTTTACCTTCATCGGATAGTGATAGCGGTATTTTCCTTTATAGCCGAGAACTTTAATGTATGCGTTAAAGGTCTCAAGCAGGTCGCGTACGCGGGTCTCAACCACGGTGGGGAAGTAGATCTCGGTTGACGTGCCGTACTTCTTTACCACGTCGTACAGGTTGTATTGGTAGTTACCCTCGCGCACAAGGAACTTGCCGTCGTGCGTGATGTCGAAGTTGCCCGTATTTGCATCCTCGATACCAAAGCCCCACAGCTTCTTATAGCCGTTCTTCGGTTTCTTCTTTTTGGCGGATTTCCGCTTTGTCGGTTTGGGTATGGGTGCTGATGTCGGCATCGCCGTGATTGTTAGGGCCAAAGTCGAGTCATCATAGCGTATTTGCTTTAAAATGCCAGTGTTGTGTTGTACACAGCGCGGTCCTTACAGGTTTGCTATACTGTACGTCCTTATAAGTCATATCTATCTCTATGGCCCAAGTAACCATTTACAGCACTCCGACCTGCCATTTCTGCCACGCGGCGAAGGAATTCTTCGACGCCAACAAGGTCTCGTACACCGACATCGACGTCGCCAAAGACCTCGACAAGCGCCGCGAGATGATCGAGAAGAGCGGACAGATGGGAGTGCCGGTAATATCTATCGGCAACGAGACCATCGTCGGCTTCGACGAAGATAAACTCAGGGAGATTCTCCATATTTAGGCGATACCGCACAAAATGAAAACCCGTCGCCAAGAGATTGGCGACGGGTCGTTTTGTTACAGATCGTGCGAGAGAGCTAGCGCTATATCGGCGCGATACTCTTGGATCTGTTCTAGTCCGCGTAGATCCTTGACCACACGTCCTTTCTCAAAAAGCACGACACGGTCGAAAAACTGAAGGTACAGCGGATCGTGCAAAGTGACGATAGCGGTTTTATGCTCGAATTCGGGACTCTTTGTCACCGAATGATAGAAGCGTGCCTTCGTCGAAGCATCGCAATTTGCCGTTGGTTCGTCGAACATGCCTATGTAGACATCGGGATCAAGGAATCGATAGAACGTGGCTGCAAGGGCAAGTCGCTGCAACTGTCCCGACGAGAATCCTCGGCCCTTCTCCCATTCGGCACCGATCCAGGTCTCGAGCCCATACGGAAGCTCGTCGATGAACGAGTCCACGCCTGCGAAGACGAGCGCCTTCCCAAGCCGATCTTTCTCTCTGTTCTCGGCGTGACCCGTGAGCGAAGAGATGAGATCGAGGTCGGGAAGGTGTGCGTCCTGGGTAACCAAGACCATGTGCTTGAGCCACGCTTCCTGCAAGACTGTATCGATCGGCCGTGCGTTGATCCAAAGATTTCCCGTTGACGGACGATAGATGCCTGCCAGAAGACGCAACAAGGTAGTCTTTCCACAGCCATTTGGACCGACGAACGCGACTTTTTCTCCCGGTCGGATTGTAATGTCGCAGTCGTTAAGTGCATGTTTGTCTGAGCGTGGATACGCAAACGAAACAGCCTCGCACACGAGCTCAGGCGTCGTTTTGAGAGAAATGCTGCAAGAGTGAGCTTCGTCTACCAGCGGCACGGTCGCGAGGAATTTCTCGAGATACCCGTAGTCGCGTCGCTCGTTCTCTATGTCGGTCATTGTCCATGCGAATCTGCTCATGCCGTCAGTCACCATGCGGAAACTGCCGATGATTGCTCCGATCTGGATGACGGAATATTTTCCAGCCACCAATCCCGAGGCAAAATATGAGCAAACAAGGATGGTGCCGATGAGCGTAGTGAGCCCCACGCCGATAGACCAGCGCTTTTCGAGCCGAGCTAGTGCCCGCACATTCTCGAAAAGAACCTCGGTGAGACCTGTATAGCGCTGCAAAAGCGGGCTTCCGAATCGCAGCATACGTGTCAGAACGCTCGAACGCGGCCACGTGAGCACATGATTGATCTCGAACATCTCGCGATGTACGATCGTCTCTTGAAGATCGAGCTCACGGTGCTTTTCTTCGTAGAACCACTTTTTCACCATGCTCGGGACAGCGACCACAAGGGCCATGACCGAAAGCAGGGGATCGAGGACCAAAAGCAGGCTTGCGCTTGCGACAAGACCAGTGAGCGCTCCGAAGAACTCTATTTGCGAATACCAGAGGCGCTGTATCGAGCTCGAGCCACGCCTGCGCGCCATCTGAGTCAGCTCGACAAACGCAGGGTCGACCAGCCTTCCCAGATCGAGAGACATTAGTTTAGTCATGAGCGTCTGGTCGAGCTTGGTAGAGAGCTTCGTTCGAAAGAGGGCGTTACGTTCGCGCATCATGGATTCGAGGATCCCCGAAACGCTGTGGTAGACGCCATAGGCGGTGATACCGCTTATCACCAGTGACCAGCTCAACGAACCAGTCTCGACAAACTTGCCGATCAAGAAAGCGCCAATTACGAACGATGCCAGCGTCTTTGCTTGCGATACAATCGACTGATACCAGCGGTACCAGACATATACTGGATCGATGGGGTAGATGAATCGATTTACTTCCACGCATTTGCGCCTAAGATCCCGGTAAAAGGATCGAGCCGCGTCGATCTGTGACATGTACGTCTCCGTGTTAAGGAACCTGAAGTTGTATTAGCACAAAAAAATTAGTTAGTCAAATAACCTCGGTGTCTGGTCAGCTTTTGATATGCTACGATGCATACGCCTGACAAAAGGCGATTGCTCCCGTAGTTCAATGGATAGAACTGCCCCGTCCTAAGGGGTTAATGCTGGTTCGATTCCGGCCGGGAGCACAAATCGAGCAAGCGCAGATTTGTGCTCGCCGCAGCAGCTTGGCTGTGAGGCGCGACCGGAGGCGTTTTTAGCAAAAAACGACCGAGGTCACAAGGGCGGAACGCTTGTGCTCGCACCCTTGATGGTCGCAGACCGCAGCAGCTTGGCTGTGAGCCACCCTGAAGGTGGCAGGCCGGGGCCACAAAATAATATTGCAAAGCTGTTCAAAACACTGTAGCTTGGCTCCAGTTCTGAACTTGTTTTCATGGAGCTCTCCAATGCTACGCAAAGTGTCTGAGCAAGAGTTAGCTGCACATCATGATCGAAACTTTCGCTACGCCGAGCGCGGATTCATCGTAGATAGTCCGAACGTGAACGATGCTAAATTTTATCTCGTTACGGGAAAAGACGAAGCAACCGCCACTCTTCAAGGCATTCCTCTCAACATGGTCAATGTGCTAGCACTGCTTGCGGGATCTGTACCCGAATCGGTGTCGCTAAAGCGCGAACAGATACTCAATACCTATGCTACGAGCGTGACCGAAGCCATGTGTCGGGAGCGAGCGGGAATAGGGTCATTCTGCATTGACTGTAAAGCGCGAGTTCGCCACGCATACCCACTGTACTCTATCGCGAAGGATTACCACGTCGGTACCGACGGGTTCTGCAGACACTTTAAGTGTCCTGATCCAGAAACTACCTGTGGTGACTGAGGTTTTTCTCGCGCAGCATACCGCCTCGACAGCAATGTCAGGCGGTTTTCCTTGTTTTTATGTTAACGGTTCTGTGTGCATGTTAAAATATTCCTCATGCAACCGACTGATCGAGAGTTACTTGAGCAGACCTACAAGATAGAGCGCGAGAACAATAAAATGCTCAAGGGCATGCGCCGCAACGCGTTTCTGGGCGGTATATTCAGGCTCCTCTGGTACGCGCTTCTCCTCGGGCTGCCATTGTGGGCCTACGTTACCTACCTTCAGCCGGTAGTAAACAGCATGCTTAACACGGCGCACCAGGTGCAGGGTACGAGTGCGCAGGTACAGCTGCAGATTCAAGAGCTGCAGGGCGCCCTCCAGAAGATCCCAGGGTACTCGTACCTGTCGCAGCCAAAGCAACCTGCGACCCAGTAGGGACGGTGAAAAAAAGACGTCTCTATGCTAGGATTCTAATCGCGCTTGGATAGCTCAGTTGGTAGAGCATTCCCCTGAAGAGGGAAGGGTCCCCGGTTCGAGCCCGGGTC
>CAZYLZ010000013.1:0-30295 GCA_964648335.1 uncultured Candidatus Saccharibacteria bacterium | reverse complement strand
GTCCTCATGCCGTCAAAAGGAAACCCCGGGCAACGCCCGGGGAGGAGGTCCTTAAGCAGTTCAACTTTTGTCTGGGGCATTCGAAATGGTTCGAATGTCGCTACAACAGTAGAAACCAGTTCTTTGAATTCGAAAGGAACGACATGACGATAACGCTACGAGACCGCGCACGAGGTGCGATGGTCGGTGTGCTTGCAGGCGATGCATTGCTTGCACCCTACGAGACCATGAAAGCGAGCGGAGTGCTCGCCGATTTGATGAGTCGCGGCGGACTCGTTCCGCACGACTACATCGAGCCGTTTACGCGAAAGCGTATTGTCGAAAAGGGACATCCGACCGACGACGCGGAACTTACCGCAGCGCTCGGTTTCGGACTCCTTGCCGACACGTTCGATCATGCCGGCATCTATCTGCGTCTTCGCGACTTCATCCACGGGAACGACGGCCCTCGCAAATCGGTGCTTACCGATGGTGAGGCGTACGGTTCGGGTGGAACGTTGCGATCGGCTCTTCGCGAGCCGACGTACGCAGATTCGATGCGGGCGTTTCGCGAAGGACGTGTGCGCACCGTGCCAACCAACGGCAGTCTCATGCGCAATATGCCGGTGGCACTGCGATATCTCGGCAACGAGGTGACGGAAATGGCACGGCAGCAGTCGTGCATTACCCACATTCATCCGTCGGCTCAGGTCGCCTGTATGGCGCATGCGCTTGTAGGGTCGTATGCACTCAGCGGATATGAGCCGATGGTCGCATGGATGACCGCGCGAGACCGCCTAGAGGAGTTGCTTGTCCTTGAACGCAAAACAAAGGATAAGGTCCTCGTCGAGGCGCTCGAGGCAGTCATCAAGATGGGACGTTCTATGCCGACCGAGGCCGAGATTTGGCCCAACAGCGGCGAGGCACTCATCTCGTTTCGTATCGCACTGTCGGCGTTCCTGACGGCACGTGATTTCCGCGACGGACTCACTAAGGTCGCTGCGGTCGGCGGTGATACCGACACCTATGGTGCTATCGCTGGCGGTCTCTTGGGCGCACACTTCGAGCTTGCTGGCATTCCCACGGAGTGGAGAGACGAGCTCTTCGGTCGCAAGATCATGACCGATCTTGCCGACAAGCTACTTGAGAAGGCACTCAAGGCGTAATCGCATCATTCGGTTGTCCCGAGTACATAATCTTGGGACAACCGTTCTTTATAAAGCGCCCAAAGGTTTTGGACGCTTTACAAGAATCAGTTCTTTAACTCAAAGGAAAAAAAAGGAGAATCTATGTCTACGAAACTCAACTTCAAGATAGCGGTCGCGCAGATGCGACCGAAGCCAGGAAACATCCGGAAGAATCTTGCAGACGCCCTGAAGTTCGTTTCCGAAGCGAAAGCTCAGGGTGCAAAGCTCATCGTCTTTGGCGAGCTCTGTCTCTCGGGGTATCTCCTCGGCGATCGCTGGGAAGACGAATCGTTCATCCGCAATCTGTCGAAGGCGAACGAAGTTCTGAAAGCGGCGAGCGTTGATTGTGCGATCGTTTTTGGCTCGATTCGAGCCGACTTCTATCGCATCGGCGAAGACGGCCGCATCCGAAAGTACAATGCTGCACTCGTCGCTCAAAACGGAAAGTGGGTGCACAACGGCGTTCTCGACGGCTGGATCCCCAAGACCAATCTGCCCAACTACCGGATGTTCGACGACTCGCGGCATTTCTATCCCTCGACCAAGTTGTTCGAGGAGATGCGAAAGGCTGGACGGATCGATCATCTTTGGCAGCTGTTGCAGCCGTTTCCAATCGCCATCGACGACGAGATGATCAAGCTCGGCGTCGCAATCTGCGAAGACCTCTGGGAAGATGAGTATTCGGCAAAGCCATCGAAGGCCTACGGTCTCCATGGCGTCGATCTTCTCGTCGACATCTCGAGCTCACCGTGGACGGCAGACAAGTGGCATGCCCGCGAGGGGATGCTCGTGCGTCGCGTACGCGACGCAAAGGCCCCTATCCTCTACGCGAACATCGTCGGCCTCCAGAACAACGCCAAAAACCTGGTGTGGTTCGACGGGGCTTCCGAGTTTCTCGGTGACGACGGCGAGATGCGATGGGCAGCTCCTCAGAACAAAGAGGGGGTGTTCGTCTTTAATCCTACCGAAACGAAGCCGCAGAAGAGCGCATGGCTCACCGGTGTTGCCGAGAACTACGCGATGACGATCGAAGCCATGCGCGACTTCTATGCCTCGTATGGACGGGTGATCATCGGGCTGTCGGGCGGTATCGATTCGGCGGTCTCGGCGGCGATGCTTGTAGAAGCTCTTGGGCCCCAAAGGATCCTTGCTATCAATATGCCGACCGAGTTCAACTCGAAGACCACGCAAGAACTGGCGCGACAGTGTGCCGCGAACCTCGGTATCGAGTATCGCGTCATACCTATCCAATCGCAGTATGACGGTCGTTTGCAGCTCTTGCGCGATGCGGGATATTCGAATATTGCATCGTTTGACAAGGAAAACATCCAAGGTCGGCTGCGCGGGCAAGTGCAAGCGGACGTCACTGCCGTCGAGGCGCGACGCATCGGTGGTAAGTGCGGCTTTTCGAACAACGGCAACAAGACCGAAGTCGCGCTCAACTACTTTACCGAGTACGGCGACGGTGCGGGTACGGCCAGCTTCTTTGGCGATGACTGGAAGGGACAGGTGTACGAGCTCGCCAAACATCACAACAGGCTGAAAGGTTTCGATGCGATTCCGCAAGGAATCATCGATATCGTGCCGTCGGCCGAGCTCTCAAAGGACCAGAACGTCGACGAGGGTAAGGGCGATCCGATCCGCTATCCGTACCACGACAAGCTCTTGCAGGCGTTCCAAGACAAGCGAAAGAGCCCCGCTGATATTCTCGCGAGTTACCGTACCGGTACGCTCGAGAGCTTCATCGGGTGCGAGTCAGGACTCGTCTCGAAGTATTTTCCGACGGCAAGCGCCTTCGTGAAAGATCTCGAATGGGCCTGGATGCAGTACTCGTATGAAGGGAAGCGGCACAAGCTGCCACCGACCCTCATCAAGACGCGCCGCGCTTTCGGGTTCGACCGTCGCGATACAATCGCCGACGGGTATCTTACGGACGAATTCTTCCGTGAGAAGGAGTCTGCCCTCGCGGCGTAGCATAATTCTCTCTTTAGCTGGGCAGCCATGGTTGCCCAGCTATCCTTTACTTTTTCTTTTAGCGTTCTGCTCCGAATCTGTTCGGGGCAGAAGATCTGTAAGAAAACAGAAATAGCTCTTTGACGTCAGTACAACAGAGGAGACTCACGATGCGAACGTTTGATTTCGTCGCAGCACAGAAAGAACATGCTGCTACCTATGCACCACCGGTGCGCTCGCTCATGGACATCGACTTCTACAAGTTCACCATGGGACAGCTCATCTTCAAGCTGTATAGAAGCATACGCGAAGTTGAGTTCAAGCTCATCGTGCGTGACGCTACTATTCCGGTCGGTGGCATCGTCGATATTGCCGAATTGGAACGAGCACTCGAGCATGTCAGGTCGCTGCGCTTCAGTCGCACGGATCTTTCGTATCTGCGCGGCATGGATGTCTACGGCAAGAACATGTTCAGCGAAGAATACCTGTCGTTTCTCAAGAACTTCAGGCTGCCACCATACAAGCTCTCGAAGAACGGGGCCGATATCGAGCTCTCGTTCAAGGGAGAGTGGCACTATGTGAGTCCGTGGGAGACCATCGCGCTTGCGATCGTGTCCGAGCTCTACTACCGTGCGCGGATGCGGCTCATGAAAGATCGCGAGATCGATATCCTCTATGCGCGTGCCAAGGACAAGCTCTACCGTAAATTCGAGCGATTGCTCGAGTATCCCGACATCCGCTTCGCGGATTTCGGCCAGCGTAGGCGGCACAGCTTCCTCTGGCAGGAATATGCCATCGGTCTTGCGCGTGACATGATGGGCTCGCAATTTACCGGTACCTCAAATACCTGGATGGCGTTCCATCACGACCTCGTTCCTATTGGTACTAATGCTCACGAGCTGCCGATGGTTCATACGGCACTCGCGTACGGAACTCCGGATGCCACCGAGCGGGGGCAATACGACGTCCTCGAAGGATGGCAGGAATTGTATGGTGATGGGCTTCGTATCATGCTGCCCGACACCTACGGCACCGACCAGTTCTTGGACCATGCGCCTGAGTGGCTTACGAGTTGGAAAGGGTTCAGACAAGATTCTGGAGATCCGATCACACGCGGCGAGCGCTACATCGGTTGGCTCAAGTCGCACAGTATCGATCCTCGCGAGAAGCTCATCATCTTTTCGGATGGTCTCGATGTCGAGCCGATGATCAAGATCGCCGACCATTTCCGCGGACGTATCAACATCGCGTTCGGCTGGGGCACCAACCTCACGAACGATTTCCGCGGCTGCTACACCGGAGACAACCTCTTCAGACCGATATCGATGGTTTGCAAAGTAGTCTCTGCCAACGGAAAGCCTGTCGTGAAGCTTTCGGACAACGTTTCGAAGGCGACAGGTCCGAAGGAAGAAGTCGAGCGCTATAAGAAGATCTTTGGAGACAAGGGTCGTATCGCGCAAGATGTGCTGGTCTAGACCGTTCTCCACACAAACAAATCCCCGGCATCATCACGATGCCGGGGATATTTTTTTCTTACCAATGCGCTTCGAGTATCTTTGCGAGCGGCCTGTGCCACGGCACCAGAACCTTTTCTAGATTCTCGCGCTTTACCCACTGGATTGTCTCGGCGTCGTCGCCAAAGCGTGGTGTGCCGCCGAGGTAATCGCATGCAAAGAGCGTAGTGTGCGTACCATCGCTCGCACTGCGATACCGCGGGTCCTGCATCTTGGTCTGGCCTACCCAGGTAAGCGAGCCGGTCTCGATGCCGAGTACCTCTTCGTGGCGCTCGCGCACGGCTGCGGCTTTATGACTTTCGTCGGTCGGATCCAAGAACCCGCCAGGGAAGGCGAGAAACTCGTCGAATACCGACGGCTTGCCGATGAGAAGCGCCTGCTGCCGAGCACGATCGAGAATCGCGATGTCGACTGTCGAGTACGCAAGATCGGGACGGGAGTTGATCGCGTGTATGATCCCAGCCCTGCCTTCTTCGGTCGTGGGCATCGTCGCCTCGTTCCTGACCGCTGTCCCACTGTGCACTACCCTCGGCGTAATCGAGATTGTCTCGTGCCGGCCGCTGTAGAAGGGGATGAAGCTGTCTCGCGAGCCGTAGAGACGGATAGTGTCGTTCGGGAAGCGCACGTCGAGAGCGCGATCTAGATTACGCGACCACCGCTCGTTGGAAAGCGGGTTGTCGTACACCGGGATGATGGTGAGTTCTGACTCGGTGAATAGTTCGCGGAGCATGTGCGCCCGCTCGGGGTAGGTGAGGGGGTCTCGCTTGGTTCGCAGACCTCCATGCACCCCGAGCCCGACTACCATATGGTCGTTCTCACTCTGCACATGACGCAAGATGCTCTGCCATCCTTCGTGGATCCGCTGCGCCTGGAGCCTCATGACGAGGCCGCCAATCTTTCGTTTCTGTGTTTTCATGGTCGTTTCTCCTTTAGAACTGACTAAGTGTACATTATACACTTTATACCACTACGTCAAGCAGGCGGCGGTGCTCAGGTTGTCACTTGCGGGTATTGGGCTGTGCCCATTTGAGTACCACGACTATCTGTAGTATTGTACTGACGTTACGCCGAGATAGCCCCACCTACGCTCAAATTGCATGTGAGCTTCGGCGGACAAGAGGTGGTAAGAAATGACCACATCATGCCCTTCGAAGCTTCGATGTACATCGAAGCGAAGTAGTGCCGAGATAGCTCAGTTGGTAGAGCACGTCCTTGGTAAGGACGAGGTCACCGGTTCAATCCCGGTTCTCGGCTCATGAACGTAGTGAATGCCGAGAAGGCATGTGCTTGCGCACATGCCGGACCGGGATTGAAAGGCGCAAAGTATGTCGCATGGCGACGACTGCGCCCGGGCAGGAGGTGCTTAGCGAGTCCTCGAGCTTAGCAACCTGACGCCAACCCGGTTCTCGGCTCACGTAGAGCGTAGCGATAAGTTGAGCCGAGAAAGCAGCGTGCTCAAGCACGCTGCGCCCGGGATTGAAAGCCGGAGCGATGTTGCGCGAGTACGCGCAACCGTGAGGCCGGGCAGGACTCGCATCCCGCCACGGGCGGGATAGCGAAGGGCGCCAATCCCGATTCCGGTTCTCGGCTCACGTAGAGCGTAGCGGATATAAAAAAGTGCCGACCATCGCGGTCGGCACACGGCGGTCAGAAGACCCGGTTTTTTAGAAGTTCTTTGGGGATTAGCGATTCGGCCGCCAAACGCACGCGCACCGGCTTGCCCTTCTTGAGGACGAATTCTACATACGAACCGGTCGTAACCGGCGGCGAAGCGGCATTTCGGGCTGCTCGCTGTTCCTTGTGTTCGAGGTCCCAGATGGTTACCCACAATTCGTTACCGAATCGATACGTTTCGGTCACTTGGCCGAAGTTAGTGGCGGACATTGTTCCTCCTGTTTGCAGTCCTTGCGGCAGGATACGCCAGTGCGAATGATATGTAAATGAAGGTTTGAATTACCGCTCAAGTTCGCGTACTATGGTCGAGCGCCGAAGTAGCTCAGCTGGTAGAGCAACCCCTTCGTAAGGGGTGGGTCGCCGGTTCAATTCCGGCCTTCGGCTCAAGTTTCAAAGCAAGAGAGGTTTCGCCGCTGGAAATGCGCGCGGCGCGAAGCGCCGCGTAGGGGGGAATGGGGTTTCCGCGCGCTTCGCGCGCGTGGATTGAGAGGTTCAATCCGAAAACTTTTTGGAGGGGGGATTTTTTGGAGGGAATATCTTTGGATTCTGCAATTTCACCAAGACGCGAAGCGTCTTGTATCCAGTTTCTGACAGGTTCAACCCAAGCAGAAGGGGCTCGTTCAAGACGGACGATTTGTTCCTCAATCGTCCGGCGCTCTCCAATGAGAGCGCGACGGCGGGACAAGTAATCTTCGCGTTCAATATCCTCCGCAACGTATACGTCCGTGAGACGTTCAAGTTTGTTAGAAATATCAAAAACTTTGTCCCGCAGTCCTTGAACGGCCTCCGCCGCCGTTTTAGAGGCGTTGGCCCCCTCCACATCAAGCATCGCCGACAAGGGCAATACCCATTCTTGCGGCATGGCGTACTCGCCAAGAAGCGCCGAAAGTTGCGAATCCAATAGTTCGCTTCGCATCGGCGCTTCCTTGCATTTCACGGCCTTGTTCTTGCGAGTACAGCGGTAGTAAGTGTAGTGATGGACATTGCCGTTTTTCTGCCGCTTCTCTTTCACCTCGGCCGTGATGCCCATGCCGCAGAAGCCGCATCGCAGAAGGCCGCAATACGGCGCGGGATCGGTTTTTACATTTAGCACACGGCCGCGCGAGCGGAGCACTGCGCCTGCTTTGTCATACAAAGATTTTGAAATAAGCGGCGTATGCGTACCATCGTACAGTTCGCCCGCGTAGCGGAAGTGTCCGTAGTAAAACGGATTTTGCAAAATGAATGAGATGCGCGAGATATGAACGCGACGATTTCCTTTTGACATCACGCCCGCGTTTTCCAACCACGTGGCCAGCGCATCAAGTGTCGTCGTTCCACTCGCGTACTTTTCAAACATCTCGCGCACAAGCGCGGCGTGTTTTTTGTGGACGCGAATCGTTTTTGTGCGTGCGTCGTTGAGGTAGCCGATAGGGGCAAGGCCGGGGTAGATACCTTGCCGCGCTTTCTGACGCAAACCGCGAGCGGTGTTCGCCGCAAGTTGGCGTACATACTCGTTCGCCATTCCCAACTCAACGGACATCATCAACACATTGTCGTTCGGATAGTGCGAGCGGTCGTGCGTTTGAATGTGGCGAATAACGCCTTGCTGCAATAGCCACTGCACTTGCCCGCCGTCCACCGGATTGCGCGCGAGGCGGTCAATTTTCCAACAAATAATTCCTTGCGCTTCGCGGTGCCCAATGCGCGACATCATGTCGTTGAATATCGCGCGACCTGGAACCTTTGCGGATTTCTTTTCGACAAACTCCTCGACGATTTCTAGCTCATTTTTTCGCGCGAGCGCGCGCAACTCCGTGAGTTGCGCCTCAATAGACAGTACTTGCTTGTCCTCAACATCGGTAGATTTTCTAGCGTAGAGGAAATACTTCATATCACAAATATCATACCGCATTGCATTTTGGGGAGCCATCCCCGCCGTTTTACAATGTTCCTCAAAAACGGCGAGGGATGGACAATCTCGTGCGCGCACGGGCGGGCGGGGCAAAGCACACCTTTATTGGTGCTTCTGTATTTGCATTAAGCTATGCATTTGAGTTCCCCTCCAAAAAGTTTTCGGACTTTGCATTTTCTGAACCTCCTCCACGCGCGCGAAGCGCGCGGAAACCCCATTCCCCCCTACGCGGCGCTTCGCGCCGCGCGCCTCTCCGGCGGCGAAACCTCTCTTGCTTTGAAACTTGAGTCCCTATTGTACTCCGCTCGAACCTACTTTAGCAAAAACCTCGATTGACTCGCGCGCTCCGCGCGCGAGGTGGCTTTGTACTCTGTCGTACGATTCGACCGCGTGGTGATGCTAACCGCCGCCCCCGCGCCGCCGAGTACGGCGTCGCACCCCGCACACGACCCTTTCCTCCCTGCTGGATTCGTATTCCCCCCGCCAAAAAAACAGTCTAGTGGAATGGGGAAAGGGTCGTGTGCGGGTCCGCCTGCGGCGGTTGGGGCGGCGCATGATTGGGAAAAATGCAGATAAAGAAAAGGCTCAGAATTTCTTCTGAGCCCACTGCTTGCAGCGAGAATGTACATCACCCCGGAGCCCAGTTTGTGCGAGTTTGCCAGAATAGCGGATTGTCCGGCGATTGTATCCGCATCCAGCGATAGGGGAGCCGCTCCCACGGCGTGATGTTGCCACGGAGGTTATCAAGCACGAGCTCGCCCTTGTCCATCGCGACGACGAGTACCAAGTGGTGCTCCCCGTCCGGCACGACCACTTCTGCTAGCAGGAGTACTCTCGACGGCCACCCTCGCCGTAGAAGTTCGTACTGTTTGGTGACGGCGTAGTCGTTGCAGTCGCCCTGCTTCGGCCACACGAGCCATTTTTCGCCCGCAAGGCCGAGGGTATTTCTTTCGGGTGCTATTTCACGATTGACCTCGCTATTGACCGTCGCGAGTTGCCGAAGTTTCTCCAGCTCCCCAATCTGCACCCAGTCCGGCGAAGCGTCGCGCACCGCGCACTCGGCCGGATACCGCAGACAGAACAGCGTATGCATGAACGGGGCGGGCGCATTGCGTCCTTCCCGCGTTTGCGGCGAAGCAATCGAGACCGAAGACCACACGATGGCCACCCCCCCCACCACAATCAGTATCAACACAACCCCCGCAAGCCACAACACAAGCCACGCAAGCGGCGTCGGCAGTCGCGAGAGACACCGGTATATTCCCGTTTCTCTCGGTATCAAAGGAACGCTGGTCGGCATGGCTGCCTCCCTGTTGTTGACCCATGCAGAGTATAGGATGATTCGTATCCCTAATGCAAACAGCGATTTTTTAGCGGCGCGCATCCAGCCTGTGGACAATCCCCACGCGGAAGATGCGGGGGGGGGTGACGTGATAGAATAAATCCACATATGAAGCAACGTCTTTCCGCCGCATTTTTTCCTCTCTCTCTCTCTCTCTCTCTCTCGTGCCTCGCGCTTTTCGCTCCCTCTTTAGCGCTTGCCGCTAGCCCAGCCTATAACGCTCCCGCGCAGACGATACTTGAGGCGGCATACGAGAACACGCTGTCTTTTTGGATTCCCGTCCAGAATTTAATTTCCGGCCTGGAATCGAGTCCATCGCCCGCTCAATTCGCAAGCGTCATAGCGCCTCTTAATACGGGGGTCAATCCTCCAAGTTTCAAACCGGAACCGGCACCACAGGGAAACAATATTACCTCAAGCCCTAGCGCTCTTTTGGCAAACGTCGCATCGGCGTGGGAAGGCATCTCCCATTGGGTCAAAGCGAAATTCCGGAAAGTCGCGGAGCAGTTCGCTCCCGCCGCGACGCAGCCGACTGTTCCATCTCCATCTCCATCTCCATCTCCATCACCGAACCGTAGCGCGACACTTTCAACGGCCTCGACAAGCTCACCGCAAGCAAACTCGGAGCAAGCAACCATCGTCAATCAATACATCACCCAGCCAATTGTCGAGCGCATACTACAGACAACACAAACGTCTCCCGCCTCAGGGAGCAACTATGTGACGGAAACCGAATTATCCGGCAGGCTCGCCGACCTATCGAACGTATTCGCGCGGACAGTGTACGGTAGTACCTATCCCGCTCCCGCAACCTCGTACGCAAGCGGCGGCATCATGAGCACTGTGGCGCTCATGGGTCGAATCGACAATCTCTCCGGCACCTCGCTTTCGAGCATTACGGTATCGGGCGTCTCAGGACTTACCGATGCCGATATTCCGGACGGGATAACCGCGAGCAATTATCTTGCGCTTACCGGCGGTACACTCTCTGGCGATTTGACGCTCGTGGGCAATCTCACAGTATCAGGAGCGCAGACACTTTCGGGCGCGATTACTATCCCGTATCTTACCGCTACATCTACCGTCACGGCGTCGAGCTTTCAGCAGTTGCTCGTCAACGCTTCGACAACCCTCCAAAACTTCACGTTCGTAAACGCGACCGGCACGTCCGCGACAACTACAAATATGTTTGCCACGCTCGGTCGCTTCACTACGGGCATCATCGACACGCTCACCTCGACTGCCGCGACCATCACGAATCTCATCGCGACGACAATCACAGGGACAAACGCGACATTCACAAACGCCACCACAACAAATGCGACATCCACCAACGCGTTTGCAACAAACTTCACGGCGACGAACGGCACATTTACCAACTCCACCTCCACCAACTCTTTTGCGACGACCGCAAGCTCGACCAATCTCTTTACCTCCCTTTTCAACGCGGGTGGGAATGCCTTCGTGGTGTCTTCAACTGGCAACACCGGCACCGGCACCTCGACACCGTGGACGAAGCTCTCGGTGGTAGACACGATAGGCAGCGCGCAGTTTACGCTCGCATACGACGCCACGCGCTACTCGCAGTTGTATGTAGATGCTTCCGGCGACCTTACGATCTCGGCTTCCGGCGGCAACGTGCGCCTGCCTGACTACAACCTCCTCGTTTGCTCCGGCAGTGCGTGCCCCACGCTCACCGTCAGCATTTCCGGCACCGGCAACCTCCAAATTGAAAACCGTCTTATCGCCGGCTCGATAGAACAGTCGTGCCCCTCTGGCTATATTTGGGTGCCGGGGAGCGCCAAGTACGGCACCAATCCCGGCTTTTGTACCATGAAGTACGAGGCAAAAGATGACGGCTCCGGCAACGCAGTCTCCACGGCGGCGGGGAGCCCGTGGGTATCCATTTCTCAAGTGAACGCCCGCGCTGAGTGCGAGGCACTCGGTACCGGCTACCATTTGATGTCCGATCAAGAGTGGATGACCATCGCCACCCAAATCGCTACCCTGCCAATCAACGACCTTGATGCCGACGCGGGGCTTCAGCTTGCAAACGGCCACACCGACAACTCTCCCGCCAGCTCGCTGGCGGCGACCGCCGGAGCCGACCCTGTCGTGTCGGGCTGCAATCTTATGCTCAACATGGAAGACGCAAGCAACGCCTACGTCGCTTCATCGTGCGAAATTCGCGGCACCGGAAGCGGCGGCTCCACAGACAACGACAAGGGCTACTACGGCACCGGCCAGCAATGGTCGGCGACGGGCTACTCTTCCGGCGCCGCCAACAAAGCGCAGTTGCGCACGGCGGTACTCCAGAACGGCAACGTCATCTGGGACATTCCCGGCGACGTATATGAGTGGACGGACGCCTACATCTACAGCGCGCTCGGCTCCGGCGCGGCAAGCACCACCTCGGAGATGCCGGACGCGGGGGGCTGGTCGATCACGCAATGGAATGAATACACAGCAATTACCAATTTCAAATCTCTTGGCTACATACGGCCCAAGGTAACCACTTGGAGCGCCGCGAGCAACGGCATCGGCCGTATATACCTCGACGTTGACGCCGCAAACGACAGCACCAACTACCATGCCTTCCTACGCGGCGGCTTTTGGAACAATACGTCGAACGCGGGCGTCTTCACGTTGAGTCTGAGCAGCGGCCCGGCGGATACGGGTACGATCATCGGCTTCCGCTGCTCCCGGTGATGCTGTAGCAATCTGAAATCTGGTATCTGAAAATCTGGTCTGAAAAAATTAAAAATATGAACAAACAAACACATGCTCCAAGACCTCGTCATCTTCGAGAAAGTCTACCAGCTCGTGCTGTGGCTGTATCCGACGGTGCAGAAGTTCCCCAAGGCGCAGCGCTTCGTGCTCGGCCAGCAGATAGAGAACACGGCACTCGACATATTGCGCGGCATCATGCGCGCCAATGCAAGCCGCTCCAAACTGCCCTTGTTGTACGAAGCATCGGTCGACCTCGACACCTTGCGGATACTTCTACGGCTTGCCAAGGACTTGAAGTTCTTGAGCATCCGGCAGTACGCGTTTGCGGCAGAAGCGGTAAACGAAGTGGGGAAGCTACTCGGCGGGTGGATGCGGTCGAACGCCCGCTGAATATGCAGAGAACAGGTAGGTCTTTAGTACGAATGAGGGAAGGGGTGTGTCTGAAAAAAGCAGTGGGTGCCTTCCTACGCGGCGGCAATTGGAACAATACGTCGAACGCGGGCGTCTTCACGTTGAATCTGAACAACGGCCCGGCGAATACGAATACGAACATCGGCTTCCGCTGCTCCCGGTATGCTCTATCCCGCCTATGGCGGGACGGCCAGAACAAAAGCTCCACGGAGCCTCGTCAGAAAAGCCACAGAAGCATACTGACGCACTCCCTCTCGCAAGCGGACTACGGTAGCGGATATGGCGGGAAAATATCGGGCCTCTACCTCCGCTTTGTGTCGGTAACTTTACGTGAGATTAAATCTCACGCAGGCGAAGACTCAAGGCGGAGCGAGTGGGCTCTTTGCTAAACCATGAAAACGTACGTCAACATTTTTGAAAATGCCTTCTCGTTTGAAAATCTACTTGCGGCATATATGCGCGCGCGGCGCGGCAAGCAAGGGAGACACGAGATTGCGACCTTTGGCTGGAGGCTTGAAGCGAAATTGCTTGCCCTGCGCGAGGAGCTGCTCTCCGGCTCGTATGCACATGGAGTATATCGGCATTTTATCGTTTCCGATTCCAAGCGACGCGAGATACAAGCGGCACCGTTCCGCGACCGCGTGGTACATCACGCGGTCGTCGCCGCGCTTGAGCCGATATTTGATAAGGGATTTATTTATGACACGTATGCATGCCGCGTCGGCAAGGGGACGCAGGCGGCGCTCGCGCGATTTGAGCAATTTTCCTGCGTATCTCGCTACGTACTCTCTATGGATATTTCCAAATACTTCGCGAGCATTGATCACGCAGTTCTCCTTTCCTTGCTCAAGCGCAAGATTGCGGACGCACGCATGCTTGCACTCTGCGAGAAGATTATTGCAAGCACCGAAGATTCGCCCGGGCGCGGCATCCCGATAGGCAACCTTACGAGCCAGCTCTTTGCGAATATTTATCTGAACGAGTTTGACCAGTATGCAAAACACACCCTGCACCTTCCGCGCTATATCCGGTACATGGACGACATAGCGATACTCTCCGACGACAAACAACAGTTGCATGAGGTGAAAGGTGCCGCCGCTGTGTTTATGCGCGAGCGTTTGGGCCTAGTGTTGCATCCACGCAAAGTGCAGGTGATGCCGCTTGCGGCTGGCGTGGATTTTCTCGGGTATCGACTCTTTCCGCACCATCGCCTTTTGCGCAAAAGCACCGTCGTGCGTTTTGTAGCGCGGCTAAAGCGCGAAAAGCTGCGGGGGGGGGCGCTTCGAAGGATTCGATTCGCTCTTGGCTGGTTTACGCGCGGGACGCGGATTCCCACGGACTTTTGCGCTCGTTGGCCCGGCGTTTCTCTGAGCCTCAATTATTAGAACACTTATGGTAACTACTATGCGCCAGATTATGAAAAAAATCATTTCCTTCCTCTCTTTCCACAACGCCGTTCCGCTCGCGGCCGTGGTACTCACCATGGGTGCGGGGATTACTTTTGCCGCCACGAATCCCGAGGCCATTCTTTCCGCACAAGAAAAGGTCATCGCAATAGACAACACCTATATCGCAAGCCTCGACCTCGACGCATATACGCCGCAGGCGCAGGTTACCGCCGTTACCGAGGACACCGACAATTACTATGTCGCCTATTCTTTCTCGACCGTTGCGCTCGAAGATTCCACATGGCGGGATGTTACAAAAAGCGAGATACTTACCATCTCAAAAACGGAATTGGGCCTGTCGCAAGACTTGGGAGTGTACGTCACACAACAGCTCAAGGAAAAAATAGACCAGGAGATAGCGTATCTAAAGAAAGTGCAGGAGTTTGAACGCAAGAGCGTCACGCAAAAGCAAATCGCAACCGCCTACGGCGGGCTGATAGGGAAGCTGCTTGATAGCAAAACGGAAACATTGCCGGGATATTCGCCGGTGGTTGAGGCGCCGGAATTGCAAGTAGAGCCTGCGGCCACGGCGGCGGTGTCTGAGCCAGATGTCGTGCCGCCGCCCGTACCGGTGGCTCCCGCCGAAACTTCTGTAGTCGCACCCCCTCCTGCCACGAGCTCGCCTGTTGGGGAAACGGCAACAAGCACTGATGCTGTGAGCAGCGCTACCTCCACCCCCGAATCAAATGCAACTTCCACACCGGCACAATCTTCCGAACCGGCGACCGATATGCCTGAAAGTGCGGCAACGAGTACAGACCAGACTTCACCGCCTATAGAAGAAAATACAGCAACTTCTTCCCCACAGCCGTCCGAATCTACGAGCACGTCTGGTGCCGTCTCAGCAACTACTGAATCAAACTCCGCTTCTACTCCCGCATCAAACTAGCCCGAAGTTATTAGCAATAAAAGATTATTGAAATGGAAACGGTATACATCTACATTTTGCTCGCCGGTTTTGCAGGCGGAGCCGTGCGCGGCCTCTCCGGTTGGGTCAGGTCATGGCCGACAAAAGGGTCGGGCTTTGACATAAAATACTTTGCCATAACCGTAGGAGTATCGGGACTCGTCGGATTGGCAGCCGCGTACGCGGCGAACGGTTCCGGCCTTCCGATTTTCGGCGTCATGGTAAACCCCGCTATCACAACTATCATCGGCTATGCAGGAGGCGATTTTTTTGAAAACGTATTCCGTATTTACTTCAAAAAACCATAGTTTAATTGTACACCCGTTTTACCTTTTTGTCAAATCCAAAACGGCGAACTATGTGAGCCGTTAAGAAAAATCATGGCAGACGAAGCACAAAACCCAGACCAAACACCTCAACCGGCACCAACGCCGCCAAGTGAGCCGTTGCCGCAGGCAGAGGCGAGCGCGCCGAGCGAACCGGCACAGTCGGTGAACGAGCCGGAACCTGCCCCAAAACCGACGGAGCGGGTGCCAAATGAGCCGATTGAGGCGAATCCGCTCGAAACCCCAA
Organism: uncultured Candidatus Saccharibacteria bacterium; assembly: GCA_964648335.1. Taxonomy (GTDB): domain Bacteria; phylum Patescibacteriota; class Minisyncoccia; order Phycocordibacterales; family UBA2100; genus CAZYLZ01. The sequence continues at coordinate 14,683 of CAZYLZ010000013.1, read as the reverse complement.
CGGCTCAAATACCAGCCAATGAGCCGTTGCCTGAAAATAATGAGCCGATAGAAATTCCGCCTTTTGACAACGCGCCAACGCCTTTGCCGCCAACCGGAGTGCCTGCGCCGAGCCCTGCGGGAGCAGGGCGAAGCGGGCGCGATCTCTTGGTAAAAGCCCGCGCGACGATTCAAGACCGGAAGCGAAAGAAACTCGAACGGATTTTGAGCGAACTGGACAAGCGCGGGAAAATCACCAACGACGAAGTGGAGAAACTCCTGCACGTCTCGGACGCAACGGCAACGCGGTATCTCTCTACATTGGAAAAGGAAGGGAAAATCCAGCAAGTCGGGAAAACAGGAAAAGCAGTCGAGTACACGCGCATTTGAATGTGATTGCAAGGGAGTCCGCCGCGCTTTGATTCTGTCGCGGCGGAGAGTGTCGTGTGCGCACGGGTGGGTAGAGCCCGCGCGTACTCGCGCGGGCTCTGGGGCAAGCACGTATCGGCTTCGCGCCTCGGGCATTTCCGCTAGGGCGTCCACGCCCTTTGGATGAGCGCCGCCGTTAGTCGAAGAATCTAAAATGCGTAGCGGAAGCGACACAGCGAAAGAAAGAATGGAAACGTGGAGGGGGGTTGTGCGAGGGCGGACTCCGAAGGCCCGTCAATGTGAGGCACAGAATCTACACTACCACTACCATCCGATATAGCCGTGGCGAAAGCTGACAGCTGCGAGGAGGAGACCGACGCTGGGGGGAGGATTCCTTCCTCCCCCCAAATAGAGGCGCTGCCCGCGCCACCCGCGAGCACGCGGGAGTGGCGCGGAAAAGCAGCGCACATAGGCATCTAGGCGCGAGTAGCCCTAGCGGAAATGCCCGAGGCGGATGCCGAGGGTGACACCCCAATGGGCTGGACGACCACTAACGACAACAGAATGCACGAGGCTCCTTTTGCATTTGAGTCCCTGCATCCAAACGGCTCACTCCTTCGAGCCAACGGCTCAAATGGGAAGAAGTGAGCCGTTCGAGTTTGCGCCGCCCCCACCGCCGCAGGCGGACCCGCACACGACACTTTCCCCGTTCCACTCACTGAATTTTTTGGCGGGGGGAATACGAAAAAGTATGGAGGAAAGTGTCGTGTGCGGGGCGCGACGCCGTACTCGGCGGCGCGGGGGCGGCGGTTAGCATCACCACGCGGTCGAATCGTACGACAGAGTACAAAGCCACCTCGCGCGCGGAGCGCGCGAGTCAATCGAGGTTTTTGCTAAAGTAGGTTCGAGCGGAGTACAATAGGGACTCATGAAAAAGCGCATCCATAAGATGATGATGTGGTCGCAAACTATGCGTACCATGTATCCCTATAGAAGCGCTATCATCGGTATCTTGTTCGTCGTGGTGGGTCTTGCGGCGCTCGTAACCCCGCTTACTCCCGGGTCGTGGCTCGCGGTGATCGGTCTCGAGCTTTTGGGGCTACGGTTTATCTTGGGAAAAAAGATCGACGCATGGCTTAATCAGAAGGACGACAAATAGATCTGCACTCCCGATGGGTCCGGTGCTATACTTTTCGAATGCAAAAAAAACACAGTCTTTCGCTTTTCATAATGCCCACTGTCGTGGCAGTGGTTGCTCTTTTGGGGTTGCTTATCTGGGGCGGGACGGCAGCGTTTCTCACGGCAGCGCTCCTCATGGTGCTCGAAGTGACACTGAGCTTCGATAATGCGGTCGTAAACGCAAAGGTCTTGGCGAGACTGAGCCCGGTCTGGCAAAAGCGGTTTCTTACCTACGGGATCTTCGTAGCAGTCTTTCTTACACGTGCGCTGTTGCCAATCTTGATCGTCGCGGCGTCGGTCGCGTTGTCACCGCTCGTCGTCACTAAGATTGCATTCTTTGATCCAGCGCATTACGCAGAGCTCCTCGAGGGAGCACATTTCATCATCGCGGCGTTCGGTGGCATCTTCCTCACCTTGGTAGGGCTCAAGTATTTCTTCGACGAACACAAAGAGCTGCATTGGATCCGCACGATAGAGAAACATCTTTCGCGCTGGGGCAGCATCGAAGCGATCGAGATTGCGCTCACACTCGGCATATTGGTCATGGCCGCAGCACTGGCGCCCCTGCATGCGACCTCGATCCTTTTTGCCGGCATCGTTGGCATCATCGTATTCATCATCGTGCAAGGTGCGGCAGGGTCCTTCGCGGTCGAGTCGGTGGGAGGGGGCTTAGCACTGTTTATATACCTCAATGTGCTCGATGCTGCGTTTTCGCTCGACTCGGTTGTCGGCGCATTCGCTCTTTCCACACAGCTGCCTATCATCATCGCAGGGCTCGGTATCGGGGCATACTTCGTTAGGACGCTTACCGTATACATGGTGCAAAACGGCACTCTCGACACGCTCGCATATATAGAGCATGGTGCGCACTGGGCCATCCTCGGGCTCGCGGCGGCGATGATCGGGAGCATCTTTATCCACGTTCCGGAGCCTATTACCGGCTTGGTAGGACTGAGCTTCGTGTCGCTCGCATTCTGGTCGTCGAAACGTCTTGGCGTCCGGGCGTAACGGCAGCCCTGCTGACGCCGGAGCGTACTCTCGTTTGCTATACTCCGCACATGGCCCGAAAAGACGATATCCAGACGCGACTCGACGAGATTGAGGCTGCGATGGCGTCTCCCGACTTTTGGACGAACAAGGATGCCGCACAAGAGACCCTGAAGGAATATACAAATCTTAAGGAAGAGCTCGCCGGTGCCGGCTCGACCGACAAGGGTGATGCGATTATGACGATACTCTCGGGTGCCGGAGGCGACGATGCCGAAGATTTTTCCGGCATGCTCTGGCGCATGTACAAGAAATACATCGAGTCCAAGGGGTGGAAGACAACCATGCTCGACACGAGTGAGAGCGCTCATGGCGGCTTTCGTAACCTCTCGTTCGAGGTCACGGGCTCCGGATCGTACGCGACATTAAAGAACGAGTCCGGCGTGCATCGGCTCGTACGCATCTCGCCGTTCAACTCGCAAGGAAAGCGGCAGACCTCGTTCTCACTCGTCGAGGTCGTGCCAAAGCTCTCCGATCAGGGACCAGTCCAGATACCCGACACCGATCTCGAGGTGACGACTGCCAAGGCAGGCGGCCCTGGCGGCCAAAATGTGAACAAGCGCGAGACTGCGGTGCGTATAGTGCACAAGCCGACCGGTATGTCGGTGCATGTAACGACCGAGCGCAGCCAGGCCCAGAACAAAGAAAAAGGGCTCGAGCTCTTGCGCGGACGTATCTACAAGAAACAGCAAGAAGACGAGCTCAAGCGTGCCCGCGGACTCGCGATATCTACCACCACCTCGATCGAGTGGGGAAACCAGATTCGCTCGTATGTTTTGCATCCGTACCAGATGGTCAAGGACCATCGCACCGACGTCGAGACGAGCAATGTTGAAAAGGTGCTCGATGGCGATATCCAGGCGTTCATCGATAAAGAAAAAGACTTGGACGCGGCGGTATAGCGGGTATCCTCGTAGTAGAGCTGCAGCTTTATGAGGAGTAAGCGTTTCTCCTGCTAGCCGAAACTTCACTACAGGGTATAATAGGGAGTGAGACGGCAGTGCTCGTTTTTTCTATGATTTACTACGACAAAGTAAGCAAGGTATACGGCAACGGAGTTCCTGCCATAGAAGAAGTGACGCTCCAGATAGAGCCAGGCGAGTTCGTGTCTATTGTAGGGCACTCGGGCGCCGGCAAGACAACCCTCCTCAAGCTCCTGTTCGCCGAAGAGAGACCAACTGGCGGTTCTGTCTACTTTGGATCACGCAATATGAGCGAGCTCGTCGAGCGAGAGATTTTGGCGTTGCGCCGCAATATCGGAACGGTGTTCCAGGATTTTCGATTGCTTGGCACCAAGAACGTTTACGAGAACATCGCGTTTGCTATGGAGGTCGCGGGTCGCGACGACGAAGAGATAGAGGCTGACGTACCGCACGTGCTCGATCTCGTCGGATTGGGTCAGAAGATGTGGAGTTTTCCGCATGAGCTCTCAGGCGGTGAACAACAGCGCGTCGCGATTGCACGTGCAATCGTCAATCAGCCCGATGTCCTTATTGCTGACGAGCCTACTGGAAACCTCGATCCCATCAACGCTCACGAAGTCGTCGAGATACTGAAAAAAATTAACGATCTCGGCACGACAGTCCTTCTCACGACGCATAACCGCTCGGTCGTCGATGCTATCGGGCGCCGCGTCGTCACCATGGACCAGGGGCGTGTCGTGCGAGACGATGCATCGGGCAAATACACGCTATAATCTTGGTATGTCGTTCTTTACTACAGCAAAGCGGATCGTTCGGTACGGCTTCGTCGGATTCGTCCGTAACGGATTCGTCTCGCTCGCCGCCATACTTATCATGGTGGTTACGTTGTTTGTCGTATCCGGTCTCCTCATATCGCGTGCGGCCTTGAGCCAGACATTGACCGACCTTTCCCAGAAGGTCGATGTCAATGTGTACTTTGTCACGACCGCACCAGAGGATCAGATTCTGAGTTTGAAGCAGCAGATCGAAGCCTTGCCCGAGGTCGCGAACGTCGCGTATGTCTCGCGCGACCAGGCACTTGCCGACTTTAAAGAACGGCACAAGGACGACCAGCTCGAGATTCAGGCACTCGACGAATTGAAATCCAATCCGCTTGGTGCATCGCTTGCGATTCGTGCGAAGCAGACATCACAATACGAGAGCATCTCGAAATTCCTGTCGGCATCGCCAGCGATGGTCGGCTCAGGGTCAGACCAGGAGATCATCGAAAAGGTGAACTTTCTCAAGAACAAGACCGCGATCGATCGCTTGAGTGATCTCATCGCGACATCAAAAACCCTCGGGCTCGGGGTCACCATCATCTTTGGCTTCATCTCGGTCTTGATTGCATTCAATACGATTCGCCTCGCGATCTACATCAGCCGGGACGAGATATCTGTCATGAACCTGGTCGGCGCGGGGCACTGGTACGTGCGCGGTCCATTCGTGATATCTGGCATTCTCTACGGCGTCATAGCAGGGGTCATCGTGCTCGTTTCGCTCTATCCTATAACACTCTACCTAGGTCCGGCTTCGGCCCGGCTTTTCGTATCGTTCAACACCTATACCTTCTATATCCAGAATTTTCCGACGTTGTTCTTGGTAATCATGGGAACAGGGATAGCGCTCGGTGCTCTCTCGAGTTACCTCGCCGTTCACCGCTACCTCAATCAATACTAGGCGGTTCTTTGCTGCATAAAAAGACGCGCCAGTACGGCGCGTCTTGAAGTTTCGACTTCAGTGAAGGGAGACTTGCGGCGTTGCGAGCCGAAAGCCGAAAAATGCTTCGAGCACCTTCACTCGGTTTTTCTGCGAGAGCGACTTTGTTTTTTGTCGTATCTCGACTATGACCGGTTCGAGCTCGTGCCTGATCGACGCATTTTCGTCGTAGGCCTCTTGCAAGGCGTCTACTATCGAATGCAGGGCCGACGGCGAGTATCGTACGAACTGCCGTAAGAGCCTTTGTGCGTGTGTAGATGCATCTGCCGTCGGATACGTATCCGAGAGCCGTATCTCGACGAACCGTGGTTCCTTCGATGACTGCATAAATCCCTCCGTTGCTTCCTGTATTCACTATAGAACCGGACGTACGTATGTCAAATAAATGCTCTCCACAGGGCAAAAATCCGCGTGATATACTTTTCGTGTACCAGCTTAGATTGTCGTGTGCGCGCATGAAAAAAGAGAGGAAATTCCTGTTTATCGTCGGAGGCGTCATGTCGGGAGTCGGAAAGGGGATCGCTTCCTCGTCTATTGCAACCCTCCTCAAAGCGCGTGGGCTTACCGTGACCTCTATCAAGATAGACCCATACATCAATGTCGATGCAGGGACGATGAACCCCACCGAGCATGGTGAGGTTTTTGTTTTAGAGGACGGTCTCGAGACAGATCAGGATATGGGGAACTACGAGCGCTTCCTTAACCAAAGCATTCCGTCTTTGAACTACATGACCACGGGGTCTGTATATCTTTCGGTGATTAAGCGCGAACGCAATCTCGAATACGGCGGAAAGAACGTCGAAGTCGTCCCCGATATTCCGCGCGAAGTTATCGCACGCATCAAACGTGCGGCCGACGCTGCAGATGCTGATGTGACAACTATCGAGATCGGCGGCACGGTGGGTGAGTACCAGAACATACTCTTTCTCGAAGCGATCCGCATGATGAAGAGTGAGACGCCTAACGATATAGCGACCGCACTCGTGAGTTACCTTCCGGTACCGGGTTCTATTGGCGAGATGAAGACCAAGCCCACTCAGTATGCAGCGCGCACGCTCAATAGCGCAGGTGTCTTCGCGGACATCATCGTGGCGCGTTCGCCCGTCGGGATCGACAAGAAGCGTCGCGAGAAGATCGCGCTCTTCTGCAATGTTCGTCCCGAGAACGTCATATCGGCACCCGACGTAGACAGTATCTACGATGTTCCACTCAACTTCGAGAAAGATGGCCTATCGCAGCGTCTCTGCGCTATTCTGAACATGAAAAAGTGCGCGCCGACGGCGAATCTTGGCGCGTGGAAGAAGTTCGTCGCAAAGTCCAAGAGTGGCGAGCGAGAGGTAAAGATTGCAGTCGTGGGTAAGTACTTCGATACGGGTGACTTCGTGCTCTCCGATGCATATCTGTCCGTCATCGAGGCTCTTAAGTTCTCGTCGTATATCGCCGGCGTCAAGCCGAAGCTGACCTGGTTCAACTCAAAGCAGTTCGAGAGCGGTCAGAAGAAGATATCAGAGCTCGCGCAGTTCGACGGCATCGTAGTCCCGGGAGGGTTCGGACAGACGGGTGTCGAGGGGATACTTGCAGCCGTGAAGTTCGCGCGCGAGAAGAAGATCCCGTACTTCGGTCTCTGCTACGGGATGCAACTCATGTGCATCGAATATGCGCGCAACGTCCTCGGGCTCAAGGGTGCCATGACGACTGAAACCGATCCAAAAGCCGCTAATCCGATCATCGATATCATGCCCGAGCAGAAAGCCAGGCTCGCACGCCGCGACTACGGAGGGTCGATGCGTCTTGGTACGTATCCGTGCTATCTCAAACAGGGAACGATAGCCCGTGCCGCCTACGGCGCAGAGATGGTGCACGAACGCCACCGACATCGTTACGAGGTGAACGACACCTACGTGCCACACCTCGAGAAGGCCGGACTGGTCTTTTCGGGTGTCTCGCCGGACCGCAAGCTTATGGAGATAGCAGAACTGCCCAAGAACAAGCATCCTTTCTTTGTCGGTACCCAGTTTCATCCAGAACTCTTGGCGCGTCCGCTCGATCCACATCCGCTCTTTACGGCATTTATAGAAGCGGTTAAGGAAAAAGGCACCGTGATAAAGAAGAGAACGAACGGTACCGGGAGGCCACAAGCCAAGCTTTAGGGTATGACAGAAATCATACCGCCTAAGAAAGCGCACGACAGGCATACCGAAGCGCTCCTTATGGGGAACAACCGCGTTCCGCAAGGTCCCATCGGAATCGTAAGTGAACTCGGTCTCTCGCTCTTGCGAGATCCTCATTTTGAAGTGAAGACATTCATCGAATCCCCGATGCGTCAGTCGGACCTAGAACTCGTTACCCGCGAAATGCATGCGCGGCATGGTGCACACCACATACCAGTAGCGACTGCCGAAGGTGCAGCCGAGCTGGTAGAGAAGATACAGGCCGCTCATGGCGAACAGTCAATTACCAAAGACGATGTATCAATCGTAGATGCGCGACGGTTCGGAGAGTATTGGGTCGGGCTCAAGTACACCACGCTCGGAACCATTGCGGCATCGGTAGGGTTGTTACCACTTACCTTCGACCCGGTACGGATCGACGAGGAGCATATAGCGCGCATACAGGCGAGACTCGACGACCCTCGCTCACGCGCGCGATCAATCAGGATATTTGCCCTCATGACCGAGGCGCTCAGGACTCCGAAAGGAAACGAGCTTGTCGGCGGGATGCACCGGGTCTCGAGCAATCGCGGCAGCGGCCCCAAGCTCACGCCCGACCAGAGGAACGAGAAGCAAGCCGCCATCGACGCGCAATTGAATGCCCTCAATGAATATGTCTTGGGTTACGTGCGCGACCACGAAGAGAATCTTCTCGACCAAGCCACTTACTCACTCTTAAATCGATCTCTCTAAGACTGCCTGATATACTCACTCTATGGACCTACACCCACTTTTCGTACACTTTCCCATCGGCATACTCATACTGTATGCGCTTTCGGAACTCATACCTGCGTCAGTACATAAGAACATAACCGGCTGGACGAACACCAAAGCATTCCTCTCGATAACCGGCGTACTTGCAGCTCTCGTGACCTTGGTTACCGGCGGCATAGCGGCGTCCTTGGTGACCCCGGGAAGCTCGACAGCGCAGATCGTCGAGGTCCACGAGCATATGGCGCTTCTCACCACACTCATTTTCTTCGTCTTAGGCGGTTCATACCTTATCCGTATCTTCGAAGTGACAGGAGATGGCGACAAGATTGCGTCAAGACTCGGCTCGTTCGTCGTAACCATGTGGCATCTCAAGGAGAAGGTAGCGCACTGGGTACTCGATACACCATTGCGCCCTATCCTTGCGCTCGCGGGCCTAGTATCGATCACACTTACTGCAGGTCTCGGCGCCTCGATGGTCTACGGACCCGATTTCGATCCGTTCGTACGTATCATCTACAACATTTTTTTCTGACAGTCAGATTGACCTCCACTGTGGGTACAATGCTACGGTTTTTCGAACTTAATGGTATTGTAGCGCCATGAATCAAGCGTCTCAGTCCCAGAAAGGGCCCCAAAGGGCCTTCATCCTCAATTGATATGCGAACGCTCGTACTCATGGCGGCGGCGGTAGTTTCTGTCTCGGTGGCGGTGAGCCTGACGCCGCAGCACATGATCGCGGCGATCGGCGAGACCCGCCCGGCGCAAGTCTCGACCCAAGATCCCGCTCGCGCGGCGCACATACTCTTTGCGGGCGATATGCAGTTCGACCGTCATATCCGGGACGTCATCGACAGCAAAGGCGATGATGCGGTATTCGGATGTATGGCAGAAACGCTCGCGTCATTTGACGTTGTGGTCGCGAATCTCGAGGGTCCGATAACCGAAAACGAATCGAAGAGCCGCGGATCGAAGGTGGGCTCCCCCGAGAACTTCTCGTTCACGTTCCCGGCACGCACCGCCGAGTCACTCAAGGCGCACAATATCGGCATCGTGAACATTGGTAACAACCACATAACCAATTTCGGCCTCGAGGGTTTTGCTACGACACAGGGTTTCCTGACACATGCAGACGTTGCCTACTTCGGAGGGATCAAGGACGATGATTCGGTGTATCGAACTATGATAGAAGGAAACAAGATCTCGTTTGTAGGCTACAACCAGTTCGGGGGCGATACGGCAGAGGCGACCGCCGATAAGATACGGGCAGAGAAAGAGGCCGGACGCACCGTGATCGTCTACACCCACTGGGGGGAGGAATATCGCCCGGCCACGTTTAGCGAAAAGAGCCTGTCGCTCATCTTTGTAAACGCGGGCGCTGATGCGATTCTTGGGTCACATCCTCATGTAGTTCAGGAAGATGCATTTGTCGCTGGCGTACCAGTGTTCTATTCGCTCGGCAATTTTATTTTCGACCAGTATTGGAACGAATCGGTATCGCGAGGCCTTGCTGTGGAGCTCGTCGTGGATCACGATGGAATCACGATCGGAAAGCGATATGTGACCGCTTCGACTTTTTCGGGCGCGACCTGTCTGATCGAACAGACATAACTGATTTGTACACATGCCTGCGCTGAAAGCGGCTTTGTAGGGGTTACAATGAAGCCGTTATTTACAATCTAAAAAAATTATGCTCAAGACTTGGTTAGCGGCTGCAGCAGGCGGATTTATGTTATTTGGAGGTGGGCACGCGAGTACGACAAATGATCAAATTCGTCAGCCCGAGAACGATCGCCGCGGCGGTATCGAGCGGCAAATGCTGCGTAACGGGAGCTCCACAGACGACTTCGGAAGACGCGAGGGCAAGGAGGGATTGCGCGGAATGCGTACCGCGACAACGAGCTCGGGTACTGTCGATATCGTCTGCATCGGAACGGTCGTCGCTGCCCGCGAGGCATCGCTGAGCGCGGCTAATGCGACCTACAGTATCGACATAAACAACGCCTACAACACGCGTGCTTCTGCGCTCGCAGCGGCATATGCGCAGACCGGTACCGATACCGTAAAGAAATCGGTCAAGACAGCATGGCAGACCTTTGGGGCAGCTAACAAACTCGCAAAGAAGAACTGGCAGAAGACGCGCGAGTCTGCATGGCAGACGTTCAAGACCTCGATTAAAAGCTGCGGTGCCGGAGCTTCGGCCATCTCTGATGCGAATAACGCGAGCAGCGAAACACAAGGAATGTAAGCAGGTTCATACGATTACAAGAAAAACCGCATCTGACACGATGCGGTTTTTTAATAACCAGGAAACCCCGTGCGGTGCCTACCACCATGAACAACGAAAGAGCACGGGGATGAATGGAACCTTGTACGTACCGCGTACTCGCGTGTACGCTAGTCCCGTCGCACCGACGAGACCCAAAAGAAACCCCGGGCGATAGCCCGGGGAGTACGTCATTCTTCATAGTACTTCCATGCGCATTCGATACTGTGAGGTCCTTACTACGACTAACTTACACCATCGTTATGCAAAACCGAACGCTTATCTCTGCCTCCTTCGTGCTCTCGCTTGCGGCGAGCGTGCTCGGGGCTGTCCCTGCCTTTGCGGCAAGTCCTGGTAATTATGACGTCATGATCATGACGCATCTCTGTAAGAGCTCGATACGCACTGCAGCCGATTTTAATGCCATGGAGAACGGCAAGACTCCGATCCATGTGCTCGGTGATGATGTCGTCGCGTGTCCTACGACGGGGCTCGTGTCGAGCACTCCGGTGGCCGGTACCATAGCAGCGCCACGTACCGCGTATGATTTCTCGGTAACGAGCGATACTCAGACACGAACGCTTTCGGCTAACGGCTCATTCATGCCTATAAAAGCATGCGAGTCGAACATTGGATTTGACCTCAATGCCGACGGTGTCATAGCGACGAGCACCTGTCTCGACATATCTCATTATTCTATCCCCGTAACGACGAGTGGAGCGTCGAGCACACTCCTGAAGGTTGTCGAGACACAGGCGCCGGCAGGGTATCATTTTGGGCTCTTGCGATTTACACCTGTCGCGCTTGACGGCAACAACGACAGTCAGTCGTTGACCTACCTCGATCCACAGAATGCAGAGATTGATCTTAATCTTGTGCCCGACACCGACAGCATGATCATGCTGCATGTATATCAGTTCCAGAATGCGACGACGAGCGGAGGCGGCACCACCACGCCACCTGTCGGCACAACGACGCCGCCTACTGCCAGCACAACGCCGAATTCGGTGAGCGGAATCGTATTCAACGACGCAAACGGTAATGACATGAAAGATGCAGGCGAAGCCGGACTCCCTGGGTTTATGATCAACCTGCATACTGGCGACGGATATGGGGCACCGATAGGACAGACTGCGACGAGTGACGCAAACGGTCGCTACGTCTTCCCGTCACTTGCTATTGGGACCTACTTCCTCGAAGAGGTACTTAAGACAGGATGGAACCAAACTTCGAGTGACATGAAGGTGCTCCTTACGACTGCCAACAGCACCGCGACAGTCGACTTTGCCAACATGACTATTGCCACGACATCAGTGCCTGGCATGGGTCATGACCACTCGCACGAAAGCTACGCAACTTCGACGCGCAATGACACGAATGATCGGAATGAACGAACACCGTCGCGGACCCGTGGTAATCGATAGACAGAACACTCACTGCGAAAAGCCGAGGTAATCCCTCGGTTTTTTGTATCGGGGCGAACTACGGATACCACGGAGCATCGACATCACACATTTCCTCTACTGCCTGTCGGGTTGCACGAAACCATGCCGAATACCATACTAGTAGACATGAATGAACGTCCTACGAAACCTGTAACAGTAAACGATACGATACGAGCTCCCGAGCTCGTCCCAGACACAGGGGATCAGTTCGATGACTTTTCTGGGCCGAGTCTTTCGCGTATCTGGCTCTCGCATTGGATGGAGCAAGGGTCGCATCCCGACGGCGAGCGTGTTGCCTTTGGAGAATATTTTGGCCGCCGTGGGGTCAAGATAACCGTGTATCCCGGTGACGGTGGTGAAGAGTCGGTCGAAAGGGCTGAAATAGGAGAGCCAAAGCGGAACCTTATACCATCGGGGACAGAAGTGCTGTACACATTCTCGGTGCTCGTGGATGACGCGTTTGTTGACTCGAATAACCGTACGGTTATTGCGCAATGGAAGGCTCTCGATTCGAATACGAGCCCACCGATGGCGTGGCGCTACCTAAACGGGAATCTCATTTTCTCTGTCGAAGACGATGGCGGGCGCAGGTTGTCAGAGCCATATCCGGTAGAAAAAGGCACGTGGCTCGATCTCTCGCTCAGATACGTAGTGCGACCGGATCGCTCGGGTGGGTGCGAGGCTCGGATAAACGGACAGATTGTCATGAGATACGAAGGCAAGATCGGTTCAAAGACGGACCATACGGCGCTCAGATTCAAGATGGGAGTGTACCGAGATCGAGCCGTTGCAGTACCAGAATCAGTCTATTTCTCTGACTATTCGAGAGTAGTGCAGAAGTGACCGTTTCAAGTTCTCTCCCCGTGAGGCAGGGATTTGATCGGTACCATGCATCGCATCTCGGTGTCGCTTAGGTAGCACTCGAGACAGTAACCATCGGGGTCGATGGTGGGGAGGTCGAGGAGCCGATGAAAGGTCGCTCCGATCTTGCTGGTGTCGTTTCGGTAATTCTGTACCGTGATCGCGGCATATTTTCCGCGCCGTATCTTGAACGGCTCGAGTCCCAATCGTAAACCCTCGCCAGGGGTAAGCTCTTCGCCAGCAGCCTTATACAATATCTCGTCGAACTCGGGGTGCGATATGCCGAAATAGCGTCGCTTGGGCGAGAACGGCATGATCGAATGGAGCTTTTTGTGTGCTGCTACGATGCCGTCTGGGAAGGAGTCGGCCGTTACGGAATAGACTATGATGTCGTTGTAGAGCGTGAAGGTTTCCATGGGGTAGGGTCATTCTATCAAATCCATACTCGCTGCAATATAAAACCCTGGTCCATTCTTGGACCAGGGAATAAGGTGTTCGAGCATGTGCTCTATCGAGCGCGGCTCGCCACCTGTGGTGTCGCAGCCTTGGCTGCCTCGGCACGGCGCTTCTCGGCCTGCCGCTTACGCTTGCGCGGCCAGCTCTTGGCTTGGCCTTTGTGCGCACGGCTTTCCTTTTTGAAATTGCGCTGCTGTCCCATCGGGTACTCCTGTTGGTTCTGTGGATCCGCCACAGTGCGGGGAACTGGTCCGATACGAGTAATACTAAAATAATACCGATGTGTCAAATAAAAAGTACCCGACGGTAATCGGGTACTTGCACACAATCTATTTCGTATCGTTACTCGTCTGCCGAAGTCGTTCGGTCTCGGCGCTGATCGCCTCCTTCATTCCCGGTATCTTTTCGAGCTCTGTCTTGAGCTCTTGGACCGACACCATTTTTTTGGGTGGGCACGGTGGAGATGTAGATGCCCCCGACGGCAGGTCATCACCCCAAAAGTCTTGCGTAACCATCACGATTCTCCATCCTTGTTGTGACTGCAGTGTATCGTGCATCTAGTTACCGATTTGGTCAAATTTGTGTTAATCGGCACCGAGCACACTCTCGATACGTTTGTCGGGGACTATCCACAATATGGCGACGAGCACGAAGATGACATACGAGACCCAGGGGCTTATGAGTGAGCAGATAATGGCAAGCATGTAGAGTACTGGTGAGCTTTTACCTTTGATGTCGTGCCCGATAGCCTTCTTAAGTATCGAGTCTTCTCCCTGTGACGCGATGATGCTGTGCTGCAAGATGTAGTAGGCAATCGCGGGCAAGAGGAGCGCTACGCCATAAAAGACCGTGGGCGCGAGCGCCAACTGGCTGTCGCCGAGCCAGCCGGTCGCAAACGGGATGAGAGACAGCCAGAATAGGAGGTGTGCGTTGGCCCAAAGGATGCCGCCGGTCGTGTGTTCCAACGTCTTGAGCATCTGGTGGTGATTGTTCCAGTAGATGACAAGGTATATAAAGCTGAGCGCGTAGCTGAAGAACATCGGGATGAGGGGGTAGAGGTCTTCGAGCGAGTGCGAGTTGGGAGCGCCGAGCTCGAGCACCATGATGGTGATGAGGATCGCAAAGACAGCGTCGCTAAAGGTCTCGAGCCGTGTAGGGGTGGCGGGGTGGTTCATGAGGAAAGTATGCCACGGGCGGGGACTAGAAAAAACCCAGAAATGTTGCTATTATGCGACGACTTGTCAGTTGACAGGGTGTTTCTGATTCTTTCGGGAGTCAGTAATTAAGTGCCGGCTCCACTAGTGGTGTAAACCTAAAGATGGAAATCGGTAGATTGGCGCAGATAAAGTGAATATATTGCCGGCTCGTCTAATGGTAGGACGACTGCCTCTGGAGCAGTTAATTGGGGTTCGAGTCCCTGGCCGGCAGCTAGGAGCGCAGCGGATAGCTGCAGGAAGCGAGCAAACTATTTTGCTCGCGA
>CAZYLZ010000012.1:35130-38939 GCA_964648335.1 uncultured Candidatus Saccharibacteria bacterium | reverse complement strand
TCAGTTCGGATTGGAGGCTGCAACTCGCCTCCATGAAGCTGGAATCGCTAGTAATCGTGGGTCAGCTATACCACGGTGAATACGTTCTCGAGCCTTGTACTCACCGCCCGTCAACTCAAGGGAGCCGGGAGTGCCCGACGTCCGTCCTCGTGACGGCCTACGGCAAATTCGGTAACAGGGAGTAAGTCGTAACAAGGCACGGGTAGCGGAAGCTGCTCGTGGATTCATTCCAAAACGGACAACCCTTCGCTTCGGCGAAACGGGGAACCGGTCGAACATTGGGTATCTCGTACGAGTACCCAAAACGTAATGATATTGAATCGTTAAGCTATATCTGACATCGTGGAAAGACACGTGGACCGCAGGGAAAGACCGCAGAATGTGTCTTGATGCGGATCTCCCACAAGTGGAGACACCGATAAGAGACGTTGGACGGAACAAAAGAGTGTGGAGTCTTGTGTGCACGCAAAAAATACCCCAGAGTTTTCGCGAAAGCGGAAGCGATGGGGTTGTTTGTGTTG
Organism: uncultured Candidatus Saccharibacteria bacterium; assembly: GCA_964648335.1. GTDB lineage: Bacteria > Patescibacteriota > Minisyncoccia > Phycocordibacterales > UBA2100 > CAZYLZ01. Next base: position 38,418 of record CAZYLZ010000012.1, on the reverse strand, counting down.
GGTGTGGGATATGAAAAACGCGGCCATCAGGAGGCCGCGTTTTTTGTTGTTCAGTGGCTTTGCTACCAAGAGCTGCACATTACTAATCGACTCTTCCAGCAGTCTCTTTTGGTACAAGTTGCAGTATTGTGGCGCTACACTGATCAGTCGTCGACTTGGGAACTTTCTTTTTGCCTGGATATGGTGTGTCAAAATCGATCTGCATGAATGCCAGGCGGTACGGTACTTCGTGTACAATTCCACAAGTTTGGCAGGCAAATATAAAGAATATCTCGTTGTTAAAACCGCGCAAAGCCGCTGCCCATTCTATTCTTTGTTCCAGGCACTTACAGAGTGGCTCTGTAAAATGCACTGTCATGTGCTTATACATGATCATACCTCGCTCGCTGTTACTCTCTGATTTTTATACTCTGAGTTTCAAATAATGCAAGACATTTGTTCTTTGTGTTCCTGATTTGAGATTACGCCACATTTCTGATAGGATGCACCCGTTACGCCCTTGGATGTGTTTGGCGCAACTATGCGCGTGTAGCTCAGTTGGTAGAGCACTCGACTGATACTCGAGCGGTCGAAGGTTCGAATCCTTCCGCGCGCACTAAAAAAAACGACCCGAAGGCATGTCCTTCGGGTTGTTTGTTTAGCAGCGCGGAAGGATTCGAAAGTGAGCGCGGGCACCCATGCGGCAGCATGGGTCGCGTCGAGCAGGGGTGAGGGGAAGGATTTCGCGACGGCGAAATTCTGAGCTCTTACCAGAATCCTTCCGCGCGCACCGAAGACAAAAAGGACTGGCCTGCGCCAGTCCTTTTTGTCTATGTGATTCTTCAGGACCGCTTCATGTTTGTGCCGTAAAAAAGAACTAGGTAAGCCAACAAGGGAGGTTTTCATGATCGCATCCGAGATACTTGTCGAATCTGCGGCAGTCAGCTTTGTCGAACTGGCCTGGAAGCAGGCCAGGGTCATTCACTACAACGGGCACATGCGTCTGGGGTGGGTACTTACCCGAACCGGAGACATCGTAAGTGTCGACTGGAATACCATAGCGGCTTCCGGGCTCGACCAGCTTTCGAAGGATCAAGAGGTCGAAATTCGCTTCGTAAAGACCACGGTCCCGGTCGCACAAGGACTGCGTATGCTCTCATAAAGGGGCTGGTAACACCGGCCCTTCTTTTTTAACCATGACGACTGCTATACTACGTTGCATATGATAGACCATGTATCACTTCGCGTGAGCGATTACGCACAAGGAAAGGAATTTTATACTAAGGCACTGGCTCCGCTCGGGTACGAATTACTCAAAGATTTTCCCGACTACAAAGCAGGAGGCTTCGGCGCAAATGGCGCAGCGCAGCTGTGGGTCACAAGCGATGACAATGCGGTATCGTCCATGCATGTCGGGCTGATAGCTAAAGACCCCGAAGCGGTGAAGGCGTTTTATGATGCCGCGATCGCGGCAGGAGGGAAGGATAACGGCGCGCCAGGACCTCGACCAGATTACGGCGACAACTACTACGCCGCCTTTGTGCTCGACCCAGACGGTAACAATGTCGAAGCTGTCTTTCGCGAGGTGCTGTAAAAGGGCATAATCTAAGCAAAATAGTGACTTGACATACTACATTTAAAGTAGTATAATTCTTCCCAGTCCGCAAATTAGTGCGGCTTCTCAGCATCGGAGACTCCCATCATGACCAATTACATCGCCTACGACGCCAAGGGCGAAGTGACGCGACTCGACAATGCCAAAAAATTCGGCTTCGTCCAGCACTGGCACATGGGTCAGGTCGTCTCGGTCCACTTCAAGGTGGACCCAGCGGTCGTCAAGAGTAAGATCGCCATCGGCGATTGGGTGAAAATTTCGGTGTACCAGGAGCACGGCGAAAAGGCCACCTGTACGTCGGTCATCAAGATCAAGGGCGAGGTGACAGCTCCGGTGACCCCGGAACTCGTTGCCTCGGCCGTGCCTGCACCCAAGCCGAAGTCGGCGCCCAAAGCCAAGGCGCCGACTGCGGCTTCAAAGCCCACGGTCGACGCCTCGGTGTGCAAGCCGACGCCCGCGATCTCGCCCAAAAATGAGATTATCAACGTCGGCGACCCGGTTGCCGCCACGGTTAAGTGGTTCAACGACGGCAAAGGCTTCGGCTTCGTCAATGTTGCTGGAATCTACAAGGCCGACGGATCGCCGTTGGACATCTTTGTCCATATGACGGCGCTGTCAGCTGCGGGCATCCAGTCACTAGCCGAGGGCCAATCGGTGACCATCTGCTACGGCGACGGTCGTCGCGGCAAGCAGGTCGCGATCATTGGGCTTCGCCAGGCGGAGACTCAGACAGACCAGCCAGAACTTCCGTTCGAGGAGGTCGCACACCAAGTCGCCGCGTAAGCAATTCACTACAGAGGACTCAGTAATGGGTCCTCTTCTTTTTGTGGTACAAAATTGCGCAGCGTGGTACAAATCTCCAGGCAAGAAAGCAAAGGAGTTAGCACATGGCTCAAAAGCCGAACGTGATCGTATTTGCATCGGGTACCAAGACAGGCGGAGGCTCGGGTGCACGAAATCTCGTTCTCAAATCGCGGGGATCAAACCCTGAGCTCAAAGCCGACATCGTGGCCTTTGTCTCTGAGCACGCTGAAGGAGGCGTCTCTCGGTATGCCAACGATCTCGGAATCCCGTTCGAGCATCTAAAGGGGCCCTTCCCGACGTCAGGGCTCGACAACGCGGCTGCGTTGCAAGATGTAGTCGATACACGAGCCACGCTACTTGCGCAGAAATACAAAGCCGACTTCGTCGTGCTTTCGGGCTTCATCAAGCGCCTGACCTGCTTCGATCCTGCGACGACAATCAATATTCACCCGGCGCTCTTGTCACAACTTGGCGGGAAGTTTGGCGGGAAGGGTATGTACGGTCATCGAGTACACGAGGCAGTCAAGGCTGCGCTTGACCGTGGTGAGCTCGGAGAAAATCCGTCATGGGGATTCACGATGCACTTCGTGACGCACGAATACGACCGAGGACCGGTATTTGCAGAGGTTAGAGTACCAATACAGCATGGTATGACTGCCGAGGCGATCGGGAAAGCCGTCAACGAGGCCGAGCATCGGTATCAGCCGCGGCTCACGCATATGGTGGTGAACCGGCTCGTCCGGCTGGTAGATGGAAAGGTCGAAGCGCCGTTCTTCTTCATGTCGCTAATGTAGGAGAGTTACCAGAGCCGCACGTACGTGCGGCTCTTTAATACCTGTTCGATTGCATCCCGTGACGGTTTCTGTATAACTAACACAGATAGAAACACG
>CAZYLZ010000012.1:0-35030 GCA_964648335.1 uncultured Candidatus Saccharibacteria bacterium | reverse complement strand
AAGGAAGAGATAGTGCGTTACGCGGCAGCGCATAACATAAAGACACCCCATGCCACCCTTGCGTGGCTCGCTCGGGTCGATCCCGACGGAGTAGATCAGGATCTATCAGTGCATGTGCGCCAACGCGCGCGAGCAACACTAGGCGGCCGTCCCTAATTACACCCCCGATTGCTATTGCAATCGGGGGTGCGTACAATGCTCGAACACCGTACGGATGGTGGTATGCGTGCACCCTGCGCCGCAAATAAGATTTGCTATGCAGGGCGAGTGTGGCGGAATTGGCCTGAAAGTTTAGTTTCAAATCATTGTGGGCATGTGGCGGAACTGGTATACGCGTACGTCTCAGAAGCGTATGTCGCAAGACTTGGGAGTTCGAGTCTCCCCATGCCCACAATGCTTTGAAATGGGCGTACGTCTCAGAAGTGTGAGCCGGGGTTGGGGTCCCGGCTCAAGCCGGAGCGTGACGACGCGAGGCGGGGTCGCGCACATTTTAGCAAAAAATGATACGTGACTGCCGCGAGGGTTGGGAGTTCGAATAATCGCTCCAATTCCGCGATTATTCCCCACGCCCACACGATGCAGAAATGTAGACTTGGGAGTTTGGATGTTTGCTCCGTAACCCGCAAACATCCCCCATGCCCACACGATGTGGGAACGATAACGGAGGGGTCGGCTATAAAACGACTGCTATAATCCTTGGGTGACCTGGTTTTTCTACGCCATCATAGGAGCATTCTTCGGCTCACTCTCGACCATCGTCGAAAAAAAGACCCTCGAGCGTGTGCATGCGACCGATTTTGCCGTTGCACTCTCGTTTGTCGCTGCACTCATCACGCTCCCGGTCTTATTCTTAAAACCATGGACCGGTGTTACACCGCTTCTCTTGGGCGGTATCGCGCTCAATGCCATCCTCGCCGCGACAGCCTATCTGCTCGTCACTAAATCGATGCGGCATATGCTGATAAGCGTCTCGTCGCCGCTCTTGTTGCTCAGTCCTTTTGCCACTGCGCTCTTGGCCTATGTCTTTTTGCACGAAGCGCTATCTCGTTTCCAGATAATCGGTATTGGCATGATTATTGTCGGGCTCTATATCCTCGAAACTGATCGTCTCGCACGATGGCGCGATTTCTTTGCGCACTTGTTCGGGAGCAAGTACTCACTCTATACGCTCGTCGGTGTCGTGCTGTATGCATTCGCCGCGCTTATCGACCGTACCATACTTGGGTACCTGCACATCGATCCGCTCTTGTACTTGGCGCTTGCCCAACTCTGCGTCGCCGTCAATATGGCTGTGATCGCCCACGTCTTTCGTGGTCGTAATTTCACTTCATCAATCAGGACCGTCGGATTCGATTTGCGATGGGTGGTGATCATCGCTCTTTTCACGAGCGCCTACCGGCTCTTGGAGGCGTATGCGATGGCGCTCGCGGCCGCGGGCCTCGTTATCGCCGTCAAACGCAGCGCCGTTTTGTTTACGACAGTTATAGGTGGGGAACTCTTCCGTGACGACCATCTGCTTCGCAAATCGGTTGCTTGTGCCGTGATGATCTCGGGTGTGTATCTGCTCGCGCTTGCGTAGTACGCGCACGGGTCTAAGTGCGGTACTATTGTCCTATGAGATTCCTTCTCTACCTGTTTATATTCATCTGCATCGGCTTTATCTTCGTAAAACTTAGCAGCTCGCCGTTCGGCATATAAGAACAGCCCCGCGTTCATGTCGCGGGGCTGGTATGTATGCGGCTACGAAAAGAGCCGAACGACGAGGGCGAGTGCCACGAGGGCAACCATGCCGGTGCCGATCTCTTCGAAGGCCTGCACTACGCAGACAAGGCTTCGTGACCGTCGAGTGCGTGCGTGCCCGTTCTTTGCTGGCACGTTCACATAGACGTACTTGGTCTCTCCGGGCGTATCTCCCAGCCACTTCTTGATGCGCTCCGGGAGCATCGACGATACATCGTTGCCAGTGGACCATCGGGTTACCATAAGCCCCTGAACGAGGAGCCAGCGGATTATGCCCCGAACGGTCGACGGCAGATTAACCAGCACGTACCTGAAGGCACGTAGGGCCCCAGTGGGACCGCCACCGCTTTTGTGGTACTCGCCACGAGCAGAGATAAGGAGAATGACCGTAGCAGGCCAGGTGATCCAGTACAGGGGCCAAGTCCAGTACAAGACGTACATGAGGCCGTATACGAGCCACCAGGCCCATGTGAGGGTAGTGATGAATATCGTTTGAATGTCGGGCATTCGTGTCCCTTTCTTTTGACTGAGCGCATTATACTATAAATTAACCTTCATTTCAAGAGTCGTGCTTGTCCCCGAAACCACCATCCGTTTGCTGCTATAATCGGGCGGTATGAACTACCGCATCCAGGGACGACGTCCTATCATCGGCGAGGTCACCGTCAATACGTCGAAAAACGCCGCGATGGGTTTGCTCTGTGCAGCGATACTTAACAAAGGGAAAACGACCATCAAGCACTGTCCTCGGATAGAAGAGGTGAACCGCATCCTCGAGGTCTTGGTCTCTATGGGCTTTGCTGCTTCATGGCTGGGTAAGGATCTCGAGCTTGTTCCACCGCCGTCGTTTGATCTCACTAATCTCGATCGAGCTGCGGCCGAGAAGACACGGTCAGTCGGTATGATGATTGGCGCCTTGGCGCATCACTTGCCGACGTTCTCGCTCCCGTGTCCGGGCGGGTGCAAGCTCGGAGACAGGTCATTTAGCGCGCATGTGCACGCGCTCCAAAAGCTCGGCATCGAGATCGAGCAGAGAGACGGCGTCTGTGAGTTCGAGGTGAATGCGGTGCAAAAGCACGCGGCGGAAGTCGTCATGACCGAGATGAGCGATACGGCGACGATCAATGCTCTCTTGGTTGCTGCGATGATTCCAGGCGAGACGATTCTCAAGTTCTGTTCGGCAAACTATCAGGTACAGGATGTCTGTTTCTTCTTACAGACTTTGGGTGTCGCCATAGATGGCATTGGTACCACGACTTTGGTCATCCATGGCGTCGAAGAAATCAGGCAAGACGCAATAGCGATCCCGAGCGAAGATCCTATCGAGGCCATGTTCTTCTTATCGCTCGCGGCGACTTGCAAGGGTGCTCTCACTATCCGCCGAGCACCGATCGATTTTCTCGAGATCGAACTTCTGAAGCTCGAAGAGATGGGGCTCAAGGTCTCGCGCGGACAGAAATATGTCGGCGAGAACAAGAGTGTCGTGCTTGTGGACCTCATCGTCGAACCGTCCGACCTGGTAGCGCCTGTCGAAAAGATCGCAGCACAGCCGTATCCGGGCCTCAACATCGACAACTTGCCGTTCTTCGTTCCGCCGGCGACCCAGGCGAAAGGCCGCACCCTCATCCATGACTGGGTGTACGAGAGCCGCGCTTTTTACTACGCCGAGCTAAATCGGCTCGGTGCGGACGTCGTCTTGGCAGATCCGCATCGTGCATATGTCACTGGTCCAACATCGCTCTCCGCTGCAGATATTACGTGTCCGCCGGCACTGCGTCCCGCAACCATAATTCTTATCGGCATGCTCGCAGCAGAAGGAGAATCGATCTTGCGAAATGTGTACCCCATAAACCGCGGCTACGAAGCGCTCCACGAGCGACTCAAGCTCGTCGGTGCCGAGATCGAAGCGTTCGAATAACGTTGGGCCTTGCTATACTTTTCGCATGTCACGGCTCAATCGTCTGGCTGCAACGCTCCTCATATCGAGTAATGTCTGGAATTTTGCCGATGGATTACTCGGTCCATTATTTGCCGTATTTGCCGGAACGGTTGGTGGAAACGTCTTCGATATATCCTGGGCCTGGTCCATCTATCTGGTCGTGACCGGCGTCTGCACCATTTGTATCGGCTACGTGTCTGACCATCTTCCAAAACGATACGTACTGTTGGTAGGGTATTCGCTCACGACACTCTTTACCTTCGGCTATACGCTCGTTTCTAATCCGTGGCAGTTCTTTGCTATCCAGGCGGGTCTGGGCTTCGCTCTCGCACTTTCCAATCCTACCTGGCTCGCACTCTTTCACGAGAACGTCGCGCGCGACAAATATGACGCGACTGCCTGGGGTCTCAGTTCTGGACGCGACAAGATAGCAACTGGTCTTGCAGCTTTGTGCGGAGGAATGATAGTTACCTATACCTCGTTCCAGACACTTTTTCTTATCATGGGAACGATCCAGCTGTTCGGAACGTTGTATCTTGCTTCGGTTTTGCTGCGTCGCGAGCCGCGGCGTCGGTAGGGAAATAATCGCATGGTTAGCGTATACAAGAAGAGAGCCCGCAGATCGTGCGGGCTCTCGAGTTCGTGCCGGAGTCGCTTAGCGACGTCCAATATAGTTTGTTCCGCAATCGCGGTCGTCGTAGCATGCCTGACCTTCGGGCGGGCGTCCGCTCGAAGTCTTGGTTTCGGGCTTCTTCTTGCCAGCGCCTTCTTGGGCGGCGAGGGGCGTCACCGGTGGTTTGGCATTCTTTCCAGACTCACGTTTACTCATCGTCTCCTCCTCTAGGTACCAGTACCTAATCTACACCAGTATCTCGTTTTCTTGCAAGGTGACTACTGAGAGAAGTGTGAATCGAGCCACGAGGGTATCGTTTCTACGAGTCCGTCCATCGGCCCCGAAGTGAGGATGAGCACTACGTCATCTTTGCGCACCTCCTCATTGAGCCATGACATGACATCCTCGGGAGTCGAGGCCGGAGCTGCAGAAACCTGCGCGCTTGCGAGACGCGCCATGATGTCTTCGTGGGTTGCTTGCTCGTGTGTCGCTGCACCCTGCTCGGCTGGGTGGTAGACCAACATCGTAGCAACATCCTTGAAAGTCGTATCGTACCAGTGCATGGTCGCGCGATTACGCCAACTGAACGTGTGCGGCTCGAATACGACCACGAGGCGCTTTTCGGGGAAGTGTAGCTTGATGGCGGAGATTGCGGATTTCGCCTTGGCGTCCGATGATCCGAAGCCCTCGAAGCACGGTACTGACGAGCTTTTCGTAAGCCGGTCGAGCCTGCGTTTGATACCTTGAAAGTTCGCCATCGCCGCGACGAACTCGGGTGCCGTAAGAAATCGATTGCCGACGAGAAACGCCGCGGCGCCGACAATATTCTGGATGTTGTGCTCTCCAAGGAGCGTTGTGGCGACCTCGCAGACAGGCGAGCCTTTGTGCGTGATCGTAAAAAGAGTCGTCTCGCCCCAGATTACAGAGGCGGCTTGCCAGTCGCCGTGTTCGAATCCGTATGTCGTAAGCTCGCGATCGGCAAACGCGATCACACCACTCGAAAGCTCTCCCTCGACGCAGGCCGTGATGGTGCCGCCGGGAGTCACAAGCGTCACAAGCTCTTTGAACGGATTGACGTACGAGTCTGGCGTCGGAAAGACGTTTATGTGGTCGTGAGCGAGTGGCGTGAGTAATAGATGAGTCGGGTGCAGGTGCAAGAATTTTGAACGAGGATCGGTGTTTGACGAAGGATACTCGTCGCCCTCCATGACAAACAAATCTCCGGCGCCTATCTGTGCATTGGTCCCGGGGGTGAAGGGGATAGCACCGATGAAGAATGACGGCGCTTTGCCGGCATGTACGAGGCAATGCGAAAGCATGGCAGCAGTTGTCGACTTGCCGTAGCTTCCTGCGACGACAACCGTGTCTTTGTTTTGCGAGAGCGCGCCGAGCACCTCGGGGAATGAGAGGATGAGTTTGCCGCTCTCGTATGCAGCACGGACCTCCTCGTTGGTCTCGGGAACGAGCTTGGCGTTTTTACCGATCATGATCATGTCGGCGTCTGCCGGGATATTGCTCGCGCTGTAGGGCTGCCAACCAATCCCTTCGTTTTCGAGGAAGGTGCTGATGGGCGGGTAGACGCCCTCGTCCGAGCCCGTAACCTCGGCACCGGATTCGCGCAGAAGCCGCGCAACAGCCGACATGCCGACTCCGCCGATACCTATCACGTGCACCTTTTTCCAGTTCATGGAGGCCATGCTATCACGCAACTAGCGGTTGGTCTGCAGCTTCTTTTCCGTCTCGAATCGTTCGATCGCGAGCTCGATAAGGCGTGTGATGAGGTCACTGTAAGATATGCCTGCTTCTGCCCACAGCTTTGGATACATGCTGATTTGGGTAAAACCGGGCATGGTATTTATCTCGTTTACCAAGAGACGTCCTCGTTTGGTAAGAAACATGTCTACGCGACCGAGACCTTCGCACGAGAGCGCTTTAAACGTCGCGAGCGCAAGCTTCTGCGCCTCGCGCGCAACCGTCTTCGGAATCTTGGCAGGAATCTCGAGCCGGGCGCCCTCGGGGTCGAGGTATTTCGCGTCGTACGAGTAAAACTCGTGGCTCGGGATGATCTCGCCTATGCCAGAAGCTATCGGAGCTCGATTTCCAAGGACCGCGCACTCTATTTCGCGGGCATCGACGAACTCTTCGACGAGTATCTTCGTGTCGTATCGGAAAGCATCCTCGATCGCGGTCGCCAAGTCTGACGACTTCTTCACCTTGTGCACTCCCACCGAAGAGCCAAGATTCGCCGGTTTTACAAAGAGCGGGAGCCCTAGTTTTTTAACGATAGCTTTCGTATCAATCTTTTCACCGCGCAGGATTGTGACGAACTTGGCTATCGGTATCTTTGCATCGCGCAAAAGTCGCTTCATTACATCCTTATCCATGCCGACTGCCGAACCGAGGACGCTCGCACCGACAAATGGGATTCCTGCGAGTTTGAGCAAGCCCTGTACCGTGCCGTCCTCGCCGAAGGGTCCGTGGAGGATAGGGAACACCACGTCGACCGTGCCAGCCGTACCCGATCCTTCCGAGAGTGCGCCGTGCTTTTCGGGCAGGAGGGCGACGGGCGACGTCGCCTGTTGGTTCAGGGTAATCTTCTTAGCATCGCCGCGATTGAGCAGGAAGTCGCCACTTCGGGGCAGTACCCACGAACCGTTTTTTTGGATAGCGATCGCAACGATCTCGAATCGTTTCTTATCGATAGCGTCCATGACATTCTGTGCGGAGAGAAGCGACACCTCGTGCTCGGCCGATTTGCCTCCAAACAGGATGCCTACGCGAATCTTTTTGGTCATATACCCACTATACCTATCCCTTGCCGTTTGAAAAGAAAGGCCGCCCAGAGATGGGCGGCCTTGAAAGAGCTTACGCATGACGGGATATGACGACCAGGTTGCGTGCCGAAGGATTTTCGCCCCGCGTGTCGTACAGAAGGTCATCGGGCGCGTAGGCGCTCGAGAGGTCTATCTGCGATTCCGGAACGCCGAGCTTTACGAGCTGCGCTCGTATGAGCATCGGCAGGTCGAGACAGATCACCGTCCCGTCTTTCGTGAACGTCATCTGCCCGCCGCTGTTTCGCCACCGCTGTGCGATGTACGTCGGAAGGTTTGCGTTGTATCCGCCGTACGTATGATGCGTGGTCTCGTGAGTAAAGCGTTCGGGCTTTATTGCATAGAATACGTACGCAGATACTTCCGCAGCATCCAGATCGGAGCGCACGTCGAGTTTTTCGAGCATCGAATCGATGACGCTCGCATGCTTACGTACCCGTACGGAACGTACGACATCGGTTCTTTCCAGAAGCGAGTCGCGTCCCGCATGTGCATCTACCATCTTGCTGCCGCGTACCAATACGACGCGTGGGCAACCGCCTGCGGTCATGGCACTGGCTTGGTTTCGTCCGAGCATCGTGCCGTCGGCCGGCTTTTTGCCATTGCGCCTGAGCGTGACGCCATGGCCGATGTAGATGTTCTGGTTTAGGACGTGTCGCTCGACGATCTTGGCATTGGCCGTCGAAGGACGTGTCGCATAGACCTCGGTCGCATCTACCGAAACGAGCGCTTGCGCTATCCTCAGCGCCAGCTGCGGTTCGCGCTTTGCATCGTCGGGCTTCTGGAAGTGGTTGAGGGTATATTCGTACGGCTGGCCAAAGGCCGCCGCTGTAAATCGGATTGGTCCGACCTCGACACGCCTACCTGTCCCGCCAAAGGGAAGACAGAGCGGCTTGTCCTTTTGTAGCACTGACACTGACGCCTCCTGTTATTGGTTTGATCATGCTAATTGCAAAATAACAGAATTGTATATTGTGGTCAAAATCACAGCCTTCATGATTGAGCGTTTTGTTGAAATGCTAGTGGCACAATGCGGTATGATAGTGCCTGCATGCAGTACGAACTTGTTACGCTCGTTGCCGAAGGATTACGTCGTGGCCACGACAAGAAGACCATCCTCGAGACACTCGTTCGAGAGGGCTGGGACGAGATGCTCGTCGAATCGACGCTCGCATCATTCGACCGCTCGGGTGAGCGTGTACTGCCCGAGGCCTTCGCGTTCGTGCTCCAACATCCCTTGGTGGTTGCGACCGGATTCTTCGTCGCTTTTTTCGTATTCTTCGGACAGAGCTACCTCAATTCGAACGCTCGACTTGCTAGTGCGGAGGTGACCAAGGCTACTCAGGTGGCGAGCGTCGCCGCTTCGGGAGAGGCGCAACTACAGTTGAATAATTTCTCGATTGCCGAGGTCGCGACGGCGACAGAATCCGGCACCGTACTGCCGGGTTCTCGCGTGCAGGGCGTGAGCGCTCCGCGCTACCTCGTGGCCGACCTCGACGGTGAGACCGTGTATGTGCATAAAGGCGAGAGTGATAGCGCGCCGATTGCATCTTTAACTAAGCTTATGACGGCACTCGTCGCTGCAGAATACATTCCACTCACGGACGACCTGATTGTGCCGAAGGAGGCCCTCGTCGGTACCACGATACGGCGCCTCAAGGCAGGGCAGAGCATCAACGCATATCAACTCCTCTTTCCACTCTTGATGGAATCGAGCAACGAAGCAGCCGAGACCTTTGCTGCACGCCTGGGCCGCACCTGGTTCATCGATCGCATGAATACCAAAGCTGCCGAGCTTGGGCTCGAGGACACTCAATTTACTGATCCGGCCGGTCTCGATGCCGGCAACGTTTCGAGCGTCACCGACTTACTTTCGCTTGCACGTTACATAAGCGAGCACAAGAGCTTTATCCTCAAGATCACAGCGGGAGACTTGGGCGAGACCGAGTATGGAGTGCCAAAAATAAAAGACCTGCGGAACTTTAACGACTTTCAGGGCAAGGATGGGTTCGTCGGAGGAAAGATAGGGAACACAGACGAGGCGAAAGAAACAGGACTCTTCGTCTTCGATCTTACAAAGGGTACCGATACTCACCGGGTAGTTATCATTCTGCTTGGTTCCGAGAATCAGAAGCAGGATGCGCAGGTATTGCTGCAATACGTAAAACGAAAGTATTTTTAGAGTCCAGGCATTTCCTCCCACTCTTTCTAAGAGGGGGACAAAGGGGGAGTTGGTCCTGTATTTAATTAACCAACTCTCCCTCAATCCCTCTCTTAAAAAGAGAGGGAGGTATGAAGAGACCGAAGAACGTTATTGAATTCAGAATACCCCTCCTTGTATTCCTCCCCTAACTCAGGGGAGGAGGAATACAAAACCGCCGTCACGCTGCGAGACACTGTTTTAAAGCATGAGCAGCGCGTGTTCTGAATACAAGAATTCCTGAATTCAACTCCCGGCAGCATGTAGGTATAAAAAGGTGTCTCGCGACCAACAGTTCTTGACCGTACTCGGTCGTAGAACTGTGGAAGTGCCCTTGTGGCATAGCGGACGCTCGCGCCAGCATCAGTGCAGGTGCTGCCTGAATAGCGACCTTTTTTACCTACTGCTGCGAAAGAAAAGACTTAAAGCACTTGGCTTTGCGAGGCGTTTGTACCCTGTTTGCCGAGAGATTGCCAGAATCGCATTACATGGTAATATTCTAAATATGTCAAACACCGGCACCCTCTCGATCGTCGCCACCCCTATCGGCAACCTCGAAGACATAACCCTTCGGGCGCTCCGCATTCTTAAAGAGGCGGATCTCGTTTTGTGCGAAGATACCCGCGTCACGAGCAAGCTCTTGGCTCACTACGAGATATCAAAGAAGCTCATGCGTTTTGATGCGCATGCCGAGCGCAAGACCACCGACCACGTCATCGAGTTTTTGGGCGAAGGGAAGAAGGTGGCGCTCGTGAGCGACGCCGGTACGCCGGCAATCTCAGACCCCGGAGCCTTCTTGGTGCATGCTGTGCGTGCTGCGCTTCTAGAGGACGCTCTCGACGCACGCATTGAGGTAATTCCTGGTCCGTCTTCCCTTACTGCCGCGCTCTCGCTTGCCGGTGTCGTAACTGACGACTTTGTCTATATAGGTTTCTTGCCGCACAAAAAGGGTCGCCAGACTGCACTCAAGGCAATCGCTGCCGAAGAGCGCACGGTGGTCCTTTTCGAGTCGCCACATAGAATCATGAAGCTCTTGATCGAGCTGCAAACCTATATCCCAGCCGAGCGCACCGTGTCGGTTGCTAAAGAGCTCACCAAGATCCATGAGGCCGTGTATCAGGGAAGCGCCGCCGCTATACACGAAGCGATACAAAAAGATGCGTCAGACAAGGGCGAATTCGTCGTGATAGTACACGCACTACCATAGAGGGCGGAGCAGTGTATAATCTCCCGATGAGCAAAGATGGAATCGTTATATCGCTCGGCGTCTGGGTGGTCATCCTCCCGCAGCTCGGCTTTCCGAAAGAATTCTTTCCAGTAATCCTTACCATTACCGGACTCCTGCTTATTGTCGTTGGTATCGTTATTCGCCGCAACAAGGGAAGCAAGAAGGTCGTGCGCGCACATGCGTACGCCGAGCATAACCCCGCCGATGTCGTGGCGTCGCCTGTTGCCGCTGCAGTCGATACGCGCGACCATGAACGGATTCAGTAAAGGAGCAGTCTCTCTGGTTGCAGCAGTACTCCTTTTTTACGTTGGTACCAAGGCAATCGCGTGGGCGCCGTTCCAAGACCGTTTCTCAACCACGGTTGCGTATCATGCTGATGCAGGAGCGCAAACCGTCACTCCGGTCACAAGTGTGATGCTCGCACCCACATCGACATCCGTGGTATCACAACCCAGGGGCGTCGTTCATGTGACGACACCAGAGGCGGTAAAGGCAATCTATATGTCGCAGTGTGTTGTTGGGACGCCGAGTTTTCGGAAGAAGCTCGTCGAGCTGGTAGATACGACAGAACTCAATGCAATCGTTATCGATATTCGCGACTACACCGGCAAGATCGCATTCAAGACGTCGAGCCCGCTTCTCGAAGGAATGCGGTCGGACGCGTGCGGTGCCGATGACATGCAGGAGTTTGTGCAGATGCTCCACGAAAAGAACATCTACGTCATTGGTCGCGTTACTACATTCCAAAATCCACTGTACTCAAAATTGCATCCCGAGCAGGCAGTACAAAAGAAGGGTGGTGGCGTCTGGAAAGACTACAAAGGTCTCGCCTTCGTAGATGTGGGAGCCAAGCCCTACTGGGATACCGTCGTCGCCTTAGCAAAAGATGCATACGACATAGGCTTCGACGAGATAAATTTCGACTACATCCGTTTTCCGTCCGACGGTCCGATGGCAGAAGCCGACTACACCTGGGACAAAGGATTAAGCAAACAAGAATCGCTCGAGAATTTTTATAAGTACCTCCGCGACAACCTGCGTCCTGCAGGGTCCGATGGCCCCGTGATGTCCGCAGACCTCTTCGGTATGACAGCTACCAACTACGACGACCTGAGTATCGGCCAGGTGCTCGAGCGTGCGCTCCCGTACTTCGACTACATCGACCCGATGGTCTATCCCTCGCACTATCCGAGCGGCTTCAATGGCTACAAGAAGGTCAACGAGCATTCGTACGACATCGTTAACTTTTCGATGGAGCGTGCGGTGGAGCGAACGATAGGGACCACGAGCCCTGTTGCAGGACTTACCCATACGCGTATCGGCACAACGACGCCGACTGTCTACGAAAAGCCATCGTACCCGGCATCGAAGATGCGTCCGTGGCTGCAGAGCTTTGACTATCCGGTGCCGTACACGCCAGACATGGTGGCAGAGCAAATAAAAGCGAACGAAGATGCAGGACTGCACTCATATCTTTTTTGGGATCCGGCAAATAAATACACAAGCCTCAAAGCGGTGTTCAAGGCAGAATAACCCACCATTTACGGGGTTTTATGGGTATTGCAATAAATAGTATTATATAGTATAATACGGGTAGCTTAGCCAATCGGCTGGGTATTCAAAACGGGAGGCTGTCACATGACGACGAAAGTTGTCCTCGACGGAAAATTGTCTAACGAACAGCTTGGTGCCTTTGCTCGCCGCACGCGCGAAATCGAGCGGCGGCTCAATGAAGGCACTCTTGCATTCCCACACGTGATGGAGCAACTACAGTCCATCATCGAGGGAACGGCGAGTTCCTTTGGCATCTTCAACCCCGAAAGCTTCATCGGCCGCGGCTGGTCCATCGCCGAAGACCGCGAAGATCTGCCTGCAGACTGGAACCCCTCAATAACGGTCCTCGTCTCAGCTCTCAAAAACAACGAGAGCCGCATAACGGGCGACGAGATGCGTACGCGTCTTGCCAACAAACCGCTCTTGGGCGTCAAAGCCTTCTGGCACTACTGGAACAATCAAGCCGACATTCCAGTAGAGTGGAAGGGTAAGTACGTGTTCTTCGATGCGACAGTTCTGCAGAGCCCGGACGGTGGCCGGGATTCGCTGTTCCTCTACTGGCGCGGCGATCGCTGGGGCTGGAGCTACGGTTGGCTCGTCCGCGGGCGGGACTCTGTCTATCTGTCGGCCTGCGCTTGTACTTAGGGCTCAGTTGCTTTGTACTGGTACTTTGTCCCTTAGAACTTTGCCCTCGCGTAGAAATACGCGAGGGTATATTTTTGCGTGGTACTCTACTTAGGGTAGTAGGCGATTATGTATACGACTACGGTTGTATGCTGCCGAATCCAGTATCTATGCGCTCAGAATACATTCGACTACGGTTTGGTGTAGCGTAGTGCATATAGAAACTTCAAAAAAAGAAGATACTTGGTGCAAGGTGCTAAGGCATTACTATGCCGAATACGATTCAGCCTTGAAAGCATTTGAGAGGTGGTGGCACTGACGGCACCCTGTACGCTCTGCAGAACCCGAACGGTAACCGGTATTCGCTGTACCTCTACTGGAACGGCGATCGCTGGAACTGGAACTACAATTGGCTCGACAACGAGCGGGACTCTGACTATCTGTCGGCCTGCGCAATTCTCTTCATTTCTTCCCCAAATCGGGGAAGTTTTTTTTGTAGCTGTCCGTTCCATCCGCCAAGCATTCGACCTACCTCGTCCATCTTTTGCGATAGTGCGATGTACTTTTTAGTATCCAGTGACTTGGTTTCCCACAGAATCATCAGAAACAGCTTAAGGACGTCGGACTTGCGGATAGCCTGCCGCACGTAGGGCTGCTTTTCTTGCTTAGAAAGAAAGCTCGCTGTAGCAATGCTCTCCATGCATTCGACAAACAGCGTATCAACGCGAGCTCCAAGCGTGTGTCGATGCGTTTTAGGTATCGTTTGGTAGTACCCATACCACAAGAGATACGCAGCTTTTAGTTTTTCGAGCACTGGCAAAAAGTGCGAGGGGGGGGGTAGCGTTCATGTTGATGCGGAAAAACTTACCGAATACGTACAACGATATCATTTCGGTAGAAAACCTACTGTTCGCTTGGAAAGAATTCGTACGCGGTAAGCGGGCAAAGAAAGATGTGCAAGAGTTCCAACTTCGCCTCATGGACAACATCCTGGCACTCCATGCAGATTTACAGGCAGCAACGTACAGTCACGGCCACTACGAAGCATTCAATATTGCCGACCCCAAACCCCGCAACATCCACAAGGCGAGCATTCGAGACAGGCTTGTACATCACGCAATCTACCGCATGCTGTACCCATTCTTTGACCGTACCTTCATAGTTGACTCGTATTCGTGTAGGGTCGACAAAGGTACGCACAAAGCGCTCAAGAGTTTCACTTCCTACGCACAGAAAGTATCAAAGAATCACACCCGTACCTGTTGGGTGCTCAAGTGCGATATTCGCAAGTTCTTTGCGTCGATCGATCACACCACTCTAAAAGGGATTCTTGCTGCGCGTATACCAGATACCCGAACAATGGATTTACTGGCAAACATCATCGCAAGCTTCGAGACACAAAAGGGCAAGGGACTCCCCTTGGGCAACCTTACCTCACAGTTACTCGTCAACATCTACATGAACGAGTTCGACCAATTTGTTAAGCACGAGCTTAAAGAAAGGTACTACATTCGCTACGCCGACGACTTTGTCTTTCTATCGCACGACAAACAAGCCCTGGAGTCTACATACCGATGCATCGGCATGTTCCTCAATGATCGGTTACAGCTGACGTTGCATCTGAATAAGGTATCTATTGGCACGGTAGCAGGCGGGATTGATTTCTTGGGGTGGGTGCACTTTTGCGATCATCGGGTGCTCAGGACGGCGACCAAGCGGCGGATGGGTAGGAGGATAGCCGAGAAAAACGGGGATGCGGCTACGGTGCAGTCGTATATAGGGGTGTTGCAGAAAGGAAACGCTTTTACACTCATGAAACAGGTAGTGCTCTACAGATTGTAAAGCAATCTTGAGTTATACTTGGTATATGGACAGTCGCTTTGACCCAGAGCGGGTAACGTACTTTGCAACCACGCACACACGTGGAGAGTATCGCGCGTTTGGTATCAAGCTCATCGACCGCCTAAAGCACATGTACGTCATCGGCAAGACCGGTGTGGGAAAGTCGACCTTGCTCGAGAATATGGCGATACAAGATATCCAGAATGGGGAAGGGCTCATCTTTATCGATCCGCACGGATCGACCGCCGAAAAACTCCTCGACTTCATTCCCGAGAATCGCATCCAGGACGTCATTTACTTTGCACCATTCGATATGGAGAATCCGGTGGCATTTAACATCATGGAAGACGTGGGCTTCGACCAGCGTCACAACGTGGTAGCCAACCTCATGGGCGTCTTCGAACGACTGTGGGCCGACTCGTGGAGCGCGCGCATGCAGTACATTTTGCAGAACACTCTTTTGGCGCTTCTCGAGTACCCGGATTCGACCATCATCGACGTCAACCGCATGCTCATCAACAAGGATTTCCGCCAAGATGTCGTCGATCACGTGACCGACCCGATCGTCAAATCGTTCTGGGTCGAGGAGTTCGCAAACTACGGAGACCGCTATACCCAAGAGGCGACGCCGGCAATACAAAACAAGGTCGGACAGCTCGTCTCGAACCCTTTGATGCGCAACATCATCGGGCAGCCGAAGTCGTCGTTCGATATTCGCCGCGCCATGGACGAGCGCAAGATCCTCATCTGCAATATTTCAAAGGGACGCATGGGCGATGCGAACTCGACCATGCTCGGAGCGGTGCTCGTCATTCGCGCGTACATCGCGGCGCTCTCTCGCGCAGCAGAAAGCGCCAAGAGCATGAAGGTCTTGCCGCCGTGCTTCTTCTACGTGGACGAGTTCCAGAACGTGGTCAACAAAGCATTCGCGAGCATCCTCTCGGAGGCGCGCAAATACAAGCTCGGGCTCATCATCGCTAACCAGTACGTGGCGCAAATGGAAGAGAAGGACAGTACTACGGTGAAGGATGCGGTATTCGGAAACGTGGGTACCACGGTGGTGTTCAAGGTGGGTCCGATAGACGCCGAGGCGCTCGAGCCTTTGTTCGCACCGACGTTCGAGGTAGAAGATATGGTGGGCTTAGGTGTGGGTGATATCTACCTCACGCTCTCGATCGACGGACTCACCTCGACGCCCTTTTCGGCAAAGACGCTCTTGCCGATCGAGTCGCCGGTACGCACGTTTCGCGAGGAGGTAATCGAGTATTCGCGCGTCCACTATTGCCGAAGGCGCACTGATGTCGAGCAGATCATCGCCAAGCGAATGGCCTTGTTTCCGCCTACGCCCAAGGCGCCAAAGAAAGCGGGCGATCGCGGGAACTTTAAACCTGCCTATGGAAATGGTGGCGGTGGTGGCGGATACCAAGGAAGTAAACCGCGCGAAGGATCGTTTACGGGCGCTCCGCGCAGCGACGCCCCACGCCAAGACCGACCGCCCGAGCGACCGTCATACCGACCAGAGTCGTCCGCAAGCGAGAGCAGACCTCCTGCACCGCCTACACCACCAGAGGTGCGCCGCGAAGAGCGATCACCCGAAAGAGATGAACGACCGCCGCAAGATACGCGACCGTCCATGCAAAGCCACGAGTCACGAGCCCCCGAGCGTCCGCGAGAGCCAGAACCGCCTCGTACCAAGACGCCGCTCGAGATCATGCGCGCAAAAAATATGCAGCCGAACGCACAAGGAGGTGGCGAACGAAAGCAGTCAGAAGCACCTACTCAGCGTGAAGACAAGAATCGCAACTCGCTCAAGGATGCTCTTGCGGCGCTTTCGGTCCCGCAGCCAAAAGAAACAAAGCCGGCACCTGCGTCAGCGCATTCTCCCAAGCCCCAAGGGCACCCCAATGCGGTAAAACCGCCGCCAAGACACAAGCCAGAACAGGCCAATCCTGCTGCACCGACATCGTCGAGCGCTTCGCAATCTCCGCCTGCCGCAGCATCGCCGATTGCAGGATCTGATGCAGCGCCACGGCAACCAGTTTCTCAACCGAAATCTGAACCTGTCGAGTCGCGACAATCCGACAATGATGAGGTATCCTCTGAGCTCCTCAAGAGGATACTGAATGGCGAGAATTAGGACATATTCTCTCTTTCTTACAACCGTCTCGGTCGCAATCCTCTCTGCTCCACACCTGGCCTACGGGCAGGTGATACACGAGATCATGTTTGATCTCGCCGAAGGGACCGACAGCGGTCGCGAGTGGATCGAGATCCTCAATACGGCAAGCTCCTCGATCGACCTTACTACCTACAAGATTCTCGAGAACGGAACGAACCACGGCATCAAGGCTGTAGGGGATGCGACGGTCCCGGTCGGTGCGCATGCGGTTGTTGCCGATAATCCGCAGAAATTCAAAGACGATCATCCTGAGTATGCAGGGCTCTTGTTCGACAGCGCATTCAGTCTTAGTAACGACGGAGAAAAGATTGTCCTCAAGGATTCAAGACTCACGACGGTGGACAGTGCATCGTATACCGGAAAGAAGGCGGGAGGGGACGGGAATTCGTTGCAAAAAGTGAACGGGACGTTCGTGGCAGGTATCCCGACGCCCGGTGCTCTTAATACTTCAGAAGCGGTTCCTCCAAAGCCTGTCGCGGCGAAGGTCATCAAACCAAAAGCGACGAAGGCAAAGTCGGCAAGCGCAAAGGCGGCAAAGGGTCGTGTCATCGCCTCGACCGAGGACGACGTGGTCCCCGACACGGCGCTCTCCGAGACCGACATCCAGGATCAGGTGGCAGCGGCCGCACGTGCAGTCCCGGCCCCAGAGTCGACGTCGACCGTTCCGTGGATGGTGGGTAGCGCTGCCTTGGCACTTTTCGGCGCCGGAGCGGTCGCAGTATCACGCCGCATGACGCCCTCGACACCGTCTGCCTCTGCGATGCCGCATGTCACCGAGCCCGACCCTGCCGATGATTTCGAGATCAAAGATATATCAGATGACGACGAATTTGAACAAAGGTAAAACTCGCGGTACTGTACGGAGATGACCAGTAAGAAGCTGATACTAGTAACCGGAGGCGCAGGCTTCGTCGGATCGCACCTCTGTGATCGCCTCGTAAAAGAAGGACATACGGTCATATCGCTCGATAACTATTTCGTAGGGACCGAAGCGAATCATGTCGCAGGCGTCGAGTATCGCAAGGGGCACACCAAGGACATCGAGCAGTCCGTTTCTGAGACGCCCGACATCATCTACCACTTGGGTGAATATTCGCGCGTCGAAGTGAGTTTGAACGAGCCGCAACTAGTGTGGGATCTCAACTGTCAGGGCACCCACGGCGTACTCGAATTTGCACGTAAGAAGGGAAGTAAAGTGGTCTATGCCGGATCATCGACCAAATTTGCCGATGGCGGAATGGGTCGCGATCAGAGCCCATACGCATGGGCAAAAGCCACGAATACCGAGCTTGTCCGCAACTATGGCGACTGGTACGACTTGCCGTTTGCAGTCACCTATTTTTATAACGTGTACGGTCCGCGCGAGCGTTCGGGGCGTTACGGAACGCTTATCGAGATCTTCAAGCAGAAATTCCTCAAAGGTGAGCCGCTTACGGTCACGGCACCGGGGACGCAGCAGCGCATCTTCACACATGTCGATGACATCATCGACGGACTCATATTGGTGGGTGAAAAAGGCGAAGGAGATGAGTTCGGTCTCGGTGCCGATGAGGTACATTCGGTACTACAGATTGCCGAGATGTTTGGCGCAGATGTGCAGATGATGCCCGAGGCAAAAGGGAACCGTATGACGTCGAAGCTCGATGCTACTAAATCGAAGGCGATCGGGTGGACCGCTCAGCGCAAGGTAGCGGACTACATCAAGGCGATCCGCGAATCCAAGCGATGAAAAAAGTCCTCATTCTCTCGCTAGCCTATTTTCCGAAGCACGTCGGCGGCGCCGAGGTCGCTATAAAAGAGATAACCGATCGCATCCACGACATAGAATTCCACGTGGTCACGAACCGGTTCGATTCGACCTTGCCCAAGGAAGAGAAAGTGGGGAACGTCTACGTGCACCGCATCGGGATCACTACCAAAAATCCTTCGATGGCAGACCTCAAGAAGATGCCGCTTGCCATAAACAAGCCACTCTTTCAGTTCTTGGCGGCGTGGACTTCGATTCGTCTCCATCGGAAGCTGCGCTTCGACGGTATGTGGGCGATGATGGCGCACTCAACCGGAGTCCCGGCAGCGATAGTAAAAATGCTGCGTCCGGAAATAAAATACGTGCTCAACCTGCAAGAAGGAGACCCAATAGAGTACATCGAGCACAGGATGCGACCTCTCTGGCCCTTTTTTACGCGAGCGTTCACTTTGGCAGATATTATTCAGCCACTTTCGAACTTCCTTGCTTCGTGGGCGCGGGCGCGGCATTTCGCCGGGCCGATTGTGATAGTACCCAACGCTGTTAACGCAAAGCATTTCTCGCAGACGTTTACCGATGCCGAGCTCGCTCGGGCAAAGGCGGATCTCGGCAAGAAACCAGGCGACGTATTTGTCGTCACCACATCGCGCCTCGTCACGAAGAATGCCGTTGACGATGTCATCAAGGCGATGGCGCTCTTGCCCGAGAATGTTCATTTCGTGGTGTATGGAACGGGGCCAGACGAAGTCATGCTGCGCGAACTCATTGCAAAGCTCCATCTTGAGAATCGTGTGCATTTGCGTGGGCAGATAGGGCACGCGGATATGCCCCTGTACCTGCAGGCCTGCGATATCTTTACCCGTCCATCGCGCTCGGAAGGGTTCGGCGCATCGTTTGTCGAGGCGTTTGGTGCCGGCATCCCGGTCATCACTACGCACGAAGGTGGCATCGCCGATTTCTTGTTCGACGAGAAACGCAATCCCGACAAACCCACGACCGGCTGGGCGGTAGACAAGGACTCGCCCGAGCAGATTGCGGCAGCCGTCAAAGACATCATGGCGCGGCCTGCAAAGGTGGCCGAGGTGGTAGCAAACGCAAAGAAGCTCGCATTCGAGAAGTACGACTGGGATATGATAGCCCGCGACATGCGCGAGAAGGTGTTTGCACGATTGGGCATCTGACATCTAGGGCTTTTCCCCTTGCTTTTTTAAGGCGACATGCGAGTATGCGGGCAGGGAAGGCAATCGTCTCCCGCAAGCAAGGAGCCAGGCATGTCTGCGAACAAGAAGACCGCATGCGCTGAAACTATCGGTAGGGGTCCAGCTCACACTCTGCGCGAGGTACTGCTCAACTTCCATTTTCGAATACTGGTGCCTCCAATATTTTGAGGCATGACGCAGGCCCCGACTTGTGCGATACGTCGGGAGCAAGAACAAACTTACGGCGCCCATTCGGCGCCGTTTGTCTTTTCTTGCCTGTAGATCCTGTATGACATGGCACGGTCTTCTGGTAGAGTTTTTATATGAAGTTCGTCCTGGCTGCGCCCTTGTACCCGCCCGACATAGGCGGTCCTTCGTTCTATGCCGAGCGTCTTACCCATGCTCTCAGGGCTTTGGGCCACGAGGTCGTTGTTGCTAACTTTGGCGCGTACAAGCATCTACCTACCGGGGTGCGCCACGGGGCCTATTTTTTTGCTCTCAAGAAAGCGGCAAAGGATGGCCAGGTCATGATTACGCTCGACACCTTTAGTGCTGCGGTCCCAGCGGCGGTTTTGTCTCGGATGCGCGGCATCCCGCTTGTCGCACGTATCGGTGGCGATTTCTTGTGGGAGCAGTACGTAAACCGAACGCACGCCGATCTGCCGCTTCCCGATTTCTACAAAAAAGCTCCGGCACTTTCGTTCAAAGACAAGGTGGTACGCTCCCTTACCCGGTTCGTACTTACCAGCGCTATTCCTGTATTCAGCTCACGATTCCAGTACGATATCTGGAAAGCGCCGTACGGCATTGGGGGGACTCCGCTCATCATCGAGAATGCCGTCTCAGAACGTGTCGAGCCGGTCGCGTTTACCAAGAAGAATTTCGTCTGCTTCTCGCGGGACATTCCGCTCAAGAACTTGGCGCGCCTTTCCGTTGCTTTCGAGAATGCGCGCACGAAAGATCCGACGCTCTCGCTCGAGGTAGGGCACGTGACCCAGGCCGAGCTCGTCGAGCGCGTCCGAAGCTGCTATGCGGTCATCGTACCGTCTCTTTCCGAGATAACACCCAACTTCGTGCTCGACGCTATCCGCTGTGGCAAGCCGTTCATCCAGACCAAGTACTCGGCGTACGCCGAGACGTTCAAAGACTACGGCCTTTCGGTCGATCCGCTTTCGCAGGATGACATCGAGAAGAAGGTGCTCGAGCTTGCGGACCCTGCGGTGTACGATAGGCTCATGGCACACGCCCGAGCACATCCCTTTACACGCAGCTACGACGATATCGCGGCCGAGTTCGTGACGCTGGCACAGTCGTTAAAACAATAACCATATGCGCGTACTCTCTATCGGCACCGACCGCAATATTCTCAAGGACGACACCGCCGTCTCGGTGCGTGCCGCCGCCTATGCCGAAGAGTTTGGCGCGCTCGACGTGATTGTCTTTTCCAAGAAAGGGTTCGCTCCCGCACAGTTTGCCGAAGCCGGGCACGCATACCCGACGAACTCTCGATATAAGCTCCTCTATCTTTTCGGGGCGCTCGGCATCGCACGTACGCTCGAGAAGCCTGATGTGGTGACGGTCCAAGACCCGTTCGAGAGCGGACTGGTAGGCCTTTTGATTGCGCACGTTCTCGGCGTTCCACTCCATGTACAGGCTCACACCGATTTCCTTGCGCCCACATTCCGGAGGGCATCGATACTCAATCGGATCCGCGCTCGCATAGCGTCGCTCGTACTTAGACGCGCCTGCCGTGTGCGCGTGGTTTCGGAGCGGATCAAAGACGAGCTCGTCGAGAAGGCAGGGGTGACGATACCGGTCTCGGTCTTGCCCATATACGTCGACACTGTCCGCTATACAGATCTCGCGCGCACCAAGCATCCGCGCTTCATGGTGTCTTTGGTGTGCATCGGACGCCTCGAGAAAGAGAAAAACTTTACGCTTGCGATAGATGCGCTCAAGCGGGCGCGCGATGCTAAATATGATGCGGGCCTCACGGTCGTCGGCAGTGGCAGCCAGCAAGAGGCGCTTGCAGCATACGCCGAGTCGCAAGGGGTGGGGCAGTGGGTCGAGTGGGCAGGATGGCACGCAGACCTCGCTCCCTACTTATCGCATGCCGATATCGTCCTAGTGCCGTCTTTGTACGAAGGGTACGGTATGGTGATCATCGAGGCACTCTCGGCCGGCGTTCCGGTGCTTTCGACCGATGTCGGCATCGCGCAAGAAGCCGGCGCCATCGTAACCTCGCGGCGCGATTTTGCGCCAGCGTTGGTACGCTGGATTCAAGCAGGACCGCGCAAAGCCACGCTCGTCGATTATCCGTACGGAAGCTTCGAGGAGTATGTACACAAGTATTGTGCCGACATCTCCTCCTGCGTAAAAACAGCGTAGTCGGCACATCCGACTACGCTGTATTTAGATTCCTAAGAAATTCTATAGTAGTTCGGCGTCGCGTAGATACTTTACAATCACATCGGCTGATTCAACGGGTGTCATCGTGCTCGTGTCGATGGTGATCTCGGGGTTCTGGGGAGCCTCGTACGGATCGTCGACACCAGTGACGCCTTTCATGGTGCCGGCGAGCGCCTTTTTGTAAATACCTTTCGGGTCGCGCTTGGCACACTCGGCAAGCGGAGTCGAGACAAAGACTTCGATGTAGGTTCCGTATTGTTCGATGAGCTCGCGGTTCTTGTCGCGTGCGTCCTTGAATGGGGATATCGCCGAGCAGATGGCGATGCCGCCATGGCGCGTGATCTCGGAGGCTACGTAGCCGATGCGCTCGACGTTGGTGTCGCGGTCCTCGCGCGAGAAGCCGAGACCTTTCGAAAGGTGACGACGAACAATGTCGCCGTCCAGCAGCGATACCGATCGGTCTTGGAGTTCCAAGAGCTTCGAGCGCAGCACCATGGCGGTGGTCGATTTTCCGGCGCCCGAAAGTCCGGTAAAGAAGATGGTGATGCCGCTTTGCGCCGACTTCCTCGCGTGCCCGCGGCGCAATTCGTCGATGACTTCGGGGAACGAGAACCACGACGGCACCTCTTCGCTTCCACGGAGCATCTGGCGGAACTTAGTGCCCGATATCTTGCCGATGGTGTGCCCGGGCTGTACGGCGGCCTGTGGCATGTAGCGGTCTTCCTCGACCGAGTACACCATCTCGGGCAATGCAACGATAGTGATGCCCAAATCGCGCTCGTGCGCCTTTGCGAGCTCTTGCGCGGCCATCGGATCGTAGAACGGGTTACCGTTCTTGTCGTTGCCGGGGCCTGCGTGGTCGCGTCCGATAATGAAGTGCGTAGCGCCGTAGTTTTTGCGGATGATCGCATGCCACAGAGCCTCGCGGGGGCCGCCCATGCGCATTGCAAGCTGCAAGAGCGCCACTGTCGCGCGATCCTTCATCCGCGCCTCGTGGAGGCGCTTGTAAGCGCGCACGCGGGTCACGTAGTCGATATCGCCCTCCTTGGTAGGACCTACGACCGGATGCAAAAGGATGTGCGCGCCGGTCTGTTCCGCTGCACGCGTAATGAGCTCGTAGTGGGCGCGGTGCAGAGGATTGCGTGTCTGAAAGGCGACGACGGGCTTGGCAATCTTGGCAAAGATCTCTTTAAGCTGGTTTGGGGTCTTGCGTAGGTCGGCAAAGTCGTGCCGCGCAGGGATAGCAAGGCCGGTGATGGGGCCACCCACGCGATAGGTACGCGATGCGTTTACCAGCTGGACACCGGGATGCAGGTCGTCGGTTGTGCCAAAGACCATGGTCGACTCGCGGACCTTGTCGGGTGCGTAGAGCGAAGTAACCTCCAACAGTGCGATGTGGTTGCCGTAGACATCGGCCAACACTACCTTCTCGCCGATTTGTACCTGTTCGCCCTCGACATCGAGAGTAACGGGGATAGGGAAGATGCTGCCGTCGGGCAGGCGCATGGTGTCGACGACGCTGTTGTACTCGATCTCGGTCATAAAGCCGGTGAGCGGTGCAAAGCCGCCGATGATGATCTGCTCGAGGTCCGAGAGCTGACGCTCGGTAAGGGTGATGATTGTCTTGATCTGGGACATTTCGCGAGCAAGCACCACTTTCTCTTCCGTTGACTGTGGTAAGCGCTCGTTATGTTTAGACATCACTTTTTATACCACGGCGCTCTCGCTCGCACCAAAATGGTTCGTCTGTATACTGAGAGTGCATATGCGGCTTCTTGTCACAACGCAGGCGGTAGACAAAGACGACCCAATACTCGGCTTCTTTCACCGGTGGCTCCTTGAGTTCGCCCGTCAGTTCGACGAAGTGCAGGTGATCTGCCTGCGCGAGGGCGCGCACGACCTTCCTGCAAACGTGCACGTACGCTGCTTAGGGAAGACAAGTATGGAGCTCGCGACCCGCACACAAAAAATAGCCTACGCCCGACGTTTCTATGGAATGCTCTGGGATTTGCGCGGCAGCTACGACGCGGTCTTCTGCCACATGAACCCCGAGTACATGGCGCTTGCCGGATGGTACTGGCGCCTTGCGCACATTCCTGCCGTCCTCTTTTATACGCACAAGCACGTGGGCTTGGTACTGCGCATCGCACACCTCTGGGCGCAGAACGTTATCTCGGCATCGCCCGGGAGCTTCCGCATTGCCTCGCGCAAGGTGTTGCCGTTAGGGCATGGCATCGACACCGATTTTTTCGTACCGACAGTAGCAGAGGTGCCAGCGCACGACGAGCTGCGTGTCGTCTATGCGGGACGCATGGCACCGGCAAAGCACACGCACGAACTGTTCTTGGGATTTGCGGCTGCGCACGAGGCACAGCTTTCGGTGCACCTCGACCATTACGGAGATTCCATCCCGCGCGATGCCGAGTATGCCAAGCGTGCGCACGAGATCGCCGAGCCCTTGGTCAAAGCGGGGGTAGTAACGTTGCATGGCGGCGTAGATCAGCCGGCGATGATGCGCGGCTTCCAGGCAGCAGATTGCTTTATCAATACGACGCCGGCAGGGAGCTTCGACAAGGCGGTGTTAGAGGGTATGGCGGCAGGTATTCCCGGTATCGTCTGCAACTCGGGATTCTTTGATGCGGTACCTGCGGGACTGCGCTTCGACTTGGAAGACACCGCCTCGATGGTGGCGGCGCTTTCGTACTGCACGCGGCTTACACCGGCTGAGCGCAAAGCCGTCGGCGCGGACATGCGCGGTTGGGTGGTGGAGCATCATTCGCTCGCGCGGCTAGTCACTAAATTGAAAACAGTCCTTTCGTAACGTCGAGGCGAGCTGCTACACTTTGCATATGAAAGTCGGACTCTTCGGCATCTACGACCCTACTTACGCCCGCACCAAGGTGATTACTGCCGGGCTCGAGCGAAACGGGCACACGGTCCTCTCATTTCGGGTGAACCCGCGCGAGTTTAAGGGATTGTCCAAGTACCGCGAGCTGCGCCGCGTCGCCAAAGATGCAAAAGCTTCGGGGTGCGACCGTATCATCGTCGGCTTTCCTGGGCAAACAGTGATCCCGTTTGCGCGTCTGTGGCTGGGACGACACATTATCTTTGACGCGTTTTTGTCGCTGTACGATTCGAACGTCTGCGACCGCAAGGTGTATGGCGAGCGCAGCCTGCGCGGTATGCGCGACTGGCTGTTGGACTGGCTTTCGATTCGTTTGGCCGAGAAGGTCCTCTTGGACACGAACGAGCACATCGACTACTTTGTAAAAGAATTTGGCGGACGGCGCGACAAGTTTATCCGCGTATGGATTGGCGCCGACGACGCGGTGTTTTATCCGCGCCCGCAACGGTCACATCCCAAATTTATTGCACACTTCCACGGCACGTTCATACCCCTTCAGGGTATCGAGTACATACTCGAAGCCGCATTCATACTCAAGTTCAAAGACATCCACTTTAGGATCGTCGGCGGGGGACAGGAGTCTGACGCAATCGAGGCACAGGCAAAGCGGCTCGGCCTCGCGAACGTCGAGTTTACGGGCAAAGTCCCTATCGAGCGCGTTCCCGAGTACATGGCCGAGGCCGATGTGGTGTTAGGAATCTTTGGCAAGACGCACAAGACGCGCCGCGTCATACCCAACAAGGTGTACGAGGCCATGGCGATGGGCAAGGCGATCATCACTGCCGATACTCCAGCCATGCGCGAGCTCTGCAACGGGAGCGACGTCTATATGGTGCCGGTAGCTAACGCCGAGGCGCTCGCGCGTGCCATAGGTGAACTTGCCGACAGCCCTAACACCCGCCGCGAGCTCGAGGCCGCATCGCGCCGCCTGTTCGAAACCAAGCTCAAGCCGCAAGAGATCGTAAAAGCGATCGGACTATAAAAAGAAAAGGGCCCGCGTGATGCGGGCCCAGTCGTGTTGGCGGTTCACTTTTTGAGGTGTTGCCGAATCTGCTCGGTCACCGCAAGGACATCTTTGGGGATGTCTTGCACCAGGAGATCTCCCTTGGCTCCATACTCCTGGAGCCTATCGATCTCTTGCACAAGCCGGGGCAACAGCTCGACCGACAACAGCTCGTCGTCGGGGTAGTTGGCGAACTCGACGATTCCTCCGTGCTTCTGGAACGTTGCCCAGGCGCGACGCTGATGGATCGAACGCGAACAGAGGATGATTCCTTGTATCGGGCCAAACCAGTGATCGAGGAATTCCATCCCGACCTTGGCTTCTTGCAAGGTGTTCGTGGTCCTCTTGTCCTTAAAAGGATAGCGGATGCACTTGCCCGGCACCTTGAGCTTGAGAAGCTCATCGGCGTATGCGTCGCATTCTTGTCGTCCAAAGACGATGTTGCCACCGAAGTTACCGCCAGCCGAAGTGAAGGCTATGTGCTTGGCGGCGCCGAGATGGTAGAGCTCGGCAGCTTTCTTGACGGGCCCGAGACTGCCGGACCCCAGGATGAAGATTGCGTCGACGGGCTGGTACCTCCATCCGCCAAAGATCGTCTTCTCCATAGGGTCGCTGATCCGAAGGTAGTCGTAGACGATCTGTGCATTGATGAGGGGAAGTCCGCTCATGTAAGCTCCTGTTGCTAGATTCAGACTGCAGGCATTATACCACTAAAAATATATAAAACAAGTATCGTTGTAGTATGGCTCATTGCCTTATATAATCGACGTTCATGACACCAGCTCAGGCAACCAAGCAACAGACGGTCTTCATCACCGGAGTCGCCGGCTTTTTAGGTAGTCACCTGGCCGAGGCCATGATCAAGCGCGGACATCGCGTAGTTGGCGTCGACAACATGCTCGGTGGCTACCTCGACAACGTTCCGCACGGCGTCGAGTTCCACCAAGTAGACTGCATCGACCGCGAGGCCATGGTCCGCCTCATGAAGGGCGCCGACGTGGTTTATCACTGCGCAGCAACGGCCTACGAAGGTCTCTCGGTGTTCTCGCCGTACCTCGTCACGCAAAACATCTTTGGCATCACGCTCTCGGTTGCCTCTGCTGCGGTTGCCAATAACGTAAAGCGCTTTGTGCAGTGCTCGTCGATGGCACGCTACGGCACCCAAGACACCGTTCCGTTTACCGAAGACATGATCCCAAAGCCGCAAGACCCCTACGGCATCGCCAAGTGGGCAGCAGAGCTTTGCGTCAAAAACCTCGCCGACGTGCATGGAATGGAGTATGTCATTGCCGTGCCGCACAATATTATCGGTGCGCGCCAAAAGTACGACGATCCGTTTAGAAACGTGGCGGCCATCATGATCAACCTCATGCTCCAGGGTCGCCAGCCGATCATCTACGGCGACGGCGAGCAGATGCGCTGCTTCTCGTTCTGGCAAGACTGCGTAAACCCGCTTATTAAAATGGGCTTCGAGGACGATGCAGTAGGGCATGTGGTCAACATCGGCCCCGACGAAGAGTTCATAACGGTGAACGAACTCGCCAAAACAATTGCCGAGCTCTTAGATTTTTCTTTGGAACCTATCTACATGCCGGGCCGCCCGCAAGAAGTTAAGTACGCGACCTGCAGCGCTGCAAAGGCTCGTGATCTCTTGGGTTACCAGACCACCACCAACCTCCGCGCTGGACTCTTGGACATGATCGAGTACATCCGCGAGCGCGGGCCAAAACCATTTACGTACCACATCGACCTCGAGATCATAAGCGACCTCACGCCGCGCACCTGGAAAGACAGACTCTTCTAACATGAAAGTAAATTACCCCAAGGTCGGGCGCATCGATTACACGACCTACTGGGAGGGCCGCGGGTTTGCGATAAACAAAAAACTTAAAGAGCGCGAGGTAATCATGCGCGATATTGTGCCAAGCGGTTCGAAGGTGCTCGATGCCGGCTGCGGTAACTCGCTGTTGCCCGTCGAGCTCAAGAACAAAGGCTGCACGGTAAGTGTGGGAGACGTTTCGCCGATAGTATTAGACGGCTACAAGCCGCACGGCATATCGGGAGTCGTGTTGGACCTCGATAAAGTAACCGAGACCGCCAAAGCGATGGGGCAGTACGACTACATAATTTTAAGCGAGGTACTCGAGCACACCGTAAACCCCGAAGAGATCATTGCTGCCCTTAAGCCCCACACCAAGCACTTTTTGCTCACCATTCCTAACAGCGCCTTCTATCCATTCCGTTTCCGCCTTATGTTTGGCGGCAGCTTCTTAAAGCAGTGGGTAGGGCATCCATCGGAGCACGTGCGCTATTGGTCGCACAACGACTTCTTGGAATGGCTCGAGGTCCAGGGACTAAAAGTAGAAAAAGCCATCCCATCAAACGGCCTATCCATAAAAGGAATGTTCCCATTCTTAAAAAACCTCTGGCCCAACCTCTTTGGTCATCAGATTGTGTATTTGTGTTTGATATAGTAATGCAAATTTTTTTCAGAAGATTTTTCTCACATTTCCGCATCGTTCATCCAAATGGATTTATTTTTTATTTGCTACTTGGTCTGTTCTCGGGGCTTATTTTCGGTCGGTATCAAGAAATTATTTTAATCAAAGCCTTTAATTGGCAGTCTTTAGTTGGTTCCTTTGTAGGTGCCGCCACCGCGTTGGCTCTTTTTTTAGTATCAGAAAATTACCACGAGAAGAAGAAAAGACAGCTGTATTTATTGACACTGGAAAAAAACATCATATCCGCCATAAATAATTTAGCGTCTATAGACCAAATGCTGCATAACTTTATAGATAAAACGCTGGAGCAATATCTTGAAATTATTCAGCAAGCTACCGCTCTGGGCGCATACTCCGGGGGGAGTTTAGTGATACCCTTGTCCACAGTTTTCACACTAGATGGAAAGCTGTTGGTAGAATCAACTGAAAGTACGTATTTAGATAATCAGGTGATGCATATACTTTCAAATTCACAAGAGTTACCCTTGTTTCTCCGCGATCTTGAAAGACAACTCGCAAATACATTTTCAATCCATATTCAGCTCGCGTCACTGGGTGTCAATTCAAAATCTGCGCAAAACGCTAGTTTAGCCACTAATCTAAATGCATTTGCTGAGTCGGTTAAACGCGATATGTTCAAGCAAAATATCCCTTTATACATGAGAACACTTGCGAGTACGCTGATCCCACTCGATTTCATGCTGCGACAGGGTTTTCTTGTTTGGAACAGAAAATTTAGGAATTCTCATGACTTAGCGCCTGAAATGAAAATGGATGCAGTGCAATCCGCATTTAAAAACGAAATCAATGCATATATTGAAAAAACGCGACCTCTATTTAAATCGCAGCTTTTGCTTTGTGGGGAGCCAATTGTCGGTTAAGCGGAATAGCCTCAGGGCGTCTTTTGTTATACTCGTTTTATGACATCACCAATGCTTGGACTGCGAACCGTTATTTACAAGGTATCCGACTTGGCTGCCGCTAAGGAGTGGTACACGAAGGCTTTTGGGGTAACGCCGTACTTTGACGAGCCATACTATGTTGGCTTTAACGTCGGCGGTTACGAGTTGGGCCTTCAGGCAGAGGAGACGCCAAAAGGGGAGAATATCGCGGTATTTTGGGGAGTGGAGGACATCGATGCCGAGTATGCGCGATTGCTTGCCTGCGGAGCGACCGAAGTAGAAAAGCCCATGGATGTGGGCGGCAACATAAAAGTAGCGACCCTTAAAGATCCGTGGAACAACCTGCTCGGCATCATCTACAACCCCGAGTTCAAAGGGTTTGAGCCCGTGGCATAACCGAACAAGGGGATGGTGGTAGTAGCTAGACAAACCCGTGCTACTATCTGTGGCATATGGATTTTGTGGCAAAACTCCGCTCCTGCATATCCGACCCAGCATTTTATGCCGAGGCGCGCACCGGCTCGGTCGAAACCGCGATCAAGTTCCTTACCATCGCCGTCATGGCCCGTATCGTCGGGGTGATTTTGGTTCTTGCGGCTACGCTCGGGCCCGTGCTCTACAACGCACACCCATTAACTGCCATAGAAAACGCCTTTCCACAGGATTTGGTGATGACATTCGCCACCGGAACGCTCTCGATAAACCAGCCCGAGCCATACCTGGTTCCTATGCCCTTTAAAGACACGGGCCTCGACTACCTTGCGGTCATCGATACCCAGACCCCGTTTGTTCCCGAAGATTTTACCAAGTACAAGACCCTTACGATCTTTAAAAAAGAATTTGCCGTCGCCGCTAGCTCGCGCGAACAAAAGATTGTTCCGTTTAGTAACCTCGCGACATCAACACCGCTTGTCGTCGACCGCGCGCTCATCCACCAGGGAATCGCCGCCATCCCAGGGTACCTCGGCTGGATACTCGTGGGCGTCGGTGTGTTTATGGCTATTATTGGAGGAGTCGTGGGTACCGTAGTCGCAGTAATTTACTACCTACTGTATTTGGTAGGCATTGCCGCGATAGTGATGACGCTCGCGCGTGCTCGCTCGACGGTACTCTCGTACAAAGAAGCGTACATAACGAGCGTGTATGCCACGGTGCCCGCGGTGATGCTCTCGCTCGTTATCGACGTCGTGCACGCCGTGGTGCCCATAATCGCGCGGCCGTCGTTGGTGTTTACCGCGCTCGTCCTCTTGATCGCGTTCATCAATACGCAACCAGCTCCCGATCACGACGCCACACAAGCCGAGGCATAGCTCTCGTGTGTTTCTAAAGCCAAAAGAAAACCGCCCGACGATGTCGGGCGGGGAACTGAAGTACTTTATAGGTACTTGCCAGCATCGAAGTGTTTCCCGGGAGGGACGAACCAGAACGTACCTATGTACGGAGCTTCAAACTCGATGACGGCATCATCGTGGCGGGTGCCGGGCGCGGCGCCTGCGTCGAAAAACCACGACTGTATCCGCGAATTTGCAGCCGACGCCCACCAGCCGTTACCACAGTAGTTGTTGACCGTAGTGGGATTGATACTGATCTCGAGCCCGTGCCGGAATTTGTTGCTGATTATCTCGAGTCTGGTTATACGAGCCTCGGTCGTGCCATCGCTTTCGCGAAATACGCACATCCAGCCAATGCAATCTCGCACGACTTCTTCGAGGGATACCGACATGAATGTCTCCGTTGTTGCCTGTCTGCATCCTACGTCTGCGATGTCAAAATGCAATGTATGCGGGGAGGCCGAGGTCTCCATACTTGAAAGTATGGTAAAAAGTGGTACTGTACTTTTAGTACCAGCAACCAGAGGCGTACCAAAAGGTACGGAACTGCTATGGGATATTTGGCACCTATGTACTTTCTGCTTGGCTTCGTTCCAGTCGCGGCTTTCCTAAGCTGCATCCTTTTCACCGAAGCCGAAACCTGGCAACGCTTTCTCGGTATCATCGCTGCAATAATCGCAATGCTTGCCGCAGAAACGTACGTGTTGTTCCCGGCGTTGAGGCACGCAAAGGCTGATGAGAACCACATAATCATCATGTCGTCGGTCTTCACGCAGCCCGAAGTAATACTGTGCGGGGCAGGGATGGCGTGTTCTTTCGTCCTGCATCTGCTCTATAGCGCATACGTAAACCGGCGTCCTGTACGCTAAAGAAACGCACCAACATCGTTGGTGCGTTTTACCTACATTTGATCCACTGCTCGACATCAGTACTTTCGCCTTTATGAGCCACGCTACGCCGCTATCTTTGCAAAGAAAACCGCCCAAGCGCATGCTTGGGCGGGGTGGTCAGTCGCGCTTGGTGCGACCCCATTCGGTCACGACGTGTCGCATGGCGTGCGCCCACGAGTCGCCGTCGCCCGATGCCGCGACGTAGTCGTGCAGCACCTGGCGGACTGCCGGGCCGAGCATCTCGAACGATTTCTTGAACCGCTCGATGTCTGCGACAAGCGCCAGGCTTTCGACGTAGCTCGACTGCGCACTGACAGTGTCGAGCTTTCCTTCGAGTATCAGATCGATCTCATCGGGGGTCATCACTACTTCTGACACGCCAGCCGGTAGCCACTCGAGTGCTGCGATATTTGGCTCGCGCAGCGCGTACCGTACGCCGTCGGCGCCCCATCGGTATTCGCCAAACATGATCGATGCGTTCGTTGCGCCAGTATGCTTGAGCGCGTGCATGAGCACCCTGCCGCGTTCGTGGAGTATCTGTGCGATGGCTGCGTTTTGCAGATATCTATCTTTGAGTGCCGGATTATAGCTCATTGCCTTCTCCGTAGCTGTTGTTCTGCCAATACCCTAGCAACGAGAGTGGGGGATGGCAAGAATATGGTTGCAGATTTAAGTAAATATGGTATAATAAAACCAGAAGAAATAGATTCGAAAGGACAATACCGATGGAGCGAATCGAGATCAAAAACGGACCGGCAGGTTCGTTCGAGTGGCTTACCACCGACTTCTTGTCGGCACGTCTCGCCGTGTTCGATGCACCGACCAAGCAAGCCATCCTGGACGATATCGGCCGAGACATCGAGCGGTATCTAAACCTGATCATGGCGGCATACCTATCGAACAATCCCGGCGGGGCAATGAAAGCGGTCCGGGGTGGCATCCTGGTAGGCGCTAATCGCATGAAGAAATTCCTGCCCTGATGCCACGAGTATGCTCGAAATCCATTCTAATCAGAGGCGCGGTAGCGACCGCGAGAAAAAATGGCCTTTCTGCCCGAGTACTATGCGCTTGCTGGATGTGCCGCCATTGTCCTTGCAGTCTTTGCGCTCATGACGCACGGTAATTCGGCCGTTCGCATAATGGCCGGCTTCGTGTCGGTGGCCGCGGTCCTCGTGTCCGAGTACCTACTTTTTGCCGACGCGCTCTTCGGATCGAACGCTTTGCATCTGGCGCAGTTCGGCATTATGCCGATCCCGCCGGGGGCGAGCTACTTTGCCTTGGGTACCTTTGGGGGCCTTGGTATCGTCATCTGCACGCTCGCGTTCCTAAAGGGCTGGCGCCCGTAACATCGGCTGCACCCACCACACAACCACCCGCGACAACAGTCGCGGGTGGTTTCTTGTTTTTTTGTAAAACGTTGTATTTTAATGGAAGATAAAACGCAGGAAAGGACATCGCATGAAGATCACACAAACGTCTGTGACCGAACGTCGCAGCGGCATCCCGGCCCAGGGCTGGGAAAACGTGCGCGCAATCATCGAGATGTACGCGAGCGGTCAAAGTGCCGGCTCTCGTGCCGCCGAAACCGAAAACCTAAGGCAAGTGGAGGACTCCGCCGGAATGAATCGTGTCATGGCGGTAGGGATGTATCTTTTGGCCGCGGCACAGACTAACCAGAGTACGCTCTTGATGAAGCTACTGTCCGAGGCCGAAGCAGCGCTTGCGACACGCTACTTCTTCCACAAGAGCTACGACTACGACGCGATGGGTACGCCTTTCTTCAAGGCGAATGTCTCGATCGAACGCATCGACCCCTCGGTCGACATGTATTCGGTCGGACTCTATGCGGCCTATGTTGGCGACGAGCCCGAAGTTGGGCTCGCCGAGAGACTCACGGTTCCGCGCGTGCTCAGAAACTGCATGGTGGAAGCCACAGTGGAGCCGTCGGGACCCGATGCGTTCTCGTTCGATATGGAGAAGATCGTTCGTCGGCTCGATCCGGTCCTTGGGACTGAAAAGATCAAGGGAATCGAGATCGCAAAGGTCATGATGCAAGCAAACGAGTACGACGAGAGCGCCAAGCCATATGTGCTGCCATCGACCGACGGATTGAGCATAAGCCTGTTGCCTGGCAGTGTCGGGAAACGCTTCAAGTATGATCGCGATGGTAACAAGAAAAATCTGTGGCGCAGAAAGGGAAGCGTCGTTACGGGCCCGCTCGGTCTCGACTACCGTAGCCGGGTTCCAGGCACCAAGGCGCTGCCGTCCTTCAAGATAATCGTGTCTGGGACGAATCCGCTCTGGCTGCCCAAACGTCAAGACAAGGCTATTGCCGTGGCGGGCCGTATCGCCAAAGCACTTGTGTGATCACACAAGAACACAGCACCCGAGGGTAACCTCGGGTGCTTTTTGTTGATTATTTCAAAAATCGTGGTAATGTGCGTTCCAGTTTGCAACAACACGAAAGGAATTGCGCATGGGGCGCTTTATCGATTGGCTCGAACAGCGACCGTCGTGGTCGCAGTACTTCAAGCTCATCGCCTACATCTTCGTCTTCGAGATCATCTGGACGACTATCCTTGTGCTCGGGATGCACTACGCGCATATCCCCGAACCCAAGATAGACCCCGAGTTCGAGGCTCATATCAGAAAGATCATTAACCTCCCTCTGGGGGTGAGCGGACTCTACTTCATGGTCGTCGCGTTCGTAGAAGAATCGGTCTTCCGGCTTGGACCGCTGTTTATCGCGATGGCGCTCTTTCGGTGGCTCGCACTTACGAAGCCTCTCATCGTCGTGACACTCCTGTTGAGCTCGCTCCTGTTTGGCATCGTGCACCTTGGCAACTTCGATGTGGCCAAGATGGGAACGGCGACGTTCGTCGTCGCCACCGTCATGACGGTGGTGTTTCAAGGCCTTGGGGGATTTCTCTACGGTATGTTCTTCCTCAAGTACTCGTGGGGTGCGTTCTGGACCTGCATCGTCATGCATGCGGTCTGGGACACAGGCTTGGTCGCGT
Organism: uncultured Candidatus Saccharibacteria bacterium; assembly: GCA_964648335.1. Taxonomy (GTDB): domain Bacteria; phylum Patescibacteriota; class Minisyncoccia; order Phycocordibacterales; family UBA2100; genus CAZYLZ01. Next base: position 376 of record CAZYLZ010000012.1, on the reverse strand, counting down.
TGGAAAAGGTCTTTGGCTGAGTTCGATCTTCGTTGGTATCGAAGCGTCGACGAACGTACGGATTGCGCAGCACCCGAGTATCCCTCGGGTGCTTTTTTATGTAAAAAACCGCCCGGTCGCAAGACCGGGCGGGTATGTCGTTACTGCGGCACTAGCGCAACATCGTGTGCATGCACGATGAGAGTGTCGTGCGGACGAAAGAACTTCTCGCGCGAGATCGATGGGATATATCGCTGCCATCTGCCCGAGCTGCGAACGTCTGAATCTAGCGGACGGAAATACCTATACCCAAGCTTTCGCGAAATGCCGATGACCGGCGTCGAATCCCACGGCGTCTCCCATCCCGGGGGGATGAGAAGCGCGGCGACTTCGTTCT
>CAZYLZ010000011.1:6714-45232 GCA_964648335.1 uncultured Candidatus Saccharibacteria bacterium | reverse complement strand
GCCTGGGCGACGTAGGATATCTCGATAGCAAGCTCGCCTACCCCGAGCCCGCGCAAGATGCCGATGAACTTGCGGCGCGTAATAGCACTGATGAATATGACGATAAAGATAGTGATCGCGGCGACCACGAGCCCGATTGATCCCACAATGTTACCCAACAGGGCAAAAGTGCCGGCGATATCCTTGATAGCTTTGGGTTCTGCATCGACCCAGGTCTGAACCTTGGCATGTTCGGCGACACCGCTTGCGATGAGCGCTTGTTTGGCAACGTCCGCGTCGTCGGGAGACGAAAGCTTGATCACGATCTCGTTGACGCTCGAGTCGGTCCTGCCTAAAAGATCGCGCAGTGTGCTCGAGATCACGAACGCGCGCTGATCTACCTGTGCGACCTTGCTCTTGAGAATGCCTAAAACGACGAGCTCTTTAGTGCGTCCCGCCACCGTCACGCGCACCTTGTCGCCCACGTGAACGTTCTTGAGCGTGCGCAGGCCCGGCGCGTCGATGGGAGAAAATTGATACAACAGGTTGGCGCCCAAGAGTATACCCTCGGCGTCGCCGCCATTGAGGTACCGACCGGCTACCACCTTGCGCGAGAGCCCCGAGACCGAGTTTTCTTGCGCGGGGTCTATCCCCGCTATCTGCGCATTCGCCTCGTTGGCGATGTCTGTGTAGTTGGTTCGCTCGCGATACCCCGCTTCGATGCGCGCGCTCCCGGTATAGCGTGTCGAGACCTGGCTCACCCACGGCAGCGCATGCGCGATCGCGACAATGCCGGGTGTGTCTTCTATGTACGGGCGCTTATCGAGCGCCGAGACAATGATGTCGCTCGTATAGAGTGTGCGGTTGGCGTCGGCCGACGACGTGATGAGACCCACTAGGATACCGCCGATGAACACGAGATTGAGAAACGTGAGCGTCATCACGAAAATGGTGAGTATGAGCGTCCAGATATTGCCGCGCTGAATCTGGCGCAACGCCAAGAACAATCCGAGCCGCACGGACACGAGGAGAGATGGTCGCGGATATGTAAAGGCGCGATCCATGGGTTACGAGCGTACGGACACGGTCATCGTGCAATGATACCAGGATGCCGCGCGTCACTCGGTAGTACGGCCGTCGAAATGTTCGTCGGACGCTTCTGCGATTGCCTTCGTCTTGTGGATAGTGCCGTCTTTGTGATTGGGCGGCGCATAAACGGTGTATATCTTCATGGCACCGCGCGGGCCGTTGACGATATTGTGGCGTGTCCCTGCCGGAATGAGTACCGCAAAGCCGCGTTTGATCGCGCGCTTTTTTCCATCGAGCACCGAGTACCCAGACCCACGCTCTATCTTGATAAACTGGTCGAGTGTGTGCACTTCTTCGCCAATATCTTCGTTAGGATTGAGACTCATGACAACGAGCTGGCAGTGCTTTGCAGTGTAGAGGACTTTGCGGAAATTCTTGTTGGAAAGTGTCGCCTTCTCGATGTCTTGTACGTAGCCTTTCATATTTTTTTCTTATTAGACTGGTGCGCTTTTTTGGTGACTGGAGCTTTACTGCTCTTCTTTTTAGGATGTGCATGAAAGATGTCGCCCTTCACGTGCACGATAGGCCCGCGTATCTGTGCCAAGACAGAGCGCGCCTTGGCGTCGGTGATCGACAGGCGCCCGCCCATGACCTTGGCGTCTTCTTTACTCACGAGCCAGGTGACGGTGTCCCAGCTCCCGCTTGGGCGCTTGCCTGCGAGACGCTCGAGTCCGCCCTTTTTCCCAATGTCTTGGATGCGGAACGTTTTAAAATCGCCCTTGGGTCGAATCTCTATGCGGTAGAACTTTCCGTTACCGGTCTCTCCGGGCTTCTTGCGGCGCGGAATTTGTGCCTTGGTTATATTCTTCTTCGCGGCTGCCGACTGCTTCTTCGTTGCCATGTAAAAAGATACGTTAGGAGTCTAATCGACACATCCATTGTACTCCGTTGGTATGAAGCGTCCATAAAGAACGCGCCTATTCGAGCTCGCGTGGATTAGCGAGCCCGGAGATGAGCGTAACGCCTGGCAGCTGTGCGAGGACACTGCCTTCTATTGCAATCTTGGACGAGCGCAGTCCCGCGCCGATTACCACGTAACCCGACTGAGCCACACGCTCGTCTACCAAAATTGGCCAGCTCGAAGGAAGCCCTATGGGAGTGATCGCGCCGAATTCCATACCGCTTTCGGCTACTGCCTTCTCCATTTGTGCGAACGAAACTTTCTTGGCCTGCAAAAAACCGCGCACTGCACCGTTAATGTCGGCACGTGTGCTTGCAAGCAAGACCACTGCGGCAAACGCTCTGTCGGCGCCACTCTTGCCTTCGACGATGACACAGTTGGCAGCCTGCGAGAGGGTCATGCCATAGTGTTCGCAGAATGCTGCGGTGTCCGAAAGCGACGGGTCGATCGCCGCGACACCGACCTGTGGCGAATGAGCAAAGCCGCGAAGCGCACGCGCGACCGATGGCGCCACGAGATCGAGACGATCGGTCACCGCATCGAATGAAAGAGATCCCATGGTTGTAAGCATACAAAGAATGAGTTATCGGATAGTAATAAAAATTTTGACGCGCTCGCCCTGAAACGCCCCTTCTTTGGAACGCACTGCCGCCTTGAGCGGCAAGAGATAGGTGCCGTCCTTACTCGGAAAGATCGAGGTGTTCCAGCGGGTTTTGCCAAGCGTTACGGAAACCGGAAGCGACCCGAAACCGCGGCGATTAGCTCCGTGCGCTTTCTTTATTGTGGCCGCGAGCTTGGTCTCGATCGAGACGAAGTGCCACGCGGCATCTCCTGGATACAGCCACACGCTCGCCGAGAACGAATAGGTCTTCTTCATGGGCGGCGGATGCGGACGCGAACCGAGTTGAAGAGCGGGAAGAAATCTGACAAGAAATTGTATGCAGCAGCGCCCGACGGCCCGATAATTCCGGTAAAGACGAGCGTAAGACCAACGACGTTACTGAGCCCCCATATCCAAAAATCCTGTATCGAGACCTGACGCGCCATGCGCGCGAGCTCGACCACCTGCGGCAATGCCGAGAGGTCGTCGCGCATGAGGACTATCTGCGCGGACTCGACAGTACCTTCAGACCCCATGGCTCCCATGGCGATACCAACATCGGAGAGCGAAAGCGCTGCCGCATCGTTGATACCGTCGCCGACCATGGCTACTGGGCGTACGCCTTGCAAGCTTCGTATGATCGCGACTTTGTCTTCGGGCAGAAGCTCGGCATGGAATTCGTCGATACCGAGCTCGGCAGCGACGCGTTTTGCAACGCGTTCGTTGTCCCCGGTGAGCATGACAACCTTCTTGATGCCCAGACTCTTGAGCGCCGCTATCGATTCTTTGGCGTTGCCTTTTATTGTGTCGTGTGCCGCGACGAATCCCAAGACGACACCGGCACGCGAGACATACGAGATACTCTGTCCATCATCGGACCGCTCTTGCGCTTGTTCGCTCACCAGGTTGGGTATTGCGATGCCGAGCTCGTCGAACAGCATTGCCTTGCCGAAGGCGATCTCGATGCCCTCATCGCGTACGACAATCCCTTTCCCACCGACCTCTCGTACATGTTCTGGCATGTGGGCCTCGATGCCGCGCGACTTGCTATGTGCCGCGACAGCCACCGACAAGGGATGCGAAGACCGAATAGACGCGAGCGCGAGCGCGGACTGAAGATCGCTAAGCGCGATTCCGGGGGCCGGATACTCGTTCTCGATCGAGAGCATACCGGTGGTAAGGGTCCCTGTTTTGTCGAAGATAAATGTGTCGACAGTGCCCAGAGTCTCGAGGTACCGACCTCCCTTTATGATGATGCCGCGCTTGGTAGCCGATGCAATCGCACGCAGATATGCAAGTGGCACGGCGACTGCTACGTCGTCGGCACAAACGACGAGCACGACCGCAAGCACCAACGAAACATTCTGTGTAAACGCATAGAGCGCGATCGACGCGACGAAGATACCGACAAGATACAGCTTGCCGAATTTCTCGCCCAAGGTCGCTGCATGCGGCTTTTCTTTTTGCGCCGCTTCAACAAGACGCACGATGCGCTCGAGTGTGGTGTCTGCACCGACTTTCTCGGCCTTGATAGTGACGCTGCCAGACGCAACCAAAGTCGAACTGAACACCTCGTCCCCTATGGATGCATCAACGGGTACCGACTCGCCAGTTAGGGACGATTGGTCGAGCGCTGCCTGGCCTTCGGTAACAACGCCGTCGACAGGGACCCGCTCGCCAATATCTACTACCACCAAGTCACCGACGCGTATGTCGGCTATGGTCGTTTCGACGAGCACCCCGCCGCGGAGCACCTTAGCGTGCTCGGGCCGCAGTTTAAGCAGGCTCGTAAGACTGTTCTGTGTCGCCGACTCGGTAATCTCGCCCACTATCCTCGCGGCAGCAAGCATGAGCGCGATGAACACGGCAGACGCCCATTCGGCGTTTACAAGCGCAAACACAAGAGCGACTCCTGCAAGCGTATCCATCGACGCCCACTCGCGTTCGCGCAAGGACCGCACCGCACGCGCAAACACCGGTGCCGTCCCGACCATTGCTGCAACGACAAGAAGCGTATGTGCAATCTCGCTAGTACGATCAAAAAAATACAATCCGAGGACTGCCGTGAGGACTACGAGCAAAGTACTATCAAAAGCATAGCGCGGCATGGTCATACCCATATTGTACCCTCTGCAGCTGCCCGCCTAGATTCCTAACGTGCCGAAGAAGCTGCCGATACCAAACGTGATGACCATTGCCGCGATGCCGCCTAAGACCACGCGGATAGTAGCGCGCGTCTTGTTGGCGCCGCCTGCATAAGCACTCAAAGATCCCGTGATCATAAGAACACCCAAGACCGCAACGAACGTAACCGGGATGCGCCAGGCAACCGGCGGCAGGGCGATTGCAAAGAGTGGGATGAAAGCGCCCGAAAGGAACGCGGCGCCCGAGGCGAATGCCGCGTGCCATGGATTCGTGAGATCGTTCGGGTCTATCTTGAGCTCGGCCTCGACGTGCGCGGCAAAAGCATCGTGCGCCGTAAGCTCTTGCGCGACCACAAATGCTGTTTCTTTCGAAAGTCCTTTCGCCTCGTAGATGCGTGCAAGCTCTTCAAGCTCGGTGGCAGGCGCGGTCAAAAGCTCGAGCCGTTCTTTTTCGAGCATGGCAAGCTCGGTGTCGCGCTGCGTACTTACCGAGACGTACTCGCCCACTGCCATCGAGAGCGCTCCTGCGGTGAGGCCCGCGACACCTGCCGTAAGGATGAACCCGGTCGAGTCAGAGGCGCCGGCTACGCCGACTACTATCGAGGCCACCGACACGACGCCGTCGTTGGCACCCAAAACTGCTGCGCGCAGCCAGTTAAGTCGTGCGCCCGCTTGCTTATCGTGAGATTCGGTATGGACCATGAAGCTAGAATCATACTACACATTCCGCCGAACTTGGACCGCGACCGTTATTTAACGATGAAATGAAACATCATGCCGGACTGAAGGTGTTCTGAAATATGACAATGTGCCATCCAGAGTCCCGGATTCGACGGCTCGAGCACGATATCGACGGTCTCGCCTGCACGTACCAGGGTCGTGTCCTTCCAGGCAAGATTTGTTTCAGGAACGCCATTGCGAGAGACGACGACGAATCGCTGGCCATGAAAATGGATTGGGTGCTGCATCGGATGCATCGAGTTGGGATCGTTGAAGATGCGAATCTTGAGCGGCACGTCTTTCGCGAGCGTCCAGTCGATGTCCATATTCGACTTCCCCGTCGCTTTGTCGGTTATGATCCACTTCACCACGTCGGTTGTTGCGCTCCCCATCATGGGCATGGCGTCTTCCCACTCGATGCCGTCGGCACTTGCGTGCGACATTCCGTGCATCATCGAACCGTCCGGCATCGTGTGACCCCGCACACCCTGCATGACACCTGCCCCCATAGAAAGCCCGAGCACGAGCGATTTGTCCGGTGTGCCGGCGAAATGACTGCGTAGTGGATCGACACTCTTGGACACGGCGTTGTTTCGCTGCAGCGTCTCGAACTGCGTCTTATATGATGTCGCGGGCGCACCAGCGGCGACGGTTATCGTGCCGAGCGTATACGAGCTTTCTGGTGTCGCGTTCTGTATGGTAAATTCGCCGGGACTATAAAACATGACATCGACGATCGCACGCTCCGAAGGCCCCAGGATGACGCTGTTTGCATAAAACGCTTTCTCGTACGCACCGTTGTCGCTCCCTACCATCTTCATCTTTACGCCCGGAATCGCTATTTTGAACGGCCGCGCATTCGCTGCGTTGATAAGGTATAGACGTATAACTTCGCCCTGCGTCGCCGAAAGGGCTAATGTCTCTCGTCCGTTGATCACCATCACGTTCCCGAAATGTCCCATGAGTGCGTGGTCGTTCGTTTCTTTTGTGATCGTTACCGTTCCATCCGCAGAGACTGGCAGGTCTGAGACGAAGAGCGGCAACTCGCGATTGACGGGCGGAAAATATGCCGGATCTTTTGGCGTAACTACGAACGCTCCGTACAATCCACGTGCCTGCTGGTACACCTCGGACACATGCGGGTGGTACCAGAAGACGCCGGCGTCGGGAAACACGAGCTTGTAGGTAAACGAGGCTCCCGGTTCAATCTCGCTTTGCGAGGTCTGCGCGCCGTCATACGGCTGGTCCATGCGCACACCGTGCGAATGCAGCAAGGACGGCATGTCGGTGTTGTTCTTGAAGTTGATGGTGACACGCGCACCTTGATCGACGCGGATAGTGGGCCCTGGGATCATGCCGTTATAGGCAAGCATCTTCTGCGATTTGCCAGCGATCGTCTGCACGACGTAGCTCGCCGTCATGTCGTAAGTATCGCCGTCTTTAAGCACGACTTCGGTGCTTGGCGCGACTGCATGAACCTCGGCAGGTATCGTAGCGCCGAACGCCGCGTAGCCTACGTACGCGAGAAGTCCAACACAGAATGCGAGAAGAATCTTTCGATAGCTCATCCCGGCATCATACGCTCGAGCCAAACGCAGTCAACGAAATACAGCAAGGCGTATATACGAGCGTTATGCCACGACAATCGCAGATACTTCCTTTACATCGAGTCACGATGCACTACACTCAACGGACTTCGTATTAGTCACTAACTACAACGACATATGAAAACGATGACCTGCAAAGACATGGGCGGACCATGCGACGAGAGCATGACTGCTGCGTCGGCTGAAGAGATGATCGCTATGGGAGGCGCGCACGTGCACGCCACCCTAGACGACGCGCACAAAGCGATAGCAGCCGACATGGCTGCTATGACACCCGAGTCGTCACAGGCATGGAACGACGAGTTCTCGAAGAAGTGGGATGCTGCGGCAGATGCCGAGACCGCTTAAGCGACGAGATATGAAAACCTCGCGGACTGTGCGTCCGCGAGGTTTTTTAGTGCAGCATCGGCAAGACTTCGTGGTCGAAGATTATGCGGACGGCTTTTTTGAGATCTGCTAACGTCCCGTCGTTGACGATAGTCGCCCGCGCGGTGGCACCGATGCGCGCGATGTGGATCTCGTTGGGCGCTTGCTCTTCGTGCAAGAACTGCTCGAACGTTGCCTCGCTCTCTCCTACCTTGTGCCCGCGTAGGCGCGTGCGCTTGAAGCGGAGCCGTGGGGTTGCAGTCACGTAGATAAGCATGCTCTTCTCGAACGACTTTACGAGAGCGACGTCGGCATCCCAGCGGATCCCTTCGAGCAAGACGAGGTCGCGGTCGATAGTGCCGAGCCGGTTTTTAACCGCACGTGCAAGCGTCCCGTCGCCGTAGCCTTCGTTCATGATGACTGCGAGCTTCTGAAGATTCGCCCGCGTGGCCGGTATCCCCCACGCCTGTAGGGTCTCGAACAGGATGCTCGAGAACTGCTCGTGACGGACGCGAAAGGGCCCGACGAGTTCGGCGATCATAGATATGACCGTCTCTTTGCCCGCTCCCTTTTCTCCGACAAGACCGATGATGGCTTTCATGACGTCCTCCTACTATACAGAACTGGCGAGATACTAGCACGCCGTGCGTTGGTCCACACAAAAAAACAGCCGAGCGTGCGCTCGGCTGTTGGTGAATCTTATCGACTATGATAATTCGGCGCCTGCGCCGTGATCATCACGTCGTGCGGATGCGACTCGGTAAGACCCGCCGACGACATCCGGAACGGCTCGGCGATCGCCCTCAGTTCTTTGATGGTCTTCGCGCCGTTATAGCCGAGCCCTGCCCTGATGCCACCGACATATTGCACGAGCACATCCTTGACCGGGCCTTTGAACGCGACTATACCTTCGATCCCCTCGGGCACCACCTTGCTTATGGTAAGTGCGCCTTGGCCGTACTTGTCGCGCGATGCGACGTTGTCGCGCATAGCGCCCAAGGATCCCATACCGCGATAATCCTTGATGAGACGCCCTTCGAAGAAGCGTGTCTCGCCAGGAGCCTCTTCGGCACCTGCCAACAGCCTCCCCACCATGACGCTTTCGGCACCGACGGCAAGCGCAATCACCATGTCACCGGAATTGCTGATGCCGCCATCGGCACATACGGGCACACCGGTACCTCTAAGCGCGAGCGCGCAATCGTATACAGCCGAGACTTGTGGCACGCCAATACCGGCGATGACACGCGTCGTGCAGATAGATCCGGGACCTTGGCCTACTAGTACGCCGTCGGCACCCGCGTCGGCAAGACGCCGTGCAGAACGCCCGTTGGAAACATTACCCGCGACTACGTCGATGTGCGGATAGCGAACCTTGAGCTCCCTGATTGTCGAGACGACGTTGCCACTGTCGCCGTGCGCGGTATCTATCTGAAATACATCGCACATGGCGTTCGCGCAAAGCTCTGCTCGTGCGAGCGCTCCGTCGCCAACGCCGACCGCGGCGCCGACGACCAGCTGCCCGGTCGAGTCCAGATTGTGCGCATGCTTTTTCGAGAGCACGCGCTCGACGTCGGAGTAGATATACATACCGGCGAGCATGTCGTCCTCGGTCACGATCGGCAAGGTTTTCTTCTTGTACTTCTTCATGAGATCGCGCGCCGCCTGATGCGATATCCCGACCCGTGCTTTGGTCAGATCGGCCAAGGGTGTCATCATCTGACTCACCCTACTCGAAGGATCGCTGAAGTCGAAGTCGTTGCGCGTCATGAGACCGACGAGCCTGCCCGTCTCGTCGACCACCGGAAACGTGTGGAAGGCGTATTGCTTGGCCTCACGCATAGCGATGACCTGGGCAATAGTCCAATCGCTTTGGAGCGCGATCGGTTTCTGGATCCTACCGTTTAACCGGTTCTTGACCCGTGCCACTTCGCGCACCTGCGTCTCGGGCGAGAGCCCTCGGTGGATAATGCCGATACCGCCAGATTCTGCCATGGCGATTGCCATGTCCGAGGTCGTGACGGTGTCCATAGGTGAACTCGCGATCGGTATCTTGATGCGCAGGCGCCGCGAGAACCGCGTCGTAAGATCGGTCTCGGTGGGATTGATCTCGGAATACGTAGTATGCAATCGCACGTCATCGTAGGTGAGCTTGATCCCGTTGTCGTCCATCTTCTTAAAGAACGAGTCGAGTGCAGCATATGTCATTGTGATGTCCCTTCAGTTGCAACCCTCGCCAAGGCATGTGCCCTGGAACTGCCGCAACCTTATCAAAACGCCGCGGAAACGCGAATGTGTGGGTAGGCACTTCACCATTCGACCCGGCGACGTATGCTAGGCTATAGGTGTCAGTAATTAGCAAGGTACTTTTCTTTTCTACGCTATGGATATCGTCAGAAACAGGTTTCCTGCGGCATGGGCCGATGTAGGACCGTTGGTATTACGAGTCGTGCTCGGCGTCGTCTTCGCCTGGCACGGATACGATAAGGTGTTCGTCAAGGGTACGCCGGCCATCGCCGGCTTCTTGGGGTCACTCGGCATCCCACTGCCGGACGTAATGGTGTATTTCTTGGCATACGGCGAGCTCATCGGCGGCATTTTGCTCATTCTCGGTTTGCTCACGTTTTGGGTATCCATTGTCGATATAATCATCGCCGCGGTGGCATTCTTGACGGTGCACATGGCCAACGGTTTCTCGGTCTCGGGTGGTGGATACGAATTCATCATCCTCATTTTCGCAGCATCGGTGTCACTCCTCGCTTCGGGCGCAGGACGCTATTCAATCGACGCCATGATCTCGAAGAAGACGGTGCCATCGGTATAACTTCGTCGTCTCGCATGGAAAATACCGGCACGATGTGCCGGTATTTTCTTTAGCGTTAGGTCTTATCGCTGTGTCGAAGAAGCGATGCATCCGAGATACGTCGAGGTACCATTTTCTTCGAACATGAGTTCGTCCCCCTTGTTCCACGCTACTACCGATTCGTTGGCATTGGCGTAGCGTGCGCCGCTTCCCGAGAGAGTCTGCGGCAAGGACAGTACGCGACCGTCGTCGAGCGTTATCACGACCTTCCCGCCCGGTGTCGGTGGCATGTCGGATGTTGCCGGTGGAGTCGTGCTCCCTTCGTAAAACGACGCCCAAATAGACATCCCGCCCTCGCATGTAAAGTGTGACTTCAAAGGAGTGGTCGCGTTCGCTGATACCGATGGCGCGGGCACGCTCGCCGGCCTGCGCAGCGCAAATGCGGACGTGATGCCCGCTACCGAGACCAAGAATAAGAGGATTATGACGGTGCGCGTTTGCATGTAACGAAACAGTAAGTGGTTTGATACTACTAACGAGATTTGTGCATCATACAGCACCAGAGGGTGGGCAAAAAAGACCCCACATGCTTCTGCAAACTATGCAGGGTCATGTGGGATCGTGAGCGGTTCCTATCAACAGAGTCTGACGGTTTCTTCGTATTCGCGCAGAAGTCCTGGCGTTCCGATATCGATTTGGTCGAGTCGCGCCCGGTCGCACGCGATCGCATGCGCAAGCCGCGGGTCGGCGTTTGCCGATAACCAGAACGTGTACCTGAGCGCTGCCTTTGGCGCCTTCTTCGTCAACGGATCGGCATGACATCCGTACTGGTCGAGGTTTCCGTTTCTCGTTACGTGTCCGAGGCATTGGTGCAGACGCATCTTCGGACTCGTAGCCTTGATGATGTCGTTAAGCCGTACTGGACCCGACGGATCCAAGAACCGCTCGAACGCCGATGCGACAGATCGGACTTCGCGACGCTTGAAGATGCGTCCTTCGCGCATTGTTATACGCACTGCCGAGGTGAGCGCATCTGATTCGTCGATAAGGAGGAAGATGATCTTCTTTACCATTTCGTCCTCGATCGTGGCATTTGATACGAGCAGCTTGAGCGCTGCGAGCTGTTCGGTGCTCGCACGTCGGAGTCTTTCGGGTTTCGGTGACATCGTTCTAACCTCTCGTGTTGATTGGACTGTCCTGTTTTTTTGTATCACGTATGGTTTAGCATGTCCACACAGGGACGCTACACCCTATGAAATAAGCCCCGCATACGCCACCAATGGTGGTTATGCGGGGCTCGTTACTAGTCGTAAATGACACCACCGTGATATGCGGGGGGCTTGTCGCAAGCAGGACAATACGGGACATCGCGAGAACGCACTTCGCCGCTTCCTACGCCGCGTCCCGGACCTCCTTTGTGGTGGACCGAAAATGCCACCGACCGGCATGCGATTCGATTCCCACACTTCCAATGTCCGTACGTCCAGTCGGGCAAGCGATAGTATTCGAAACCGCTTTCGTCGGGGTCTGGGTCCGGTATGGATCCCTTTTCGATGGCCTGCTGTTGAATACCTTGGATGGTGATGAGCTGTGGGTCTGTCTCGAGTATTGACCAAATGAGCTCACAAATTTTGCTCCGCAGCTCAATCCACTCCTCTTTTACGATAGGAACTTCTTCGTACTGGAAGTCGTGCTCCTTTCGCAGGAGCTCATGCAGCTCGATGATGGCGTATCGTGTCGGCTCGCAAAGTGCATTGAACTCTTCTGCCGAAAGCACTTTCGTTTTGGGATAGCTTCCTTCGGCCTGGTATAGCGCGACGAGCGCGCGAATACCGGGAGAGCCCGGCGGCGTATGCGTCATGACTCATCTCCTCTAGTAGAGCGAACTGTGGCTACAGTACCGTTAGTACGTGAGCGTGTCGAACTAGGCCTGCGAGATCTTCGACTTTGTCGCCAGGTACCCACCGAGCCAGACGGTTGGAATGGCAGTGACGGCGATCGCTATTGGGTACCAATGTGCAGACAAGTTCCAACCGGCAACGACCCCGGCAATGCCGCCCATCTGCCCGAGTGCGGCCAGAACCCACACGTGTTTCATCGAATGAGCGGGTGCAAGCTTTGCCGTCACAAAACCACCCAAGATAGTAAAGACGATGCGGTACGCAAGGGCGACCGCGAGCATCCAGGTGACAAAGAGCCCCTGTGCGCCGATAGGCGGAAAGATGCCGAGTGCCTCGAGTATCGAATCCGTTCCCGTTGATAAGACGACGACCGTCAAGAACCCTGCGACCACTGCGACGATGCTTCTTATGGTGTTCATATGACGACACTATACGGTAGTGTCAGGTAAATTGACGAAACTTAACTATATTAGTGGAATACATGCATCGATACGGGATACGCCAGAAGCATGGGCTCTTTTTTGCCCCCGACTCGCGTTGGGGCCTTTTGTTATCTCTTTTGTTATCTGATCCCCGTGTCGCACACGATCTGCACGCTCGTGGTCTTTTTCTCGAATACCGAGACTGCAGTCCGATCGCACCGCGGATACACCTCTCCACCGGCAGTGATTAGTGTGTAGTCGCCGGGAGCGAGCGACGTAGAGAACGCGCCCGAAGCATCGGACTTTATCTGCTTTGCCGTCCCACCATCGGTCCCCTTGATGATAGTAAGTGTCGTCTCGTACGGCGCCGGTACACAGTCCGATCCAGGAGACGGCGCCGCCGTGCCACCTGACGCACCGGTGACAGTCGTGCTCTCGACCGGGCAGGTAGGAGAAAGCACCACGACTCCCGAAAGTGTCCCCGAAACCTCTGGTCGAACCACCGGACATTCTGCAAAATGGCAATCCGCGCCGGTTCGTCCCACCGAAGATCCATCGGGACATTGTCGTGCATCGGCATCGCACAGCTGAGGTTTGGTTGTGGTCGCCACCGGCTTTGTCGATGTAGATGCAATTGCTCCGGGCGATACCGGCTCGGCAACGACGGGACACGCTGCAAAATGACAGTCGGGTCCCGTGCGTCCGACCGAAGAGCCGTCGGGACACAGCATCGCCTCTTCGGTACATGCGAGCGGCTGCGGAACAATCGTAAAATGTCCGCCCAGGATAGCGCCGTAGGTGCCGAGCGTGAGCGCGGCACTTGCTCCCATAAGCGCGACTGACGTAAGGATGCGTGTAAGAGACATGATAGGAGTATGCACTACTTGCAGATCAAGGCGAGGGTGTGATTTTTTTGCGTAGCGAGTGCAAGTACTGTTTTGTTAGACAAAAGAGATACGCCGTCGAGCTCCGCTGCCACGATGTTACTCGGCAGGTCGATAGAAAGCGAGAACGAAATTGCCGATAACACCACAGAACCGGGTGTAGTTCCGTCGATGGTAAGTGTTAAGGGTGGCAGAGTCGCGCGCACAACAGCACCCTCTTTGATTGGACCCGAGGGAACCGAGAGTCCTGGCAAGGAAACCGCGGTGCCCGTGCCTTCGAGTGTGCCGCAGCCCACGTTCTTGATATCGACGGTGACTGATGTCACCTGAAGTGCCACAACTATACCGACCGCCACTATGGTGACGATACCGAAGGCACCTTTGGCGCCGGTAAGAATCTTGCCGCCGCTTCGTGCCTGTGCCGACACGTCGTTCGAGCTGTTGATAGTATCGAGCTCGGTTGCGACGCGCGACACCTCGCCCGAGAGATCCTTCCACGTTGCGAGAAACGCCATGAGAGCGCGTTTGCGCTTCTTTTCTTCTTCGGTCTCTTCGGGCAAGTGCTCGAGCCCGAGCTCGATGAGCTTGCCGTCGTAGATCTTCGATAGCGTCGCTAGCTCGTGATCCGCGAGCGCCAACAGCTCGTCTATCTTTGGGTTATACCCGGCGAGGATGGTGCGGATGGCGGTGAATTTTTCGAGCGAAGTAGTCGTCTCGAGCAGGAGTTTCTGTGCGGATGCGATGCGTTTGCGCGAATCGAGATGGTCCATAGTGATACACGACCATCGTAGCACGAAGGGCTACGGCGTCACGCCTGCGGTATCGAAGAGTGCCATAAGTGCCTCAAACCCTGCGAGATTGCGCTCCCACTCGACCGACTCGTGCGTCGAGAGTTCGACCGTAATTGCAGGAATACGAATGGACGCGAGCCAACCCTCGGCATCGCCGGTCACTTTGTATGCGTCGAAGCTCTGGACCGATTTGTATTTCGCGGCGGTCGCGTAGGCTTTCATCACATCAAGCGTGCGCGGGACGATGCCGTCGTTGCATTCGGACGCATACACGGCATTGGCCTTACTGTGCCAGAAGACGACGGCGCTCGGATGGAGCGAGTCGACCACGGTGCGGATTGCCTGCGACTCGGGCTCTGAGAACGGTGCGGTGCCGGCACTCACCTTCTTGTCCTGCCAGGTGCTCGTGGCCTGCCAATTGCAGTCGAAATTGCGATTGAGGTCGACCTTGTTTGCATTAAAACGCCCAGGCGCCGAGTCGGTCGTCTTTGGAGAGTCGCTCTCGCTGATACGTCCCACCTTACCGAGAACCTTGAAGACGCCATCGGGATTCGCATTTGGCACGATGGTCACCGAAACGTTCGAAGGAATCATTTCGGGATGCGCTGCAATATGATCCATCATCTTGTATGCGAGCGCGACCGAGTTCCATTCGTAGCCACCATGCATGCCACCCACAAACAAGAGGTGCGTTGAGCCCGTCCCGAACGTGCTCTCAGTTATGTCGCGTCCCTCGACGGACTTACCTATCACGACATTCTGCGTCTTGGGTGCTGCAATGACCGGCACCTGAGCAACCGGCTCGGGCTTCTTGGGCTCTGTGCGCAAGAATAGATACGCGAGCGCCACCGCGATAAGTGCGACAACACCAACGACAATGAGTGCATTCGATTGTCGCATGCTACTGAGCGAGGTGCTGCAAGAGTGCATCGACTCCCGCTTTGTTCTTGTCCCACTCTGCATCCGTGTGCGTCGTAAGGAGGACGCTGATTGCCGGGATCTTTTGCTTTGCCAACCAGTTCACCATGTCGCCAGTGATTTCGTAGTAGTTGAAGACATCGTGCGCAGGATAGCCCGATGCTTTGGCGAAGAGCTTGGTCATGGCGCTGGTCTCGGGCAAGACACCATTGTGACAGCTCGACGAATATACACCGCCTGCCGACGAATACCACACCACGACTGCATCTGGAGTATTGCCTTCTATATATGCCTTCATGGCAGCGCTCTCGGGTTCCGAGAATGCAGCGGTGCCTCCGTCGACGGTCTTTTTTTGCCAGACACCTTTGGCCTGCCAATCGCAATCGAAGTTACGGTTGAGGTCGACCGTATGTGCGTTAAAGCGTCCTGCCACCTGCACCTCTTGCGAAGGATTCACGTCGGCGGCCGTAAAGCTCGTTGTCGTCGCCACAACTTTACTGAGCCCGTCCGGATTTACGACTGGGATGACGGTGACAGACACGGTAGCCGGGATGACGGTAGGATTCGCCTTAAGGTATTCGATAAGATTGTTGGCGACCAACGACGTGTTCCACTCGTAACCGCCGTGGAGACCGCCGACAAAGAGCACCTTCTTGGTGCTGGTGCCGACTGCGGTAGCGCCGAAGTGGTATGCCATGATGTCGCGGCCCTCGACCGACTTGCCAATGGACTGGATGTCAGAATCGGACGCTCCGACTACCGGCGTAGTGGTGGCTTGGGTGTCGGCAGGCGTCGTGACATCACTGGGAGTCACCGCGACTTTTGCTGGGTTGGTATAGACAAAGTAGAAGACTCCTCCGATAGCTGCTAACAAGACCACGACGATAGCGATAAGTTTGTTCATATGGAGAGTATTCTATCACGACCACTTTCCGCGGTATCGTATGTCCCTTTTCATGTATTTTGACACAAATTTATTTTAATAGTACGGTACTTGCAGGCTGCAAACCAAAACAAGGAGAGAAGCTATGGCTGCGCAGAAAATCTTCGCCAAAAGTCGCTCAACAATCGAATTCCTGGCCATCCGCGGCGTCGCACTTTGCGACACCAGTGGTCTCTCGTCCCCCTACTCCATGACGGAGCTCGGCATACGCGGTTCGGCCCGAACAATCGTACTCGGCAAGACATATCTAATGGTGCCGACGACCAAATCCAGTGGTCACGAGACGCTCGCCGATCGATACGCAGCGACGCACGGCTTCGGCCCTGCGCTCATGCCCAGCGGCGACAAAAAGACAATCACGCCTGTGAGTCTGGTCACCGTCGGCGAGGCGAAGACGCGTCTCTATGATGAGACCGTCATCTCGACCTATGTTCCGACCGCCGAACTGCTCGGGTTCTTACGCAGGCAGTTCGTCGTATTGCCATACGATGCGTTACCCGAGCTGCGCGATCGATGGATTGCCGCGCGAACAAAGACGCACGAGACAAAAAATACGCCAGCACCATCGCGAACGTTCGACGACCTCAGTCGCATCCGCGGTATCGGTGTCCTCGTGGCACGGTGCCTGGCGTTGATGGGCATCACATCCTATGCTCAGATCGCTTCGTGGTCACCGGAAGATGTCTGTCATATTGAGAGGCAGCTTATGTATCGCGATCGAATAGGCCGGGAGAACTGGATCGAACAGGCCCAGGTCCTCGCAGCAGGAGGGACAACGCTGTTCTCGCGTCGCGTCGACAAGGGCGAAGTACCGGTGAACATCCCCGACTACCTCCCGTTCGAGCGCAGTGACATCACCGACTGATCTCGGCAGCTGTTATAGGACCTCCCCATCGGAGGTCCTTTTCTTTTGTGCAGAGTCGTATCAAAACAGTCCTTCGTCTTCCGCTTTCGCACTACGCGTCTTTGTACTCTTCGATCCTCCTTCTACATCGCGCTGTATCTGCTCGAACTCGTTCTCGATCTCGCTGAGCCTCGCCTTACATGCCTTTACCAATGCCGCCCCTTCTTTTACTTTGCCGAGGCCTGCCTCGACGTCGATTTCTTCTTGCGCCTCGAACCACTCGACGATGCTACCCAGCTTCTTGAGCGATTCTTTTAGGTTTACGGGTTTGTCTGTCATGAGTGCATTATATAGTGCTTTTAATACGAGTGATATCGGCGCCGAAGGTGCCGTCGAGCACACGGATCTCCAGGTCATCGCCCACGTTGAGTTGCGAGACCGAACGAACCACGTCGGTACCAGTGCGCACGATACTGTAACCGAGCCGCAGCTGTCGCTCGGGGCTGTTGCTCTCGAGCAACTTCTCAGAAGATGCAACGTGGCGCGACGCTACCTGCAGCGCCCCGGCAAATGCACGTATCGTCGCATCAAACGCGATGCTCTCGTGCGTATGCTTGATGAGCGCGTGCATGGCACGGATGAGAACCGTCGGCGCCGTGTCGAGATGTCGACCGAGCTCGGCTATGCGCGAGCGCAGCGAGCCCGAAACGCGCACCAAGGACTGCTCGGCGCGCCGGAAGCTTTCAAAGATGCTCTCGAGATTGCGTTGCATGGTGCGGAAGCTGCGATCGATGCTCTGCTTCTGCGAAAGGAGCGCGTGCGAAAAGAGCGCGACCATCCGCTGTTCGTGAAGAACGACCTTCATCGAAGCTGCCTGCCACGAATCGTTCAGGGCCTCGGCAGTCGCCGTCGGCGTCGACACCATCATGTCGGCGGCAAGAGCTACCAGCGAAATATCGCGTTCGTGCCCCACTCCTACCAAAACCGGCACCGGAAAATCGACGATCTCTCGCACCAGAGCCTCGTTGTTAAATGGCAAGAGGGACTCGAGCGATCCGCCGCCGCGTACCAAAACGAGTATCTCTATATCTTTTGTGCGGAGCGTCCGTATCGCCGAAATAAGCTCAGCAACCGCGAGCTGCCCCTCGACGCGCGAGTCGACCATGGTCACTTTGTACCCAAAGCGTCCCAGATTCATTTGAAAGTCTCCGATGGCCGCACCGTCTTTCGAAGTAATGAGACCGATCTTCTGCGGAAATTCCGGAAGCGCTCGTTTACGCGATTGCGCAAACATCCCCTCCTTTTCGAGCCGGACCTTCAGCTCATCGTACGCCTTTTTAAGCGCCCCCTCGCCTACCAGCTCGACTGTTTTGGTATGGAACGACAGTCGCCCCGCAGGCTTATATATGTTTGGCGCGCCCGAGAGGATCACCTCGAGTCCCTCTTCGAGCTTGACCCCGCTTACGGCGTAGTCGCGCTGCCACATGAAGCACGACATCGATGCCTGGGCGTCTTTGTCTTTGATCTTGAAGAAGAGGTAGCTGCGTCCCGGATACAGCTGTATCTCGGTGACCTCGCCAATGATACGAGCATGCATTGCGAGTAGGCCCGCATTCACTCCATCGAGGTATTCGTCTATCGTTACGTAGTCGTTTTGTTTCGGTTCTTTTCGCACGGCCATAGCAGCAGTGTACTACTTGTCCGAGCAGCACAAAAAAGGATACCGCGTGTCATGAAGTGGCTGGTAAGGAGTCTTCATATATGTCGCAAAGAACCGCACCTCGAATATACTCGGGGTCAAGGTTGTGGACAACCGAAATTTACGTAAACTGCACCTTCTAACCTTTTGAAAGCACTCATGAAAAAACTACTAATCCTCTCGGCACTTCTCTTGGTCGTTCCGCTCGTCTCCTTTGCGCAGCCGGCGTTTGCCGCCAGGCGCGTAGTGACAAAACCTGTCATCTCCTCGTTTACAGCAACCCCAAAATCGATTACGCAGGGTCAGTCTTCGACCCTCTCGTGGAACACGTCTGGTGCGGCGACGCTTACGATAGATCAGGGCGTCGGGGCGGTTTTCAAATCGACGAAGGTCGTAACGCCGACTGTTACCACGGTATACACCCTGACCGCGGTCAATAGTGCCGGCACCACGACTGCGACGACGAGTGTCACCGTCACAGCTCCCCTTCCTAAACCAACCTGCACACTTGCTGCAAATCCAACCTCGATCTCAGCAGGAGGCTCGGCAACGCTTTCGTTCACCTCGACCAACGCTATCAGCGCAACCCTGTCTTCTGGAATTGGAGCGATACCGACATCAGGCTCTGTCGTCGTGACACCAGCAACCACAACAACCTATGTGGCGACCGTAACGGGCACAGGAGGCACCGCGTCTTGTAGCGCCACGCTTACGGTAATTCCGCTTCCGAAGCCAACTTGCACACTTGTTGCAAGCCCTGCTTCAATAACCGTCGGAAGTACCACGAGCCTTACCTGGACCTCGAACAACGCGACGAGTGCCTCGATCAATCAGTCGATCGGCCCTGTTGCAACCAGCGGCACGCTCTCGCTCGCACCTACGACGACAACTTCGTACGCTGCCACCTTTGCAAGCGCAGGCGGCACCACCGTATGTAACGCGACAGTCACGGTCACCGTGCCCGTCAATCCGAACGAGATCAGACACCAGGCATATACGACCTCGTACAGCTACTGGGACAACACACCAGCGGGCTCGGCGCTCATCTCGCACCCGATACTGCACTCGGTTGCCGGCGGCATCGGTACGTACGCCGATCCGATTACGATTGCCGTAGGACACAGCATCATAAACAACGTCGACATCCTCGACTTCCCTGCCGGAACGCGTTTCTATATCCCTAACGTCCGTCGTTACTTTATTGTCGAGGACACCTGTGGCGACGGCGCGACCCCGCAAAACGGCGCCTGCCACACAGGCTACCCTGCCGGCACTACCACCTGGCTCGATATGTGGATCGACGGTGCAAGCGGCACTACAGCATCCGTCGATGCATGCGCGGCATTTCTTACCGACACCAATGGCGTCGCGCACCTTG
Organism: uncultured Candidatus Saccharibacteria bacterium; assembly: GCA_964648335.1. Lineage (GTDB taxonomy): Bacteria > Patescibacteriota > Minisyncoccia > Phycocordibacterales > UBA2100 > CAZYLZ01. Next base: position 25,242 of record CAZYLZ010000011.1, on the reverse strand, counting down.
CCATTCAGAACCCTGCATCAAACTACGTGGTAGTTACGGGACCCGTCTTCCAGAACGGATCGTGCACGGCACAGTACGGCAACATCCCGCTGACTCTCTAGGCGCAAATGCGCACCTCGGATACTGCACCTCGCAGAACCGTACCCGTTTGAGAATCGCTCGCAGCTACGTATGATGGAAAGATATGCGCATCGCGATTATCGGTAGTGGAATCTCGGGCCTCACCGCCGCATATCTTGCAGTCCCGCATTCGGAGGTGACCGTGTATGAGAGTGCTAATCGCTTGGGCGGCCATGCCGACACCCATACCGTGACTTTCGGCGAGCGACAGATAGCGGTCGATACCGGTTTTATGGTCTTCAATCCCGAGCGGTATCCGAACTTCGTCCGACTCTTGTCTGAGCTTGGTATCGGCACTACCCGGACCTCGATGACATTCTCTGTCTCGATTCCCGGCTCGATCGAATACAAGAGCACTGTACCTACCGGCATGTTCTTTGGCGCCCACGTGTTTAATCCGCGATTCTACGTGTTCGTGTACGACATACTCCGATTTAACCGCAAGGCCAAGCGCACACTCAGATCGGGACAGGCGCTCTACACGCTCGGATCCTTCCTCGACGAGGGCGGATTCTCGCGCGAGTTCAAAGAGTGGTATCTCTACCCGATGCTCGGTTCTATCTGGTCGACCAGCAGCAAAGACCTCGTCTCGTTCTCGACGCTCGACACATTCCGCTTCTTGAACGGACACAAGCTGCTTAACGTCATCTTTGGCTCCCGATGGTCGACTATCCCCGGCGGATCGCGCCGGTATGTCGATGCAGTCAGCAAACACATCTCGCAACACGGTGCCCGCATATTCCTTGGTACACCGGTGCTTTCTGTTGCTCGCAACAAGGAGAGCGTGACTGTTCGCACGAAGACCGGATCAGAGACATTCGATCACGTGATCTTCGCGACCCATGCCGATACTGCACTCTCGCTCATCGAAGAACCGTCCGACGCCGAGCGCGAGATCCTCGGCACCTTCCGATATTCCGTAAACGACATCGTGCTCCATAGCGACGCTGCCGCAATGCCAACACGCAGGTCGGCGTGGGCGTCATGGAACTACACCGCACGCACCGGCGATCCGCACGATGCCCGGATATCGCTCACCTACAATATGAACGCGCTCCAGCACATCGATCCTGCATACCCCATCTACGTGACTCTCAACGGGACTCGTCCCATCAAAGAAGCACTCGTACACGAACGTTTCTCGTACACGCACCCGCAGTTTTCGATCGCGACCACGAAGGCGCAAAGCAGGCTCGCGGAGATCCAAGGAAAACATAGGACGCTCTTTGCCGGTGCGCATTGGGGCTTTGGCTTTCACGAAGACGGCGTCGCTTCAGGTATCGAGGCTGTCAAAAGCTTGGGTATCGCGGTACCCTGGAGCATATGAACCTCGAGCTTCTCACGGCCAAAGTCGGACACGAGAGATTCTCGCCCAAGAAGAATGTATTCTCGTACAGCGTCTACTACGTCGTCACGCCTGTCGGGCACGATACAGCAAAGACGCCGTCACTTTTCTCGTTCGACCGTTTCAACATACTCAGCATCAAGCGAAAAGACCACGGCGCACGCGATGCAACAGTCTCGTGGCGTACCTGGATCGAGAAGACCGCCGTAGAGCATGGCGTCTCGGTTACTGCGGACGACACAGTGCTCCTCATATCGCACCCGCGCCTGTTCGGCTTTGCCTTCAATCCAATCTCGTACTGGCTCGTGCTCGAGAAGAATACCTATCTGAAAGCGGTAGTCTGCGAGGTACGCAACACCTTCGGCGACAATCATAACTATTTTTTGGCGCATCCCGACGGTCGCGCCATACTCCCGACCGACATTTTTTATGCAAAGAAAAATCTCTACGTGTCACCCTTCAATACGGTCGCACCCGGGTCGTACGAGTTCACCTTCTCCATAACGCCCACATCATTCAAGTCAGTAATCAACTACTTCGAGAACGGCGTGCATATCCTCAATACGTACGTGGGTGGCGCACGAAGCCCGCTCACGGCACGTGCAATCATTTCCGTAGTGATTATGTACCCCTTGATGACGTTTCTCGTCGTATACCGCATCCACTACCAAGCGCTCCGTTTACGCATCAAGGGAGTCAAGCCCACCATCGCGCACATGCCGCCTCCGACTGCGGGCAAGACTACCGTCGCCGAGCCCAAGACTACGGCGAAAGCCTAAAGAGGAATTGACTGACATCTATCTGCCGCGATCTAAACGTGCCGGCGCAGCACAAGAGGTAGTAACGCCACATGCGGCGGAACGTCTCGTCGTAAAGCCGCTTACCAGAGTCGTCGGCGAACGCGCTGATCTCGGGCCACGAGGCCTCGAAGCGTTCGTTCCACGACATGAGTGTGCGGTCGTAATCGGTACCAAAGGACTCGAGCGCATCGATCTCGAATAGGCCCCGTATCGACGTCGCGATCTGCTGCATCGAAGGAAGCACGCCATTAGGAAAGATATGCCGTGCAATCCACGGATCGTGCGTGCCGGCGCCCATGATCGCCTGCATCAGGAATGCGCCACCGGGCTTGAGGGCGCGGCGTGCAGTTTCCATGTACGTCCGAAAGTTCTTGGGACCGACGGCTTCGACCATCTCGATCGAGACCACACGGTCGAACGACCCTACAAATTCCTCCGGCAGCTCGCGATAGTCGGCGACGACGCACGTAAACGCGAGACCCTCGCATCGCGTGCGCGCGTAGGCGGTCTGCTCTTTCGATACCGACACGCCGACGACCTCGACACCGTAGTGTTTGATTGCGTGCTCGGCAAACGTACCCCACCCGCACCCAATCTCGAGCACGCGCATACCGGGTGTGAGACCCAGCTTTTTGCAGATAATGTCGAACTTCGCATACTGAGCCTCGTCATTGGTGGTGGCGCCGTTTCGGTAGTACCCCGCGCTGTATCCCATAGAGTGCCCGAGCATCTTTTCGTAGAGCGCGTTGCCCAAATCGTAGTGCCGCTCTCCCACCTGGAACGCACGGCTCACACTTTGCAGGTTTATTGCCGCATCACGCAAGAACTGCGCAGACTCCACGAGTCGGCCGAGCTTGGTGTATGCCTTCGCGCGTAGGACCTTGTCGAAGAACACGTCGAGCCGCTCGCAATCCCAGTCGCCGGCCATGTAACCGTCACCGAGTCCGAGCGTACCAAACAAGAACGCCTTGCGAAAAATTCGGTCATCATGAACAACGACGTCGCCAGGACGCGTCCCATCGAGCCTGATGTCGGCGTCGAGCAGAATGTTTTTTCCCCACGATGCAAGTGTATTCATCTCGTTCGTGGCGATTACGCTGATAGCGATTCAGTATAGGGCTTGCGCTTTCGCGCTGCAATCGAATAACTTCTTGTCTTCCGCAAGTTCCGGCACACCATTGATGCACCGAGCCCTCGGCCGACTGTAGAAACAGGTACGAGACGAGATACTAGACAATTGTCAATTATTGGTGCATAATCTCATCAGTTACAACAGAGGAAGGGACCATCTAAATGGCTCAGATTTCGTTCATCGACCCCTTGACCATCGCCTGCATGCTCGAAGCCGGACAGTCCCTCAAGGGCTACCCAGCCAGCGCCTGCGCTTGGAAAGGTATCAATCCTGCCCTCCTCGAAGCGATGACCCCCTACTGGGGTAAGCGCATGAAGGGGCTCGACATGGCCGCGGGTACGAATCCCACGCCGGTAAACGCCATGCTCGAGAATGCCGGCTTCCCTGGTAGTCTCGAGTATGTGGGTGACGGCATCTACATGGGCGCCGCCGTAAAAGTTCGCGACGATTGGCTTCGCCCCGGCGACACCATCTTCATGACGGTCGACGGAAAGAGCAGGCCCGGGTTCGAGATGACAGAGAGTGCAGCGATGCGGATCTTCGTCGTCGACGGCGTGCCCTACGCCGTCATGAAGGCGAATACCAGCACTGTCGTGCTCATCAAGAGCACGGCCAGTGGCATTGGATTAGCCGACTTCGTGAAGGCAGCGATGACCAGCCAACATAAGCACGGCACGTCTGGGTATGACGCAATCCACGTTCCCATGGTCGACCACGAAGATACGTGCGATCTGATGCCGATCCTCGGCGCCGGAACGCTCGGGACATTCAATATCCAATCCGCGTCGGGTGCAGTGCGCGTCAAGATGAACGAGACCGGTTTCGAGGCGGCAGCAGCCGCTTCTGGCTTCGCGCTCGAATGCGTACGGATGGGACCCAAGAACCCGCTCGTGTTCGACTCTTCGTTCATCTTCGCGGTCATCCCCGACGAGCTCGAACTTCCCTGCGTCATAACGCAGGTGCCGACGAGCTCATTCAAGGATCCTGGCAAGTTCTGATCTTTTCGACGACTGCTACGGGCCGATCCAATGGATCGGCCCGTTTTTTATATTTGCAGCAACACAAAAGAAAACCGCCCCACGAAAGTCGTGGAGCGGTCATTTACTGAGGGTAAAAGAACTTACGCGACGACTGTTTGTATGCTATTTCCACAACCACTCGAAAACGAATCGGGGCGTGCGCGCATAGTAATCGCGCGCCGCTGAGCCCCATCGTGCTAGCGTCTCTTGCTCTTGGTGCCACCCTGCGCCACACATGAGGGCGACGAATGCCACCCAGTTGACCCAGAACACTGGATCTGCGACGTTGTTACCTACCAGAAAGAGCGCGAGATCGGCCAGGAACATGCCGTGATACATGGGATGGCGCGTCACGGCGAACAGGTCGCTCGTAAGAAGTACATTTTGCGAGTTGAACACGTAGATGCGCAGCATCGTAGTAACCATGATGCCCGACCCTACTGCAAACAGGACGGTATGCAGCGAGAACAGATTCGTATGTTCGCTTGCGGGCGAAAACCAAAAGCCTCGAAGTGCCCAGACGGCGATCATCAGAAATTGATAGAATGCGCCTGCACGGACGGATGCGCGGGCATTTTCGTTCTGTACCATGTCGTTCCTCGTTGTGTTTCCTGTCGGACACCATACCGCCGAGCCCGTCAACGGTCAATAAAAAAGCCGCCAAGCAAGTGCTTGGCGGCCGTGTTTTAGCGGTACGACTTTGGATCGAGATGCCACTCGATCATCCGTCGCGCCTGGTTCTTGGTGATGCCCATCGCGTAAAACCGCTGCAAGAAGGCTTCGTGCTCTTCCTTCTCCTTGGCAGTCTTGCGCTCAGCATACCGGATCACCTCGAGCACGTCAGTCGCGGTGGGCTCAAACGATGGTTCGAGCTTTTCGCGAATGTCGGGATCGAGAGCAGACCACAGCCGTTTACCCGCATTGGCTGGCTTCGCGTGATGCGCAAGGATCGCCATCAAGAGATCCTTACGGAATTTTGCGCGTTCTGCGGACGGGATGCGCTGGTCGCGTCGTGCAAGAAGCTTGTCGAGCTCGGCGAGAGACACGATATTCCCCGACTCTGGTTCTTTGTATTCCAGCCCTTCGACCCACGAATCGAGATACGTCGCGTACTCCGTAAAGTGCTTGTCGAGATACGAGTCGTAGTCGCCGATGTACGCCTTCAAGATAAGCTGTCGCACGGTAGTCTTAACGAACGCTTCGACATCTTCCTTGAGGATGATCGTGGGCGTCCTGCCGCCAAACATAGGCAGATCCTCGCGGACGACCATTCGCTTGAGCTCCTCGAACACCGTGACCGGGTCGAGCGCCGTTTCCGACGAGTCGTGATCGGCAAAGATCGGAAGATACTTGAGCATGAGCCGGCGGCTCACACCCGACATCCCCTCTCGATCTTTTGCTTCGCTTCTGAGCATATCGGCACTCTTCTTGCGGTCGTCGGCCGAACAGTTCTCGGGGAACCGTCCGTCGTAGACATGGAGCCGCAGATCGCGCTGATCCTTGGTGAGCCTTGTCACCACAGAGAATCGCGCAGCGATCTCGAGTGAACCGGGCACCACGGGAGCATTCTTGAGGCCGGTCAGGTGTTGTTGATAGATCTTGGCCTCATCGGTCACGCTCAGTCCGTACGGCATCTCGATAGGAACGACTCTGTCGACATGCGCCTTGAATGCCTCGTTCTTCTTGAACGCATTCCAATCTTCTTCGTTTGCGTAGGTCATGACGATCCCCTGGTACGGGAGCTCGCCCACCGACCCATGCCCGGCATACTTGCGATCCTGGGTCACACCCAAAAACGAATGCAGGACCTTGCTCGAGGTCTTGAACATCTCGACGAACTCGAACAGACCTTGCGTCGTAGCATTGAGGGCGCCCGAGTATTCGTATTCTTTGCGATCGCGATCGTAGACACCGATGAGAGAATTCACATCGACGCTCTTGTTGTCGCCCGACTCGCGCCGGCAGATGCCGCGGCCCGATGCCATCGACGGCCATACTTCGACCACGACGAAGCTGTCGTAGTTGCCCGCACTCTCGAGCCGGTGCTGCGCCCAACTCGACATCGGGCACTCGAGCGCCTCGTGCGGGATACCGTACTTGCTCTTGAGAAGATCGCCATGACGATAGCTATCAAAGAGTCCAAACGGATGTTCGAGCACGGGACTCAGGCGCACTTTATTTTCTGCATCCCTGACTCCCAAGACCTGCATTGGCTCGTTCTCGTACAAGCGCTTCACGCGCTCGATAAGTTTCGATTTCCCTGCGCCCACAGGACCAACGATGCACAGTATCTGCTTCTTCTGCTCGGCGCCTTGCGACGCCATCTTGAAGTACTGCACCAATCGCTCGACCGTAGGCTCAACACCTATCAAATCGGCAAAGGCCGGATACACCTTTAGGGTGCGGTTCGAGAACATGATCGCACGTCGCGGATCCTTCGAGGTATCTTCGAACTCCGGATCCCCGATTGCATGCAAGACCCTCCCTGCAGTATTGCGACTAAGGACCGGATCTTTTGCCCAGTTTTCGAGGTATTCGGACAAACTCCGTGTCTTCCCTTGGACTTTCGCCGCCTTGGCGAACAGTTCGTTCAAGCTCATTACATCCTCCTGTGGTTGAAACCAACGTCAAAGAGCCGGGCATTTCGCCCTTCCCAAAAGCACACTAGCACGCCAAACAAAAAAGACTCAAGTCCTACAGATCGAGCTCGGTTTGCAGGTTGTCCTCGTTTTTTTGCATCAATGAACGCACGTCTTTGGCCTTATTAAGCGCATCCTGATGACGGCCGAAGAAGAGATCGTAGCCGACAGCATAGCCCTTCTCGACATACCGCACGCCCTGCTCGTCTTTAAAATAATAGGCCGCAGCAGCAGCTGCGACCAGTACTATCACCGTCAATTTTCCAAAACCCGACTGGGTGGTTTTTTTCATTAAAAAAGTATACCAAAGCACCCGAAGGGCACTGTCGGTTACTCCACAGCCGGTACTACGCTCTTGGCTATGCGGCTGGCAAGCGAATCCGTTCCATGCGGCGTCAGGCACGAGGTGGCTATCACTTCGGCACCGAGCGCGGCGGTCGTTATGTTCGAAAGAGCGCGAGAGCGATCTGCCTGCGTGAGCTTGTCGATCTTGTTGGCGGCGATCACGAACGGATGTCCCTCGGCGCGCAGGATGTCGATCATCTGCTGATCGAACTCGGTAATACCCACCTTGCTATCGAGCACCAACACGACAAGCCGAGGCTCGGCCTGAGACGCACTTACATACCATATGATGAGGTCTTTAATACTTTGTCGCTCTTTGGGACTGAGGCGTGCATAGCCGTAGCCGGGCAGGTCTACGTAGTAGAACGATCTGCGCGAAAGAAAATAGTTTATCTCGGTCGTCTTGCCTGGTTTGTCGCTGACGCGCACAAGGCCTTTGACCCCGGCAAGCTGGCTGATGAGGCTCGATTTTCCGACATTCGAACGGCCGACGAACGCTATCTGTGGAAGCTCGTCGAGTACGATAGGATCGGTCCCGCGGATTCCTTTTACAAATACGGTATTCGGCTGCTTCATTACTTCTTTTTAGGAGCCTTCGACTTTGCTTTTTTCTTGACAGGTTCGGAAACTACGACGACCGGAGCCGGCATCTGAAGTGCCTTCATCATCTCTATGACGACGTCGAGCTTGTTGTGTACGGCGTCGATCTGGCGCTTGAGGCTCTCGATCTGTGCGTCGTTTGCCGATGCACGAGGCGCTTCCTCGCGACGTGGTGCAGGATTGCGATCGCTGTAGCGCGGCGCATCGTTGCGGTCGTTACGCTCCGAACGAAACGAGTCGTTGCGGGGAGTATCTCGCTTATCTGCGAAGCAGTCGCGGCAGAATACCGGCTTCATGCCGTTTGGCTTAAAAGGTACCTGGCATGACTTGCCGCAGGTCGCGCAGGTCGCGTCAAACAACAGAGGGCGCTCGCCGTCGCGTCCACCACCAAAGCCGCCCTTGTTACCGAAGGAAGGACGGTCGCCGCGAGGCTTAAAGCCTCCGCCGCCGTGATTATTCTTTCTAAAACCGCCCGACTTCTTGAATTCGGCCATATATAAGGGCGTTTACGCGTTGATTTGACTAAGTTCGTTAATTATAGTCTTTTATTACGAAATAGCAAGCGTACGCCGCATGGGCCCACATGCGGCGTATTCGAACCTCGCATCTATTGCTGCAGGAGTGCAAGCGAAAGGCCTATGTAATAGGGCCAGATGACGACAGCAAGCACCCCTTTCCAGAATGTCAGGTGCAAGTACCCTATGGTAAACAGCCACCCCGCAAACCAGAATCCTCCCGACAACGAATGATTCTCGACTTTGATCTTTTCCATGTGTCTAACAAGCTACATGATAATTACTCTTCCTTCTCGACGACAATCGTGCACTTTGCCACCAAGGCAGCAAGAGCTCCAACTGCGGCCAATACCGGTGCGATGACCACGCCGATTGCACCAAGCGTAAGCGGAATCTCGATTAGAGTCTTGCCGCTCTCATTCTTGATACTGATCTTCCGGACGTTTCCTGCTTGTATGAGCTCTTTTACTTTGGCCAATACCTCTGCACCATTGATTGTGAATTCTTCTGTTTTCATAACTCTATACTATACCTGTGCACGAGTATTTCCAGTGAAGACCATGGTCAACCAAGCAGTCCCCCGCCTTCGCCGCGATGCTTGGCGCACAAGAGCTTGGTACGTGCGCGGCCTACCTTTGCGAACTTGAGCGAGCTTTGCGTCTTGCACTCGGTACAACGACCGCGATCGCGTTCCCAAATGGTCGCTTTCTCTTTTGCTGGCATCATGCGCTCGGTAAAGTACGCCTCGTCTCGGTCTGCACGACCAAAGTCTGCAGGACGCAGCGAAAACTTAAAGACCTTGCGACCGCCCTCGGGCACGAGCTTCGCGTCTATAAGCAGGAACATGCCTTTGTCGTACCAAACGCCCGGATCGAGCTTTTCGTAGACTTGTATCGGAAAACCGCCTTTACGTACGCCGTCTTTAACGAGGGTCGCTTCCTTATAAAACTTTCCGTTGTCGGTAAAACGGTCGTCGCCGTAGGTCATAAGCTGGTCGTGCTCTTTGCCGCCTGCTTCTTTGGTTGTCGAGTCATGACCACGGTACAAATAGACTTCGCTCTTCGCGTTCCACTCATCTTTGAATTCGCCGTCATCCTGTGGCAATACCAAGAACACCGAGTGCATGGGCGGACGCTGATAGTTCATTCCCTTGTGCAGCTGCACACCCTCGCGCGCGATGAGTTCTGCCGCAGAGAGAATATATGTAGGACGTACCGGTGCACGTACGTCGCCCAAAAAATTTGATTTCATCGAACGAGTGTACCATCGTGTCACACAGGTGACGACACATTAGACAGGAGCGTCCCCTACGTGATACAACATCCGCAGCCACAGTAAAGGAGAATGTGATGCTCTGGATTCTGACATGCATATCGATAGCGCTGTATCTGGTCATCGTACTGGGTGCCACACTCGGCCACGAATCAATCAAGATAAACGACATGGAGTGGAAAAGCCCTGTGGGCCGATTCCTCTTCGCCCTTATCGCAGTACCCGCCATAGGACTGGCTCTTTTCATCGGTGGCGCCGTCTCGAGTACCGTGGGCAAGTTCCTGCTTCTTCCATTTATGGTGCTGTTCGAACTCGTATCCGGATGGTAGATCGAACTCTTTCTTGATCAACAAAAGGCCGCACGTATGTGCGGCCTTTTCTTATGCCTCGCGGCTTTCGTGGCCGAGAAGCTTCGGGTCGATCTTCCCTTCCCACGGAATGTGGTTATACAGCGTGCACACGTAGGCATTGCCCTCTTGTTCGTACACGCAGACGGCGCCGTTCTTAAGACGGTCCCACGCATGCCATGCCTCGAGCGATGCCTCTGTCAGGACTCGTCGAAGGCACAGGCCCGATATTCCGTGCGCCGAAAAGTAGACCGTGTCCAAGCCTTGTCGCATTCTATCCGACGCCATGAGCTGCCGTATCCGACGCTCGACGTTCATGCATGTTTCACCACCAGGCGCTTGATACGCATAGTAGCCGACGGAGTTTAGGCGACCTTCTTCGTTTGGATGTAGCTCGAGCACCTTTGCCCTCGGATACAGATGCCACACGCCCATATTTCTCTCATCGAGTTCAGGTGTTGCTATTGCATACGCTCCGAATCCTGCGGCGGCGGGTATCGTTTTGGTTCGCTCGTACGTCGACGTGTAGACGGCATCGAACGCACCAAACTCGTCGCACAGGTATTTGGCGGTGATATCGCGCTGCAGTTCGCCAAGTGTGGTCAGAGGCGACATGCGGTTTGATATTCCTCTGTGCAACGCAGCGTCGTTCGAGACATTGTGCAGACATTCGGGGTGACGCGTGAAGACTATTCGCCGCGGTCCTGTCATGGTATCTCCCTTCGTTTCTATCTCTTTTTGTTATAGCACAAAATTCCACCAGCAACAGTACCATCACCCTTCGTTCGCGTCGCACCTGGCGTCAGGTACAATGCAGTATCCGCTTCGCGGACCTCTGTTACATGAAAGACGCATTCCATAAATCTCGCATACCGCTCAAGCGGCACATCAAAGCGGTCGGTGTGCCCGCATGGCAGACGCTCTTGGCTTCGCTCGGCTTTCTCGTCGTCGCCTTCTTTCTCATCACCGGACTCATGCCGATAACCGGTCGCAAGGTCCACTACTCGACTGGAATGCCGATCGAGCACAAGTCGATCATCGACACCTTGGTCCCTTCGGTACCGGCCCTCGACGTCGCCGACTACGACTTTCGTATGCGTGCACTCGCACTCGGAACGTCGACTTCTGCATTACGCTCGTACGACGTCCACGAAGAAGCGCGACTTCGCGCAAGCACTACTACGGCCACGTCAACATCAGCAAAAAAACCCTCGCTCTGGCCAACGAAAGCGCCACGTCCCAAAGTCGGCGCGCTCATCCCCTTCAACCGCATCGTCGCGTATTACGGCAACTTTTATTCAAAACAGATGGGCGTGCTCGGCCAATACCCCGAAGACGAAATGCTCGACAAGCTACGCGCAGAGGTCGCAAAGTGGCAGGCGGCCGATCCCGATACGCCGGTCATACCCGCACTTCACTATATCGCGGTGACCGCCCAAGCGAGTGCAGGAAAAGACGGCAAATACCGGCTGCGCATGCCCGACGCTCAGATAGACAAAACCGTCGAGATGGCGAAGAAGGTAAATGGTATCGTCTTCATAGATATCCAAGTCGGCAAGAGCACTATCCAGTCCGAGCTCCCGCTCCTCGAAACGTATCTCAAGATGCCGAACGTTCACCTCGGTATTGACCCCGAGTTTTACATGAAGGACGGCAGCCCGCCGGGACGCGTAATTGGCACCATGGACGCAAACGAAATCAACTATGCCGCCGAGTACCTGGCAAAGCTCGTGCGCGATAATGACCTGCCGCCCAAGATCCTGGTCATCCATCGCTTTACCGAAGACATGGTCACTGGTTACAAGCGCATCGCGCCCCTGCCCGAGGTGCAGGTGGTCATCGAGATGGACGGTTGGGGCAGCCAGGCGCGCAAGATCAATACGTATAAGCGCACTATTGCGTCGGAGCCGGTGCAGTTTACGGGCTTTAAGCTCTTCTACAAGAACGACTTCAACGAGAAAGGCAGCCGCATCCTGCGCCCCGACGAGGTGCTCGAACTGGTTCCCCGCCCGATCTACATCCAGTATCAATAGTAGGACTTACTCAATCGGCGCATTTCCACGTTGCCCCGCACGATATGCTCGTCACTATACTCAAAGTATGCCTCCGAGCATATCGCTTGAGCGCCTCGAACTGCATCCGATTACCTAAGTCCTACTGAAGGCAAATACGCTACAAATTATTGCGTCGGGCGCGCGATTTCTTGATGCTCTGGACTTTTCCTTCGATGAGTTTGGTCCAGCTCAGAAGGCCTATGGCCGACTTGACTGCTGTAACCTCTTCTTCCGAGAGCGGATGGTTTTTGAGTATCTGCACAAGGACCGCGAGCGTCTGTTTGTCGTTCATTTCCATGCGGATACGATATCAAACATATCGACGGCGCGGAAGAAACGTCGCGGTATACTTCTCTCCAATGACCACCGAGGGCATACGCCAGCATCGCGAAGCCATAACAGAGATACCGAAGAGCGAGCAGCTGCGCGCTTTGCACGAGTTCATCTATGCACGCCCTGTGAAGTCGGTCGAAGTGCATACGAATCTGTCGCGACTTCAAGACACTCCGCTCATTGCCGAGTACGAACTTGCCGATCCCGATTACCAAAACAAAGAAACATACTTCGAACGAAACGTATCCGAATGTGTTACGGACCTTCTTGCCCATTGTTCCGTTCGACATATTGATACGAGTGCTGAAGTATTCACGGTACATGGCGTCGTAACATCACCACTTCAGATTCAATCACATACCAACTTTGGAGGATCGCGAGCAGCAGAACCAGTTGTTGAGGGCTTTGTGAAGGATGGAGACATTACAACTACCCTGCGACGGACTGACACGGTGCTCCAGATCGAAACTACGTTTCAACATGAACACTGGCTCGAAAACCAAACCGACTTATACCCTATCCCACGTACTCAGGATGATTATCTGGCGCTGCTCGAACATGGCATGCCCCAAACAAACAACCAGGTTGATTTCTTTAGAGAACTTGTGGCAGCTCGCGAAACGCTCGAAGCGATGGTCGAACTCTATAACCGCGCACGGTTCGACACGGCTCGCATAGCGGATACTGCGCAATCAATACGAGACTTTGTTGCCAAGCTTGGACTCGTGCAAGACGTATCAATCCGCGACGTCAAACGCACCATGAAAACGTCCAAGATACCCGACCATGAGTTTGGTGGCCTCCTCTATCAAATAGGGAACCTTCGGCGTATCTCCGACAAAGACAACATAGCCGAGCTTTTGCACTTTTTGGAGCAAAGAATCATCGAGAACGACACCCAGAAATGGCGCTGGCATCGCACCATCGAAGCGTTTGCGCAGACCTACCTCGGCATGAGCACGCATGCCGTAAAAGACTATATCCGTCACGAATCCTATGGCAACGGAGGAGAGAAAATTACTATCGAAGGAGAGGTAAACCTGGTAGTCGATTCGGGTGAGATAGAGATATGGCTCGGTTCAGGCGAAACTTGGAGCGGTTCGCATGGATTTGACGACCCGGAAACGGATGAGTATGAGGCCGACACCCCAGGTGGGTGCAGTTACGAGAGCTTTATCGATCCCGGCAACGGCATGTGGGAGGACGAAGAGGTCGCTCTCGAGATTAAAACTGCAATCGAATCGATTTTTACAGGCCTTGAGGTAAAGGTCCACTACACATCCTCGGGCTCATTTCATGAATCATTCCAAACGCACGATATTAAGATCGATGCCAAAGAGGCACAGTGGATTGGAAGCACGCTCGGGATGGAGTGGGACGAGACTCTCGCCAAAATCCGCGAAATTTCGCGAGATATCGTGCGTAAAGCGAAGCAGACAAAAGAATAGCGGGTCTAGATTGCTGCGCCGTCGGGCGTTCCCAGAGTTTTCTTATATTGCTCGATTACCTCGGGGTGCTTTCCTGCTACGCACTCGACTATGAAAAGATCGGCGCTTTTCTCGTCGGGAAATGTCATGTACGCGAGCGCTCCTTGGCAGACCTCGTTGATATCGAGCTTGCCAGTCACTACCGCACCGGGCAATACCTTCGTGACGGTAAAGATACCCTTCATGTCGTACTTCTGCCACTGATCGGTGCTCAGCGTCTCTTTCGGCACGATAAAGCCCTCGGCTACGATATGCTCGCGATTCTTAAATTGCTCCGCAGCTCCCGCCGATTGCCCGAAGTTGACCGCGTAAGGGATGCCTTCGTCAGTCTTGATTCCGAACGTGCAATCCTGGGGTGGCGTAGCGCCCTTTTCGAGAAGCTCGAGACACTGGTACGTACCGCTTAATGTAATGTTCGTAACAGGATTCTCTCGCCCACTGATCTGCTGTGCGGGTCGCATGATAAAACCTGCATACAAGCCCGCAGCGACGATTGCAAAAACGCTGAAAAGAATGATAACCGTCTTGGTATTCATAGACTTAAGATGATTCGTATATGATCCTATTCTACCGCAAACAAAAGAGCGGGCGCCATGCCTGGCGCCCGCTGTTCTTCATCATTTATGGCCGTCCCGCCTCCGAAGCGGTGACACGGTATGTGTTGCCACCGGTCCGCACCACTTCCGTCGCGACATACCGATTGTCCCAGTCGCGCTTGGCGCTCGGATCTTGGCACGTGACCATGCCACCCTGCGCTGCAACACTCAAAAAGCACTTCTTGCCGTCATGCTTCTTGAACTCGATCATGGTCGAGTCGGGACCGAGCCGGTGGATAGGCATGCCCACCATCTGGGAGTTCGCGGCATCAGGACCGAATCGAGTTTCACCTTTCATCGGCAAATCGATCGATCCTTTGTATTCGTGCAACACAGTCGGGTCGACGGAAGAGCGATCCACCGCGATGTGATACTCGATACGTACGGTCGCCGACTCTTCGCCCCATACCGCAAGCGGTACGAGACAAGGCCAGATCAACAGACTTACCATCCATGCTTTACGCATGTAACGCTCCTCTATTACTTTTCCTACTGTATGTATTATATAACTTTTACATTATTGTGTCAATAAGTGTGCAAATACCCTTTTAATACGCTTTTTGCCAGCTGTTGCATGTTTTTGCGGCGATTCGCCCCAATTCCGATGCGGTATACTTTTTGAGCTGTATGCGCCAACGAATCCCCTTTTTCTTAGTAGCCGTAGTGCTAGCATCATTTCCAGTCGACGTCCATGCAGCCGGAACCACGATCAAGCGCAACCACCGGGCAGGCGAGACGCACGTCGACATTGTCTTGCTGCAGAAATTCCTAAACTCTCACGGCTTCGTGGTTGCGCTAACCGGCCCCGGGTCTCCGGGACACGAGACTGCGTTCTTCGGATCGCGCACACTCGTGGCACTCAAGAGCTACCAGCGTTCACGAGGACTTCCTGCCACCGGCTTTGCCGGCCCGCTCACACGCACCGCAATCGCAGTCCAATCAAGCGCGGGTAGCGAATCGAACAGCACAGCATCCAGAGTCCCAACGATCGCGCCGAATGCGATCCCACAACCACCACCAATCTTCGGATATTTTCCAGGATTCGGCGGCGGATCGGGGCTCGTCGTCGCCGAAACCACCCCCTCGACTCCCGCAGACACCACGGCACCATCTACTCCGACATCTTTGAGGGGCACTGGCATATCCACGACCGAGATCGACCTCTCGTGGTCGGCATCGACCGACGATACCGCCGTCTCTCGCTACGATATCTACCGTGATGGCGTGCTTCTCGGCTCTGCAACGACCACTGCCTACGCAGATACCTCGGCAGTCGCATCCACCACCTACCGATACGTGGTGAAGGCGCGCGACGCGGCAGGTAATGGCTCGGCTTCGTCGACTGCCACGCAGTTGTCCGTCGGCTTATGGGACGACGGATATGCAGGTGCCTCTGCCGCTCCTATCCAACATCCAACGCTTCTTTCCGATTATCTCGCGCGGTCCCCGTGGCATGTGCCAGGAGTCGACTACGCCGTGGGACTCTCGACCACGACCACCTTGCTCGACCCGGCAACCATCGTCATATCGGGAGTGGTCGTGACCCCCGCGAGTCATTTAGTACGAGTGAACAGCAATAACGTAACGATCTCGGGATACGATTTCTCGCTCGACGGAGGCTGGCAGCTGTACGTTCCGGGGAATGGCGTCACGATAACGCAGAACAATTTCAAGATTGGTGCTAATGCACAACCCCCTATCGTTATCGCCGGAGCAGGCGCGACTATTACCTACAACACAATCGATGGTGACCGCCGTAACACCGTCTATAGCGGTCTCATGAACCTATTCGGCACCGGCACATTTACCGTTAAATACAACTGGCTCAAGAATTCGTATGTCGACTTCATCAATGCAGGCTCTGCGTCGCAGTCACAAGACATTCGCTTTAATCTGTTCGAGAACGCTGGAAGCGGAAGCGCAAGTGGCTTCCACGCAGACTTCTTGCAAGACTATGGTGCAAACAACGCGTTCCCAAGCATATCAGTCGCATTCAATACCTACCTGCAAAATACCGCCAACCAAGCGACGCAAGGATTTAACTTTAGGGCGAACCAAGGTTCGGTCTACACACGCTTCGACGATATTGCAGTCAAGAACAACACCATCGTCCTCCCTGACCCTGCGACCGTCTCGGAGAATGTGAACTACATCTTCCTGATCGATCCGTCGCTCATAAACGGTACGGCACTCATCCAAGACAACTTCTTGGACCCCACAAACGTTTTTTATGATTGGCGTCTGTTCGACTCGACCGGCTTAGGTCCGTACGCCGGTACCACGACGTTCTCGGGCAACTACACTATGCTCACCGGCGATTTGTATGCGAGCCAGAGTTCGAGCTACCCCACTCGAACAACCCTTACGGCGCCCGCAAGCGGTGCAACCGTCGCTGGCTCCATCCTCTTGTCTGCCTCTGCCGATTCGAGCTCTGGCATCACATCGGTCCAGTTCAAGATCGACGGCACCGCAACCGGAAGTGCCCTCACGAGCTCGCCGTATGTCTCTACATGGAACAGCGCGTCGGTAGCCGATGGAACGCACACGATAGCCTCTGTCGCGCGGGATACGACCGGAATCTACGGCACCTCGAGCATTTCGGTTACCGTCGCAAATGCAGCTCCGGTCATCTCTAACGTATCGAGCGGCGCACCTACCTCGACCGGTACGACGGTCACATGGGACACCAACACGCCGTCGGATTCGAAGGTCGTCTACGGACTGACAAGTGCGTACGGTTCGACCACACAGAGTGCTGCCTTAGTGACGTCGCATTCTCTCGACGTCACCGCACTCATTCCACTTTCCACGTATCACTATGCGGTCGTTTCGACCGATGCACTGGGCAAGGCATCGACCTTTTCTGACGCTACCTTCGACACCGATACGAGCTCGACGTACGTGGGACCCGGCGACCTTGCGACCGGTGCGACCGCCTGGTGGGGCTTGCGCGCGTATAGCCGCGCCAAGACCGGCAGCGCCGCAATTATCGTTACGTGCGGTGGCACAAACTACACCATCAATACACTCATCACCGGACTTCTCGACACTGCAACGCTCTCGAGCAACTGCGGTGCAAATACCATCCGTATACGGCAGCTCTACGACCAGACCGGCAACGGCTGGCACCTCTTGCAGACGACCCAAAATAACCAAGCAACAATCACCCTCAGCTGTATCGGATCACTTCCATGCATGACGAGCACTTCGACCAACATCTATACGGTCGCGTCGCTCTCGATGGCGGCGCCCTACACGTTTGCCTACGCCGGCAACCAAGATCCATACGTGGCACAAGCGAACATATTGTCGGACTTCAGCCAATCGGTCGTGTTCCACTTTGCTGCAAGCACCATCCGCACCTACGACTCGGCAAGTATCAACCATACGGTAAGCGACGGGTCGTGGCACTCGGTGCAGACGGTCCTCAGCAACAGCTCTGCCAATACCTTCACGGTCGACGGCACATCGAGCACCTACACGGGAGGCAGCGGCAGACCGGCCCTTGGTGGCGGATCGGTCTCGTTGTTCTCGTTCAAGTCGAGTGGCTTTGGTTACCGCGGCAAAGCACTCGAGGCGGGTCTGTGGTCTGGAGCGCTTGCAACAAGTACACACGCTTCTATCAACACAAACTCGCAGGCGTTCTGGGGCTGGTAGCATAAAAGAAAACCACCGACATACATATGCCGGTGGCAGTTGAAGACGATTCGAGCGCCTATTCGTACGGGTAGACAATCCGATTCTCCTCGGGGTATACCCTGCAGATCTGTGCGGACGGACTCTTGAAGTCGAAGTGGAGCGGACCGGTACGCCACGATTCTCTACCCCACCCATTCGAGACCGCTTGGCCAGTCAGGTCGGTGTGTACGCCGAGAATGAGCATTGTCAGAGCTCGTGCTTGCATCTCGCGCTCATACCGCCTCA
>CAZYLZ010000011.1:0-6704 GCA_964648335.1 uncultured Candidatus Saccharibacteria bacterium | reverse complement strand
GTCAGGCGGAGGAACGCCGCGTGAGCAGCCGCGCGCCTCACATCCTCACGCGCCGAGCGCGCAAGTACCAGCATCCGAGGGTTGGGACGAGACCAGCCCCAACCCTTTTCGACGAATGGTTCGACGAGACGCTCGTTGACCAAGGACTGCGCGAGCGGTTGATCGATCTGAAAGTAATCGTCACCGCTTGCACAACCGCCGCTGTCTCCGTCGCGAAACCACGGGTACACGACTTCCCAGCCATGTTCGTCGTTTTTGGTGAGATGTATCGGCCGCGTCGAGCTGTTTTGGTCGGCCAACAAGCCGAGTGCTTCGTACTTGTCGGTTACCGGTTCTTTGTTGTGCCAATACGAGTATTTGTCTCGTCTGGGATACGTCATCGGCTGTCCTTTCTGTTACAAACCTGCCGCTGTTATAGCACGAACGGCACCGAGCGTGTGAGCTTGTATCGACATCCGACCGCAGTGCGTGGTACCGTTGTTGGGGTAATGGTTTCCGGCGAAACCGCACCGACGTTTACGTCCGCGGGCCCCGAAAGGGAGACAGCATATGGAGTGCCACGACAAAGATGTGCCATTGCAAGTAGCCGGAAAGCGCCTCGGACCTAGGTCCAAGGCGTTTTTTGTTGCGGCCGATACCAGGTTACATCGGGCGGATCGCCGTGACCTCGATGGTCGCCTGCGGGATTCCCAGATGCGGGTGCCCTACGTATGCCTGTGCCACGGCCTCGTGCGACTCTCCTTCGACGATCGAATAGAGCATGAGGTCGTTGCGAGCGTCGACGGCACCATCGGCACCGATGCGCTTTGTCTTTCCTGCAGCCTTAGTCTCCTTGATCATCCCCGCGTGTGCGGCCATCCACGCCTGCCACTCTGCCTGCATCTTCTTCTCCTGTGCGTCGCGCTCTTCCTGCGGCGTCTTCATCCACTCGTCGATGACGGATACCGGAGCGAGAAACATGACGATAAAGGTGTTCATAAGGATATATAGTTTAAATAGTAAGACTACCTCGCCAGTATAAACGAATTGTATCTATTGCAAATATCGTTTACTTATCGCGCATTGAGCGCCGCACGCGTAACACGCTCGACATACCCCGTCTGTGTGAGTCCTTTCGCTTTTTGGTACTTCTTTACCGCGGCCTCGGTAAGCGGGCCATACGTGCCAGTGGCCGTGCCTTGTAAGTACCCCAGAGCAATGAGCCGCTGTTGCAGATGTACAACATCGTCATCGTCGTCCCCTACTCCCATAAAATGCTCAAACACGTAACTCGTGTCGACAACGTTCGCCGTTTGCGTTGCTGCAGGTGTCGCTACCGATGTATCGAGACCATTGAGCGCTGCACGCGTCGCGGGACCTACGACGCCAAGCTGCGCCAATCCTTTTGCTTGCTGAAATTTGATCACCGCTTCGATAGTCGCCGGTCCGTAGTTTCCGTTGGGCGTGGCCGCCAAATACCCGAGCTTCGCGAGGATGTTCTGCAAGCGCAGCACCTCGTTCCCGTTCGATCCCGGCCGCAAGTACGATACAAAGACATGCCCTGGGGCCGAACTTGGTGCAGTGGTCGTCATGGCGCTCTGCAATGCCGCGAGCTTGGCCTGCAGATTTGCAAGCGATGTCGTGCTCGCTGTCGATGCGGGTGCAGCAGAAGCGGTGCCGTCCGTGCCAAGCACGGTAATAGCCAAGGTCGTGCTTGCGCTTGCGCCCGAGAGTCCTACCGTGCCGGTAAGTTGAAGCGTATGCGTGCCGATGTCAGCTGGGCTCGGCGTCCAATAGAATTGCCCTGTCGTGTTGATGTTGCTGCCCGAGAGCGTCGTGCCCCTAAACGGGTCGTACACGCCGAATCCCGTCGGCGAAAAACTAACGCCGTTTACCAAAAACGAGAGCATCTGGCCGGGCTTGATGTTCGTGCCTGGATTGATCTGCCCCACAAAGAGCTGCGGACCTGAGCCCACGCGCACCCGCACACGTGTCTCTGCGCTGTGCCCCATCGAGTCGTACGCATAGATAGTGATGGTGTGATCTCCGATGTCCGAGATCTCGGGCTTCCACAAGACGACGCCGTTGGTGTCTATGGCACTTGCGACCAAGGTCGTGTTGCTCGAGTCGTCACTGATGCTGTAGCGCGGATTGGTAAATCCGGCGGGCGTCACCGAGAACCGCAAGAGCGTACCAGGCATAACAGAGTCACCTGGCGAAAGCGTACCGACCGTTATCGAAGGCGGAGGCAGGACGGTGATCGTCTGTGAGACGCTTGCCGCATTTCCGTTGTAGTCGGACACAGAGATGGTAAGCATATGAGTGCCCGCATCGGTTGCTGCCGGAACCCATGCAAACGAACCGCCTGGATTGATGTTGTTCGAGCTGACCGAAGACCCCGAGAACGAATCGGTTAGGCGATACGTCGGTGCAACGAAACCCGATGCCGAGAGACCGAAAGTGATCTGACTTTTGGCCACTACAGAAGTGCCGGGAGCAATGTTCTGCACTGAGACGCTCGCAGCACTCGCAAAAGCGTTCGGTAATGCACAGATGGAGACGACTGCTAACAAGAATAGAAACGGTGTGCGGTTCATGGTACCGATACTCTACCAGGAGTGCGCAGAAAATAATATGCCTATCTCGAAACAAAGATGAATCTGCGTGCTAAAACCCTTGCCGCCAGCCCGATTCGTAGTATATTCATTTTCGTGGCGTGATAACGAAAGGAGACTCAATGTCTATCAGTTTCACCCCGACCATACGTGCCGGTATCTGCTTCGCGCTTCTGTGCGGAGCGTCGCCGGCAGACGCACAAGAGAAGAAACTCGAGGTCACCTGGCTTGCAGAATGCGCGACGGCAGCCGCCTACGATCCGAGCATCATCTCGAAAAAGTCGATTCCTCAGGGAGCCGACTGCAGTGCGTCGTATGGCAGCAACCTGCGCATCGTCGACACACTCATTGGCGTCGAGTGGCCCCTGCGGCAGTCGGAAGCGAAGGCTAAGCCTATCGCACCGTCGCCCGAGCCCATCGACTTCAAGAGCCACAAAGCATGTGTGGTCGCACACCCCGGAGGCGAGATCATCGACGAGTGGATAGTCCCTCGTAGCATCTCGTGTTTGGGACGCAGCGCGCAGTCGCCGTTCTTTCGCCGGTATACCAACGGCACCGTGTGTCTTATGCCTAACAACAAATGCATCAGAGTCGAGGAACTCGATGCGAAGGGCAAGCACGCTGTGGCGATGGTGATAGTAGAAACCCTCGCGACACGTAAGTGATCGTGGATTCCGGCACCAGCCACTGGACCGCAGCACAGGTGCTGCGGTCCTTTCTTTTGTAACAAAGAACCACCCGAAAATGCTTTCGGGTGGTGGATTATTTGCTATGCGTCGATTCCGGGCGTGAGCCTGCGAATGGTTTGGGGCACGCTCTCGAGAACCTCGCGCGTAAGGCCAAGGTTCGAGATCGTTAGGAATACCGAGACGATCAACAAGATCGAAGTCACGATGTACAAGACTCGCTCGGACATACTCTGCGACGTAGCCGCAATAAAGACACCACAAGCAAGTGCAACGGCGTCGAGCATGATGACCGCGTGATACTTCCAGAGCTCGTACTGGTTAACGCGGACCAAAATGATCACTGCTCCGACCGAGGTCACTGCAAAAAGTATCTTTACGAGACCTTCTATGATTTCTGATCGAGTAAGAACCATGGGCACCTCTTTTGGTTTTATCACCAGGAAACGAAAACAGGACACATCGTTCCATACCAACCCGGACGATATACCGTAACCATAGGTAGCGCAACACGCGCTCTTCACCGTTGTGCGAAGCTTTGGTTCAGCTGGTCACTTTCTTCCAGCGTGGCGCAAATCCCGCCATAAAGGCAAAGAAATGTGCCTTCATTTTGCTTTCGCCACGAGCGACGATCGCGGAGACCATGGCCTTCTTAAACTCTTTCAGGTCGGTACCTTCGTACACGAGCTTGCCATCCTTGAAGCAGTAGCTGCAGTACCGATCCGACTCGCGCTTCTCGCCGAGCGGATCTTTCTTAAGCGGCATGAGGCAGCTCTCGCACATGGCTGGGTTTGCGTTCATATAGTCAGTATAAATCACTCGGGATATATGTGAAGGCGTAACGAAAAGACGGACACCTCACGGCGTCCGTCTGTTTTTTGCGTCACTTGGGTGCGATGTCGGCAAGCATGGCTCGAAGCCCCTTTAGGCTTACCGGTATGCCAAAGCTATGCGCCTTATCGCGGGCCAGGACAAATGTCGATACGTCTTCGCGATCGAGCTCTGCAATGTCGGCGTTCGTCAGTTCGATCTGCGCGAAGCACGAGTCGGACCTGCAGTGCAGGTATGGCACCGTGCCAAGATCTTTTGCCGGAGCCTTGAGCCCGATACCTCGCGAAAGATACGAATCTTTAGGCGTATCGACGATCAGCATTCGCTCGCCGAGGTAGTTATGCAGATACAGCTGTATCCACACCTCTTCATTCTTGACGGCGGCAAAGCCGATCGTATACGAGCAGACAGAGCCATTGCAGATCTTTTCCCAGCTCGTCTCGACTCTCGACTCGACCGTCGTGTACCCGACATGCTGCGCATGAGCGGTCGACGCGAGCGTGATACCAAACAGGCACAGTAGCAGTGCCGACAGAATGGTGCGCATGCTTCCTCTCCGTGGTTGTTTTACTGTAAAATATTATACACTAAATAGTTGTTTTGTCTATTTAGTGAAACGTGTCCCCTTTTTCGAGCATGGCAAGGATGGCCTCCATCCGTCGTGCACGGGTCTCGGGCTTTTTGGCGGTCTGCAGACGCCATCCTATGGCATAGATATTTGCCTTGGTGAGCGTCTTAAAGAACGCGGCGGCTTTAGCATGTTTTGCAAGCGCGTGCAAAAAGTCGGCCGGCACTGTCATATCCCTTCCCGAGTCGTAGGCCTGTGCCCAGCGCCCGTCTGCCTTGGCGCTGGCAACATGCGTGCGCCCCTCGTGTCGCATACGACCTTCTTTTTCTAGGCGAGCGATATGGGTCCGATTTACCTTTGACCAGACGCTTTTTGCTCGTCGCGGACCAAAGCGCTGCAAATACGCTGTCGCGTCTAGACTGCGTTTCTGGCTGTCTATCCATCCCCAACACAAAGCCTCATCGAGCGCTTCGGCATAGGTGATCGTGGATATGCCCGAGTCTTTCTTGTAGATCTTCATCCAGATACCGGGCGATGTGGCATGATTTTTTGCAAGCCACCGAGCGAACACTTGTGCGTTCTTGAACGGGAGTATCGCAAGTTCAGTCGTTGCCATAGTCGTTATGGCCGCACTCTTCCGGCCGCCAACATGTCGCACGCCTTCTCGACACGTGCACGCTTGTAGTCCGAATCTTTACCCGCCTCGACCCAGTGCGCAAAGTCGCGCTTACCGTCTGGCGTAAGCGTATTCCACGTCGCCTTTGCCTTGGCGCTTTTTCCGAGAGCGCCATACAGGTTCATCGGAACGACCGAATAACAGCACGGGCGGCGCTTGCCGGCCAAGAGCTTTGAGCTCGTCTGCGCGATGCGCCGCGCGCGGGTCTCGGGCTGCTTGGCAGATGTAACCCAGCTTACCCAATCGCGCCTCGCGACCGGCGTGAGCGACTGCCACAACCCCGTCACTTTAGCGGATACCTTGAGCGCCTTTGCAAGATCTGTAGGTACTTGTTCCACAGGTACCATGCTACTACATATTCCGATGTACCCGCTAGAACATCGAGATTCGACCGAAAGACAGCACCACCACGGCACTCGCACCTCCCCACGTAGCGTCCTGATCATATATGCAACCATTTAGTTGCATATATTGCGATAGTACTATACAGTATCGACATACAAATAAACGCCTCCATATGCAAGACGTAATAACACGCGAGATCACCGTAAAAGCTAAAAAAGAGCGAGTGTATGGCGCCATTACTGACCCAGCGCAGATAGTCTCGTGGTTTCCCGACGCAATAGAGGGCGGCACGCTCGAGGTTGGCCAGCGACCCACGTTTGTCTTTAGCAGGTTCAATCACAAAGCAGAGGTATACATCGAGGCGGCAAAGCCTTTCGAGTATTTTGCGTACCGCTGGGTGCCAGGATCGGCAACCGCAGTTGGCGACGTATTAGCAGTACCAAACACGCTCGTCGAATTTTTTATCGAAGACACAGAAGAGGGAAGCAAAGTAACGGTAAAGGAATCCGGTTTTGCGTCGCTGCCAGCAGATGTTGCCGAGGAAAAGTTTAAGCAGAATTCGGGCGGTTGGGAGATGATGATGGGCCGCTTAGCAGGTGTATTAGACCAGTAACCATGAGCGTGGCATCTGTTTTTAAAGCGCTTGCCGACCCTACCCGGCTCGTCATGCTCGAGCGTCTCTCACACAACGAGTCCCACACCATCACTTCCCTCTCTCATGGGCTCAGGCTCACACGCCAGGGTGCGCGCAAGCATCTGCAGATCCTTGCCGACTCTAAGGTAGTGAGGCTTAGGCGGCATGGCCGTAATACAAGCATTGTGCTCGAGCGCAGTACACTCGAAAAGGGCCTGGCATTCATAGCCAAGCTCGAGCGCGAGTGGGACAATCGCCTGCTCGCTCTTAAGGATTTTGTCGAAGCAAAGTAGCCTCTCTTTTTGATACCGCGGGAACGCGACTCAGAAAACGCAGCGTTACTACATCCCCATGTCGAACACCTCCATGA
>CAZYLZ010000010.1:0-47193 GCA_964648335.1 uncultured Candidatus Saccharibacteria bacterium | reverse complement strand
CAACCTCGACTCTCATTGGATTCACGAATGGTATCTACGCACTGGCTTCGTCGACTATTGGTGGTGGTGCTACGACAACAGGTCTAACCATCAGCGGTGGTGCTACGACAACAGGTCAGGCTTACTTTGCTGGATACGTCGGCATCGGGACCCCAAGCCCGATTTCGCCGCTCCAGATCGTGAATACTGCCGCAGGGCTTGGCATGACGCAGCTCACGCTTACCAATGCAAGCGCGAACAACAATACCGAAGCACGGATCGACTTTAACGTCACGACATCGAACTCGGCACTCGGCAGAATCGCCGCGATCCGGACAAACCGAGCTGTTGGCGGCGATACCGACTTCTCGCTTTCGCTCCTCACAAACAGCATATCTCGCGAACGACTCCGCATACAAGACACAGGAAACATCGGCGTCGGTACCTCATCTCCATGGGCTCGCCTCTCGATCCATGGCAATACGAGCGACACTATAACGCCGATGCTCTTTGTCGTTGCTTCGTCAACTGCAAGCGCAACGACATCGCTCTTTACGATCGACAACAAGGGCGACGTCGTCATCACCGGCAATGCGACGACAAGCGCATTATTTGCAACAACTGCCTCATCGACCCAGCAGTACTCGACCCGCCTCCTCACCGGCAACGCCACCTCGACCGGACTCTTTGCGTCGGCCAACCTCTGGATATCGGGCTCGACCACGCTCCAGTCATTTGCAGGAACGTTTGCAACCGCTACCAACCTCTACGCCGGAATTGCCTCGACCACCAACTTCTTCGGCTCTGGACTCACCAGCTGCTCGGGCGGATTTGTCCTCACCTGGACCGGTGGAACCTTTGGCTGCGCAGCAGATGCGGTCGGTGGAGGTGGCTCGTTCCCCTTCACCCCAACCACCTTCGGTGCGATCACTGCAAACGCAACCTCGACGCTCATGGGCTTTACCGCAGGTCTCTACTCTCTTGCGTCGAGCACCATCGGTAACGGAACGCTCACTGGCGGCCTTACGGTCAACGGCGGCGCTACCACCACCGGCCTCGCGTACTTTGCACAGAACGTAGGAGTCGGTACTTCGTCTCCGTACCGCGGACTCTCGGTTGCAAGCGATATCTTGGCATCGTACTTCAATGCGACTTCGTCTACCGGCTATCTCTTAAACGGCACGTCACTTGCACAAGGTTCGACGACGCTCAACAACTACTTCTTTGGCGGTGCAGCCGGAGTTTCTAATCTCGCCGGAGCATATAACTATGCAATCGGCAACGGAGCCATGCAAAACGCCACTACGTCGTCGTTTACGTATAACTTTGCTGTCGGACTCCAGGCGCTCGCAGGAACGACCACCGGAGAATCGACCGGAAACAGTAACGTGGCGATCGGGTACCAAGCACTCAACGAAAACGCTTCAGGCTACAACAATACCGCAATCGGCGTCCAGGCACTCCAGTTTAACAGCGACGGCGCCGACAACAACGCTCTCGGATGGAACGCCATGCTTAATAACACGTATGGTGGTGACAACAATGCATTTGGTCACACCGCACTGTTGTCGAACACGGTCGGATCACATAACAACGCACTCGGAAACGCGGCTCTCTACTTTAACGTGAGCGGAAGCGAGAACAACGCGTTTGGCAGCAACTCGCTTGCGGCAAACTCGACCGGGTCGTTCAATAACGCTATCGGAGCAAGCTCCTTAAACGTAAACTCGAGCGGATCGTACAACAATGCCCTCGGTAACAGCGCGCTCGTCGCTAATTCGACCGGATCGTTCAACGTCGCTCTCGGCTATTTTGCGGGACAGACCAACACCACCGGAACATCGACAACGCTCGTCGGAACTCTCGCGGACGTCGGCGCCCCAGACCTCGCGACCTCTACCGCAATCGGTGCAGGCGCGCTCATATCCATAAGCAACGGCCTCGCGCTAGGCGGCCTCGAGCGAAACAGCGTCTTCGTCGGCATTGGCTCCACGTCGCCGTTTGCGCGCTTCAGTATTCATGCAAACCCGACCGACAGTGTATCGAATACAAGCCTCTTTACCATCGGCTCATCGACCGCGTCAGCAACCTCTACCCTCTTTACCATCAGCAACACTGGTATCGCCTCTACCACCGGACTCATCGTATCGAACGCCGGCGGCACGGCAGGCTGTGCGCAGTTCTCGTCAATCGGGCTTCTCACCAATACCGGAGTCGCCTGCGGATCGGGCTCGGCCGGATTTGGCGAGGCATGGAGCATGGTAAACGGCGTTTCAGGCTACCTATCGCCGTCCACTACGATCGGATTCTTCGTAAACGCCTCGTCGACAATCGGCAACGGTACGCAGAGAGGCGGTCTTACAATCGCCGGCGGTGCAACCACGACTGGCAACCTCTTGGTCTCGGGCAACGCCACCTCCACCGCCTTCTTCGCCTCCCTCGCCTCCACCACCAACCTCTTCTTCTCGGGCGGCCAAGGTACCTCTACTGCCCTCTTTGCATCGACCGCATCGAGCACCAACCTCTTTGCCACCAAGTTCTTCACCGGCTTCGCCACCACAACCGGCCTTATCTACACCAACGGTTTGTGGTCAATATCGTCATCTACGATCGGTGACGGAAGTGCAATCGGTGGACTTTCTATAAACGGAGGTGCAACAACCACTGGTAACTCTTACTTTGCATCTCGCGCGATGTTCGGAACTACCACCGCAGCAGCCATCGGTAAGTACTCGTTCTATGCCAACGCCGGCGAAGTAATGAACTCGAACCTCATATTCCTTATCGCATCGTCCACCAACACCGCGACCTCGACCTTCTTCTCACTCAGCAATACCGGCTCGACCACGATTGGTGGAGGTTCTACAACGACAGGACTCACTATCAATGGCGGAGCGACGACGACGGGCAGAGCATATTTTGCAAATGCTCTCACGATAGGCACCACGAGCGCGAACGCATCCTCGACAGTCGATCTCTTTGGCAATCTCTACCTCGAGGGCTCGAGCCGGTATCTCAACTTCGGCTCCCTCGGGCAGGCCGCAGCTAATGGATACGGCCTGCGCGAGTCGGGCGGCATGATCGAGTTCAGAAACTCGTACTCATCGACGACTCCGCATTCAAACAATTGGACGGCTCTTTCCAATTCTGCGTCCGTTCGTTACCAGCTTGCCGAGTCTGGATTTACGAGCACCGGCGCGTCGCTCCCTGGCACACTCACATTCTCTCAGGCGTCCATTCTCGGCGACTACATCTACCTCTTTGGTGGCAATAACGGAGCCGCGACGAACGTCATCTACCGAGCACCTATGAGCAACCCTGCGAGCTGGACCAACACCGGTTCGACACTCCCCGGCTCATTGAGTCTCTCGCAATCGGTGGTCATCGGCGACTACGTGTACCTCTTTGGCGGTTCGACCGGTTCCGATACCAACGTCATCTACCGTGCACCAGTAACCAACCCGACGAGCTGGACCAACACCGGAGCTACCTTGCCAGGTAACCTTTCGTCTTCGCAGGCAGCCATCATCGGCGACTACGTATACCTATTCGGTGGATACAATACGGGACAAACAAACGTCATCTACCGTGCACCGGTAAACAGTCCGACGAGCTGGACCAACACCGGAGCAACGTTACCCGTAAACCTCTCGGATTCGGCTCTTACCGTGATCGGCGACTACGTCTACCTATTCGGTGGTCAGACGACCGGGTCGGTTGATACGAGCGCTATCTACCGAGCTTCGCTCGCAAATCCTACGGTGTGGAGCAAGACGAGCCAGTCGTTGCCGGTTGCTATCAGCGATTCGCAGGTGGTTATTGTCGGGGACTATGTCTATCTCTTGGGCGGCTTTAGCAGCACCGCCATCTACCGCGCACCCGTTGCCGACCCGACCAGCTGGACCACAACGGGCTACACGGTAGCGGCAGGGGCTACGACGGTACCCGCTGTCATTGTTGGTGACTATGTCTACACATTTGGAACAACTATCTATCGTGCGCCAATCAGCTCGAATGCCGGATACAACAAAACGCTCTCTCGACGAACCAATACGCCAGCAAGCCAATGGTTTACCGTCGGTACATCGTCGACCGCTCTTGCCTATACTCTCGGTAACGTAGGCATCGGTACCTCATCGCCATCCGCATTCTTGTCGCTTAACCTCTCAACGACGACCAACGGCTCGTTCAACAACCTCGCATTCCTCATCTCTTCGTCCACTGCGACCTTCTCGACCACGACGCTCTTCAGTATCCCTAACACGACGGCCGGAACCTCGACATTCGCAACAGGGCTTTCCGCAAACTATCTCAATATCACAGGCGCTGCCGCGACCTCTACCTTCGCACGTGGCATCGACCTTGCCGGCGGATGCTTCTCGATCGGCGGAGTCTGTGTCGGCGGATCGAGCGGATCGACCTTCGGATTCCCATTCACTACGGGTACGTTTGGGGCCACTGCGGCAAATGCGACATCAACCTTGATCGGCTTCACGACCGGTCTTTATGCAACCGCGTCTTCAACGATCGGTGACGGTACTCAAAAGGGTGGTCTTACCGTCGCCGGCGGAGCAACCACGACAGGCAACCTCCTCGTACAAGGCAACGCAACGACATCTGCCCTTTTCACCAGCACCGCTTCTACCTCGCTCTTCTACGGAGCAAACCTCAACACCTGTAACACCGGCTTCTTCCTCCAGTGGGCAAACGGACAGTTTGGCTGTGCACAAGATCAGTCGTCTGGCGGAGGCAGCTTCCCCTTCATCACCAGTACCTATGGCGCAACAGTTGTAAATGGAACTTCGACCGCAATCCAGCTTACCGGCGGTCTCTTCGCATCTTCGACAGTCCGATTTGGAGATTCGGGTCTCTCGCAATTCTTCTTCGATGGTTCGGTCGGAAATCTCGGCCTTGGAACTACGACCCCGTTTGCTTCACTTCAGATCGCAACCACTACCGGGAAGAATCTCGTCCTTTCGGATTCGGGAGCCGGAACTGACCTCAAACACTGGCTGTTCAGCAGCATGGGCGGCAACCTCTATATCGGAACAACGAGCGATTCGTATGCCACTAGTTCGCTGTCTGCATTCACCCTCAGCGCGACGGGAGATTTCGGAATCGGCTCGACGAGCCCATTTGCGAGCCTGACGGTTATATCAAACAATGCCGGTGATGAGACACGTCCCGTATTTGCTATCGGCACCACTTCGAACTGGGGCATCGGTCAGCACCCACTTATTTATGCCAATGCCACCACCACCGGAAACCTCGATTACGCCCGCGTAGGTATAGGCACATCGACCAGTATGGGCGGCGGAGGTCTCCGCGACCAGCTCACGGTTGCAGGACGCATCTACAGCACGTGGAAGTATCTTGCATGCGATAACTTCGGTGGTGTAAACATCGCAGATGGAACATCCGGTACGGACCTCGCCAATATTTGTGGAAACTTTGCATTCGATGCGGACTCAGATGGTAGAATCGGAGTGATCCCTGCTGCTTCTACGAGTATAGGCTTTGGTCGTATCTCGACAGGCGTAAACGCTGCAGGAACAGCTGGCGAAGGTGTTGCGCTGAGAACATGGAACCTGGCCGCAGCAGCGTCGTCGAGCCCTGCAATCGAAGCTCAGGTGCGTCTGACGCAAGCCACCTCGAGTACCATGTTTATCGTTGGATTCACTGGAGCGCTCCCAGGCGCAGATACCGCAACGGTTCCCGTAAACGGAGTGTACTTTATCGCGTCAACCACAGCAGCAAATTGGTCTGCAGTCTCGCGAAAAGGCAACACGCAGACACTTACCGATACAGGCATCTCGACATCGACAGGAGCAGTCACCGGTTCGCCACTATTCCAAACACTTCGTATCGAAGTCGCGTCATCGACTGCGTACTTCCTCATTAACGGAAAAGTAGTTGCTCAACACGGAACACCGACGAGCCCAGGAGCGACCATGCCGAGTGCCGACTTGGCACCGGTTGCCTTGATGGCGATCCCACAGACTGGAGGCGCGCATCGTCATTTCGACATTGCCTATTTGCGCGTATGGATTGACGATCCCCCAGGTGGACACACTCAGCCTGCTGGTGCCAACCTCGCGACAACTATCAGCAGTAACGAATCTTCCACGTCAGATGTAATTACAGGAGCCGATCTTGCCGAATCGTATTTAGGCACCCCGGGCGAAGCGCTGCTACCTGGAATGTTAGTTTCGGGATCAATGAACGTACTTGGTTCCGTAACGCGTACCCGGTCTAAGTTTGAAAAAGACTTACTTGGCGTCATTTCGACTTCGCCACACACCGTCATGGGCAGTTCAAACGATCGGGCGACGCGTGTTGCACTCGTGGGACGTGTACCAGTAATAGTCTCTCTTGAAGGCGGTGACATTAAAAAAGGAGATAGAATTACCTCATCGTCGGTACCTGGCGTCGGTATGCGTGCGAACAGACCTGGATATATCGTGGGCCAGGCACTTGAGGGCTACGTCAATGCCGCAGGCATGGCCACATCGTCAAATGCTGTTGTAGGCTGTGATATTGCACTTCGTGATGAGATGAAGGAAGTTGACGATACAGTTCCAGACAATGCATGTTACGCACGAATCATGGTCTCACTCAATACCAGCTTCGATATGGGTGTCGGCAACGTAATCCAGGACGTCGCAGCGGGCTTTGGTATTGCAACATCAAGTGCCACCTCGACACCTCCTACCCTCTCGAGTATCTTGGGCGAGCTCATGAACACCGCATTCGGCCAGGGCGCCGAGCTCACCAAGGCGGTCTTCGGCCAGATCGTCGCCAAAGTGGCGGTCG
Organism: uncultured Candidatus Saccharibacteria bacterium; assembly: GCA_964648335.1. Taxonomy (GTDB): domain Bacteria; phylum Patescibacteriota; class Minisyncoccia; order Phycocordibacterales; family UBA2100; genus CAZYLZ01. Next base: position 40,401 of record CAZYLZ010000010.1, on the reverse strand, counting down.
TAGGCGAACTCTTTGCCTCGCACATCCACGCCGAAACCATCGAGGCCGACCAGGTAAAGACCAAGGAGCTCTGTATCGACGACATCTGTGTCACCCGCGACCAGTTCTACAAGATGATCCAAAGCGCAAACGCAGCGGCTGGGGCGGCTGCAAGCGGCGGCTCGACCCCTTCGCCGGCATCAGCCCCCACACCGGCCCCAGACAACGGAACGACGACTCCTGAGGGCGAGGTTGGCACCACCACGCCCGAGACCGGTACCGCATCAACTACCGTAAGTGCTGCGCCGGTCATCCACATAAACGGAGCAAACCCAGCCATGCTTGCCGTAGGCGACAGCTACAGCGACCTCGGAGCCTCGGTTACCGACGACGTCGATCAAAACCTCGGTATAACGATGCTCTTTGACGGGGTCGAGGTCCAGAACATAAGTCTCGACACGTCGACCCCTGGTACGCATGTCGTCACGTACACGGCGACCGATTCTGACGGCACCACGGCCACCGCCGAGCGCACCATCACCATCCAGGCGCCAATAACAGGCACTACCGCAGCAGGCGAAGCGGGTACAACGACCCCGCCGATAATTGACCCTACCGCGACATCGACTCAGCCGTAAGGTAAAGTATGTCCACGTCAAGCATGCGGTACGCCAACTTACATACCATCGCCCAGTCAAAGTCTTTCTTGGCCACTGGCGGCTTCGTCATAGGCATAGGGGTTACCTTGTTTTTTACAACCCTACTGGGAAATCCGACAGCATCGAGCCATAACGAAGAGCGTGCGCTGACCGCTCGCGGCCACGAGTTTACGAACCCACTCCTCTCGTGTGCGGACTTGCCCGAGGCGATCTCGGTTGGCGCACGCAAATCCCTCGAGGCCGATGTGACCCGCCTTATACAGAAGAACGTAGCAGACGGTACGATTAACGAGGCGAGCATCTATTACCGCGACCTCAACAACGGGCCATGGTTCGGTATAAACGAGGAAATCAAGTTCGACCCGGCCAGTCTCTTCAAGCTTCCGCTTGCGATATCCTACTTTTGGCTCGCAAACGAAGGGTCTCCTATTCTCGGCGATCAGATCGAATACAAGGGCCCGCCAGGCGTCACCGAAGCTTTCTTTCCGCCAAAGAAAACCATCTCTCCCGGTACCATCTATACCACCCTCCAGCTTATCGAATACATGCTCAAAGAGTCCGACAACGATGCGACCGGCATTCTGGCCCAGTACATGGACCTCACAGAGCGCAATCAGCTCTTTAACGATCTCGGACTCGAACCTCTTACGAGTGGAACCGAATACACCGTCGACACGCATACGTACGCATCGTTCTTCCGCATCCTCTACAATGCGACCTATATAGGACTCTCTCATTCCGAGACGCTCCTAAAGATCATGAGCGATTCTTCGTTCTCTGATGGCCTCGTGGCTGGAGTACCTAACTACATCAAGGTCACGCATAAATTTGGCGAGCATGTATCCGGCGCAGCTGGGACACAAAACTATCAGTTGCACGACTGCGGCATCGTGTACGTACCCGGAAAGCCCTATACGCTCTGCGTCATGACCCGCGGAAAGGACATCAAAAAACTGCCCAGCTTTATCGCGTCGGTATCGAAGCTCGTGTACGAAGAAACAAAGTAGACTCTGGGTCAAATCTTGGATCTAGGGTACTAGTCACAGAAGTAATCCGCAGAGGAGCGACACCCAGGAGAACCTGGAGTATACTGTCCCGAATACTGCATGAAACCGTATATCCCCATCCTGGGAGCGTTGCTTGTCGGAGTCGTTCTCGGTCACTTCACCCCGTCCTTTTCTACCACCATCGCCGACGAAAAAGATGTCCGCGAACAGAGCCACGAGTTCAAATATATAAACCCGCTCCTCGAGTGCGGCGACGAGAACTTCGCCAAACTCAGCAACGACCGCCAAAGCGAGCTCGAGTCCAAGTTCGAAGCCTACATAACTACTCAGAAGACCAAAGGTGCTATAACCGAAGCATCGGTCTACTTTCGCGAACTCAACGGTGGGAACGGCCTCGGAGTAAATTCCGGTGCCATCTTTACTCCCGGCAGCCTTCTCAAGGTACCACTTGTGATGAGTGTGTATCAGCGTGCCGAGAAAGATCCTGGTCTCATGTCACGCATCATCGAGTTTGGCGGCGGATCGGTACCGGCCGAAGAGTACTTCAAGGCGGCCACTATCACTCTGGGAACCAAGTACTCGGTCGAGGACCTCGTGCGCGCAGCTATCGTAAACTCCGACAACAACGCCGCCGAGCTTTTGTCGATGCTTATCAACAAGGACGAGCTCGACGCGTCGTATTCGCACCTCGGCATCAAGATACCGACCGACGGCATGGACTATTCAATGGCGGTGCGCACCTATGCATCGTTCTTCCGTATCCTCTACAATGCCACGTTCATAGACCACGAGGCATCCGAGCATCTCTTGGGCCTCCTCACGCAGACCACGTTCACCAAAGGACTCGTGGCGGGCGTTCCACCAGGAACCGTTGTCGCGCACAAGTTCGGCGAGCGAGCGATCGAAGACGAAAGCGGTGTGCAGCTGCACGACTGCGGCATCATCTACCACCCTAAGCAGCCCTACCTCTTGTGCGTCATGATGCGCGGCAAAGACTTCGACATCCTGGCAAAAGACATCAGCGAGATATCTAAGATGGCATACACTTACGCGGAGTAGCCGCTCGATCGTTTCTTCTTGAACCCCTTGAACGGAGGGAGTTTTTCTTTGGTGCTTACAGTGCCGCACCACGGGCAAAACCACTCCACCTTTTCTTTTGGCGCGTCCGCTACGGTCCACCACCGGTCGCAGACTCCGCACCGGAAGTGCGAAAGACGCTCTATAGAAAAGCGGTGTGGAGGCTTATTAGCCATTGTCGACGAGGCGCCACTGTCCGGTCGCCAACAGCTCTTCGGCTTTCTTGTACTTGAGCTCACGGGTCTCGGTGCCATTGGTGATTGTCACTTTGTCGTTGCGTCCAAAGTACTTTCCTGCATCGTCTGCGCCTATATCCGCAGCTCTCGTCACTGCTTCGGCACCTGCCTGAATCTCGACGAGCTTGGGTTCGCTCACGCGCATGACGGGCTGGCTTAACACTATCTGTGGCAAGACCTTGGCAATATTCTCGGCGTATGCCGCTTCGAGGACCTTGAAAAGGCCTAGTGCCTCGCGCTTGTACTCGACGAGCGGGTCGCGCTGGCCGTAGGCCCGCAGCCCCACGCTCGAGCGCAAATGCTCCATAGTCTCGAGCTGGTCGACCCAGAGCATGTCGATCGTCTGGAGTATGAGACGCCGCACCGCCGGATAAAAAGCTTCATCACCCAACTCTGCCTTCTTAGCAACGACGATTTCTGCAAAAGTCGTATCCATCTGCTCTATACGAGTCAGTTCGGTATCGATTGTCTCCTTGTCTCCATTGAGAACCATGCGGCGACGGTCGTAGATAGCTTTGCGTTGGACGTTCATGACGTCGTCGTAGGCCAACACCTGCTTGCGCGCGTCGAAGTGAAGGTCCTCGATTTTCTCTTGTGCTTTCTCTAACGAGCGTGTGATCATGCGGTTAAAGATGGGTTCGTCTTCGGGAATACCAAACGATCCCATGACGCGCTTGATGGTGTCCGAGGCGAAGACACGCATAAGAGAGTCTTCGAGCGATACATAAAATTGGGTCTCCCCTGGGTCGCCCTGGCGGCCTGCACGGCCACGCAGCTGGTTGTCAATACGCCGCGCTTCGTGGCGCTCGGTACCCAAGACGAACAATCCGCCGAGTGCTCGCACGGCCTCGAACTCTTCAGGGGTCGAGGGCTTGCCACCAAGCGAGATGTCGACACCGCGACCGGCCATGTTTGTCGCGATAGTGACCGCGCCCTTGCGCCCCGCCTGCGCTATTATCTCGCCTTCGCGCTCGTGGTTCTTGGCGTTGAGCATCTCGTGCGGGATAGACTCTTGCTTGAAATAAGAACTGAGGAGCTCGTTCTTCTCGACAGACGCAGTTCCTACCAATACCGGCTGACCTGCATCGTGCAGCTCCTTGACGCGGCGGGCGATTGCCTTGAACTTCCCTTTCTCGGTCTGGAAGATGAAATCGTCGGAGTCTTTGCGGCTCGGGGTTTTGTTGGTAGGTACGGGCACGGTATTGAGGCCGTAGACCTTATAGAACTCTTCGGAGCTTGTTACCGCTGTTCCTGTCATACCTGCGAGCTTGCCGTAGAGGCGGAAGTAGTTCTGGTATGTAATAGACGCGTACGTGCGTGACTCCTGCTGTATGGTGACGCCTTCTTTTGCCTCCATCGCCTGGTGCAGGCCGTCAGACCAACGGCGTCCTGGCTGCATGCGGCCGGTGAACTCGTCCACGATGATAACCTCGCCGTTTTTAACGACGTAATCCTTGTCTATCTCGAAGAGTGCTTTCGCGCGCACCGCGGTCTCGAGATGGTGCACAAGCTTTACGCCGCCCTCGGTGTAGATGTTGTCAATTCCGAGCGCTCGCTGTGCCTTCTCGATACCGTTGTCAGTAAGCTGGATCTGCTTGTGCTTGTAGTCAACCTCGTAGTCCTCGGTCTCGTTCATGCTCTTGGCGATTCCAACAAAGCGCGTATAGAGGTTCTCGGGGTCGCCCACGGGAGCCGAGACAATGAGCGGGGTGCGCGCCTCGTCGATGAGGATCGAGTCGATCTCGTCGACCACGGCAAAGTTGTACCCGCCGTCCTTCGGGAGGCGCTGGCGCAGACGCGACGGCTCGTACTCGAGGTTGTCTCGTAGGTAGTCGAAGCCGAACTCGCTGTTGGTGCCATAGGTTATGTCGGCCTTATAGGCTTCGGGTCGCGATACAGGTCGCAAAAATTCGTGCTCAACTTTGAATGACCCGAGCTCGTCACGCTCGTGGTCGATGCCGGCCGCCTTGGCCGGGGCCTCGTCCGAGACATGCTTTGCATCGTAGAGGTACGATTTGTCGTGATTGATGATGCCGGTAGTAAGGCCCAAGAAGTCGTAGATCTGCCCCATCCACACCGCGTCGCGCTGCGAGAGGTAGTCGTTGACGGTAACCACATGCACGCCCTTTCCGGTAAGTGCATTGAGGTACGTTGGCAAGGTAGCGACCAGGGTCTTTCCTTCTCCGGTACGCATCTCGGCTATGTCGCCGCGATGGAGGATCATTCCGCCGATGAGCTGTACATCGAAGTGACGCTGCCCGAGCGTACGGCGCGATGCCTCGCGAACGACGGCAAACGCCTCGGGAGCAAGTTGGTCGAGGGTCTCGCCCTTCTCGAGGCGGTCTTTGAATTCCTGGGTCTTCCCCTTGAGCTCGACGTCGGATAGCGCCTGCATGCCGCCCTCGAGGCGGTTCGTGGCCTCAACTATAGGCAAAGCGGCCTTGAGTGCGGCTGAATTCTCATCTCCGAATATACGTGTCCAGAGGGTCATATGGATAGCCATCGTATCATGTTTGGCACCCCAAAAACAGCTCACAGAGCCTCGGTACGAGCGAACAGAGTGGGCCCCGGTTGCGACCCCGCCAGGAAGGCTTATACTGGTGATGTGTCGTCCCCAAAGCGGAGGGCGGCGGCACTCACAATAGATTTCCTTTTTGGAGCTCGCACCCGTCCTCCGCTTTTGGTGCGACAAAAACGTCCGTACATTCTACGGGCGTTTTTTGTTGGACAACAGGTACCGTATGCGAGCCACAAAGAAATTAATATTCAGCGATTGCGAAAACGGGCAATCATTCTCGTTCGTGATCGTATTCGAATACGAAATGCTATGCGACAAAAGATACATACTTACGCGCAAAATTTTTTACGTTCATTAGAAATTAATCTTTATAACTTTTTTAAATAAAAAATTTAAAAAAAGTTATCCACACAAATCGCAAATAATATTTTCTTTTGTTGCATCTATGCTCGATACTATATGTGTAAGCGTTGCTTGCGAGTAAAAACAAAAGCAACAGGTCGAATTAAAAAAATTTCACACATACATACGCGTATGGCAAAGAAAAAGAAGGCAGCATCGAAGAAGAAGAGCTCTGCAAAGAAGAAGCGATAAGCTCCAAAGAAAATCTCTCCGAAAGGAGAGATTTTCTTTTTAGGACGGAGCTTTTGATACATGGAAATCCGCAGTAGGTATGTAAACGAAAACCCGCAAGTCGCTAAGCATATTCGAGCCGTCGCCCTCATCTACTAAATGCTTCTGGGCGCACCCCAGCGATTCATATGAAGACATATGCCACTTCTGGTGTCTTTTCGTTTTTGCACCTTTTTTACGGTCGTGCCGACCGAAAATGTACCTAACGAAAAGACCCAGCTTGCGCAGGGTCTTTTTCGCAGATTTCCGTAAGAGCTTTTATGCACTCACGATCCTATTGTACCTAAGCCGATAGTCTGCGCAAGCCTTACTTCACCTTTACGGTTCCGTTCTGGACCTGCTTTATAAGCTCGTCGATCTGAGGCTTGAGCGGCGGGTTGATCTCGATTGCTTTCTTCAAGGTCGCGATAGCTCCTGCCTTGTCCCCAGCCTGGTACTGGGCTGCGGCCAGGCCGACACGGGTCTGAACATCGCTGGGATTAGCATCGACCGCAAGCTGCTGCGATCGGACGATCTTCGCGAACTGTCCGCGCGATGCGTATGCACCAATGAGACGCTGATCGGTCATCGATTTTACATTGGTGAGAACAGGCTGGAGTGTCTCTTCTGCAAGCGCATCCTGTCCGGCGATCACGAGCGCAGCGGCGTAATACACGCGTGCATCGCGATAGTTGGGCGCCACGTCGAACGCCTGCTTGAGCGTTGCTACCATGCCCGGGATGTCGTTGCGCTGGAGCTGATTCGAGGCGTACTGGAAGAGGATCATCTGCTTGCCTGGTGAGAGCTCGGTGGCCTTCTTGAGTGCTGCTTCGCCAAGGTCGTGTTTTCCGTATGCATCGTGCACGATTCCTAAGAAAAGTGGAAAGCGTGCGTCCAAGGGCGACATCTGTGTAAGCTGCGTCATGCCAGCAATCGCCTCGTCGTAGAAAGCCTGCTTAACCTCGGCACTCGCTGCAGAGCCGGCGACTGCCGTAGACACCTGTGCCAAGTGTTCGCGTGACTCCTGGATCGCGATCGGAGACTTGCCAGCGGCCGACTTGAAGTATTCGAGGTTCTTTATAGGACCTGCTGGATCCTGTGCCGAAAGGCCGAGCAGGAGATCGCGGTTAGCGTTGTAGCCCGGTACGTTAACCGTGAATATGAGCGCCACAGCCACCAACACTGCGCCGCCGACCGCAAACGGGGCGGCTTCCTGCGGAACTGCCTTCGTCGAGAACACCGGTGCTGCGTCCGCGCTCGATCGTGATACGACATATGCCATCACGATAGCAAAGAGCATGTAGCTGGTGATGTTGTCGAATACAAATAGGTTATGGAAGAAGTACCCGGCCAAAAGTCCCGTGAGCACGCTCTTTTCGGCGATAGTGAACGTCCCTTTCTCCCCTCCCTGCTGTTTGCTCTGGCTGCGCCAGATCGCCCAGAACGCCGCGGCATAGATCGAGAGGTATGAGAGGATTCCCAAGAGACCTCCTGCGACGAACCAGTCGAGCACCGTATTGTGCACGCGGTCGAACCACGGCTCCTGGGCGTACATGGCGGGATTATAGTATTTGTCGAACACGACAGCGTAACCCTCCTGACCCCAGCCCAACACAGGCCGCTCCTGGATACCCTTCCATGCCATACCCCAGTTCATGAAGCGGGCTGTAACGGTAGACTCGGTGGTCGATATTGAGGCAAGGCGACGTAGCGGCTCGCTCGACTTGACGAGTGCCGAGTCCTTAAGAGCAAAGAAGGCACCGACGATGACCAAGATAGCGACGACGACGCTTGTCGCCATACGCCATGCATTCTTAGACTTGCGTGCAAGCACAACTAGTATGAGTGCCGAAAGGAAGGCTCCACCGAGCGCGCCGATGATTGCGCCACGAGTCGCAGTAAAGAAGAGGATGATGCTCTGCAGGACAATGATGAGAGTGTACGCTGCGATACGGAGCTTGCTTGCCTTCCCGACTTGCCAGTCTTGCGCCCAGAGGAGTGCCACGATAAACAGATGGATAAGGAGGTACGCTGCAAGGTAGGTAGCGTTTCCAAGCGGCCCGTCGAGACGGACGCCGCCTTGATCAATAGCGATGTACCCGAAAAACTGAGCTAACCCCCATAGGCAGACGGCAAGTGAGACACCAATCGTGGTCCACCAGTAGGAGCGCCACAAGAACTGTGTCTTGAGCATCGCCGAGAGGACTACGAAGTAGAGGAACACATGAATGAGAGTGACCCAGCCCTCCATGCGCTCGAAGTTGCTCCAGATGCTTTTGGTCGGGTTGGTGCCGAAAATATCGGCCACGAACATGATAGAAACGAACGCTGCAAAGCCCGCGAGCATCCACGAGCGGCGCGGACGATACTCGGGCGCTATGAGCGCCAACCCTACCCAGCCGCCGGCCACGAGCTCTACTAATATACGGAACGCGAAGTTCTTGCCGGTGATAAACGGGAAGAACAGGTTATAGGCGACGATAAGTGGAATAAAAGGGATGATGAATAGCCCGCCGAGTACGGCACCCCGGAGCAGTTTTTGTAGTGTCATGCCCACTACTGTAGCAGACTCCCCCACGCGGCACCAACCATCGAAATGCTTGAATTTAGAGCCTGGAATGGTATGGTGAAAACAGCAACAAGGAGTACCAGACAGATGGCCCCAGATGAACGCTATACCGCAGACGCCCTCAAGCGTCTGAAGCGGCTGCTCGACCTCGGCATACCAGCTAACAAACTCGGGCAGTCGAGCAAGTACATCATCGACTGCCTCAAGGACGGAGGGACGGTATTCATGTGCGGAAACGGCGGTTCTGCCGCCGAATCCGACCATGGTGTCGGCGAAGGCCTGGGCACGTTCCGCCGCCGTGACAGGAAGCCCCTGCGTTGGTTCGACCTCACGGCGAGCCGCGCCTCGATAATGGCGATCGGGAACGATTTCGGCTTCGAGAAGATCTTCGTGCGTCAGCTCGAGGCCTTCGCGAAACCCGGAGACGTGGTCATCGGCATGTCGACGAGCGGAAGCTCCGAGAATGTGCTCGCCGCCATGCGATGGGCACAGCCGAAGAACATCGTCACTATCGGACTGACCGGACTCGATGGCGCGCCAATCAATCAGTTCGCGTCGATCTGCATCAGGGCCCCATTCAACAACAAGGAGCCCGATCGCGATACCGACTTCATCCAAGAGGTCCACCTGATGATCATCCATTATTGGTTCGCGGAACTCGACGCGACCGATTGGTAAATCAACCTGCAGTAGCGATACTGACCCCACGGCATGACTGTCGTGGGGTTTTTCTTGGCTAGCACTCACCTCTCTTAGGCGGTACTATGTCGGGATGGTTGATTGGGTACGTACGAAGGTCGTCATGATCTTGCGTTGGAGCGAAAAATATACGAAGACCGACATGGTATATCTCGCCAAAGGCGGGCTTTGGATGTCGGGAAGTCAGGTGGTCGCCGGTGTCGCGTCGCTTTTGCTCGCGATGGCGTTTGCCAACCTCGTCTCAAAAGAGACGTACGGATCATACAAATACATCCTCTCGCTCGCTGCAACGATCGGGGCGTTGTCTCTCTCGGGAATCGGAACGGCCATCACCCAGTCCGTAGGTCGCGGGCTCGAAGGAATGCTCAAACACGCCTTCTGGGCGAACTTGCGCTGGAGCATTCCGATGATCGCGCTCACGCTCGGCGCAGCAGCCTATTATGGCTACAACAAAAACTACGAGCTTGCACTTTCTCTCGTAGTCATCGCGGCATTCGAACCAATACTCAATAGCGTACAGTTCTATGTATCCTTTTTGACCGGCAAACGAGATTTCATGCGTGCAGCAGTGTACGGCGCGACAACCACGATAGTCCAGGCCGGTTGTCTTTTTGTCGCGCTCTGGTTCGGCGCAAACGTCCCCTTCCTCATACTTATCTATTTCGCTTCACTTACCGGCATTACGAGCGCTTTGTATCTACGCACGGTTTCTCACTACAAGCCGAACAGCGAATTCAACGCAGAGATGTATTCGTTTGGCAGCAAGATGAGCATGCTCAACATAGCCAGCGCGCTCGTAGGCCAGCTCGACAAAATCTTGATCTTCCATTTCTTGGGCGCAGCTCCTGTCGCAATCTTCGCTCTCGCACAGGCGCCCGTGGTGCAGATGCGAGCAATCCTCAAGATGTCGACACCACTTGCGCTCCCGAAGCTCGCCGCACAAGACAAGGACACGCTCCTAAATTCACTTAGTCACAAAGTGACGGTATTTACGCTGGGAATTCTTGGCATGGTCGTCATGTATGCCATCGCGGCACCCTTCTTGTTCCATATCTTCTTCCCAAAATACCCCGAGGCCGTGTTGTACTCGCAGATGTACGCCCTGCTCCTTTTGCTCTTCCCAAAAAAGCTCATCAGTCTCACGCTGTTCGCCCAAGAGTACCAAAAGGGCATGTACACCCTCTCGATGGTCGCTCCCGTCATCCAAACCGTACTCTTGCTAGTACTCGTTCCCACCATCGGCATCTGGGGCGCGATTGTCGCCGAGATCATAGGCAGCCTCATAAGCAACATCTATGCCAACTACTGTCTCGAACAGTTCAAGAAGATTTAACGATGCTGGCGAAAGAGGATGAATGCGTAGACGAGTAGTATCGCGGTCAGAAACACATGCCCGACGACCAGATACGGATCCCCCACGTAAGCGATCTTTATCATGAGCACCACCGTGACTATTGCGCGTATTGCGACCTCGCGACGGTCGATTCCCGAAGTCTTGCCCGATTTTCGGATCCGCAGAATCTGATCGAGGACTCCGTAAGACAAGAAAAAGTAGGCCGCGAGCGACAGCCAGTTGAGGATGAGTTCGAAGTCCATTGTGACATGATAGCAGCAAAAGAAAGCCGCGGGTCCGTACGGACCCGCGGCGGTGTTATTTGAGCGGAAGCGATCGAGGATTGATCCCGCGCGCCTCGAGGATTAGATCGGCGACTTCGCGCACGGCACCTCGTCCACCCTCTCGCTTTGTGACGTACGTCGCGAGCGCCTTGATACTCTCGACGGCACAGCTCGGAGCAAAGGCGACCGATACCGCCTCGAGCATCCACGAATCGCCGACGTCGTTGCCCATGGCGGCGCATTCGGCGAGCGACCCTTGGTGCTTGGCAAGCCAGGCATTGAGCGTAACGAGCTTCAGCGGTCCGTCGCGATCGGTAAAGACCTCGACCGGTGTGAGCTTGCCGACCTTTGCAGACGGCAGTCCGTTCCATCGCTCCGCGAGCTCGGTCTTCGCTTCTGCATCGACGCCGTACGAGCCGGTGATGATGCAGACCCTTATGCCGAGCGAGCGCAAGAACGTTATCCCTTGGCCGTCGTAGTGACTGCGTGTCACTGGCTTCAAGGACTTCCCTTCGATCACGAGTCCGTGGAAGGCATCGTTGACGAACAGGACGCCGTCAGCGTCGAATGCCATGAACTTGATCTTGCAGAGCTTAGACCTCAGCGACTTGGGTATCTTTTGTTTCACTTGTATCCTCCGTTGGTACCTCAATTCGTTATCTACTTTTTCGTCTCGATTGTCAATAAAAAACGACCCCGTCGTAGGACGGGGTCGTCGGCAGGTCAGAAATCCTTCACACGACGCAACTTGTCGAGGGTGGCCATTTCGGCCGGAATGACGCGCTTGACGCCATCACCCATCGCGAGTTCGCCGCGGCGGATTCTGTCCACCATGAGCTTGAACCCAGTAGGTTCGAGACTCGCCGGGTGATCGGACCCAGGCATCGTACGATCGAGGGTGATATGCCGCTCAATCATGCACGCACCAAGTCCGGCTGCCAGCACCGAGACCGAAGTCCCGTGCTCGTGACCGCTGTAGCCGACCGGAGTTCCGGGGAACGCGTCTTGCAGGGTCTTGATGACCCGCAGGTTCACGTCCTCGTTCTTCGTCGGATACGTCGACACGCAATGGAGCAGGATGAGCGGCACGTTCCCGAGGGTAGCCACCGCTTTCTTGATCTGCTCCATGGTGCTCATGCCGGTCGAGAGGACGACGGGCTTGCCGGTCTTCCCGACCTTGCGCAGGAGTCCAGCGTCCGTCAGGGACGGTGCGCCGATCTTCCAGAACGGGAGATCGAACTGCTCCATGAAGTCGACGCTCGGCTCGTCCCACGGCGAGACACTCCAGAGCATCCCGCGATTCGCGCAATGCTCGGCGATCTCGCGGTACTCGGCAGCACCAAACTCCAAGAGACGTTTGAGGTCGCCATTGGTAGTCTGCGTCGGATCTTCGTGCAGCCGCGTCTCGGCCTCGTGACCGAGGACCGAGTATCCGTACTTCTTCGAGCGCGCGACTGCGTTCTCGATGAAGGTTGGGTTCACCTCACGCGCCTTGGCCATTTCAGCCGGCGTGTAGACGATGTCGACCGTCCGCTTTTGAAGCTTCACCGCCTGACAGCCGCACTCGGCTGCCGTATCGATGAGCTTCTTGGCCAGATCGACCGAACCGTTGTGGTTGATACCGATCTCTGCGACGACGAAGCAGGGCTTGCCGTCACCGAGCTCGATGCCTCCAATGTTCACTGAGGACATGGGTATTCCTTTCTGTTTTCTATGGGGTCCAATCCCATAGAATCACGGATACCACTCCCCCGCAAGGACCCCTCCGTAAAGGGGCTACCAGGCGCTCTTTCCGCCGTCTATTATCAGGTTGCTGCCTGTCATGAACGAGCTCGCGTCGGACAACAGGTACTGGATGGTGGCCTCGTACTCATGCGGACGGGCCATGCGGCCGAGCATGTTCATGGCACCAAAGCGTTTTGCAAAATCTTCCGGAATCCCCGGGCTCGCGACGCCGCCGATCGAGATCGAGTTGACCCTCACGTTAAACTCGCCAATACGCGCGGCCCACTGGCGCGAAAGGCCTACGACCGCGGTCTTGGAGGCCGCGTACGCGGGCGACTTGTAGCGGTCTTTCGCCTGGTACACGCGGTGATCGTGCGCGATGACCGCGATCTCGGAGGCGACATTCACGATAGACCCGGTCCCCTGCTTCATCATGATAGGAGCAACATGCTTCATGATGATCATCATGCCGGTCACGTTGGTGTCCATCTCCTTCCTAAAAAGCTCGATCTCGTAGTGCTCGTACGGGACGAACTGCTTCTTGGCATCGTCGGATCCTACCGCCGGATTCATCGCAGCGTTGTTCACGACCCCGTCGATTCTCTTGTGCTTTTTCAAAATCTCGGCAATCGCGTACACGACAGCACTCTCGTCTGTTATATCGACTTCCTGCATCCTGAGATTCTTCGTCTCTTTGCCGAGTACCGACTTGAGGTTCGCTATCGTATGATCCCAGGCGTAAATATAGGCGCCCGCAGCGGCCAGGTACTTTGCGTAACCGCTTCCGAGCTTGCCGCCGGCGCCGGTGACGATGACCACCTTCCCTTTGATATCAAATAGGTCTTTTTTCATGTGCTAGCAGTTAGAGTAGCGGCTCGTAAATAGGCAAGCTGTTTCTTGGCATCGTCCACGTAGTCCGGTCCGCGCCATGCCTGCATAATGAGAGTACCCGCCCATCCGACCTCGTGCAAGGCTTTTAAAGACTCCACAATATCGGCATCTCCTTCGCCAAGCGGCTTCGACTGCGTCGTACCCTTCTTTCGATCTTTTATGTGCACTCCCTTTATGCGCGCGCCGAGGTATCTGATGTCTTCGGGGCAATCGAATCCGTACGAGGTGCAGTTGCCAGTGTCGTAGTACACGCCGATGTGCCGCGTACCGAAACGATCGACAAACGCTGCGAGATCTTCTTTAGGAAGCTCGGTCTCGAATGCGAGCGTCAAGGCCTGCGCCTCGAGCTCGGGAATGAGCGGGGTTAAAAGCTCGACGATAGCGTCCTGCTTTCCTATCTCTAGGATAGGATGCGTTTCAAGGAGCGGCATGAGCATCAGCCGGTTTGTAGTGTCTTTTGCGTTCATCATGAGCTTTCGCAAGGATGCACGGTGCTCTTCGGGGTCTCCTTCGAACGGATTCACCTGCATGAACCAGTCGGCACATACGCCCGAGATGGGCAGCTGCGATTGCGCCGAGAGCTCGAGGGCCTCGGACCATTCATTTGTTAGGATTGGATTATCTTTCCAACCCTTCGGGTCGACGAGCCATTCGATAGCATCGAATCCCAATTCTTTCGCTTTAGGAAACTCGTCCTTCCATGTCGGTGGGAAGAACTGATAGCGGTTGTCGAGGTCTGGCGAGAGTCGTCCTTGTAAGATTGCGATCTGATAGGGTGTATATGACATACATCCATCATATATAAGCGGCACGAAAAGAAAAGCGCGACCTCTCGGTCGCGCTTGCTTACGTTCGGTCATTCACGGCAGCCCGTACCGCTGCACAGATGTCTTCGTGATACGCAATCATCTGCTCTCGACGTTCGCGATGATCGGCAGGCCTGATTCCGGTACTGAGGTACGCCTGCAGATCTTCGATTCTCGACGCATGTGCCACAGCGGACTCGTCTGACGTATCGAGGTACAGAGGTGAGTACGCGACCGGATGCTCGTACGGCAGCACAGAATTACTCATCGCGGCGAGATCGAAGACGAGCGTCTTGCTCTCGCGGCGATCGGCTCCCTTGCGTGCGATACGGCTTTTCAGAACATCGAGCGAGCAATACAAGACCACTGGACGGAAGGTAACCTCTGCTTCGGGGTCGTCGCGAAAGTCATGGAGCGCTTGCTCACGCTCGATATCCGATACGTAATCGCTTGCGCGTCTAATCATGTCGACGAACGGCTTCTGATGCAGCCGGCGCGTTTGCATAACCGAGTTGACCATCACACTTTGTGCGCCCAAGACCAGATGCCGAAGTACTTCGTTTCGAACGCACTCGTTTTTATAGAGGTGCTCGGTCTTCGTGATGTGCTTGTCGGGCCGCGTTCCGTACAGGTTGGCGCGGATGACGTCCATATCGACGAGTACCGGAGCATCCGCCTCGGGTAGCGCTATCACGTGCTTTTCGTGCCAGGTCTTGCCGGTGAAATTGATCCCCGATAGAAGGATGACTTTTCGTTCCATGGCTTCGCCTCTTGTTGTTTCTGACCCTAGAATCTCATGCCGAGAGACGGAGTCAACCCGGATCGGACGTTATAGACAAAGCTGTTTTTTAAACGTACTATAATTTTAGCCCTGATCATTGACTCTCGATTAGGAATCATCCTACGACACACGATACAGGAGGTGTCTCATGGCTACCGCACTCAATAAACGACCGCACCCGAGCACACTCGTACACGACATGCTCGGGTTCGGTTCGCTCAATGGCGTAAAAGTATGCTTCATAAACATGCCCTTGCGCGAGACCGCCAAGCCCAATACCCCACCGCAAGGTCCGGGTCTTATGGCTGCGCGGCTCGAACAGTACGGGGCCGATGTCTCTATCATCGACCTCAATGGCGACCGAATCCACGACGCCCTTTCCTTCAAGAAAGGTCTCGTGAACGGCCGTCACCGTACCATCCTCGAGACGTATCGTTACCTGTCGGCAAGCTTTAACTTGCACGGCGAGCCGCATCTTATCGGCTTCTCGGGCAAGATCACGACCTTGCGGTGGCAGAAGCGTGTCGCCAAAATCTGCCGACGCCTTGCTCCAAAGTCTTTCATCATCTCAGGTGGCGGACTCTCGACCGAATTCAAGGACGGAATCTTTAACTGGATCCCCGAACTTGATGCGGTCGGACACTCCGAGGGCGACGACATCATTCTTCTGTGCGCGCACGACATCAAGCGTTCGTGGAGCAAGCGTGGAGACATGACCGACTCGCTCTACTACATCGGAGACATACGCGGACGTAAGCGGTGGATGTACCACGGCGATCGTCCGCACGACCTCGATGCGCTGCCGTTTGCGGCACTGCACCTCTTGGAAAAAAGCCCATACGGGAAGAACATCCTCGAGGAATACATCAAGACGCCCGTGTGGGGCATGGCCGCGGGCAACAGCTCTGCTGCACCGTTCGAGATGCAGCGAAGCCTGACGACGGTCTCGTCTCGTGGTTGTCCGCATGCCTGCGGGTTCTGCTATCGCGGAGCTCAGGGCGAGCGCAATTGGGGCATCAGAAGCCCTAGCAACCTGCGTGCCGAAGCCGAGATGATGATCGCCAAGTATGGCGTCGACTTCATCGGCTTTCCTGACGACAACTTCGCAGTCTCGGTAAAGCGCTGTCAGGCCCTGCCTGCGGCGTTCGAAGGACTCAAGTTTCGTTGGGGTACGCACACACGACTCGATGAATGTACGATGGACCGGCTCGAACCTATGGCCAAATCTGGGTGCATATACATCGGCGTGGGAGCTGAAAGCGCAGACAAGAAGACTCTGTACCGCATGGTCAAGGGTGGCCACATCGTTCGCAAGAACGGCGTAGAACGCATGACGAAAGTCGGCGACTTCGAGTTCCCCACGACCATGATGGAAGGAATCGCGAACTGCCGTACGCTCGGCATCCACACTAATGCGACGTGGATTATGGCGTATCCCGGCGAAGCACTGCGCGAATTGCAGACTTCGGTCGCTTTCATCAAGTGGCAAGAAGAGCTGTATACGCAGGGTCTCACCCCGGGAACTCCCGAGTACGCGACCGCGAAGGCGTCCGTCAACCGACGGATGTTCGTAGCGACCGCCTACCCAGGAACGAGCATGTTCAAGGATCCGTCTGTCAGGGCGCTCCTCACGAAAAACTTCGGCATCTCGTATCACCCCAACGGCGATCCGGTATGCGACGAAGCGCTCGAGAAGTATGTCGAAGAGCTCGATGACGCGACCAAGGTGCTCCACGGCACCGACGGTACGCCCATCAACTTCTCGGACATGCCAATGGATGTGTTTCTCGAAGCCCGCCACTATGCGGACACCAATCATATCGAGAAGATCCTCGATATGAAGTCGTAACCTGAACCCCGCAGCATCGCTGCGGGGTTTTTCTTTACATTTAGTTTTTTAATGATAGAAATTGAGAAGCAACAGGAGGAACCCCATGCCACTCTATGTCCTTACCCCAAAAAAGCAGCCTTCATTTCATTACAATAAAATGAAGGAGGCCGAAGCCAAGCGCGGTGATATCGCGCCTGCCGAGCTTGAAACCGCATATGAGCGCAGCAACCCGTGGCACACACGATACGACCGCGCGTATGGGTTCGTGGTACGAGCGCCAGACGAGGCCACTGCACGGCGTCTCGCCAATGCAAAGGGCGACGACGAAAAAGACCTGCCCGGTTTAAAGCAAACCCGTAATGTTTGGCTCAAACGCCAATTTACGGATTGCAAAATACTTGAATCGGACGGGCCCGACGGCATCATTCTTCAAGATTTTCGAAGGGGCTGATGTCAGATCCGGATAAGTGCTGTAACCAGCCTTACCGGGTCTTTTATTTTGTCGCGATCATGAGCGATATCTCTTTGGGAAAATGATTGACGAGCGGCGTATACACGCGATGATCGGCCGATATAGGGACCCCTGGCTTGTCGGTCGGCACGAGCATCTTTGAAACTCGTGCCTGTATGTGTGAAGGGCTCTCGGCGTACTTCGTCTTCCGCAAGCCCTAAAAAATACAAGACCCGAAGCACGCTGCGGGTCTTTTTTACTATCAGTTCTTCACCTCAGCACTCTCGTCGAAGTGCCGCTGGATCATGGCCTCCCACTTACCTTGTGCTCTCAGTACAAGCTCGATAACTTCGCTGAGGACTCCTTGGCCGCCCGGTGCCTTGGCGACGAGTGTCGCTATCTGCTTGCACTCTTCTCTTCCATCGGCAGGCGTTACCGAAATTCCGGCAAGCCGCATAAAGGGCAGATCATTCCAATCGTCCCCGATATACAACACCTCGTCGGGATTCGCTCCGCACGTAATCTTTACTTCATCATAGAGCGACCGTTTGGCGGCCTTAAGATCGGCCTTGTACCAGATATCGCACTTGAGCTCACGTACCCGAGCTTCCGCCGCCAGGCTTTTGCGGCCCGTAAACATAACGGTAGCGATCGCACACCTGCGTGCTGCCGATATCCGTGGTGCGTCCTTGACGCAGAACGTCTTGATCTCATTTCCTTGGCTGTCCAAGAAGATGGTGCCGTCCGTCATCACCCCATCGACATCGGTCACGATGCATTTGATGTTCTTAAGCTTCGCCTTGAAATCGCGCTCATCGATGAGCTTTTGTGCTACGAGCTCTGCCAGCATTGGATCCTCCGTTTGATTGCTGGCCTCAATGTAATGGCAATAGCCCCTGTGTCAATACCTTTACTTTGTCGCGATCATGAGCGATATCTCTTTGGGAAAATGATTGACGAGCGGCGTATACACGCGATGATCGGCCGATATAGGGACCCCTGGCTTGTCGATCGGCACGAGCATCTTTGAAACTCGTGCCTGTATGCGCGGAGGAATCTTGGCGAAAGCGCGTTTTGCAAAGCGTACGGCAGGATTGCCGCTTACTGGCCGTGCGAGGTTGAAGTGCTCGAAGCCCGTAAAGCCGGCGCCAAGGAAGGCGCTCTTCCACTCGCGCAGGCGATACTCGAACTCTCCGTTCATCCGTCGGGTATGCTTCGAATCGAGCGGCACGTGCATCTGTGTCTTCGCCTTATCGTCGTACTCGATATCGAGAAGCGCCTGTATGTCGGCGTCTGTCAGTGCGTCGGAGCGCGCCTTGTCGAGGCATATGACAATTCCACCCGGCTTAAGTACACGTGCGAGCTCTTTGAACGTCTTCGTAATGTCGTCAGAATGATGGAGCGAAAAGAAATCGAACAAAAAGTCGGCCGAAGAGTCAGGAAGCTCTATGTTGTTGAATTCGCCAACGCACGGAATCACCTTGTCCCCGTGCTCGGGGCTGAGCTCCGAGATCACCTCGGGTGCGAGCTCGACGATCGCCGCGCAAGCATCCATGGAATACATCTTCGTCACGCTAGGAAAGTTTGCGATAAGGGACGCAATGGTCGCTGGTCCTCCGCCGAGCTCGAGCCCTATTCCCTTTATTCCGCCAGAGAGGAATCCCCGGTCGACATAGTTTAAGAGCGACGAAATCTCTTCGAAGGTAAGCTTCGGTGCCGATTCGTCGAAGGTGAATTCTTGCGAGATAGCATGGGCCCCTCTGCCCGTAAACGACGGTGCGAGCTTCGACTTGTAGTGTTGTGCGATCTCTCTTTCGAGAGACGGGTCAAGTTTCCACCGCAAGATTTCTGTCGATTGCATAATTTCTGTTTATGACTAGTATAGCAGCATGAAAGTAGTCGGCGTCATATTAGCTCGCGGAGGCTCTAAAAGCATCCCCCTCAAGAACATCCGCGTCTTTGCCGGAAAGCCCCTGATAGCGTGGACTATAGAGACCGCGCTTAAAAGCGGCCTCGACCGCGTCCTCGTCTCGACCGATCACGAAGATATCGCGCGCGTAGCTCGACGCCACGGAGCCGAGGTTCCGTTCATGCGCCCGCCCGAACTATCGACCGACACCATGGGCGTAGAGCCGGTGCTGCGCCACGCGTTCGAATACCTGCGCGATGTCGACGGGTACCATGCCGATGCACTCATGCTCCTGCCCGCCACGTCTCCGACGCGGCGAACCTTTCATATCGACGACATGCTCGATATCTACACGAGAGGCGATGTCGATTCGGTAGTAGCCGTCAACGAAACGCCGGCGAACCACACGCCGTTCTGGACACTCACGCGCCAAACTGATGGGACAGTCACACTTTTTGGTGGCAAACCTCTCAAGCATATACATACACGCCGACAGGACTTCCCACAACAGTGCTACGCACGCAACGACTTAGGCTACATCCTCAAGCCCGAACAACTGTATGACGCTGAGAAGCCGAACCTGTACGGAAACAAGGTAGAACTGTATATCGTCAAAGACGCGTGGCGGTACGAGGCAGACATAAACACTATCGAAGACTGGCACGACTCCGAAGCCAAGTTCAAGAAAATACTCGCCAAAGAGCGCAAAACATCGAGGCGTTCAGTGACGAAGAAAAAGCGAAAGGGAGCGAGTAAGAAACGGCCAGCTCAACGGAGGTCCAAGGCATCCAAAAGGTAGCGTTCGAGGCGCTCGCCAGAGCGGCCGTCGGTAAAGACGATTTGGGTCTCAACGATGCGTTTGCGGCCTTCTGCATCGAGTGATGGGTTCTCGAGGTACGCATTAATGTTCGCAACGAGATCCTCTTTCGTGTTCGCCACCTTCACGCCACCGGTCTGTATGAGCTTTTTCATATGATCCTCGTCGTGGTATTTCTTGACGCTGTCTATGTAGGGTCTGGTCTCGAACCCATCGAAATTTATGACTATCTGCGGCTTATCGAATGCCGCCGCATCTACACCAAGGGTAGTGGCGACCCAGATCACGACGTCAGCATGCGCCAGAGTATCGGCGAGATGCACTGTTTCGTCCGGCTGCAGCTCGGTCTCTTTGGGATTGTTGCTAAAACGCTGCCCCGGATATTCGACCGTGAATGTGCCATTGTTGTGGAACTTACTCAGGTCAGCAGCGTGCATCGGATGATTGCGAACGAGTATATGGACATCGCCTTTAATAGCACGCGAGCGAACCGCTTCGTCGAGGATCTGACAGAGCTGCCAGTCAATATCAGTCAGCACATTCCCACCCGGTGCGAATACGATGAGTTTTTTCGACGGATCGGCATGGATACTGCGCATAAATTCATCGCGCAGCATGCGGGTGCCCCTGAACGATTCGTCGAGCTGAGGCATGCCGATGACCTTGATTCTGTCCGCAGGCACTCCATGAATGGACACCGCCTCTTCCTCAAGGAAGTGCGTATTCACCAGGAGTCGGTCTGGCACGATGCGCATGAGACCTTTGCTGTACAGATTGTCCCACGATCGTGTCATGCCGATAGCAGTGATACCACGCTTCTGAGCTTCGAGGATAAGGATAGAGTCGAGATCGTTCATGAGATCGCTCACGAACACAAGGGATGGTGTATAGCGCGAAAAGAGTGGAGCGAGCTCGGGAGCGGTTATGAGACGCGAGTACAGATACCGATACAGAATTCGCGTACCCAGGCGGTCTGCAAACAGCCGCACGAAGCCTTGTTCCAGAACGTAGCGTACCTTGCCTCGCCACGAGCTCTTTTGCCGCCGTTGTGCCCGACGATACCAAAGATAATGCGTGTCGATGAGAAGATGCGCGAAACGAGCCAAAAGCGTGGCAGTTCGCGAGCCCTTGAGCACACCCTCGTCGACCCCCTCGACGAGGGTGTCTGACCCAAACAATTTCTGAAAATGCTCTTTCTTTTCGGTGGGCACGACCAAAACGACACGAACCCCGGCATCCTTGAATGTCCTGAGCAAGCTGCCATACAAGAGATTGCGTGCGACATACGCATGGAAGACCGAAAAGAAGATAGTCTTCTTCATAAGACTAGCGATTGATGATAAACGAGAAGCCAGGCCAGCCGAAGTTACGGTACGGCACGGCCTGGATCCCGTGCTTTGCACGCCATTCCGCGAAGGCACGCTGTTCTCCCTGATCGGGTCGGCCATGGAAACAGAACCAGTCGTCGAAGATGACGATGGTGCCGTCTTGCACCAAGGGAGTTATGAACTCGAGAACTGGCACCGCAGACTCGTAGAGATCGGAGTCGATATAGACGATTGCCGCCTTCGTGAGCTTCTGTTTAGTTCGCTCCTGTGCTGTGAGCGACTTGTCGAACCACCCCGGCACGAGCGTTACCCGCGACATGTCGACGCCGCTCTTTCTGAGCGCGCCTTCGACGGATTCTTTCGACGCGGCGTAGTCACCTTTGCCGAATTCGGCAGTACTCGCGTCATTCTCGCCGATCTCGGGAAGCCCCTCGAACGAATCAAACCCGAAGAATCGCATGCTGGCAAGGCTCTTGTGCCTCGTCGAAAGGTGATACGCGACCGACATACTGCCGCCCTTCCAGACTCCGAACTCGAGGTAGTCGCCCTCGACTTTTCCATGGTCGACGAACGCCATCGCACAATCAAGCATCTCTTCGCGTCGATCGTAGGACACCAGCCGACCAAAGATTGCCAGTATCTTGTATCGAAGTCTCGAAGGCCGACGGAATCGTGCTACGAGTGCTCGAAATGGTGCGCGGATGATGTTCATGCAAATTGCTCGGTTAGGTGCTTGATTATATATGACTGTTCGCGTGCCGTCAGGCTCGGATATGTCGGAAGACCGATTAAAGACGACGCAAAACGCTCGGCATGCGGAAAGTCACCTACTTTGTAGCCGAAGCGGTCCTTGAAGTACGGCTCGAGGTGGATGACCTCGTGAAATATTGCCGTGTCGATTCCTACAGCAGCGAGCTCCTTGCGCAGAGCGTCGCGTCGCGTCGGATCGACCAGGACATTGAAGAGATGGCATGCATGGATGCTGCCAGGCACATCATCGATGAGCATGATACCGGAGACCTCAGAGAGACCTGCGCGATAGCGAGCGAACACGGTAAGACGCTTTTGGTGGTTCGCCGAAAGCCGCGCGAGCTGACCTTCCAAGAGTGCCACCTGAAACGACGTGATCGGATACTTGTATCCCAACATCACGGAGCGGCGCGCCCCATCGATGCGCTGTATGCCACTGTCACAGAATGCGTTGGTAAACTCGGTCACTGTCGCGTCGTTAGAGACGAGCGCACCACCCTGTCCTGCCGTCATGTTCTTTGCTGCATGAAAGCTGAAGGCAGCGGCAAAGCTCAGTACTCCCGGGCGGTTACCGTCTCGAACCGCCTCGAGCGCATGTGCTGCATCCTCGATGATCACAACTCCGTGCTTCTTGGCGATTTTCGCAAGCCGGATCATATCGACCATCTGGCCGTAGTAGTGCACGGGGATTATTGCCTTGGTCTTAGTGGTGATCTTCTCCTCGATGCGCTCGAGATCGATAAGACCTGTCTTAGGGTCAATATCCACGAATATCGGGGTGGCACCGGTGTACAGGATCGCGTTGGCGGTCTGTACGGCCGAGATTGGCGTCGTAATCACTTCGTCCCCTTCTTTGATACCGGCGGCCGAGAGCGCGCTGTGAAGCGCGGCAGTGCCGCTTGCTACCATCGATGCCGAGGCGACGCCGAGGTAGCGCGCCAGCTCGGCCTCGAACTGAACCGTGCGAGGCCCACGCGTGAGCCATCCGCTCCGAATCGCTTCGGCGACGTTCTTGATATCCGAGGCGCGGATGTCGGGCTTGAGAAACGGTATTTTCATATGCGTGTAAAGATGACGAGCTTGTATTTTGATCGAGTGTAACCGACAAGTCTGAGCAAAGTGTCGAGCGCGACGGTCGCCGCATACGAGACTGCGTTCTTTCCGATATGAAAGAACAGAAAGCTATCGACGAAATTTACATGACGCACTTCAGAGCGCTTGAAGCCTGCCTTCTCGAAACGCTCGGTGATCTGCGATACGGTCTCGACGTCCTTATAGGCAAGGCCTTTCTGGAACGGCGGAATCTCGTCGGGCATGTACTCGAGCAGCATCACCTTCGATCCTGGTTTCATTACGCTCGCATATTCGATGAACGAGCTTCGGGCCTCGGGTGCAAGGTGCACATATACCGTCGTCGTGATTACGACATCGGCGACCGCGATCGCCGCCTTGATGCTTTCGCTCGGGAGCGGCTCGTCTCGGAACTCGAGCTGCGTGTCGCCCACATGCATTTTCTTGGCAATCTCGATATTGAATGGGAAATCAAAACCCGTGAAATGAGCGTCAGTAAGGCGCGCGATTTCTTTCGTATATTCACCGATTCCGCAGCCGATATCGACTACCTGGTTTGCCCCCGCGAAGTCGGCTTTTTTGAAGGCACCGGTGCGCACCGAGAACGCATATTTGTCTTGCCAGTAGTTGTGATAGTGGCACGGATTATCGCCCTTTTCGGTCTGCACCTTCCAGTAATCCGCGGTTCCTTTGACGTCGAGCATCTTCTTAGCCTACCCTGTTTTCCGCATATATGCCACGATAGAGCCCTGCGATCGCCGACCAGTCATGTTTCTTGGCCTCGAGCCTTCCGTGAGCCGACATCTCCGCTCGAAGCGCCGGGTTGCTGTATATTTTCTGAATAGCATCGGAGAGCTCGTCAACACTGTCTTGATGAACCAGAAAGCCGTTATAGCCGTTTTTAATGACATATTCGGATCCAAAACCATCAGTACTTATGATAGGCGCCCCGCTTGCATGAGCTTCGTAAAATACCATAGGAAAACCCTCGAATGAACCGTCACGTGTCTGTGCAGGAACCATGAGTATGCTGCATTGTTTATACATGCGCATGAGCGCTTCGTCGGACGCGCGACCCATAATGTGGATGCGATCCTCCATCCCGAACTCTTTCGAAAGCCTCCGGAGCTCTTCGATGTAAGTCGGAAAGGAGGATGTATCTCCTACGATAGCAAAATGGAGCTCGGGAAACTGCGGTAGCTTCGCGAGAGCTTTGATCACCATGTCCGCACCCTTACGCGGCTTCACGTCGCCGACCGACAAGAGAAAGGGATGTTCGGGCGCCGGCGCATCGGGACCGGACGAAAACTGAGCATAGTCGGCTCCGAACGGAACGAATTTCCAGTTATCGAGCTCCATAACCTCGTGTATGAGCTCGATATTTTTGTGCGATCCCGTTGCGACGCAGAATGCACGACGGTACATGAATTTCATGATGCTCCTTTTTACGACAGCGCGGAGCGATGTTCCTTTGGGCGGTATCGAGTACGTCGCAGCGATGGTGATCATGTACGGCTTGCGCAGCACGAGTGCTGCTAAAGCAGCACCTGGGCTGAACGACTCGATGACCGAGTGAACCACGTCGCACTTTCTAAAGTAGCGCATACAGGCCACGAAGACGGTCACTTGAGACAGAAGACTGAACCCGGTGGTATCGGGCAAGACGCGGTGAACATCCCCAAGGACAGTCTCGCTCTCGACAGCCTTGCTGGTGAGGACGATGACGTGCGCCACGTCATCGCGCTTTGCCATGGCTTCCATCATT
Source organism: uncultured Candidatus Saccharibacteria bacterium (assembly GCA_964648335.1). Lineage (GTDB taxonomy): Bacteria > Patescibacteriota > Minisyncoccia > Phycocordibacterales > UBA2100 > CAZYLZ01. Next base: position 15,303 of record CAZYLZ010000010.1, on the reverse strand, counting down.
CCCTTCGAGAAACGGTCCATGCCCCCACGGGACGTGAGACCAGTGGTGATAAAACCGATGGTTATCTTTTTGCTAGTCATTGAAAGAATATACACTATTGTGGCGACTCGACGCGAAATTGACACGATCAATTTACAAAGTATAGTGCTGCCTGGCAACCAGAGGAGAATCTCGTGAGAACAGTGTTGGCAGAAACGATACCCGTGGGACACACCGACGCGCGTCGGACCATCTACGACCTCATCAAAGATGGCGACGCTGGTGGCAACAGGCCGCTCTACAACCTGGCGCTCTTCTCGCCACTCAAGCGCGGTGCGAAGATTGGCAATCACTACCACCTCCGTGGGATGTGGGAGACGTATCTCATCCTAAGCGGCTGCGGAGTCATGCATCTGCTCGACACCGAAGACGGGGTACGGCAGTTCGTGCACGTCGGCGGACCCGGCGGGCACGAGACACCGTGCAAGATAGTAATCCCACCGGCGATGGTGCACACACTCGTCGCGCAGACCGACATGCTCCTTCTCATCGCTGCGACCGCTCCGGTCACGGCAGACAACATGCATCACTACCTCTTGGTAGAGTGAACCGCGGCCCCTAGGCGTTCTGCTTGGGGGCTTTTTCTTTGGCGCGCTCGGTCTCTTTCCAGATATAGGTCTGCTCGATGCCTTTCGCAAGGTCGGTCACTGCCTTCCATCCCACATGCTTCTTAATCTTCGAAACATCAGGTAGGCGCCGTTTGACGCTTCCTTTCGGCGACGGCTTCGCGACGACCTTCTTCGGACGCCAGTGTGCCGCCTGAAAGAGCATCTCGACCAGGTCTTCAATCTTCGTTTCTACCGCGGTCCCGATATGATACGTGCCACCATCAGTCTTCGTGCTCTCCATGACGAGCCGCATTGCCTCTACTGCATCATCGATGTAGCAGAACGATCGTGTGTCGTCGGCGCCGTAGAGCATGAACGGGTCTTCGCGCTTGGCTATGCGGTCGATGACATCCGGGATCACGTGATGCCCCGAGCGAGGTCCATAGAAGTTATGCGGACGTACGAGTACCATGCGGAAATTGTGCTCCTTGGCACCATGGATGAACTGGAGTTCGCCGATGAGCTTGGTCGCGCCGTACGACCAACGCGGATTGTAGGGATCGGCAACAACGAGCGCGACATGCTCGGGCGTAGGCAAGGGCAGGTTGCCGAATGCCTCGAGCGCCCCGGCATACGCCTCGTTCGACGACGTGAACATGATCTTCCCTCCTTTGTGAACGGTCTTGAACCAGTCGACCGCGTTTATGTTCATGAGGATCGCGGTGCGCAAAATCTCGTATGGCTTCTCGTAGAAAAGCTTGGTCGAGTTTATTGCGGCAAGATGGTAGACGTAGTCGAAACCCTTCCCAAGCTTGTTCCATTCTTTTATCTTAGTGAGGTCCACCTTCAAGAAACGGACATCCTTGTTCTTAATGAGCGCTCTGAAATGCGCATCGGCGCGCCCCAAAGTAAAGTTATCGACGAGCGTGAGCGAATAGCCATGCTTCAAGAGATTGAGGGCGAGGTGATACCCGACGAAACCGGCCGCGCCGGTGATGAGCGCTTTTTTCTTTTTCATAGCGAGCTGTGGGTGCGCTTCCCTTTCCTGAAGAGCAGACTCGGATTCGATAGGTTGCGAACGACCGAGCGCCACAGCACTTTCGCTGCTTCACGTCCCGATATCTGCGGCTGCAGCCACTCCGAAAACCATTCAGGATGGGCCGGGTACTCCTCTTGGAATCGCTCGTGGTTCTGGTTCGATTGGTAGGTTCCTTCGAGAAGTGCAGTGTTGTATCCCTTGTCCTTGTGCCAGCGCACGAATGCACGCGTGTCCTTCGGCAGGCAGTGCCCACCGAATGCGCGCCCGTACCTGAGATACTGTTTGCGTCCAAAGACAAAGTCCACGACGCGCTCGATATCGGCGATATCGTCTTTCGTCTGCGGCTTGGCAATCGTGTGCCCGAACTCATTTACGAAGGCTATACGTACGGCATTCCAGAGATTCGAAAGATATTTAACATATGCAGCTTCACGCGGCGTACCCACGAAGACATGGGGAGCGTATTCGCGCCACACTGCCAAAAACGATGGCGGGCTCAGCGTCTTGTCTTTGGTACCCATCACGAAAAAGTACGGCTCGAGCGACTCTTCGACCGCCTTCTTCTCGTGTAGGAACTCCGGCACATAAATATGAAAACGCATGGTCTCGAGTACGTCCGGCAGGATCGTCGATCGGAGGATCACCTTTCCCTTAAGACCCTTGAGGGTTTCGAGCGCGCTGCGTATAAGACTCACATCCTGGACACCGTCGTCGGACACGCGGTCGCCGACGCAAACCACGTACCAGGTGTCCTCGTGATCGCGCTCGTTGACGGTGCCGAGCCGAGTGACCTTCGCGTAGTCATCGCGGTAGGCGGTGTAATGGTGCTCGGGACTTTTTGGATCGTAGTACGCGACGTCGTATCCCATCTTAGCGAGCGAAAGCGCATTGGCCTGCCCTACCCATCCGTAACCGACGACGACGACACGTTCGGCTGGATTCGGCTGTATTTTTGTCTTGGTGGTCATAGATTTGTTATATCACTATCGATTCGGTATGCGAAGGAAACTCTGCAGGATCGGCGGGAGCTTTGCGACTATCTCGGCTGCCGTCGCGATGATACTTCCCTCCTCAACGAACATCGAATTCTTGTCTACACTCGTTGTCTTTTCGTTCCCGAAGAAGATCGAGCCTGTCGAGGTTGCGGTCCCACCGCCCCACATCGCCTTCTTCTCGTAGAGCGCGATCGCAGTCTTGTTCTTGACGTAGATATTGTCCTTGAGGATCGCGCGCGAACGGTCCTTCACGGCAGTGCCAAAGACCGATCCCGTAATGATATTTCCTTCGGCGACCACCTCTGAGCCTTCACCGACACTTATGCCTTTGTCGCCCATGCCGTACACGCGATTACCACGGATGATGACCGTCGACCCGGATACGTCCATGGCGTCGCCGTCATAGCTCAAGGTCGAGACAGGGACCGTGTTGATGAATGTATTGTCCTCGATGGTTGAGTTCGTGAAATCAGAGTCTATTGGATCGGCCCAGTTGTTGCGGAAGGTAGAACCGGAGATCGTGTAATTTCCATGCGCAATGTGTATGCCGTCGTCGCCCTGCGCCTCCTCGACGGTCACGTGCATGATCTCGGCGTCAGAATCCTGCAACGAGAGCGTTCCCGAGAAATGTGCGCCATTGATGTGCGTATCTCCGCCACCTTTCAGATATACGCGATCGAAGTAACTTATCGCGCGTCCCGCATTGGCAACTACAAAGTTCCCCCATGGACTGTCCGACGACGGCAGCATGCTGATGCCTGCCGTGCCGCCTTTGGCAGTAACTGGCGAGTACGAGACGAATGTGACATCCTTCGCAAAATAGAGACGAGCACCAGGATCGATGACGAGTCGCGTACCCTTGGGCACCGTTGTCGTTTTGGTAAAGTAGTGCGGACCCGACGAGAGATGCACTTGTCCATCGGACAGGTAAAACTCGGGATGCGAAGCGACGAACTGTGCGGGCGTGATTGCCGTTTGCGGCAAGAATATGAACGAACCCCGGAACGAGAGTGGCCTGACGTCGACCTCCGGGCGGTCGTACGTACGCGAGAGCTCGGCCCTTGCGCGCTCGAAGTTGATATCTGTCCACCGCCTGTACATCTCGATCGTCTTTTTCGCTTCAAAGTTGTTCTCGAGCTTGACTGAATCGGTGTAGACGTCGGGCTGGATCTTCTTCTGCCAAGCGTCGATAAATGCCGTGTCGTCTGCGTGATTCTTTGGATCGGACAGGTATTCCTCGAGGAGCGCGTTGCGAGCGGCAAGAAAGGACGGTATCGAATACATACGACGGGTCATATACGAGGGAATCTCGACGATGCCACCCTCCGGTATTTCGCCGATCGCGACATTGAACGGGATAGGCTCGAGGAGTCCTGTGTCCGTATTGAAGACGAACACCATGTTGTTATCACCGACGTCGTTGATTGCCGGATTGTTCTCTGGCGAAAGATACCCGTCAGAGTGGTAGGTACCTGACATGATGTACACGACCTGTGCCGCGTAAAACTTCTTCATATCGAGGACATACGGGAGGTACCTCTCGAAATCCTTGTCGGATGCGTGCTCGACGATCTGCGTGAGGTTATGCACGATCACCTCAGTCGTGTCCGACTCATCGGCAGACACGCCGGTGAGAACCTGCGACTTCGGCTTCTTGACGACTGGGGCCGGAGCTACGTTCCAGCTCGACCACACGAATTTCCCACCCGTCTCAAGACCGGCGTTTGCTCCGAGGATGTTCGAATCTGCCGAATACTTGTTCTTTTCGAGCCACTCCTGACTCCAATGCTCGGACGCAATATAGACGCCGTAGTCTTGGTTGTTGATCATGAGGCGTACGAACTCGAGCTTCGGGACCTTGAGCCCGAGCTTCTCGGCGCGGTAGTAGTCGAGCGCCTCAGCGAAGTACTCGCGATCGGCCGGAATGAAGAGCGAAAGCTCCTTGACCCCGTTATAGAGATGTGATTTCGGGAAATCTATCTGGATAGAACGCTTACGAGAATTCCAGTTGTTCGCGATCGAACCGCGATAGCGGATTTCGACAGAATCGCTGTATCCGTCGCTCGTCTGAAGCCCCGCCTTTACCGATACTTTCTCGACGCTATTCAGGGTTTCGAGTCCGAACGGGTTCTTAGGAAGCGCAGCATTGAGCTTCTCTTGGTCCTTGAGCGAGAGCTCGAGCGCTAAGACCGGAAGCTCGGAGCGACGTAAGTAGTAAGGAAAGAAAAGCACATCAGGCACCTTGCGCAGCGCATGGTAGAGAGGCAAGAAGTTCTGGACGAGCGGATTGCTCGTGAGCGACTGACGTCCCTCAGACGTCAGTATCGTGCGCCCGAAAGAGGCACCCGCGACCACGATGACCGCGACGATGAGCGCGAGCGCCGCAAGCTCTGGTGTGGTTGGACGGCGCATACAGGTTTAATACTCGGCCGTACTCTTGCCGGTGAGAAGCTCGAACTGGGTTATCGAAGGGATTTTCTTGATACTGTCGGCTATGGCATGGACGTCTGCGCTCGACTTGAGACGGAGCGTATATGCATACTCGACCGGCTGGTTTCCATGCTGCTTGCGATGCAAGAGCTCGATGCCGCGCGCAGTGTCTTTGAACACCTGATCGAGCTTTCCGGGCGTAAACGAGCTATCTGCCTTGAATATGAGCAGGAAGTCGAAGTTGTCGGACACCGAGCCAAAGCCCCACTTGCGCAGCACGTAAATAGCTGCGGCGAGGAAGATGACCGTGATGAACGCAAGTGCATAGTGGTTCGTACCAACGGCAACACCGGTCGCGAGCGAGAAGAGAACGAAAGCGATATCGGACGACTCCTTGAGAATAGTTCGGAAGCGGATGAGCGAAAACGCTCCTAAGAGGGCGAACGCGCCGACGATGTTGTTCTGGACGATCATCATGATCGAGCATCCCAAAACGCCGATCATGATGAGCGTGAACACGAACGACTCTGAGTACGAGAGCCCGTGACGGGTCTTCCTATAGATGTACACGATCGCTACCTCGAGAAGGAGCGTTATAAGCAGGTTGATGATGATCACCGCCGCCGAAAGTTCCGTCGGGAGAAGGTTGTAATAATTGGTGAACGAGTCCATAGGAAGATGCTAAGTGTATAAAAGATTATTTTGGAAGCGGGACGCGCAACTCGCCACGGAGCGCATCGACAGACCGAGTGTACTTCGAGAAGGTAGAACGCTGGAGACCAAAGGTCTCGGCCATCCGCTTGAACCACCAAGGGATTTTACCGACGAACTTTACCTCGAGAACGGTCCGATTCGGGGCAACTCTTGCCATCCTACTTCCCTGCCCGTATCCGTCAACCCGCGCCGCCTCGACATTCCTGTCGATGGTGACGCGCACGGTCGAGAGGAACGGACTGACGTAGGCGCGACGTTCGTAGCGGACGACCGCGACCGGCCGGTAGTTGCCACGAACGAAGAAGTACATGAACTCGCGCAGAGCCTTGTGTTGGGCTCCGTCGCCAGACTCGACGCCGACCGGCTTCAAGAAATGAAACAGGTCGCCCTCGGCAAACTTTGACCATTCTTGGGGCGTAAGCTTGATGCGCTCTTTCTCGATACCCATGTCGTGCTTCTTCTTAATCTCGAGCCAGACAGTCTGGTTTGGAGCATTGAAGTCGCTGCCATAGATGCGCGCCCGCAACTTCTTGCGCCGTAAAAATCCTCCCTCCTTGGCGTAGTAGTCGTCGTAGTGCGGCGTGTCGAAGTAGAGGCTCGTGACGTCGTAATAGCCGTCGGGACGGGCATGTTCGTCGTCGAGAACAAGTCCCACTGCATTGAGATAGCTTTCTATCTGGACCGCTTGAACGGGATCGAGATTGAACTTGAATTCGAGCCGCTTGCGTAGATAGGTCTCTTTCATGAATCTTAAGAATGAAGGTACGGAATATTCAACGTAGCAAAGCTCGTTTTTTTGTCAATATGCTCCCCGAACGCGGCCGCGAGCGCTAGCGTACTTTTACGAAATAGAGGCTACGATCGAGCCATGGCAAAACGGTCAGTACCCGGTCCTTCCAATTTGGGTGCTCGAGCTTGCAGAGCGATATTCGCCCGTACCAATCCCAGCCCTTAAAATGCCAAGGAAAAACATGGTGTGCGGTGACGCGCACGCCGCCTTTTGCCACGCTCTGCTCGAACGTCGGATAGCGCACGATGCCCGACTGTATGGCGCTCGTCGCTAATCGGTTAGGCAGGTTGATCACCGTCATGCCCCCTTTCTTGGTCACTCGCACGAGCTCGGAAACCGCCAAATCGAGGTCGGTCGCATAGGCTATGGCATGAAACGGCGCAAACACCGTATCGAAGCTCTCGTCTGCAAAAGGAAGCTTTTGCATGTCGGCCTCGAGCACGACGTCATCAGGATGATTCTTTTTGCACTCGGCGACGAGCCCTGGGGCGTTGTCGAGCGCTGTCACCTCGAAACCCTTCGCCTTAAGCGGCGCAATAGTGCGCCCGCCACCGACGCCGCACAAGAGAATCTTGCCGGGGACGAACATGCGCGAAAGCGTCTCTTCGTCGGGCCGCCAGTACGCGGCCTTCGCATAATGATCCTTATGTATATCGAACGGATTCATGATCATGCTATTTTCGCACGGATCCGCTCAAAAAAAGCATAGATGCCCGAGCGCTTCGTGTAGGTATATTCCTTTACCATCCGAGGCGAGAACGAACGCTTGTAAGCAGCGATGCCAGATTTCGCGTCTTCGTGCATATTGATCGACGCTAGATCTATCCCTGATCGCTCGTGCTCGATCCCCCATCGACACAGCTCGAGCATGGCACGCTTGGACGCGTATCCTATCCTGGTGTAGGTCTCGTCATCTACCGCTTCGTGTCGGGCGGAAAAAATTGATCTGATGCGAGCGACCGGCTTTGATGGAAATGCCGAGATGCACGCCAAGAGCTTGCCGCCATAGTACCCGCGAACGAACACGAGCCCATCGAACGTATCTTTGCCAAACGGTTTTGCACCACGCGCCCTCTCAAAGGCGACGTACTGCTCGTATGCATCGTCGGGAAACGGGCCTTCGGTCGTGACGAACCGAAACTGATCGTCGCGCTCGGTTCGCGATATCTCGTTGCGTACGGTCTTGCCGAAAGACGCTTTTACGTCGTCTACCGACGTACCGAGATCTATGATGCCGGTGTCTTTTTCTTTTACCGTAAATCCCGGCAGATCGAGCCGATGCAAGGTCACGACTATCAGTCGACTGAGACCGCGATCGAACAATGTGCGCGCAGCTTCGTCGTCGAGTATCACGCGTGCCGTAGTGAATCCCCACTTGTTCTCGTAGATCACCATAGACGTTCGAGCGCTTTGAGCCAGTTCCCGGCGTAGAGCTTGACGGCAAATGTCCGGAGAGGGTCGCCTGGCTTAGGTGCAATCTTTTGCAACATGAACGGTTGCTCCGCCACATGCACCCTCGTGTTGGTTCCTTCCTGGGTGCACACGCCAAGCGTGTAGCCGAGCGACTTTGCACGAGCTACGACGCTTTCGTTCGTGCGGCCATGCGGATACGAAAGGAGCGTCGTATCGTGCCCTAATGTCTCTCTGATCTTTTCGCGTGGATCCAAAAGCTCGCGCTCGAGCTCATCGTGGTTGCACTCGATGAATTTCTTGTGCAACATCCCGTGCGCGCCAAACTCGACGCTTTTTTTCTCGAGCTCCGCAACTTCGCTCCAGGACAAAAAGATAGCATCGGCGTCGTGGGCGGTGAGCGCTGTGCCCTTAGAAAATCGTGGCAAGGCGACCACGGTGCGGTCGATAAGACCCGAGGTAAGAAACACCGTCGCGAGCGCCCCAAAACGCTGCATCACCGGCAGCGCATTTTCGATGATGTCCTTGAATCCATCGTCAAAGTAGATGACGGTCGGCTTAGAAAGTTTCCACACGTCCGGGTCGCTCAGTCGCGAGAGATGCACAAAAGTGTGACCGTGCGACCAAAGATACGCAAGCTGTGCTTCAAAATCGCTTTGTTCTATGGTTATGTGCCGATACCGGTCGCCAAAGTATCGTGCGCGATTTTTGTCGGATCCGATGCTGTGATACCCGACTAGGAATGCTCGGCGTGTCATGAACATGCCCGCAAGCGCATTGAGGCCCGAAAAATAGAGGACCTCGAAGATGAGTTTTTTTATAATCGTGCGCATACTAGCGTCCGTTCAAACCCTCGATGAACGAAAGGATCGCCGTACCCCTATTCTGCCATGTAAAAGCCGAACCATCTTTTTTTGCTTGAGTAGTGAGCATGTGAGCATACACAGCATCACTCCGTATGCGGGTTACGGCCTTGGCCCACGAGTCAGGGTTTCCATACTCGACCATAGCGGCATTCTGGCCGTCTTTGAGCACCTCGCCGATCGCGGTAGTCTGCGCCGCGACGATAGGTATCCCAGATACCAGGTAATCGAATATCTTCGACGGAGCATTGCCGATACGACCGCCGGCAGGTGGAATGAGGAGTACATCACCTGCGAGCAGGTACTCGGCCACGGTGTCCTTTCCGACCCACGGCTCGAATCGAAGCTTGTCGGAAACTCCCAAGCTCGAAGCGAGCTCCTCGAGCTCGCGCGTCTCACCTTCGTGCTTTCGCCCCACTGCCAAAAACAACGTGTCAGCTGGCATGAGCGGCAAGGCGCGAATGATGTACTCGAGCCCGTACGAATCGTTGTTGCCGGTCCGGGTCAGGTTGCCCGTATACACGAGCACAAACGTGTCCGGTGCAATTCCAAAATCAGTACGCAGCGTCTCTTTTGTTTTTGTAACTGCAGCAAATCGTTCGGGCTCGGCGGCGGCGCAGTACGACACCAGGATGTTCGGGTTAAGCACACGATAATACTCTCCGAGTGCGTGCGTAATCGCGACAACGCCGGTCGTTTGCCGCGCGATCCAGTCCCCCATCGCCTTATTGCGTCGCCCTACCATCACCGCATGCGCCTCGAAGAAAATTGGCTTGCCCAAGAGCCGCGCAAGCGGAACAATCGGCAGCAAGAGGTAGTCGCGAAAATAGACCACGTCGTAGCCTTTGGCATGCCACAGCATCCATCGCATGAGCGCGAGGTTCGAGAATATGACTTCAAGAATCGAACTTTCGTATGATCCGCCGTACTTGAAGTGGTTGCTCAGGCCGAGAAGCGACACGAGTGTAAAGCGTGTCATGACTGCATGCTTCTCAAAGTACGCGTTTTCCTTTTGGCCCGCGCCGCCATCGTCGGACGTGATGAGCGTGAGTGCTGCACCAGAGAGCACCAAGGCCTCGCAGGTCTTAGTCGTGTTATAGACGTTTGCCTTGTTCGACTCGAGTCGCATCCTGCTTATGTATGCGATGCGCCGCATATTATATGAGCGACAATTTGCGCAATATCTTGTCGAAATCCGCCTGCGCCGATACGGCATCGTCAGACGACATCTGGATGCGTTTGAGGTGCATGTCGCAGATGTGCCACAAGAAGACATCGGATGCGTCGAAGGTCCCGTCCTCGCCCAGCTTCTGCAAATAGGTTTTCATACGATCCTGCAGATCAGAAGTGAGTCGCGATGCGCGCTGCAAGAAATGGAACAGATCGGCTCCTGCCAAACCCTCCTTGGTAAACCAGTCGCAGTCGATCAGGTGTACGGCGTCGCGGCTTACCATCACGTTATCGAGTGTAAAGTCTCCATGTTGCGGCACTATCGTCACCTTTGGCCGACGCGACAACGACACAAGCGCTCCCCATGCTTTCTGCATGTCTTCTCTTTCTTTAGCGGGAATCCTAAGCGAATCGATGAGAGACGCCCCCCACGCAAGCTTGTCGACCTTTTTTGAGAGATGCTTCGTTGCCTGAAGGAACGTGTCGTACGACGAGAGGACGCGGCCGACGTCGCTTTGGGAACCACGTTCGCCAGCCACGGCACGCTCGAGCCCGAACGCGATACCGTCGACGATCTCGAGTGCGATCGGCTGCGGAAAGAGATTCTTCTCCCCCTCGCTTTGTAAGAGCTCGTAGGCGGACGAGAGCCGACGGAACGACCGCTCGATGACATCATTATCCTTACCGGCCCGCACGGTCTTAATGACCACGATCGGAGCGGTTTCGCTATCTGCAAACCCGAAAAAGAGCACCTTGGGGAACGGACGAAACGGCGAGCCGGTGGTATGGAATTTGACGAACGAAAGCGCCCTCCCGTTCGTCTCGGGCATTGCCTTCTTCACCAACGTGTCGAGGTGTCGCATCATACACGTGCGATGATATTAAAGCTGAAATAGAAGTACCGATAGAAGCGCAAGACGAACGGGACGCGCGCGAGCGTCTCGAGCACAAATGAGACAGCAGGACCCAACCGCTTGAGGGACAAGAGTCGGGTCAGCGTAAAGCGGAGCGCACGGAGGTCGTCGTAGGGAGTCACGATACGAGGCATGTTGTAGCCTGGATATGGAAGAAAGAACTCCGAAGAGGCAAAACCTGCCTCGCGCAGCTGGCGCGCATACACTTTCTTGGTATGCGTATACGTCTGATAGCTGAATCCTTTTTTCCAACGCATGTAACGGTCTGCGATCATGCGTGGCATGAACGTCGTCCACATGGTGCCCTCGTGGTCGGGCGAGCGCATGTACACGAATGAGAACCGGTTCTCTATGCCGATGTACAGACGCCCACCCTTCTTCAAGAGTTTCTTGCAGATCTTTAGTGATTCGATTTGAGCCTGATAGGGATCATTGAATCGATCAGTCTTGCCTACCCACTCGAGTACGCCGTTCATTACGATGAGATCGAAACTTTTTTCTTTCAGGGGCAGTTCGAAGAAATCGCCCACGAAGGTTTGGATGTTCGTGATGCCTTCTTTCTCGGCACGACGCTTGAGATAGCGCATGCGCAAAAGCGATTGGTCGAACGCGACGACCTGCTTAACAACGCGCGAGAGCGGGATCGAGTTGCGTCCGAGTCCCGCACCGGTATCGAGCACCACCGAATCGGGACCGAGATCGGTTTCGAAGCGCCAATCGGCGCGACTTTCGTCGAAGGCGACATCGACTTTCTTCTGATATTTTTCCTTGAATGTCTCCCAGCCTTTTTCATCGAGGAGCGTGAGCGCGTTCCCCATCTCTTCGGCCGAGATCTTGCCCCAGTAGCGATCCTTGGTAAACAGCGGGATCCCATCGACGACCGAATATGATGCGCCGCACGCCGTGCAAGCGACGGCAGTTGCGCTGACAGTAAGTGGCTTTCCGCACTTGAAACAGATATAGGGCACATCCATGACAGAGCGAGTATACCATGATGCTCGTTGCCAATAACCCTATCGCAATGGCAGGCATAGTATTTCGCCAATCCATTCATTCCGGTAACGATATGCACCGACATGAAGCCGGTTTTCGTTGCATAGCAGACCTATGTACAATTATGTATTTGTGTTGTATTGTAACGTAAGAAAAAGGAGCACCCCATGGTAGAGACGCTCATCCCCCGAGAGCCCGACACCCGCCCCGAAACCACGACCGACCGCCTACTCGAAGTATTTGTGGGCATAGCGTACACTCTGGTTATGATTGGCTGGTGGTGGCTCATCTTCAACATGCCACGCGTCTTCGGACCGTGACCAAGCGCCCCGCGTAAGTGCAGCAGGAAACTGCAGCCTTAGAGGGGCGCTTCTCTATGCCTCTGTAGCAAATGCTACAATCGCCTCATGCCAAAACACTTTTTCTTCGATCTCGACAACACGCTTACCCGCAGCCGATATGCAGTAGCGCCCGAGCACGCCGCGATACTCAAGCGTCTCACCGAAGTTGCCGACGTCATCGTGGTGTCAGGTTCGGGACAAGACATAATAAAGAAAAACCTCGGACCCGATCTTGCGGGCCTGTATTACATACTGGGACAAAACGGCAACCGCGCCGAAGACAAGAGCGGTACCGTACTTTGGAACCGCTCGCTCTCGCCATCGCAGAAAGAGGCGATCTACGCATTCATCGCGAAAGCGCGTGCGCATTTGGCACTTACTGTAAAAGACGAGAACGACATCGTCGAAGACCGCGATTCGCAGATCGCATTCTCGCTCATCGGCCACCACGAAGACCAGCTCGTGAAAGAGGCATTCGACCCCGACAGCAAGCGCCGCTTGCAGCTGTTGGCAGACCTGCACGAAGACGTCGATGCCTTGCGTCGCGATCACCAGATAGAGATATCGATCGGCGGCAAGACGAATCTCGATATCTACCAATTAGGAAAGGACAAAGGACACAACGTCGGCGAGCTCATCAAACACCTAGGCTGGAACAAAGACGAATGCATCTACGTGGGTGACGCGCTCTTCCCTGGCGGCAACGACTACACCGTCGTCGGCGTAATCCCTACGCACAGTGTCTCTGACTACACCGAAACGTACCGGTATCTTGCGAGCATCCTGGCGGCGTAGTGTACTACTGGACAGCACGCACCGCGTACGCAATACTCAAATCATATGCGACGCACAATCCTTGCAGCCGTAATCGGAGTATCGCTTCTGCCTCGATTACTCTTGGCGCAGACCACGCCTGCCGCCGATGCGAGCCTCTTCAACCAAGACAGCCACGACTCGACCGGCTTTGGCATAGACGCGGCACGCGTCGACAGCCAGATAACCCTCAAGATACCCGACGGCAAAGCACCCGAGGTGTATCGCTACCTGGTAACCACCTATGTCGAGAACGACGAGTTTCTCAAGAAAGCATTCCCCAAGCTCGACATCGAAGGCCAGAAGCGCACCGACATCAGCAATTTCGTCGACGAGTACTTTGATACGCCGGATCTTGCGCTCTATGCCGGACAAAACAGCGTACGGCACCGCTCGCGCACTAACACCACCGACCCAACCGACCGCAAGAGCGGACGCGAACTCGTCCAGCTGAAGGTCACGCCGCCGGGACGCTTCGACCTGCGCACCGAGCTCAAGTTCGACGTCGAGGAGAATCCTAAGCTCGAGACCGTCGACGATCGGCACCCGCTCATCAAACTCGTCAACGACAAGCAGCGGGCCGACTTTAAAGACGCGCTCACCACGGTCGGTATCAATCCATATTCGCTCCGGCGCGTCATCACCAACAAGCAGGTGCGCAGCCGCGTGTACATAAACCTCGACAAGAAGAATATCCTCTCGTTCTCGGTCGACGAGTATGGCGCACGTGTATTGTTTGCCAAGGCGGGCGCATCATCGGTCGACGTAGGGCTCGTCGAGAACGCCTACACCGAAGCCGACGCGACAACGCGCCAAGAAATGCAGGACATACGAAATGTCATGCTCAAAGACCTCAAAGAGAAGTTCCCGGAGCTTTCTCAGAACGAGGACGAGAAGTACGCCATCCTCATCAACCAGCTCACCAAGAAAGTGCCGCTCTTCCGACTCTTGGTAAAACTCCACATCGTCTAACCACCTAGTCGAGCGACAGTCCCATAGCGATTGCCCCGAGCCAACCGATGGTCGATACCGCACCGCTTATAAGAAGCGGCAACTTTTCGCCCGGCGTGAGCGATGCGTATTCGCGAGTCGTCGCGACCGAGCTGATCTTCCCTATCACGAAGCCGTTGACGACAAGTATCAGCACGAACGCCATCTTTACGAAAAACGCGGGGTTTTCCAGAAATTCTTCGGATTCGTCCAAAAACATGGTGATGCCCGTGACGATCATGAGTCCGAGTCCGATTGATACGTACCGGTGCGACGCGGCTACTTTTGTCGCATCAAGTAGCGGCGTCGTACCGCGCATCCAGGCGAACGCCTGCTTGTCGGCGAGCATAATGGTAAGACCGGTGAATAGAAGAACGAGTATATGAATGAGTACCATAGGGTTTGTGTGACAGTAAAAAAGGGCCACGGCCCTGTACCTGCTACTACACGCTCGTATGAGGAATTATTTCACCACCTCAGCGAAAGCACATAATATTGCTAATTTATTTTTTTGTGATATAATAACTCCAGTCAAAACAAGGAAAGGATGCCACTCATGTCTGCTGTATCTCCGCTTGGGTATGTCAACGGACATATCATCGGGCGTGTCCTCAAAGAGGCAGTCCGGCGCGCTACGGTAATCATCCGCGATGAGCGTACGCACTTCGTAGCCCAAGGAAAGATAGGCTACGGAGGTACCATGGACGATGTCTTTACCTCTGCCGACACTAAGGCGCAAGAAGTCTATCTTCGTACCTTCAACGAATGCTTCCCCGTCTGCGGTGTCGTCGCCGAAGAGAACAACCTGACAATCGCGGGTGATCCTACGTACGACGCCTACTTTACCGTCGATCCCCTCGACGGCACGAAGGCGTTCGTTCGCAGGCAATCGCACGGAATTGCCACCATGGTGGCATTGGTCCGTTGCGACAAGATCATCTCGGCGTACGTTGGTGATATCAATACCGAAGAAGTGTATGGCTATCGTCCCGACTCAGACCACGTTCATCGAATCACGCAGCTCGATACTTTCGAGACGATGCGGCGCGAGGGACCAGTACGGTTCGACGAGCATTACGTGCTCTTGCGCGATCCTCCCGAGGCATACTCGGCAGCTTCGCGCGAGCTCGTCCGCGAGAAGTTCAAGAACTACGAGGTCATGGGGTCGAGCATCGGCACCTGGGCCGCACGTCTCTGGAAGAACGAAGTCGCCGCGCTTCTCATCCCCCCGGGATGGGAGACGCCGTGGGATTC
>CAZYLZ010000009.1:0-48252 GCA_964648335.1 uncultured Candidatus Saccharibacteria bacterium | reverse complement strand
GATGACCAAAACACAAACCCGACTCAGGCTCGGGTTAGTTGTTCAAGCATGTCTGGGACTTGTAGACGGAATGCGTGGATTGATGCGCCGAGCGCATGCGCTATCTCCACTTCTGCCGCTTGCTGTATGTTGCGCGTCATCTCGAATCCGACAAAGCGACGCTCGGCATTGTAGTAGTAGAATACCGATTGATAGACGAGCCGTTTAAAAAGAACCACATTATCGGGATGATTGAAGACAGTAGGATGTTGCGTAGCGAATTCGACCATCGGCAGTCGCAGGTACGCGAGACAGAGTTCCGGTGAGCTTCGGAAGAAGTTTGGTTCGTGTCGTCGGTCATTTCTGCTGCACCACTGTTGTGCCATGGCATGACCGGCTTCGAGCGATATGGATAGATCTCCGCTGGCGCTGCCGATTGCTCCCTGGTCTCGCGAAAGGAGGATTGATCCGTATGGCAAAACGGCGAACCCGCCGAGCGCTTCGACGGCCTCGAGCGCAAGTAAGTGGAGGTAGCGTTGGGCATGCGCCGAGACGTATCCGTCGCTCGCATACCGAGGGACTTGCACGGAATAGAACTGCGCCAGATCGATCGGAATGATCTTGGTAGGAATGCTCCTCTGTTTACACCATTCCTTTATGTACCCGATATCATATATCGCCGTCCCGGACGCGTACTCGGGTATAAGTACTGAAAAGAAAATGCCGTTTTTCCTGAAGGCACGCGCGAGCACGAAGCTGTCGATATCGCCGCCGAAGAAGAGCCATAGCGGTTTTGTCGTCGAATTGGCGACCGAGCGGGCTGCAGTATAGAGCTCGTTCTCCCACGAATCGGGCTCACGCGTACAGCGCGCAAACCGAGCCGAGAAGGTCTCGTCGGGCGACTGCGGTATCGAGAAAAGGAGCGTGTCTGACGAATGTGCCATAGCAATGTGAGGGGAGTATAGCACCGTGCACCTGAGACAATTATCGTGTTTCGTTACGTGCTGTGTCGAGCGCAGCGAGTACTTCGGGATCACGAACGTCGGCCCAAAGACCCTCGAGCTTGAGGCCTTTGAGCTTGTTGCCATCTTTTATCATGAGCGCTATGACGTCGGTGAGTTCGTATTCGCCACGCGACGATCGGGGGATAACTTCGGCATACTGGAACATCTTGCTCTTGAAGAAGTAGATGCCTGCGTTATACCAGAGCGTCGCTCCTATCTGTATATGGCCTCCGGCCTCGAGGGTCACAAGCTCTTCGTCGGTTGGCTTTTCGACGACCTTGGTCAGGAAGAAATCTTTGTCAAAGAAGTAGAGGCCGCCTTTACGGATGTCTTCGCCGACGGTAACGGTAACGAGACCGTCGTCGCGCGTTTCGTCAAATGCATAGAGCATGCGCGCGTAAGTGTCGGGTCGAACCAGAATATCTGCATACGTAAGTAAAAAGGAGTCGTTTCCAATAAAATCGCGCGCTAACAGCGCTGCGCGCGCCGTGCCTTCGGGGATTTCTTGTCGAACATAGGTTATACGTGCCTTCCATTGTTCGCCCGTACCGAAATACGTCTCGATGGTTTCGGCCAAATAGCCGGTCACGATACAGATGTCGTGTATACCGCCGTTAGCGAGCCCCTCGACAATGTGTTCGAGTATGGGTTTGCCGTGCACCAGAAGCATGGGTTTGGGCGTTTCTTTGACGAGCTGTCGCATGCGCGCTCCTTTGCCGGCGGCGAGTATTACTGCCTTCATGGCGTGAGGATAGCACGAGAACACGGCCCTAGAAATGGAGCCATTGCATATGGATATGAAACCGCAGGCGCAGCAAGACGTTCATTACTATCCGACTGTTACTGTGTGCACCGATGCATCCTAATCGTCACAGGGACAAAGTAGGTAGCATGGCCGGCGTCTTCGCCTTGTATGCCTCCCAATCGGGGTTGCCTTCCCATCGTTTTTCTAACAACGGAACTCCAGATACGAAACGCAAGAGGTAGGTGATGAGCACAGGGCTCAAAAATGCGATCGACCACAGCTGCGTGGTGGAGATGGATGCAAGGGCGAGCCCCCACCACATGAGGCTCTCGCCGAAGTAGTTCGGGTGTCGCGCGTACTTCCATAGGCCCGACATCATGATCTTTCCTTTGTTGGCTGGGTCGTGTACGAACGCATCGAGCTGAGCGTCACCGACCGCCTCGAACAGGTAGCCTGCCGTCCATACGAGAACGCCGAGGTACAAGAATATCGAGGACTCGCCGAATGACGGGTAGGCAAACGAGAGGGTGACCGGGAGTGCAACTACGAATACCACGAGACCTTGGAGCATATAGACCTGCAAAAAACTTCGTACAAAAAAGCGTTTTCCCCAGGCGTCTCTCCATGCTTTGTAACGAAAGTCTTCGGGCTTTCCGTGGTTCTTGGCGGCGATGCGAAGCGCCAACCGCAATCCCCATATCACGACCATGAGCAGGTATACGCGCGAGATAGGAGCCGCATCGACAGAAATGAACGCGACGGCAGAGGTGAGTGCGATGTACGCGATGCCATATCCAATGTCGGCGGTGCCGTTGTTACGGCGCACCGTCGCAATGGCAAAGAGCGCTGTCATGTAGAGGGCGAGAACCGCGAGACCAAAGGTGAGCGCTGCCATGGGTTAGCGCACAATGTAGGTGACCGCTACAAGATAGGTGACCGTTGCCACCACCGTGCTGAGCACTGTTCCCCAGGCCATGTCGACAAGCGAGAGGAGTCCCGGCCAGTCGCGCAATGTTGACCAGTTGGTGAGATCGTAGGTCATGTACGTAAAGAAGCCGAAGAGCGCGCCATAAAGTACCGCGCGCATCATGTCTTTTGCTTCAATGGCGGGCGAGATGACGAAGATGAGGAGACCTACGAGGAACAAGAGATAGAAAGCGATGGCTACCGGCCAGATGATGCTGTCGGTCATGAGAGACCCGAGTTGAGTCTTGTAAAAATTGCGCGCGATGACGACGAGCCAGAACATGTCGACGGCGAAGAAAGTGACGACCGAGACGAGATAGATGAGAACGTATTGGAGTGGGGTGATCATGGGGAAAGTATAGCAGGGAGGTGTGAGGTATAGGTGATGCAAAAACGCCCCAAGGGCGTCTTTGCATTATATGCGGAGAGGGAGGAATTCGGTCAGACGTTCAAAAATTGTCGTCACAATTTTTGTCGCACGACCCTGTCTCGCGGTTTTGCCCGCTGGCAAAACATCGCTCCGGCTTTCGAATCTCCTCATTTTTGTTACACAAAAACGCTGCATTTTGCAGCGCTCTTCGCATAACAAAAACAACGCCCGAACGGGCGTGTTTTTCTAAATGCGGAGAGGGAGGGATTCGAACCTCTAAGGACGCTTAAGGAATTACGAATTGCTAAGCACAGGAGTACTCACAAGTAATCACAAATACACCCAACTCTGCACTTTAACGGCAACCTGACGGCAACAGATTTATCAATCCAGGGAGCAGTACAAGCAAAGCGTCAGAGTTGAAAGCAAGCCGCCTGTATCGGTGGCTTTTGCTTTGCCATAGGGAGTATGCCCCGCCCAAGTCGACGCTTATCTATTTAGGTGTCAGCAATTTTTATATATGCCCCAAATGCACTGTAATACGCTTGGTGCTACCATGAAGGGACTCGTATGCACACAGTTTTTACAGGACGCTTAGACAGACGCACCTACGCAATATCCGTTGTGGCTCTTTACGGAGCTCTGCTAGGTGCAGTATTTGCGGTAACCCTAGTACTCGGTCTGATTGCCGATTATGCAGGTCTGGAGAGTGGAATGGTCGATTTAGTTTTCATGCTCGCTCCATTCGTTGTTTTCTACGTTTACCGCTTTTCACTTGATGCGCGAAGATTTCACGACCTCGGTTATTCGGGCTTCCTTTCACTGCTGCGACTCATTCCATTGCTTAGTATCGTTGTTTTGGGGTATCTGCTTCTAAAGAAAGGGGGCGAAGACCCGAACAGGTATGGGCAGACTAGGTCCTTGTCGTTGATGTGCGTCTTTCTGAATCGAGAAGGACCGTCGAATAAAAGCATTTGTATCGGTATTCTCGCCGCAATAATCGTTCCTTTCGTGATAGAAATAACTCTGCCAAGCTTAAATCTTCGTGAAAGTGAATGGGCAAATAATCCTGTAAAGAAAGCCCGCGATGCCCGACAGGAAGCGGCACTGGGTTCGTGGCTACTCAGTGCGGTAATTGGATGGGTACCATCTGTTACGTCTCCCGCCGTTGTTCTTCAGTCAGCTTCTTCTTACGACTGCGAAAATGGTACTCACTTCACTACTGAACACACGCCAGGTGATAACCTACAAATCAGCGCCGATGGGCAAGCAGTTCGAACAGCTCAGCGCGACTCTAGTGTTCCAGACAACCTATCGAGCTATAACGATGGACAATATGCCTACACCTTTGTAGCTGGACATGAAGGAGAGCAACTCATTGTCACAAGATTAAACGAAGAAAAGGATGGGTCCAGCAGCACAATCTGCCATTTTCACTCTGATATTGAATCGGTTGGTAAGATTGACTCGCAGCTTCGAGAGAAAATCATGTCGATAATTAACAAAGCCGATACTGATAACACCCTAACCAAGAAGGTTCTTAACAATGACTATTTTGTCGCAAAAGGAAGTGTTACAGATGGAGGTCAAGAACTCGTCGGCTACTTCAAGGGCAACCAAATACAAAAGATTTCTTACAGCATCGGATTGTCTTATGGGAAGAAAGACTACCTCTATTATTTTGATAGCGCAAAACTAGTCTACGTCTTCGAAGAAGAAGATATTTTTCCTTCAACAAACAATGAACTAAATTACGAGAAGTTAGATTTTGCTTTCGGGGCGGGATACTTCTTTAGTGACGATAAACTTCTACTAACGAACTCTAAGGGCAAAAGAACATATCCTAGTGCAAATGAAAACTTTATTGTGAACGCAAAGAAGTACACAGAAATGCTGCAGTAACGTGGGTTAGTTTATCTGCAGTTTGTTGAGCAGGAACATCCAGCCCTGCCAAGTTCCAATCCACGCATGCATCGGTGCAGGACCGTATTCCGTCCTAAAAAAGTAATAAATTTTCACTGGACGCTTTTCTTTAGTGTGGATACGAAATCTATAAGGAAATTGTACGTGGTCGTACTGAAAAATGGGCACTTCCATGTAGCCATGATATCGCCAATATTTTTCTCCCTCCTCACGTAATGTTGGAACTTTTTCATCAAGTACGAGTGACCTATCAAAACCAATAGATAGACCCTTCTCCACATAGATTTCCCAATAGTACTTTTCTAGTGTGCGGCGCCCCCTGTTCTGAATCGAGAGGTTTAGCGTGGCTTCCCATTGCTCGTCGGCATTTTTCTTCCACTCAAAATTATTCCGTCTGGTTTTGGTATTGAAAAGTCTTACGCTTGGCAACTCGCGCCACTGCAGAAAGAACGGAATCAGAACTGACGCGATAAACAGCACAAAAAGGCTAGACCAAAAGTTAGCCCAGAAGTTTTCCCAGAAAGTTACGGAGATAGTCATAGTGTGTCGGATTAGGGTTCTATTTCCATATCTCTTTCGCAACTCGAGCAGAAATGGGATTAGCACATAGCGGACAAAGCGGATTTTTTTGACGCATTTGACGAAGTCTTAGAGTTGGATTTGTCCAAGGACTAACTCGCCAATAGTTGTACGAAGGCAGAGCACGTCCACACACACGTCTCACGAACTCGATTGCCAAATACACGCCTGCCATAGTCGATATGAACGCAAGTGGGGCAAGTACCTGCGTGTCCCCATCAAGAGTTAGTTTACCCTCGGCGCACAGCTGTTTAAATAACGTGTCGTATGCCTGACCAAAGAGCGCCCGTTCGTTCACGGTTGGATATTTTCTTTTAATCTTGGCTGCTGTTTCGGCGTTGACGTAGCCAGCGACCATTTCCTCCAGAGAAATACCCAACTTGTCAGCAACATGTCGCTCATGTTGTAGCTCTTCGAGCTCCTGCGCATAAATGCAGCTCATGCACGCATGCGTATTGGGCTGCATATTATGATGCAAGACGAACTCAGATATTCCCGTAGTCGACGCGTCAAAAACTTCCTTAGGCATTTCACTTTGAAGACTTCGGCGTGTTCGTCTACTATCAACACCCACAACGAGTCGCTGTAACCACGTTGCGCCCCGCTCTCTCTCGGGCACTTTACTCAACTGAAGTTTATGAGCTTTTACATCCAAATGAGGCAGACGAGTTTGCGCGTATTCAGCGAGCGAAATTGCTTTATTCTTCCCGACGTCAGCTTCTGTAAATAATATGCATCTGTTCAGGTTTCCTTGACTGACCGTGTCATCGTCAACAATGGTCAGGCGTCCTTTCAGATTAGGAAACGTTACAAGACCTGATACGAATCCGTTTCCGATTGCACCTGCACCTGCTAAAAACGTATCTCCAATGTTAACTGAGTCTTCTAGAAACGTTAAATCACCAATGAGGTCTCGGAAATCAACGCGTATTTCAGTTGGGAAAGGCAACGCGTCGGTCGTGATTAGCTGCCTAAGCGCGAACCCTGTTGTGTAGCAAGCAGAAATGAGCAAAAGCGCATCATGAGTCTTTTGAGAGCTTGTCGATATCGAATACTCGGACGGTTTTAAGCTGACAGTAAGATTACTATTCAAAATATTTACATATACGGGAGTGCCCTGGGTTTTCCTTTCGTCAGTGTTTATGAGGACTTCCAGTAGAACGTCGGAATCAGCAGCTGCATTTCTACGAATAGTCCTGGAAAGCAGCTCGCTCACATAATGAGCAGTAGTTCGTGCGTTCACGTCGCCCGAGGAGTTAACTGCTATATTTGCCGTAATTAATTCACGTGCGCCTGACTCTGACATGCCGAGGATTTGCTGTAGAGTCATCAGGTTCTCTTTCGTGGCTTCATTGTTCATACAATAACGAAGCTCTTTAATTCTTCCTGCAATACTTCCCGCCACCGATTGTCGTTTGATAACTCGAAAACCGCAGCTTTCGTAATAAAGTTATGCTCGTTCGTATTCTTGGCAAAATACGGTAGAACTATCGAAAGCGCACCTATGTGTCTCACGATAGCCCAGGTATCATCCGCGTATGAGTGGAATGCCTCCATCGGGTGAGAGTGAACCTGAGCGAGAATCGACAATTCACTAGCTCTCAACTTTCTAAAAATAGCTCCCATGTTCTGCTCGGAAATACGGAAGTAGTCTGAACTTGCTTCATAGGGTGGGACGAAAACCTCGCGAATAACTCGCTCTTCACCATCACCTAGCCAGAGCAAGAATCGCTCGGTATCAGCCAGCCCATTCAGAGAGAGTTCTTTTATGGTTTCTGCAACAATACTTTGTGGAACTGAGATTTTTTTCATGGTTGTGATTTCAGCCACGCAGACCAAAGCTGCCCTAAAATATCGCCAAGGTCATAACCGCTCTTATCTTTGTAATTGTCCCAAAGGTCGGTAGTGTGGCTGGAGTGCGTGTGATATTCCCGCGACCCTGCCATGCAGATAAATGGTTTGCGCGTAACAGGATGTGCAGAGGCGTTGAATACACCCGTTGGTCCCTGTGGTATAGCCATCATTGCGGTTCCATCCGCCTCAAGAAGCTCTACGCTAGGCGGTAGTTCATTCCAGTTGTCGCACACCATCCGCACTCGTAGTGTCTTGCGTCCATCCTGTGTAAACGATACGTCGAGTACAGGATATGCAATTTCATTTACAGTCCAGGACCGTAACTTTGTTAACCTAGGCGTGATTCCACGCACTCCATGCGTAAAAAGTTCTTTAGAAAGTACTTCGTGCATATGAGCCTCCACCGCCTTCGCTTCTCCCATAATCAATCTCGACCTCGCCACGAAGACCCAGCTCTGCGTAGCTCTTCGTGGTATCAACTGCAGTGCCATTTATCTTCGCAACCCACCCTGAGGTGTCCGCGATATGTAGCTCATGAGCCGCTTTCCTCAGAATTACATCGAGCTTCTGGTTTTCTGGCACCTCTTCAAACCCCGTTTGAGGGTATGACCCTGCCGTAGTAATCACTGCGACCTCTACCTTTTTGCTATCGTGTTCTTTTGCCATAAGTGTTAGCTATTACTTAATTTGTTTCAATAATTTTTGTTCGTTCCTGACCTATATAGTACGCCCACCTCTGTGGGACGCAATAGCTCGGACAAACACATTGTTTTTAAAATCTCTCACTTCGTGTTAACATTTCAAACACTGTGTTTGAAGGTCACACCCTTTCTCCACAGGTAATTCACATGAAAAATAAAAAAAGAGGTAAAATTCAAAGTGATGCAGATAAGGCGAACGACGACCTCAAGCTCCTTATTGGAACGCGTATCAAGAGAGTACGCAATCGTCTGGGCAAGTCTGCTAAGTGGGTTGCGGTACGCATGGATATTGACCGCTCAACTCTCTCTCAAATCGAGAATGGACATATCCATGTCAATGCAGTCACCCTTCTTAAGTTGGCATCAAAGCTTGGGTGTGATATACGTGACTTCTTTCCAGCAATTCCCGATTCATCGTCTCTTACGCAGCGTGATGTAGAATTGTTCGCGCAAGAGGATGTGCAGGCAGCTGCGTTTTTAAAGAAAGCATTCAAACCAAAAAACCATGATTAATGAAATTGAACAGAAAGTTGAAAAGATTTTAGCGGCGCACGGCATAAAGAATGCACCCGTTTCTGTTGAAGAAATTGCAAGGCAGAACGACATTTCTATAGCAAAGGCACCGAGTGATGAATTTTCGGGTCTTTTGTTTAGAAAAGAGAATGGACCAGCATTTATTGCACTAAACAGTAGTGAGTCTCCAGTTCGACAACGTTTTACAATTGCACATGAACTTGGGCACTATTTTCTCCACCCAAACAAGACAAGTTTTGTTGATTACAGAGATAACAAGAAAAATATTCTGCGTGGGGCAAAAGAAGTACAGGCAAACAAGTTCGCTGCTGCACTTTTGATGCCAAAAAAGTTTCTTGAAAAAGATGTAGCCACTTTCGCAGATGAAGGGCTTACGGAGGAGAATGTGACACTACTTGCTCAGAAATATAACGTCAGTGAAGATGCCATGACATATCGCCTAATGAACCTTCACTTAGCATCTTCGACGGAAGAATAATTCTCTTTCTTCGTGTCTCGATAGTCGAACTCTGCTAAAAGCTGGAAGAGTTTGGCTAATTCTGCCACATCGGATTCTGACAGAGGGTCTGACATATTATTGTGACAGGGTTCCGCTTTTCATTTTTTGCTCTAAAGCCGACTTAGTTTCAGCAGAAAGTCGAGCTTCACCATAGAGACCTAGTGCTGTCTCAAGCGGATGTGCTTCCGCTGTTTCAAGACATGTCTTGAATTTTTCACTATGCACATCGCCTAAGTATCTCAGGGAGGTGCAGTAGTCGATTGCCAGGTGCTGAGGTGTGGTAACACCCCTCGCTTGTTGAAGTTCACGCCTTGTCTCATTCCACATGCCGCCAATAATCAAAAGTGAGCACATGAGTACGAATGTCAGAATTCCGTCCCAG
Source organism: uncultured Candidatus Saccharibacteria bacterium (assembly GCA_964648335.1). GTDB lineage: Bacteria > Patescibacteriota > Minisyncoccia > Phycocordibacterales > UBA2100 > CAZYLZ01. The sequence continues at coordinate 38,716 of CAZYLZ010000009.1, read as the reverse complement.
TGTTTCCAGATAGTCATAAGGTCCATAAAAAGCGCCTAGCTCATAAATAGCTGGCGAGCCAAAACACAAAGCCGCCCGCTAGCCGAGGTTTTCACCTCCTTACGAGTTTCCCCGTAAGACCACGCGAATGGAGCTGAACGGACGGTTCAGTATTCGCGTGGGTTTGATGCCATACCGCTGGTTCGCAACGGGTTAGGCACTAGCTCCCCCAAAGGGAGCAATATTCAGTTGTGAGAAAACTTTACCACATTTCTTCTGAATTTAAATAGCGAAAAATATGGCTCAACAGAGCTTATGTAGCATAATCATGCTCGCGAAAAAATGTTTTCTAATGCGATATGCACAGGAAAACGCATGAAAAATCAGTCTATCGTTGGTGCATTACCAACTAAGATTTTTTATGGCATCCATACTCAAATCTTTTCAAGCGAGTTGCAAGAAGTACCCAAACCACAGCAGCTACATCTGCTTTGTGCGAGTTGTAACCAAGTGGCGACTAACTAGGCGAAGTATCTCAGCCTGGTTTAAGTGTCTCGTGGAGCAGGACGATTATGACCCAAGGGACCGCAATGCACTGGTTTCCCAGCTCAGTACACTGTCGGCGCAAGTATTGAGACGAAATGAGCTTGTAACCGAACCGATACCAGCTTATGGGGAAAGTATCGCTTCTGATATTTTCTTGGGCTTAAACATTAAAAACGGCTCTGAATATGCAGTGGTGGAGCGAGAAATCTGCAGACCAGGCTCGCAAGTAAATACTCTTGTGACGAGCCGCTAATACAAAAAGAAATTATGCGTAAAGAACAGTACAGAATCATTCCTTTTATCCCTCATATGGTGAGTATGTTGGGTGACATCAATTCATGCATTTACTACATTCAGTTGTGGTACTGGCAAGGTAAGGGTAGGCGCTCAGATGGGTACATATATAAAACGAAAACAGAGATTGAATTTGAGACTACGCTTTCCCGTGAACAGCAAGACAGGGTGAGAGAAAAGCTGGTCAAGAAAGGCTGGCTAGATGTGAAGCTGTGGCGTGCCAATGCACATGCAACGTACCACTACTTATGCTTGAGAAACCCTATTACTGGTGACCGCCTGGACCTGTCCAAGTCGAGACAAAAAAGCCCTACCCGAAGCGAGATTGACGCAATGTTTGGTGAGTAAATCTCGCTTTGCAGACCGTGGGAAAGACTCAATCTATAACAAAAGATTACTACACAAAACTACTGCACTAAATTCAGTCTTATCAGACTGGCAGAGGGTCTAAAGCCCCTCTGCATCACATAAAAATGCAAATGTTGCCCAAGCAGAACAAGAATATGACCACTTACATTTACAGTTTTCCTGTTGAATTCAACTCTCACACTGACCAGCAACCAATCCTGAAAAGTCGACCCAATGTTAGAGTAGTAAGTGCTTGTACTGCTCTTTGACTACCTATGCCGACGGATACCACCTCCGCAAAGCTTTTCACAATCCGCGACGCGGCGGCTTGGATGAATGTTTCGGTCATGACTGTGAGGCGAATCATCTACAGTGGCGAGGTGTCCACGTATCGAGTAGGTCGCAGTATTCGGCTCTCGAAAGAAGATATTGACTGCTATCTTGAAAAGCAACACGTGAAGGGGTGGAATCAGTCGGCGAAATAACGATTATGTCAGTACGACTAAACAAGAAAACGAAGTCGTGGTTCGTAGATATAGTCTACGACTACGGAAAACGATTCAGGAAAAACAGTCCCGAAAACTCAAAAGGGGGCGCTCTCAACTACGAGGCGTTCTTGCGCAGCCAACTTGCCATGGGCAAATCCATCGAAAGAATTGAAGCGGATACAAAACCCATACCAACCTTCGCACAGTTTTCGAAGAAATGGCTTGAGGTACATGTGGTCCCCAATAACAAGTTCTCTGAGCAGAAAACGAAACGTAGCGCCCTGAAGTGCTGGCTACTGCCTTTCTTCGGGAAAAAGCCCTTGGACCAAATTGGAGTTCGAGATATTGAAGAGTTCAAAGCAAACGGTCGCAAGAAGGGGCTCTCAGAAAAGACAGTTAATAACCACCTGGCGGTCCTGAGCAAATGCTTGTCTACAGCATACGATTGGAAAGAGATGCCACTGCCTCCACCAAAAATCTCCTGGCTTAAAGTTCCACCTCCGCAAACAAGACACCTTTCACCCGATGAATGTAATCTACTTTTATCGCACTGTGGCGGGGTTTTGCGCGAGATGATACTGACTGGCTTGCGCACTGGAATGCGGCAAGGTGAATTAATTGCACTTCAATGGTCGTCAATAAACTGGGAAAATCAGACCATCGCAGTACGGCATAACCAGTGCTACTACAAGAAGGAATTGATTTCGACGAAGAATAACCGCGTGCGAATCATTCCGATGGACGTGGACGTATACGAGACTCTATACCGACGTAAGAAAGATACTGGGTACGTATTCACCGACGAAAACAATGCCGCTCAAGGCTGCAGAGGTCTTCTGGCGAGATTAAAGAAAACCGCAAAGGAAGCAGGTATCGGCAATATTGGGTGGCATATTCTGCGCCACACATTTGCAAGTCAGCTTACTGCAAAAGGTGCGCCCATTGTTGCAGTGCAAACCTTGCTTGGGCACTCTTCAATCGGCGTTACGCTGCGGTACGCGCATGTGGCACCATCGACTCTACGGTCCGCAATAGACCTGCTTAACCCTAGAAATGCACACTTACGGCAACCTGACGGCAATGAATGGCAGGCAACGCAAAAGGTCCACGCATTACACGTAGACCTTAAGCGCTAAAATCACCAAAACTTTAGGCGGAGAGGGAGGGATTCGAACCCTCGAGAAGCTTTAAGACCTCTAACTCCTTAGCAAGGAGCCGCATTCGACCACTCTGCCACCTCTCCATTGGTCACTAACCTGCGTACTTTACCAGATAACCCGAGATTTGGATATCGACAAAATAGTATCGCTACTGTGCTTAATGTAAGCCAAAAAACGTGCGCTTACGGCTGGATTACGGTAAAGTTCCACGGTACGGAGAGATGGATGAGTGGATTAAAAGCATGCTTTTAATCCGGTCCGAGCTCCGCGAGGAATCAGTGCGCGTGCCTGGCACGCAGTCTGATAGGAGGAAGCGAACTCCGCGTAACCTCGAGATCAAAACGTGCAAACAGAACGCTAACATGGAGAGATGGATGAGTGGTTTAAATCAGCGGTTTACTAAACCGTCGGCTTCACGGCCCGCGAGTTCGAATCTCGCTCTCTCCGCCGATATAGAGGTAAATGTATTAGTACAAGGCAGTTCATCTTTTGTGCCAAGGTAAAACCTGTATACTAATCGTATATGGACACACCATCATCAAAAAGCTGGCTCACCGTACCACTTATCATAGGCGTCATTGTGGTCTTGGTAGCCGTGTACTTGGGAGGAAAATATAACAGCTTGGTAAGGCAAAATGAGGGCGTCGACGCGCAGTGGGCGCAGGTCGAGTCTCAGTATCAGCGCCGGTTCGATCTCATCCCGAACCTCGTGAATTCGGTGAAAGGGATCATGAAGCAGGAGCAGGCGGTATTTACCGCCATAGCCGACGCGCGCACGCGCTATGCGGGAGCTGGGAATGCCGACGAAAAGGCGTCCGCTGCGACCGCTGTCGAGACCTCGCTCGGGCGCCTCCTCGTCGTTATGGAAAATTATCCCGAACTCAAATCGGCAGACACCGTGCAGAGCCTCATGGCAGAGCTTGCCGGGACCGAGAATCGCATCTCTGTCGAGCGGCAGCGCTACAACGAAGCAGTACGCGACTACAACATATCGGTCCGTACGTTCCCGGGGTCGTTTATCGCGTCCTTGTTCGGCTTCATGGCCCGAACAATGTTCACCGCGCAAGAGGGAGCCGCGACCGCTCCAACAGTAGATCTCTAGGTCTATGCAGAGGCTCATCGTTTCTGGCCTCATCATCGTCTGCGTATTCCTCGGCACGCAAAAGGCATCTGCATACAGCAACCCGGGTAATCCTACCGGGTACGTCAACGACTTCGCACAGGTCCTCGATCCTGTCACCAAGCTTAGACTCGAGCGCGATCTCGGCGACTTTCATGCGTCGACTACAAACGAGATCGCGATAGCGATAGTGCCATCGATGAACGGAGACTACATAGAAAACTATGCAGCACGGCTATTTAAGGACTGGGGGATAGGGACGCGCGACCGAGATAACGGAGTACTCCTAGTATTAGCAATCCAAGAGCGCAAGATCCGTATCGAGGTAGGGTACGGCCTCGAGGGGGTACTCCCAGACTCGGTCGCGCAGGGTATCATCAATACCACCATGACTCCGTCGCTAAGGGATGGCAATTACGACGCAGCAGTCCTCAACGGAGTGAATGACATAAAAGAAGCGGTGCAATACGAGTATGCGACGAATGCTGTTCCGATGCCAATAACGACGTTCGATGCTGAGAGTGCATGGAAGTTCGTTGTCGCAGGCTTTTTCTTATTGCAATGGCTCGTGTCGATATTGGCGCGAAGCACTTCGTGGTATGCCGGTGGCATCGTTGGCGTGATTGCCGCAGTGGTGCTCGCGGTACTGTTCAAGTTCTCGTTCATGCAAGCGGTCCTTGCGCTTTGCGGACTCGGTATTGCCGGACTCATCCTCGACTTTATCGTATCGAGTGCCTACACGGGAGCTAAGGTGAGCGGAGGGAGCATCCCATGGTACGCGGGAGGAAATGGGAGCTGGGGCGCTGCGCGCGGAGGTGGCTTCGGCGGTTTTGGCGGGGGCCGCTCGGGCGGCGGGGGAGCTTCGGGCGGGTGGTGAGTTACTTGATTCCGCGCGCCGAAAGGGCATCGGCGATGCGCCTAATCCCTATGAGAAATGCTGCGTCGCGCAACGTCGCCTTCTTTTCTTGCGCCATCTCGAGTACGGCGTGTGTCGCATTAGTCATGATAAGTTTCAGCTTTTCGGCCACTTCGGTCTCGGTCCAGTAAAATCCCTGGCGGTTCTGTACCCACTCGAAGTACGAGACGGTGACGCCACCGGCATTAACGAGAACGTCGGGGATGACCGTGATGCTTTTTTGTGCAAAGACTCGATCGGCGTCAGGAGTGGTGGGGCCGTTGGCAATCTCGAGAACCATCGAGGCTTTCACGTTTTCTGCGTTCTCTGCCGTGAGTTGGCCGTCGAGGGCGGCAGGGATAAGAATGTCGCAGTCGCACACGAGCAGGTCGTCGTTCGTGCCAGTACTGTCGCCGCCGACGAGCGTGCCTGTTTCTCGCTTTGTTGCTTCGACTGCAATGGGATCGAGTCCCGAAGGAGAGAAGATGGCACCTTTGCTGTCGGAAAGTCCGACGATGATATATCCGAGTCCGTGGAGAATGCGGGCCGCATGATACCCGGCATTGCCGAAGCCTTGTACAGCGACTTTGAGCTTGGTGCGATCGAGACCGCGCGCTGTTACGATCTCTTCGAGTACGTGTACGGCGCCTTGTGCAGTCGCGGTATCGCGTCCGACGCTACCGCCCAAAGGAAGTGGCTTGCCGGTTATGACTCCTGGCTCGCTCCGGCCGTGCATGACTTCGAACTCGTCGAGCATGTAACCCATGATTGTTGGTGTGGTGTATACGTCGGGAGCAGGTATATCCTTATCGACCCCGATTGCATCTCCCATCGAACGCACGAACGCGCGCGAGATCCGCTCTATCTCGCTTGCACTGTATTTTTTTGGGTCGAACTGCACGCCGCCTTTGCCTCCGCCGAAGGGGATGCCGACGACTGCGCACTTTACTGCCATCGCAGCGGCAAGTGCAGATACCTCGTCTATGTCTGCTCCCGGGTGGAATCGTATCCCGCCCTTATAAGGACCGCGCGCGTTATTGAACTGTACGCGATACGCCGCGAGCATCTCTTTCGATCCGTCGTCTCGGGTGAGCTCAATTTCTTTCTGTACGACAGTGTTCGGTTTCTGTAACGAAGCGTGAATCGATTCTGGGAGCGAAAGGGTACTTGCTGCAGTCGCAAGCCTTTCCAGATATGACGTAAACGGGTTTTTCATGAAATGATCGTTCTGGTAAGAGTCGTTAATTGTAGCAAAACAAAAGAACAGCTGCGCACTCACGGTGCGCAGCTGTTCTTTTGACTATTTTCCAGAACGGAGCTTCGACTGCATCTGCATGAGCTCGTGCCACAAATCGGCATGGGCAAGACGCGCCTGCTCGGGCCATGCGGTCGGATCGTGGAGCGCGTAATCTTCGCCAGCCGTTAACAAAAGATCCTTGAGGTCGTAGATCGATCGGGACGAAAGATCCTTCCAGGTAAGGATGCCCTGCGAATAGAGGAACTGCTCGACCTTGGGGCCGATTCCCTCGACGATCTTGAGATCATCGCGGCGTCCAGGCACGACCGCAGGTTTTGGCTTCGGTATCGCAGGTGGAAGTTCGATGATGACGTTGTCGGTCTCGATAGTGATGTTTCTCGGAGGAAGCTCGATCACGGTCTCATCGTTGTCAGGTTTCTTCTCTTCGTAGCCCCACATGAGCCATCCCATGAGGATACCCAGGAGGAATGCGCCGATGAGGAGTATCAGAATCTCGGATGATGCGTCTTGAAGCGTATAGCTCTGTGTTATGTTCTCGAACATACTATCCTTTTACGTATGTGGGTGTAACTCCGCAGAACGTCGCATTGATCTTCATTAGCGTGGCGCCGTCGACATTGCCGGTAGGTGAGGTGAGACCGAACGGGGTGAGAAGCGTCTTCTTGTACTTCGTCTGGTATCGTTTTACGGCAGCGATCACTTTCGCCGAGTACTTACCATCTATATTCAGACGTGCTTTCTCAGTTCGGTTCAGGAACTTCTGGAGCGCTTCGACATTCATGCGATCGTTCGTGGCGCCGGCGATGATAGGCGCCGTAAGGTAGTTAGGGCAGTTGCCAGGTTTCTGAACTTCGCCTGTCACGGTCGTGCTCGCTGTTGTTGTCGAAACGACAGTGCCTGGCGTTCCGCAGAGGTTTTTTATATGGCAGGTGTACCACCACCAGCTGCCGGTAAACCACGCGATGGCCAGCGCCGCTACCACAACGAGGAGCGCTGCACGATTGGTACGGTCAGGGCGGGAAACCGGCGGTGTATCTGACATGGCAGCACCCTAGGCGCTCAGGGGAGGGTTGTCAATCACTTGACCTATGCTTGATTTCGGTGGCCTTTTGAAACGATGCGAGGTCGGCCTTTGTTTCGTCGAGCGCGGCTTGCATTCGATGGTCGTACCAAACCGAATAGAGGGCGAGTCCCGAGAGCGCAGCAATCAGGATAAGGAGAGAAAAGGCTACAAACGGGCTCGTCACGGTCTTCATGCAAAAAGTATAGCACCGCCCTATGCTCGCGCTATAGCGAGCCGTGTCACCGTCGCGCCGCGTTCTTGAAGTACCTGACTGGCGTGAGCGAGGGTCGACCCGGTAGTGGTCACATCGTCTAAGAGATATATATGGAACAAATCAAGGGGGATATCGGATACCACCGTGAAGGCTCCCGCGACGTTCGCAAGTCGGCCCCTGCGCGAAAGATGCGTTTGCGGTTCTGTAGCGCGAGTGCGGGCGAGTATGTCGGGACGGACCTCGAGCGGTTCGGCGGCGATATGCCCGTATCGTGCAAGTATCTTGTCTATCTGGTTGAAGCCGCGCGTATGCAGGCGCTCGGGATGGAGCGGTATCGGCACGACAACGAGCCTTCGGGCCGAAAACAGCTTTTTCTGCGCGGCTTCTTCTTGTAGGTAGTCATTGAGTGCGTGGGCAAGAAGTTCTACCGCCGCGGGTTCAGCATTGTATTTGAGCGCTTGTATCGCGGTCTGCACCGGGGTGCGATCGTATTCGGATAGCGAAGTTATGGGTACACCGAGCCGCAGGTCAGTCCTGATCGAAAGCGGCAGCGATCCACGACGTCTCGCATAGGCACGTGTTTTGAGTGCGCGCACATGCGGCGGGAACAGGAGGTCGATCATGATTCCGAGCCATTCTCGCGGCTTCGCGAGCGAACGTTCGATCAGGGCTGACATGGTGCGCATGGTAATCGCGCTTTGCGAAAGTGCAAGAGAAGGGACGATTACACGCATTCATGAGATCGGCGGACTATCTGGCGATTCGTTCGATGCGAGGTGTTATAATTTTTCGATATGGCGTTTGGACTCGATTCAATCCGTGCCGCTCTTTCTGGTGTCTCGGGCGCCAGCAAACCAGGGAGCGTGCTCGGAGTAGATATTGGGACGTCATCTCTCAAGATCGTGCAGCTGCGTCCGTCGCGCGGCACTGCAGTGCTCGAGACCTATGGCGAGATAGCGCTCGGTCCGTATCTGCAGCTCCCGGTAGGCAAGGCAACTAAGCTTCCTGCGGAGCGTCTCGCGCAAGCCATCAGCGACCTTTCGAAAGAGGCGAACGTCACCGCGTCGGTCGCGGGTGTCTCGATCCCGTTCTCTTCGAGTCTCGTGTCGGTGATCGACATGCCAGAGGTCGATCAAGAGCAGCTCAAACGCATGATCCCGATCGAGGCGCGCAAGTACATCCCAGTCCCGGTATCCGAGGTCCTCTTGGATTGGTTCGTGATACCGAAGGACGATCAGGACGACGCATTCGACAAGGCGGTCGCGCAGCCGACCGGCATCAAGAAGCCGGGTATCGAGGTGTTGCTCGTCGCTATCCATAACGAGACCCTGCGCCTGTACCAGACCGTCTTGAAGGACGCAGGACTTTCGACGAGCTTTTTCGAGATCGAGATCTTTTCGACCATACGCAGTTCGCTCGGTCATGGCGTGGCGCCCGTCGTGGTCGTCGATATTGGCGCATCGACGACCAAGATCTATGTCGTCGAGCGGGGAATCATCCGCGTCTCGCACCTTTTCAATATCGGAGGACAGCACATGAGTGAGACATTGGCTCGGTCGCTCAACTGGTCGTTCGAGAAAGCAGAACGCGTAAAGCGCGAATTTGGCCTCAATGACTCGGCTACTTACACGCGCGAAGAGAACGCACTCATGCACGAATCGCTGTTATCAACACTCGCGCGTCTGTTTAGCGAGGTGAATCGAGTACTATTGAGCTACGGGAAGAGATACAACAAGAATGTCTCTAAGGTAGTGCTCACCGGCGGTGGGGCGACGCTTCCTGGACTCGCTGCGATTGCCAAGACCCAGCTGTCGGCTGACGTCGAGATCGCCAACCCGTTCGCCAAGACCGAGGCACCTGCATTTCTAGGTGAAGTACTCAACGAGATAGGGCCTGGATTCGCTGTCGCTGTCGGAGCTGCACTCAGAAAGCTCAAAGAATCGGATAAGTAAGACCTGTACATGGAATCAAACATCACCTCATCATTCATTCCTCGAGATACTGGATCTGCTCCGGTATCCTACGGTGTCCAGACCGGATCAGGACCGACCGAACTCTTGTTCTTGGGATCCGTCATACTCTTAGTCACCTCTGCTGCAATGGGTATCGCGGTATTCCTTTACGCGCAGTTCCTGAGCACGAGTATCACCAACAAGACGACGCAGCTCAAGCGTGCACAAGAGGCCTTCGAGCCGGCACTAGTGCAGGAGCTTACGCGTCTGGATACGCGTATGAATGCAGCACATGCGATCCTGCTTACCCATGTCGCGCCATCGGCGCTTTTCAATCTGCTCGAGCAGGCGACGCTCCAGAACGTCACGTTCAAGAGCTTTTCATTCGACGCGGCAGACGTGAGCGGTATGGTCTTCACAATGAAGGGGCTCGCACGTTCCGTGAACTCGGTAGCGCTCCAAGCAGACATCTTCGGCAAGAATAGCGCGGTAGAGAATCCGGTGTTCTCGAACATCAATCGCGTAGAGGATGGCGTGTCGTTCGACGTGACTGCCCACATAAATCCGGCGGCCGTGAACTATCAGCTCTACATTCAGACACTGAACGCTCAAGCAAACCCCGCTCCTGCGACAGCCCAGCCAGATACTCAGTCCGCCCAGGATTCATCGGTCTTTACCGGTTCCCCTGCAAGTCCGGTGCCCCAGAAGCAGCAGTAATCATCATATGGGAAAACTCATCACAGCAATCATCGCCCTCATCATCGCCGGATCGATTTTCGTAGGCTATACCATGCCGACGTTCGATAAGACCAAGGCTCTCAAGGAACAGAATGGCCAGTTCGATGCTGCTTTAGGCAAAGCAAAAGAGCTCCAGACCCTCAAACAATCGCTCCTGTCGCGGTACAATACCTTCAGCTCAGACGATCTCACCCGGCTCAACAAGCTGTTGCCTGATCACGTCGACAACGTCAGGCTCGTGCTTGATCTCGACAGTCTTGCATCTCGTTTCGGTATCGCCGTACAGAACGTCGTCATATCGCGACCGGATGCAGAGGCATCCAACGATAAAGGAGCCCTCAACAACGGCACGGTCTTAGGACAGATAGGACAGCAATCGACTCCGTATAACTCGATGACGCTCCAGTTCACTACGCAGACAACCTATGCCAACTTCGTTGCGTTCATGAAAGAGCTCGAAGCGAGCCTGCGTATCGTCGATATCACGTCGCTCACGATCCAGCCCGTTCCGAATTCCTCTAGCGCTAACGTTGAGCCGCTGTATCGGTTTACCATCGCGGTAAAGACGTATTGGCTCAAAAAATAATCTATGATCGACCTCATCAAGCAGAATAAGATACTCATCGTCGGCGGCCTCGTGGTCGTGGCGGCGATGGCCTGGTACGTCCTCGTTGGATCAACGGGTACCGACGGCGCTGTGCTCACCGAGAGCACGACGGGCGCTCTCGAAGGACAGAGTACGGCCGAGAGAGAGCTCCTCGATTCTCTGCTTACCTTGCGCGCGATCAAGCTCGACGATTCGGTATTCCGGGATCCGGCTTTCATGAGTCTTCGCGATTTCTCGACACAGATCGTATCCGAGCCTGTAGGACGTCCTAACCCGTTTGCACCGCTTGCGGGCATGTCGCTTTCGAACATCACATCGGGCACTTCGTCGTCGACGGCGCCAGCGTCCACCCGCACCGGATCATTCCTGCGGTCAAACTAGCTATGCCACCGGTCTCACCACAACCGGCTCAGGAGAGTGAGTTCGATCAAGATTCGCATCACAACGCACCGACGCGTTCGGTCGGCGATCAGAAAGTCCCGTACGATGTCCTCAAATATATCCCGCAAGAGTCCGCACGACATTACAAGATCGCACCGCTTTCGGTAGCAGAGGGCGTGCTCGAAGTTGGTATGGTAGACCCCGAGAACATCGAGGCCATCGACGCCCTCAACTTCATATCGCGCCAAAGCGGCATGCCGTTCAAGGTCTTCAGGCTCGTGCCGGTCGACCTCGAGAAGGTCCTCCAGATGTACAAGGGATTGGGCGGGGAAGTCGACAAGGCACTGACGGATCTCGCCGACGAGCGTTCGCATGACGAGGCATCACTCACTAAGAAAGAGAAAGCCGCGGCTGCGCGCTTTGCGAGCACGAACGAGTCGCAGGTACTCGATCTGGACGATCCCGACATCGCCAAGACGAAGAAAGACGAAGATGGCAACGTCACGCCGGACATCCACGAGGATGCGCCGGCCATCAAGCTCGTGTCCACGATCTTGCGTTATGCGATTGACGGCAAAGCGTCCGACGTGCATATCGAGCCGTCGAATTCCGGCGTCCGCGTGCGTTATCGTGTCGACGGCGCGCTGCATACGAGTGTCGTGCTTCCATCGAATACTCACCGTGCCATCGTGGCACGCATCAAGGTACTCGCGTCGATCCGTCTCGACGAGTCGCGCAAGCCGCAAGACGGTCGCTTCTCGGCATCGATAGACAACCGGGCCATAGACTTCCGCGTTTCGACATTCCCGGCGTACTTCGGCGAGAAGATCGTAATACGTATCTTGGATCGCGAGCAGGGGTACATTCCACTCGGTGACATCGGGCTCACGCCGCGCGACTTGGCAGCCTTGCGCGCTGCGGTAAAACGTCCCTACGGGCTCATCCTCATATCGGGTCCGACAGGGTCTGGAAAATCGACGACGCTCTACTCCATGCTCGCCGAGGTTGACCGCGAGAAATTGAACGTGCTCTCGCTCGAAGACCCGGTCGAATACTTTATGGACGGCGTCAATCAGTCGCAAGTGCGGCCCGAGATAGGATACACATTCGCGTCCGGATTACGCACCACCTTGCGTCAGGACCCGAATGTAATCATGGTAGGTGAGATCCGAGATGCCGAGACGGCGAAGCTCGCCATCCAGGCGGCCTTGACCGGTCACCTCGTGCTCTCGACCATCCACACCAACAGTGCTGTGGGAACCATTCCGCGCTTGATCGACATGGGTGTCGAGCCATACCTCATCGCGCCGGTGTTAGTGCTCTCCATCGCGCAGCGCCTCGTCCTGAAGCTCTGTCCCGATTCCGGAACGCCTGTACCACTTACGGCGAGCATGCGCGACATGATGGTGAAGCAGATGTCTACTTTGCCTGAGGCAAGCCGTCTCACTATACAAGACACCGTCTACGAGCCCGAGCGTACCGCGACCTGTCCCACGGGTACCCGTGGGCGTCTTGCAGTATTCGAGGTGCTCGAGATGACACCCGAGGTAGAGAACGTTATCTTGAAGCAGCCGGTCGAGTCCAAGATATGGGCCGCGGCACGAAAGCAGGGAATGATGACTATGTACGAGGATGCTATGATAAAAGCCTTCGAAAAGAAGATCCCGTTCTCGGAAGTGAGCATGCTGTCGAATCTCGTCCTGGCCGACGATGAGCCGGAATTACCAAAAGCAGCGGAAACCCCAGAAATCCCACCTACAGTATGACCGAAGCAAAAACGACATCCCAACAGAATCATTACAGCGTCCTCTTGCTCGACGACGACCGTTTCCTTCTTGATATGTACAGCGTCAAGTTCACCCAGGCAGGATTTACCGTCCAGGCGACCTTGGCTGCGTCCGAAGCGATCGAGGCCCTCAGAGGAGGGTTCGTTCCTGACGCCATTCTCTTCGATGTGGTAATGCCGGTAGACGACGGCTTCTCGTTCTTGAAACAGCTGCGCGAACAGGGTTTGGGCAAAGGCTCGATTCTCATCGCGCTCACTAACGAGAGCGAGGAGCAGCAGAAGAAGCGAATCGAAGAGCTCGGCGGCAACGAATACATCGTGAAGGCATCAACCATCCCTTCGGAAGTGGTGCATAAGGTAGAGCAGGCTATCGCCGAGCGAAAGAAATAGCGCCGCTATCTGTGTATTAGGAGCATTGGCGTTTTGCGCGTGCTGTATACTGAAAGCACTTATGGACTACGCCGCTCTTTTCAAAAAATATGTAAACGTCCTCGTGCACGAAGGTGCCTCGGACCTCCACTTTTCTACCGGGACGCATCCGACCGTGCGCGTATCAGGTTCGCTCACGCCGATGCTCAAAGAGCCGGTCCTTACGTCTAAAGACACCGCCGGCTTTGCGCAGGCGCTCTTGAATAAAGAGCAGTACAATCGCTTCATTACCTCTAAAGAGATAGATTTTGCCATACAGACCGAAGATGGGCATCGTTTCCGCGGCAACTGTTTCTTCGAGCAGGGCTCAATCTCGATTGCGCTGCGCTTCATAACCAAAGAGATCAAGACCTTGGCTGACCTCAATCTACCGGACGTCCTCACATCGTTCGCTCGCAAAGAGCAGGGATTCTTTTTGGTGGTGGGACCGGTGGGGCAAGGCAAGACCACGACCCTCGCTGCGCTTCTCGAGCAGATCAATAACGAGCGCATGGAGCACATCGTGACCATCGAAGACCCGATCGAATACATTTACGAGCCAAAGCAGTCGATGATAGATCAGCGCGAGGTAGGGATCGACACTGTCGATTTCGCGACTGCCCTCACGAGCGCCTTCCGCCAAGACGTAGACGTGATACTTATTGGTGAGATGCGCGGGGCGAACACCATGTCCGCTGCAGTGACCGCGGCCGAGACGGGGCACCTCGTCTTCTCTACGCTCCATACCAACAACGCGGCGCAGACGATCGACCGTATTATCGACACCTTCCCGTCGACCCAACAGGATCAGATCCGCATACAGCTTTCGGCATCCTTAGCCGGTATCTTCAGCCAGCGTCTGGTTCCGCGCATCTCTGGTGGTCTCATACCTGCGTACGAGCTTCTCATCAACAATAAGGCGGTCGCAAACCTCATCCGCGAAAAGCGCACTCACGAGATCAACACGGTCATCGAGACCTCGAGCACTGAGGGTATGATCGACATGAACCGATCTCTTGCCGAGCTCGTCTCGCGCGGAGAGATAACGCCAGAAAACGCATATTCGCGCTCGCTCAACCCACAGCTACTCGAAAAGCTCATCTAACATGTCACTCTTTTCGTATACAGCGGTCGGTACCGACGGCAGGACCCGCCAAGGGACAATCGATGCGGTAAATGTCGACGTTGCAATCGTGGCGTTGCAGCGACGAGGACTCACGCTTACCGGTATCGAACCGGTGAAGCAGGCTAATGCGCTCGCTTCACGCATCACCTCGCCGTTCGATCGCGTCACCAATCGCGATGTCGTCCTCCTGAGCCGTCAGATAAATACGTTGTTCGAAGCACAGGTGTCGGCGCTGCGCGCATTCCGTCTCCTTGCGACCGAGGCACGTACTCCGCAACTCGCCGAGAAGCTGACCCAGATTGGCAACGACATCCAGAGTGGCAGCACCATATCCGCTGCTCTCGCCAAACAGCCCGAAGTATTCTCGGACTTTTACGTCAATATGGTGCGGGCCGGTGAAGAGGCAGGTAAGCTCGACGAGACCTTCAACTTTTTGGCAGATTACCTCGACCGAAACTACGAGATCTCGCAGAAGGCGAAGAATGCGCTCGTATATCCCGCCTTCGTCATGTTCACCTTCGTGTCAGTCATGGTGCTCATGCTTACTATGGTCATCCCGCGACTCTCGAGCATTCTTCTCGAGACCAACCAAAACATCCCGGTCTACACGAAGATCGTGATCGGTATGTCCACGTTCGTATCGAAGTACATCGTGCTTCTCGGTATCGTGGTCTTGGTGGCAGGCGGCACCTTGTGGCGTTATTCCACTACGGACAAAGGTCAGACCGCATTCGCCCAGCTGCGCCTGCGTATCCCGTCGATCGGTGGCATCTACCAGAAGCTCTTCTTGTCACGTATCGCCGACAACGCGAGCACGATGCTTCGCTCGGGTATCCAGATGGTGCGCGCGCTCGAAGTGACCTCAACGGTCGTGGGGGACAAGGTTTATGCGGACATCCTTGCCTCTACCGTAAAGGACGTCGAAGGCGGTATGCCGGTCTCAGACGCCCTCCGCAAGCATTCAGAGATTCCAGGTATCTTTGTCGCCATGATCAAGATAGGTGAGGAGACCGGAGACTTGAGCAAGATCCTCGATACCTTGGCCAAGTTCTATCGCCGCGACGTAAGTAACTCGATCGATACCTTGGTCGGGCTCATCGAGCCGTTCATGATCGTCACCTTAGCTATCGGCGTAGCCTTCCTTTTGGCCTCGGTTCTGATCCCTATCTATAACGTCGCCTCGGGAATCTAGGGGAAAAGCTATCCACACCCCCAGGGGCGGGGGCGGTGCCCTCTATACGACAGAGGTATAATGAGTCGCATAGGCATTATTTAATTATTTAATCGTTTGCTCGTTATGACACAGTCAAAACTATCGGGAGCACGGGGCTTTACGCTCATCGAACTCTTGGTGGTAATCGCTATTATCGGTCTTCTCTCGTCCGTAGTGCTCGCATCCCTTAACAGCGCTCGTCAGAAGGGACGCGATGCACGACGCATTGCCGACATCAAGCAGATTCAGCTTGCTCTCGAACTGTACTTCGATGCAAACGGAGGATATCCTACGTCGCTCAGTGTCGCTAACCTCGTTACTCCGGGATACATTGCGGCAATTCCTACGGATCCATCAAATACATCGGTAACGTATGACTACGCAGCGCTCGGCTCGGGCACCTCATGCACTACGTATCACCTCGGAGCTGCACTCGAGACCGCTCATAGCGTCTTAAACGGAGACTCTGACGCAGCTGCAGGAACCGTCTGTACTGGCGGAGGAACTGACTTTGCAGGTACTGACACTGTTGTGTGCGCAGCTCATACGCCCGCAAACACCGGAGCAAAGTGCTTCGACGTCAAGCCGTAATCTCGCTACGGAACACGAAAAACCCGCACATGATGTGCGGGTTTTTCTGTTACAATTTCGCAATGGAAGCGTACTGGCTCTGGATAGTGGGGAACGGGCTCTTCGGTCTCATCATCGGTAGCTTTCTCAATGTCGTTGTACTGCGGCGCAATACAGGAAAGTCGCTCGCTGGACGAAGTGGATGCCTCACGTGCGGCAAGACACTCGTGTGGTATGAGCTCGTTCCTGTGGTCTCGTGGCTAATACAGCATGGCCGATGTCGCGGATGCCAGTCTCGTATCTCGGCGCAATATCCGATCGTCGAGACGTCGCTTGCAGTTTGCTTCGGTATCATCGGGGCTGCACTCGTACCTCTTCCGATGCATCTCTTGGGGCTCGTGCTCCTCTCGTTCTATGCGGCGATTGTCGCGTACGACATGAATCACACGATCATACCCGATTCGTGGAGCTATTCGGCAGCTGTTGTCGCATTCTTGCTATCGGTCGCAGCTATGCCGCTCGAACTAGTCGGCATGCCCGTCTTCGTTTCGGTGCTCATTGCCGGTGTGGTCATCGCGCTGCCGCTGTATCTGTTGTGGTATTTCTCGAAAGGAAAGGCGATGGGGCTCGGCGATGCAAAGCTTGCGCTTTCGATTGGATTTCTCCTCGGTATTCTTGACGGGGTCCAGGCGCTCATGATTGCGTTCGTTATCGGCGCGATAGTGAGTGTGTTTGTCGTCATGGTAGTGCCGCGTGTGCGCCTATGGCTTGCCATGCATGGGATAACTCGTTTGGGTGCGCCGCTTGCTCCAGGTACAATGGACTACGAAGTGCCCTTCGGACCGTTCTTGGTCATCGGGGCTCTCATAGTATGGTTCGCAAACCTCTTTGCAATGACACTGCCACTCGTCGTCTTTCCGCTCTAGAGCGTGTCAGCTCAAATGCAATGCGTGGATTCTCGCTCATCGAGCTGTTGGCGGTGACGGCCATCATCGTACTCATCAGCTCCGTCATGCTCTCGAACAACCCCGCATTCGGAGGAACAATAACACTGCGAAACCTCACGTACGATGTAGCAAATACCGTTCGACAAGCGCAGACGTACGGCATCTCGGTTCGCAAGTTCACTCCGGCGGGGGGATCTGGACAGTTCGCCCAAGGCTACGGAATACATTTTCAACTGCCAAGCCCGACGACCTACCTCATCTTCGCTGACGCCAACGCCAACGGACATTACACGAGCGCTTCCGGCGGGGGAGTCGAAGAGTTAGTTAAGTCCTTCGATCTGAACCGCAATTTCCGCATCGTCGACCTGTGCGTGACCCCTGTCTCTGGTCCAGAGCAGTGCGCCGTAACGACCGGTACCTTCGACCGCATCAGCGTACTCTTTATACGTCCCGAGCCGGACGCACGCATCCGCATCGCTACCGTGAGCTCGGTATTTCCGACCCTTTACCAGCGTGCCCGCATCGTCTTGCAGGCGCCTCGCGGAGACCGTATGAGCGTTGCCGTCGAGGCAACCGGTCAGATATCGGTGCAATAATATGACTACGCGCACACAGATACACACAGTCCGCGGCTTCTCGCTCATCGAGATGATGGTGTCGGTCGCGCTCTTCAGTATTGTCATGGTGGTGTCGACCACGGCGCTCCTGTCGCTCATAGATGCAAACAGGAAGGCTCAATCGCTCCAGTCCGTCATGAACAACCTCAACGTGTCGCTCGACGGACTAGTGCGCAATACGCGCAT
The DNA here is from genome assembly GCA_964648335.1 of uncultured Candidatus Saccharibacteria bacterium. Lineage (GTDB taxonomy): Bacteria > Patescibacteriota > Minisyncoccia > Phycocordibacterales > UBA2100 > CAZYLZ01. The sequence continues at coordinate 20,820 of CAZYLZ010000009.1, read as the reverse complement.
GGGCAGCAGCTTCTACTGCGCCAACTCGGGTTCAAGCGCTCCGCCATCTCCCGTCGGCGTGAGCGACTGTGACGGCAGCAATCAGCCTGCGGGAAATGTCTTTGCGTTCACGCCATACGGAAAAGACCCAACAAATGCGAGTCAGAAGTGGGTCTATTGGTACGACACGAGCGTTCCGGCATCGAAACGCCTCAGGAAATCCGAGGACGGCGGACTGACGTTCTTCCCACTCACCGCTCCCGAGGTGCAGATCGACGACATGAAGTTCTACGTCATCGGTACAAATTCAGGCGACAACCAGCAGCCGAGGCTCGTGATGATCATGAAGGGCACCGCGGGAAGTAACAAGGCGAAGACACGGTCGACGTTCAATATTCAGGCAACTGCAGTTCAGCGATTGCTCGACATCTAATATGAATAACCACAGACAGCACGGATTCACGCTCATCGAGACCCTTGTAGCCATATCGATATTGGTCGTCGCAGTCGTCGCCCCGATGAGTCTCGCGGCGCAGAGTCTGCAGTCGGCGTTCTACGCGCGCGACCAAGTGACGGCTTTTCACTTGGCGCAAGAAGGGATCGAGGTGGTGCGTGCGCAACGCGACGGCAACGCGCTCCAGGTGGCGCACGGCGCAACAGTAGACCTTTTGGCCGGAATTCCCGTGGATCAGGACTTCATTGTCGATACACATGACGGCAGCATCACTGCATGTTCAAATGGTACGTGTCCCGTTTTGCAGAATAACGGTCAGTTCTACGGCTATGGCAGCGCGTCGTCCGGATGGAATGACACACGGTTTACCCGAACGCTCCTGGCCTCGCGTGTGAACGGTACCGAAGAGATAAAAGTAGCGGTGACGGTACGCTGGCGCAGTGGCGCATACCAGCCACGCTCGTTCACCATTTCAGAAAATCTGTATCGCTGGGTCGAGACCGGCACCGCAAACTGATATGCGAACGCCAACTACAAGCCATGCAAGCAAACGAGGATTCACGCTCCTTTTGGCAACCTTGACCGCGTCGCTCCTTCTCATACTCGGAGCATCGATGTTTAACCTCGTTCAGAAACAGGTCCTCCTGTCGTCCCTCGGTCGCGATTCACAGTTCGCGTTCTATGCAGCGGATACGGCTGCTGAATGTGCGTTGTATTGGGATTTGCGGTACAACCTTTTCTCGTCATCGACCCCGATGACGGCGCAATGCGACGCTCAGAACCTCGCACTCAGTTCGCTTGGTGGCATATCGACGTTCGAGTTCCAACCGAGCAACTACTGCGCGCGCGTGACCGTGACGAAGCAGACGCCAAGCCCGGGCATCCCCGGTACCATCATCGATTCTCGTGGTTACAGTGTTCCGTGCGCCTCAATAGAGACTTCTGATCGCGCGCTTGAGCGCGCCGTAAAGATTTCGTTCTAAGGAAGGAGGCATGTCTTGGTGTGAGCATGATACGGCTCATATGGTACTCTTTTTGCATGTCCGAAATCCCAAAAAAAACCCAAAACCGGGCCCAAAGCCTTCGTTCGCTCATAGCTCACCATAGCGAGCTCTATCACACTAAAGATGCACCCGAGATATCCGACGAGGCGTACGACGCCCTTGTCCGCGAACTCGCTGAGATCGAAGAGCGGTACCCTGACCTGAAGAGTACGGAGAGCCCAACCCAGAAGGTTGGAGGCATCGTTCGTGACGAGTTCACCAAGGTACGGCACGAGGTTCGGCAGTGGTCCTTGGACAACGTCTTCGACGAAACTGGCTTCATCGCATGGCACGAGCGGATCGTACGCTTGGCAAAAGAAAACGGATTTTCTTCTGATGATGTCTCGTACGTATCCGAGCTCAAGATAGATGGCCTCAAGATCGTGCTCACCTACAAAGATGGTTTGTTCGTGCAGGGAGCTACGCGCGGCGACGGTATCGTCGGAGAAGACATTACCGACAACCTCCGTACGTTCAAATCTATTCCGCATACGCTTCCGTATCCGATCGATCTCATTTGTGAAGGGGAAGCATGGCTTCCGGGGTCTGAGCTTGTACGTATCAATGCGGAACGTGCCGAGTCCGGCGAGGCCCTGTTTGCCAATCCACGCAATGCGGCTGCGGGCTCCCTGCGGCAGCTCGACTCGAATATAACTAAGTCGCGCAATCTCGCGAGCTTCATGTACGATATCGCGTTCATCGACACCAAGGGTACCAAGGCAAAAGCTCCCGAGACGCAGACAGACGAGCTTGAGCTTCTCGCCAAGCTCGGTTTCAGTGTAAACCGCGAGTGGAGAAAGGCTAAAAAGACTTCAGAGATATTCGAGTATTACCGAGCGTGGACGAAAAAAAAGACAAAGCTCGACTACGGTATCGACGGCGTCGTGATCATGGTCGACTCGATCGCGTTGCAGCGCACACTTGGCTTTACCGCAAAGGCGCCACGATTCGGTATCGCGTTCAAGATGCCTGCCGAGCAGGTGACGACCGTGGTCGAGGATATCGTTCTCCAGATAGGACGCACTGGCGTGCTCACGCCGGTGGCACACCTGCGCCCGGTGCTCGTGGCAGGTTCCACTGTATCGCGCGCGACCTTGCATAACGAAGACGAGATCAAGCGGCTCGATGTGCGGGTGGGCGACACTGTCATCTTGCAGAAGGCAGGGGACGTCATACCTGATATCGTCAAGGTACTCACCGAGCTCAGACCAAAAAAATCTAAAGCATACGTGTTTCCGTCGTCGGTTGCCGAATGCGGCGGAGACGGCGCAGTCGAGCGCGTTCCCGGCGAAGCCGCGTGGCGATGTAAGAACAAGCATTCGCTCGAACAACAGCGAAGGCGCCTCATCCACTTCGCTTCCAAGCACGCACTCGATATCGAAGGTTTGGGTAAGGAGACCGTAGCACTCTTGCTCGAGAAGGGCCTGGTACAGAATTTCGACGATTTCTTCACACTGACTGAGGGCGATCTTCTGACACTCGATGGTTTTGCCGAGCTTTCGGCTAAGAATCTGGTCGCGGCTATTACTGCACGCCGATCAGTTCCGCTCTCGCGATTTCTCTTCGGCATCTCTATCGATCATGTTGGGCAAGAGACGGCCCGCGACCTCTCGCTTTCGTTCGGAACGCTTGCCAAGCTCAAAGACGCTGATGTCGAATCGCTCGCTCGGATAGACGGGGTAGGGACTGTCGTTGCGACGTCGACGGTGCGCTGGTTCAAGGATGCACACAACCGCGCCATGCTCGAGCGACTCACTAAGCATATTTCCATAACGAAGGATGAGAAACCTGCCGGTACGCTTCCGCTGGCGGGAAAGACCTTCGTACTTACGGGAAGCTTGAGCTCGATGTCTCGAGACGAGGCGGGAGAGAAGATTCGTGCACTTGGCGGTACTGTCGTCGGATCGGTCTCGAGGAAGACAACATACGTGGTCGCAGGCGAAGAGGCAGGATCAAAGCTCGAGAAGGCGAGAGAGCTCGGTATCCCTGTGCTCGACGAGGAAGGTTTCATTGCTTTGTGCCGCACAGGCTGACGATCATGAAATATCGTCACATATCGAAGCCCGGGCACCTCTAAGTCAGTTTCGGAGTGCTCGATATTTCTGCGAACGTGTACAATGTAAAGAAGTTGACAAAATCGTTATTTCTTTTATTCTAAGTTTAGAAATGCTCGTGTCCACAAAGGGAGAGTAAATAGATGGCTGACGAAACAAGTCGTGTAAGCAGCGCTCAGAACAATCTACCGGTATCAATTCTCGAAAAGCGTCAAGCGCATATCGCGCGGGTCCGAGATCTGCCGAGACGTGATTGGACTTCGCTTGTGACGGATGCAACCGTATTCGTACGCGGGTTCGAGTCGATATCGGTAGAAATGATCAGGGCAAAGTATAACTTTTCGACATTCATTGCCTACAAGCTCATCAAGAAACTTCGAGTCGCAGGCATTCTCGAAAAAGGTGCCAAAAACCGATGGAATGTGGTGGCACAGGTGGCTTCTGTAACGCCTTCATCTACAGAAAAGAAAAAGCGCCGTAAATCTCGCGAGCATAGCTGGGAAACCTGCATCCCCGTGGCTGAGGCATTAGTAAGGAAGAACGGCAGTATCTCGCACAGGGTCTTGCGGAGGGCAACAGGAATCGGGGCAGGGACCGCATGTAAAGTCTTGCAAGAACTGGAGCGTAAAAAAATTCTCGCTCCGTATGATCCTGTATCTAGGATGCGAATAGCTTTGAATGGTGTTGGAAAAACAACACCGCAGAAAGTAGGCGACGAATCCTACAAAAGGCCGCGACATCCGGATCCTGCGATCACCACTGAAAAGGCAATTGTCTGGATCAAAGAGCGAAGAGATGAATTTGGAAAAACGAGTCTCTTTGGTGTGATGCTCGATACTCTTGTGGGGGAAGTCGAGCGTCTGCAGGCGCTCGAGAAGGCCATCAAGGGTCATCTCCGCTAATGCAAACCACCGCCCCTCTGGGGCGGTGGTTTTTCTTTGCAGATATTGTTTTTCTAAAAAAATGTAGTATATTATTTTTTAGTAATGCACCTTAACTCAAGGAGTAAACTGTGGAAAAAGACATCACTCGAAAAGTCAGGGAGTTCCTTGCGGAACACCCCGACCAGAAGGTCACGTTCCAGAACGTGATGGGAGTCGACCCAAGCACCGTCAATCGGTGGCTCAAGGTTCGTTCAATCCGAGGTATCTACGCACAGCGCGCGGAAGCCTATCTGCAAGCATTTAATGGCAAAGCCGCGTTGTCGAAGCAAACCAAGGCAGCGATAGCCGAATCGTTCATCGCTCACGCAAAAGGTCTCCAGACCCTCGGCAAACACATTCTCTCGAATGAGTTCACGCCGATGGAACGGCAACATCTGCGCGATGCGATCGGTGGATTCGGACTCGTGCCGCTCATCACACTACTGAATCAGCTCAGTGGGGAACATGCCCGCGAACACTTCAAGGAGAGTCATAATGAGTAGTTCCGCAAAGCAAAGCTACACGACTGGCGGTGTCCATGTTGGACAAGCATGGCGTGCAGCCGCTGAGACCTACCAGACGCCGGAACGCGCCTGTCTCGAAGCAGTCGCGAACCTGATCGACAACCGTGCAGCGCGGATCGATATCGATGTCGAGCACAATACCGGTTACTATGCAGTGACTGGCGACGGCGATGGCACCGACAAGCAGAACTTCGATCGTGCCATGGAGTCCGTATACGAGGTGAAGGAAGAGGCCGATAAGATCGGCAGGTTCAAGCGCGGATTCGTCGCTAATACCGACAAATCTGAGCGCTACCTCTTCACGGCGACTGTCCGTGGTCGTGAGGCTGCGTACGGTTACCATACGTGGACCTTCGATTGTGCGGGTATCATGGCGTCCAAAAAGGATCCTGCGATCCCGGTGGGACAGCGCGAAGACCTCGAGTTCGATCCGACCTCACGTGACACCCGAAAGGACGCACGCCGCGTCTGGTGGCGTACGCGGCTCGAGGTGTTCAAGTTCTCGAAGCGCCAGAGGAGTTTCGTCTCGATCGACGACCTATGGGTGAAGATCAAGCGTGACTATCACGACGCGATCCGGTCGGTTGAAAAGCTGACGGGGAAGCGCATCACGTTCTCGATCCGGATGGTCGATGAGAAGGGTATCGCTAAGAAAAGCGGGCCGCTTCATATCGAAGCCTACGGCGGGAGCCCGCTGCCGAAGCGTGTCATCAAGAACGAGGCAGCAGGATCGTTTAGTTTCGATCTCTACCTCGCGAAGATCGACAAGGGACGACATATCGGCAAGGTGACGATCGGCTCCGAAAGCAACATCCAGCTCTTTCCGATCGAAAACTTCGTCCATAAGGTGGGTAAGAAGCTTTCGCACGAATGCAGCAATGCACTCGTCTCTGGTGTCTTCGAAGGAAGCATCCGAGCAAGCAAGGCGGAGCTGCATCCGAACCGTGAGAGCTTCTGCGAGGACGATATTGTCGAGCATGGCATCATCGCCGGGCTCGAAGAGTGGTATCTTCTCGTGGCCAAAAGCCACATGGATGCGATCCGGTCGGCCAAGGAAGACGCTCGCACCGAGTTGTATGGCGCTCATGCGCTCGACTTCATCGAGAGGCTCAAGGAGGATCCTGATTTCTCCGATCTCGTGAATTCGCTCGAGCAACAAGGCTCGGGGTACACCAAGGACAAGGATGGCGACACTATGGTTGTCCAGCCCGACAAGAAGAAGTCGGACAGGGATCCTGGCCGTGACACATCGTCCAAGAAGAAGCCGAAGAAGGGCAAGAAGCCCGTCAAGGCGTCTACTGCAAAGGGACCCAATGGCGAGCGTGGACGAAAGGTTGAGGTTGATGGGCTCAACTTCCATATCGAATACCACTACATGGAGGAGTTCTACAAGATCTACGACTACATCCCGTCGCAGGGGCGTATCATCTTTAACCAGGCGCACCCGCACTGGAAGCAGTGCGGAGACAACCTGCGTCGGATCGTGTTCCTGCAGAACTGCCACATCATGGAGATCGTGATGCTGAATTCCTTCCAGGGACAGTATCGGGACCTTGCTGAGCAGTACGCAGAGCGCTATCGCGGAGGCTTGAGTTATCTCATCGCTTCGTGTGATTCGCTCGACGGCGCGTTTCCTGTGCAGAAGCTCGAGAAGGTGCAGAAACCCGACGAGAAGATGCACTAAACGACAAAAACCCCGGAACCGATAAGGCTCCGGGGTTTTTCTATGTTTATTGACTCTTTACTATTTTAAAGTATGATTTTTTCAGGATAACGAATACAGGAACCTCGTGAGGAGAATCGTATGATGGCATCTGAAAGACAAAGCAAAACCATCGTCACTATCGATGGACCTCGAACGCCGAATTCTCGTTTAGCAGAAATTCGCGTGCATGTTGAGCTCGAGATGGCGGCGATCCTCAATCAGATCGGATTGCACGGGTCGTACGTGATGCGTGCGATAAAACCCCAGGCAGTCGGAGATTCTGCGTCTCGCATCCGTGTCATCGGTTGCGAAACCAGGGGTATCTCGCCTGGTATAAGTATGATTATACAGCTCTCTGATCCTGCATCGGGGTGGCTGTATCGTCTTCAGTTTCGCGAAGGATTCGACGTCGAAGGAACGGTAAAGAAAATCACGGAGGTAGTCGCCTCGTCGAAGCAGCGACCTTCCGAACAGGTTGTCGTCGACCTGAAGGATATTAAGCAGGTGGATCCAACAGCCGGGGCGTCAGCTTCGCCGAGTGAGCCCGAACAGGGAACGCTCGAGAGCCTCCGCCGAGACAGGGCGGTTGCGGCGAACATGATGAAGGCAATGCTCCAACTCATGTTCGATCGTGGCTCGATCTCGAAGCTCCAGATCGATCGTAATGATTTGGAAACGTATCTGGCGAGGGCATTCACTCAGTATCCGAAAAGCGTGATCATGAGCCTTGTCGATGCGTATATCGCTCTCGGATATCTCTCGTTCCAAGAGAGCACCAAGATGCTTGCAGTGGCATACGGAGGAAAGACCTTCTTTCAGCAGCAGAAAATTGAGATACCGAAAGAAGGGCAATCAACACCACGGGCCGAAGCCTTGTCGACGCAGGTCGTCACGACCCGGACTCAGCCAGTAGCGCCACCGCCATCTCCGAAACGCGCGGATGCGCCGGTCTACGAAGTGGACAAAGCTCTTGAGACCGTGAAAGCAGCATCAGTGCGAGCTGATCAATTCATCGAGGCACGGAAGGTTCAGTCGGCGACCGAGATTCGCGTATCCGAGCTCAAGAAAAAGGAAGAGTCGTTGTCCCAAGATCTCGAACGCGTTCGCGTAGAACGTTCCCGTGCTGAAAAGGAAGCGGACGAAGCGCGAGTAATCGTGAACGATCCCGGCTACCGATCGGCTTATGATCTTTGGGAAACAATCAAGAAAATAGCACCTAGGTAATAGCTGTGCAGGAGAGTATCATCATGTCGACACGTACCAAAGCTAGGATAGGGCGCGGGAGAAGTCATCTTCGTCGCGCGCAGGTACACATCGCCCGTGTCCGTGCGCTCGTCGATGAGATGCAGGCGCTTCTAGGAAACTGAACATGACCCCGATTGCAGATGCGACCGGGGTTTTTCTTTTGCTGACAGAATGTCGGTTTTCGGCTATAGTGAGCCCATGAATGACGCGCAAAAGGTAGACGTTAGGGCCTTGGCGGCCCTGGCCCGAGTCGCCGTATCCGAGACCGAGCTTGCCGAGCTCGAGAAGGAATTGCCTGCAATTTTAGGTTTCGTCAACGAGATTCAGGCTGTCGGCGCCGACCTCGTAAAGGCTCCCGGCGAGCTCTATAACGTCATGCGCGACGATGTTGACGCATACGAGCCTGGCATGTTTACCGAAGACCTCCTCAGGGCGGCGCCATTGGTGCGCGACAACCGTGTCGAGGTGCACCAAATGGTAAAGCGCACCAAATAATATGGACCTCGCTACTCTCACTATCGCTCAGGCGCGAAAAGATCTCGATGCGCGAACCTATACCGCGGTCGATCTTGCTCAGGCATATTTAGATGCTATCAAGCAAAAAGATTCCGAGATCCATGCGTATCTCGAGGTGTTTGCCGACGTGATCGACCAGGCAAAAGCTGCCGATGCCATGATAGCGGCTGACAAGAGCATGCCCATGACTGGGATCCCGATGGCGATCAAAGACAACATCCTCATCAAGGGACGCATTGCATCGGCATCGTCAAAGATCTTGGCAAACTACGTCGCCTCGTACGACGCGACCGTAATACAGAAGCTCAAAGCCCAGGGCGCCGTATTTTTGGGACGCACCAACATGGACGAGTTTGCGATGGGAAGCTCTACCGAAAACTCTTCGAATGGTCCTACAAAAAATCCGCACGACATCCGTCGCGTTCCTGGGGGATCGTCGGGAGGCTCTGCAGCGGCTGTTGCAGCAAACATGGCGCTCGCGGCACTCGGGACTGATACTGGCGGCTCGGTGCGGCAGCCGGCAGCATTGTGCGGAGTCGTTGGACTCAAGACGACCTACGGCATGGTCTCGCGCTACGGTGCTATTGCCATGGGTAGCTCGCTCGATCAGATCTGTCCGTTGGCCAGAACGGTAGAGGATGCACAGATTGTATATGAAGCTATAAAAGGGCATGACGATATGGACGGCACCTCGCTCCCAAATGATTTCTATCAAGATAGAAGCGTCAACCGCAAGAAGAAGATCGGCGTCCCACGAGCGTTTTTGAAAGAGGGGATCGACCCCGATGTGCTCGCACGATTTGAAGCGTCGCTCGAGAGACTCAAGAAGAACGGATACGAGATCGTCGACGTCGAGCTTCCATCGTTTGCGCATGGATTGCCGGTGTATTACATCATCATGCCGGCCGAGGTATCGACAAACCTTTCGCGCTTCGACGGCATTCGCTACGGGCTCTCGGTAGCCGGCGAGACCGTCAAAGAGGTAAACGAACGTTCGCGCGGGGAAGGGTTCGGAAAAGAAGCTCGCCGCCGCATCCTCTTGGGTACCTTTGTGCTCTCGTCTGGGTATTACGACGCGTACTATCGCAAAGCAAGTGCCGTGCGCGACGTCATGCGTGCAGAGCTTGCACACGTATTCGAGACGGTCGACGTCATCGCGACACCGACATCCCCGACACCTGCATTTGTTATAGGCGAAAAGGCCGATCCACTTGCCATGTATGCGGCTGACATCTTTACGGTTCCGGTAAACCTGGTCGGGGTTCCGGCCATTTCGGTCCCTGGAGGCACTGTACAGCGCGATGGAGTCGACCTTCCGGTCGGATTCCAGCTCATCGGCCGACACGGGGGAGAGGAGGCACTTTTCGAACTCGGCAGGCTTGCTGCGTAGTACAATAAGACAGTATGCACGATGAAGGAGGTTCGGGATTTGCATTCGTGACGCTCTCGGTTATAGCGCTCCTGTGTTTTTTTTCACCTACCGCGGCCCGGGTTGTCTTTGGGTTGGTTCCGGCTGTCGCAACTGCTGCCACCAACGCTATTACCGGCGAATCCGAAGCAATCACCAAAGATGGCATCGTCATCGAGCCGATGGCGATCGTCGACACGGTAGCACCCTTGGCCGAGAGCGCAGCACATCTAGTGCAGGACAATTCGAGCGCCGCCTTGCGTGCTACCGGTTCGGCGCTTGCGGCACCGCCGAAAGCTATCGCATCAGCAGTCATCGAGCCATTTGCGCAGTCCGACGTCGCCGAAGCATCGTCAATCGATGAATACTCGGTCCCGGTGACGAGAGAGCTAGCGTCGGCTGCTGCGGCACTTATGGAGCTTGGAAGTGAGCCCATTATCTTGGCACAAGAAGTCGACTATCATGTCCCGACAGACCAGTTCGACGCGTCCTCGGACATTTCCGTACCGGTATCAGATTATGCGTCGGATCCGGTGACATCCAACAGCCTGTTGGATTTTTTGAATTCGATCTGGAGCGCATACGTGCCTATCGGGATATTCTTTTCCATACTCTTCTTCGCAGGGATCGTCTACGTTTATATGCGCACTGCGCAAGTAAAGCATGCCGAACACGAAGCGATGCATGGAGCGCACCACGGACATGGGCACCACGACAGCCACGACGAGGGGCCGTCACAGAATGCCCTCAGATTTAAGCAAGTGGTAGACCTTTCTAATACCAACAACCCCAACGATTGGCGCGTCGCCATTCTTGAGGCCGACATAATGCTCGACGAGCTCCTGACCAGTCAGGGGTATATCGGGCAGACGTTGAGCGACAAGCTGAAGCAGGTGAGTAAGGGCGAGTTCCAGACGATCGATCTTGCTTGGGAGGCGCACAAGCTGCGCAACAAGGTTGCGCATGACGGAGCAGGACTTAGCCTTAACGAACGCGAAGTGCGCAGGGTAATCGGGATGTTTGAACAGGTATTCAAGGAGTTCAAGTTTATTTGATTGTTTTGTGTCGAGGGTGGTCTCGGTCACGGGTCACTGCTTTCGACAACGATGAAGTGAATCCTGTCCTGCCGTACGTTATGGGACCCAGCGCTATGGCTTGCCGACGTTCGAGTCGTCTCGGTCACAAGTCGTTTTCTGGTGAAAACGCTCGCGACCCCGCCTCGCCGCCAATAAGGCGGCTGCGGCTTTCGAGTCCCACCGTATAGTGCTTTGGCACTATACTCCTCGACACAGCATTCGCTGCGCAAAATCTGTGTCGAGGGTGGGACTCGAACCCACGACCTAGCGCTTATGAAACGCTCGCTCTAACCGGCTGAGCTACCCCGACGTGCCTCGTACGATACCAGTTTAATGGCTTTAGTTCAATACAGACCGGATTTGGCGTCGGGTCGCAAATCCGCCCGTGGCGGATTGCGCCTCCTGCCCGGCCTCGCGGTTTTGTGCACTCACAAAACATCGCTCCGGCGTGCAAACCCGGCAGAGAGCACTCAAGTGCTCTCTTGCCCCGCAACATATAACCAAAAGAGCCCATGCAGGCTCTTTTGCTTTCGTGTTGCGGGGCCCGGATTTGCACCGAGATCTCGAGGTTATGAGCCTCGCGAATTACTGTTACTCTACCCCGCTATAAGGCGACATTGTACTCTTTTGTAAAGCAGCATGCAAGTCGCGTTCATCGCTCCTCGATATCACGACGATGTTTGTTCGAGGGCAAGTACCGTGTCGGGTTGCGATATACACATGACACGAACTCGTCGACGAGTGATATCCTTTCGGGCAGACTTATTTATTTTCAGTTAATTCTGCACGCCCGCTATGGAAAGAGCGATTGACCGTCCGCGAAATTTTTTTGTTATATTAGTATCCGCATTGCTATTCAGTATTCTCTTGCCCAGCTCTCTGCAGGCGCAGACAGTGGCGAATCTCATTCAAAATCCCGGTTTAGAGACCGCAGGCACCGGAGTCCCTGCGGGATGGACCAAGGTGAGCTGGGGAACACCGACACCGACGTTTACGTATCCAGCCGTCGGTAACAATGCGACCAAGGGCGCGTCGATAACGCTCGGATCAAACTCGACGGGAGACGCACGATGGCAGCATGCGGCGGTCACCGTCACCCCGGGCGCAACCTATACCTTTAGCACATGGTACAAGTCGGACGTGGCCACCGAGGTTGACGTCGAGTACACCAAGACGGCAGGAGGCGTATCGTACGACTCGATCGTAGACGTTGTGCCGGCATCGACGGTCTGGAAGCAAATCACGGCAACGTTCGTGATTCCAGCCGGAATGACGAAGGTTTCGGTATTTCAGCTCCTCGATAAGAAGGGGACACTTACAATCGACGATGTTTCGCTTTCTTCGGGAAATACGGTGCCACCAGTAGTCCCGCCGGTAGTTCCTCCGACTCCGACGACCACACCACCTGTTGTGCCACCAGCTCCGACGCCAGGACCGTTTACCCAGGGCATGGTGACTATCAGCTTTGACGACTCCTGGGTTACGCAGTACACCAACGCATTGCCGATCCTTCAGACCGCCGGGCTCAAAGGAACGTTCTATCTTACAACCGAGCCCATTCAGGGCGGATGGACCGATTTCATGACTCCGACGCAGGTAAAGGATATTGCAGCAAAGGGGCACGAGATCGCGGATCATACCGTAACCCACACCGATCTCACCACGCTTTCGACGGCTGCCATCAACAACGAGATCAAGAATTCGAAAACGTACCTCGAGAATCTCACTAAGACATCGGTCACTTCTATTGCGTATCCCTACGGAACGTTCAACACTTCTATCAAGACGTTGGCGGCGCAGGCAGGGTACTCGAGCGCACGCGGTGTCGACGACCAGACGGCGAATGTGGCTACGAGCGACAAATACGAGCTCAAGAGCTTCTGTTCGGAAAAATCGACACCATTCTCGAACATCAAGGCGCGCATAGACGCCGCAAAAGCCAATAAGCAGTGGTTCATCCTTTGTGTTCACGAAGTAAAGAACGGCGGCGATCAGTTCTCGATGACGCCGGCACAGTTCAAGCAGATCGTCGACTATATAAAGTCGTCCGGCATCAAGGTGGTAACCGTTAAGGAGGGCAGGGCGCTCATGCCAAACTAGCGTTTGCACGCGAAAACAAAAAACCACCAAGGCAGTAAATGGCCTTGGTGTTTTTTTGTAGGGTCAAGAGTTTATGGCTTGGGTACGAACGGCGTGCCGGGGGCCGGTATTGCTTTGGTTGCGGCCGTCGTGTCTACCTGGACGGTGCCGTACATCATGTTGGATCCTGTGTCGCCTCGGTAAATCATCATGTGGCGTCCTTGGCCGTATCCGCTGTATTCGTCGTAGCCACGCTCGCTTGTCATCTCACCGAGCTCCTTGCCGGCCCAAAAGACGAAGGTGAGTATGCCGAGGGCGAGGATGATGCGGAGTATTCCGTAATGATTGCTGCCGCAGCACATGCCGCAGGCGTTCTTATGGTGCATAGATTGGTGCATGCGGCAGAGTATACAGGTGTTCTCCATGTCGGCGTGGGCTTTGTGGTCGTGTTCCATAGGGTTAATTGCGAAGTTATTAAGTGCTTCTTATGCAAAAGGATAGCATGGGGTAACGAAGCGACTGCGCATTTCGAGTCCTGTCACTTTTGCTACGCGAATGACAGGCTCGGCCAAGAACATTTTGCTCGTCGTCACTCGCAAAATTTCTCGGCCCTGGTTTTGCCGACCCGCCCTTCTGGACGGGTGAGCGGCAAAACCTTTCGAGTCCCGGCACTTTTGCTACGCAAATGACGGTCTCGGCCAAGAACATTTCTAACTGCCGTCGCAGTTTGAAATTTCTCGGCCCTGGAATCGGCGTCCCACGTTCTCGTGGGGACCCGCGCCGATTCCGTTCGAGTCCCGCATCGCGGTAAAACACAAAAAGCCAGGGGCATGCCCTGACTTTTGTGTTTTATGCGCGAATGACGGGACTCGAACCCGCAACCTCTTCCGTGACAGGGAAGTGCTCTAACCAATTGAGCTACATCCGCATATGTTCCCAGACCTGCGCCTCGGTAACGCGATGATTGTACCTTACTTTTAGGGTATTTCAATCATTTTCGGGCAGCCCTCAAGGAGCAGGGTCCGTACCGTGCTACCATAGGCCTTCGCCCCACCATGAACAACACAGCCCTCTTTTTAAAGAAATTCCTGCGTCACGGGACCCTCATCGCGAGCGCTGTCCCCAGTAGCCGATGGCTTTCGCGCCAGACTGTCTCGAATATCGACTGGTCTCAGGCCAAAGTCTTGGTCGAGCTCGGGGCAGGTACCGGAGCTATCACCGAAATAATAGCCCAAGCAGCTCCTTCGAGCTGTCGGATACTCTCGTTCGAGAGCGATGCCGATTTTGCAAAGATCCTCCGTCAACGGTTCGCAAAGCATGCGAATATCGAGATTATCGAGGGTAACGCATGCCAGTTCGCGCAGGCTCTGGAAGCGCGGGGGATAGGGCAGGCAGATTACATAGTGTCGGGTCTTGGTGTACCATCGCTCTCGCCCGAGAATCAGAACATGCTCTTTGCTTCGGTGCGCACCGCTCTCTCGCTCAAAGGTTCGTTCAATCAAATAACCGAGTTTCCGCTTATTTTCATGCCGTTCTATCAGCGTCATTTCGCTTCCGTGCGTTTTATCTTCGAGCCACGCAATTTTCCTCCTGGCGGAGTCTATATCTGCAAGGATATCCGCAACTAGCAAAAAAGCCCGCGCGTCTGCGCGGGCTTGTCGTATCAATCTTCGCATTCTACCTCTTCTTCGGGCTCTTCGACGACATCATCGTCGCTGTCGTCATCTTGTGCCGCATACGCGGTCAAGGTCGACTCGAATGCGTCGTAGTTGCCTTGGTCGAGGTAGTGTGTGCAGGTCTCGTAGATCGCAAGTGGGATGCCTATCGCGAGTCCTGCCCACATGAGTTTGCGCCAGGGCGCGTGCCATTTGTGGTTTTTGTGCACTAAGAGTTTTTGCTGAATGTGCACTGGCGGCTTCTTCCAGACATGATTGACGAGCTTTACGCGCGCAACGCCGTTTGGGCGACCGAGGAGTCGATAGGTGTGCGGGCCGCGTGTAAACGAAGTTCCGACACTCGCAAGGTTTCCCTTGGGCACTATCCTCTGGTTGCCAAACGTCTGCGGTCCCTTGCCAATTGTCGGGTTGGGGACAAACGGTCGCTTGGGCTGCGCAAAGACAGGCGGATTCTGTTTCTTGAACGTCGGGTTTGGATTTACTCGCGGCACTATCTTTGGCTGCACAAACCGCGGTTGCACTTGTTTAGGTACGAACACGCGCGGCTGTTGCTGCGGAAGTCGTCGCGGTACCACAACTCGAGGTTGCACATGAATCCGTGGCTGTGGCGCGACAAAGCGGGGCTGTGTTTGCTGGAAGCGTCGTGGCTGTTGCTGCGGCTGGGCAGCAAATACCTCGAGTGGGAGCAGGGACAGTACGAGAGTTCCTGAAAGCGCCCATACGCACGGTCTCTTGAGATGCATTCCGGTATCCTCCATTTGTGCCTACAGGGTGTCTGCGGGCGCTCGGGAAAACGTACCATTTTTTGAATGTTTTTCAATCGAGCAGATCACGCGCCGAATGTAGGAAAAGTACTTGTAATACATAAAAATAATGGTATAATTAAAAAAGAAGCGTCAGAAAAGGAGCTAAACAATGACGACGAAAATCGTAACAGTTTTGGCCGGCGACGGCATCGGTCCAGAGGTCATGGCGGCCACGCTGGCTGTTCTCGAGGCGACTCGTGTGCCGTTTATGTGGTATCACCATGCAATCGGGGAATCTGCTGCGCGGTTGGAACCGCCAGGATTGCCGGAAGAGACGTTGGTGTCGATTCGAGATACGAAAGTAGCGATCAAAGGCCCAACGGCAACACCGCTCGGCGGCGGTCATCGGAGCATCAATGTGCGACTTCGCGAAAAATTTCGGTTGCGCTCGAACGTTCGGCCGATCCGTACCATGCCGGGTGTCAAGACGCGATTCTCTGACGTCTCAATCGACCTGGTGATCTTCCGAGAGAACCTCGAAGATCTCTATGTCGGGGACGAACACAAGATACACGGCGGTGTGCAAGCAATTTCGCGAATCACCGTTGCCGGGTCTCGTGCCATCGCCGAGAGCGCATTCGCGTACGCGAGAGCTCATGGCCGAAAGCGCGTGACCATCGTGCACAAGGCGAATATCCTCAAGGAGTCGCACGGGCTCTTTCTGCGGCAATGCCAAGGGGTAGCGAAAGACTACCCCGAGATCGCGTGTGATGACATCATCGCCGATAACTGCATGATGCAACTCGTGCGCAATCCCGAGCGGTTCGATGTGCTTGTAGCCACAAACTTGATCGGGGACTTGCTCTCGGATCTGTGTGCCGGGCTCATTGGGGGTTTAGGTTTTGCGCCGGGAGCTAATATCGGTAATGGCTTTGCCATCTTCGAAGCTGTTCACGGGACTGCCCCGGACATCGTCGGCAAGGGTATAGCAAACCCGATCGCCCTCATTCTCTCGGGGGCAATGATGCTCGACCATATCGGCGAGTCATCGGCTGCTCGTCGGGTCCGTGGAGCGGTTGATCGTGTGCTTGCCGAAGATAATCTGGTAACGCCCGATGGCCGTGTCGTTTCTTCGGAGGCGATTGCCCAAGCCGTCATCAAGAAGCTCTAAAGAGCTGCACCGCGCCCATACCAATGGGCGCGGTATTCTTTTGCGCGATATACTGGTGTCTATGCCATCGTTAGATGCAAATCTCAAAGATCCGAAGGGGTACCTCGAACGTATGTCGCATTCCTTGCGAGAAAAGCTGAAGGTCGCCGAGTATATTCCAGAGAGCGCACGCGAAATACTCGACGTGGGCTGTGCCGACGGTGTCGTAACTCACGCTCTTGCACCGCTGTTTCCGAAGGCGCGGATAAAAGGTATCGATCTCAATGGCGACTTCGTGGAAGCTGCGAAAGCAGGGCAGGACGATAGTGCACCGACTTTCGAGAAGGTGTATCTACGCGAGATGCTCGCGCGGCCCGAACGATTCGACGCATTGCTGTTCACTTCAGTCTTGCACGAGTTCTACTCGTACGGCGAAGGGAAATCGTCGGTGGTAAAAGCACTCGCCGACGCATACGAGCTCTTGGCGCCAGGTGGACGCATTGTGGTGCGCGACATGATGCTTTCCGAGCAGTCAAAAGAAAAAACTTCTGGTGCGGGCGCTATTGCCGATAAGATCCGTGCTGTGCCAGAGATGCTTCCTTTGGTCGCCGATTTTGAACGCTCCCACGGACCGCTCGATTCGCTGTATACGGTGAATCACTTCCTCCTCAAATATTTTTATACCGATAACTGGGAGCGAGAGTGTACCGAACACTACGTGCCGGTGACGAACCAGGAATACCAGGCGCTATTCGGTCTCTTAGGAGCAGAAGTCATACACAACGAGACGTACTGCATACCATACCTGCGCCAAAAGTGGGGGAGGGACTTCGGTCTCTCAGACGACGAGCTCGACTCGCTCGTATCGACTTCGATACTCGTCGCAGAAAAGACAAAAGAGTAGCAGTAAGAAACCTACGCTTGGTAGCGTTTCGGATTCAGACGCTCAGTAGCGTCGCCGAACTTCTCGACTTCAGGGTCGGTAAAGTCCGTATTGTGGATGTTGTCGGGGCCCGCGGCGCAGGTTCGCTTAAGTAGCCATTCGTACGAAACGCGACCGTCAGGGTCAAGGTCTGCGCCTTTCTGAGGCGGAGACTCCAGTTCTACGAGCATCTCGTAGGCAGCCTTTGCTATCCATGCAGCGGTTCGGTACTGTGGCCCGACAATCTGCGGCAGCTGCGCGTCCACTTGATCGTAGAATCCATGCTGGAGCTTGTTGCGGACGTAGGAAAGGGTGCTGATCCCGGTATCGAGAGTGTCGACGACATCCATATACCCAGTCTGCGTATCGACGTGAGGCACTTCAAAGGGGACAGGGCTGCCTTCTTTGAGCTGGATATAGGTTCCGATGACGTCCTTTAGGAACGGGCGGGCGTCTTCGTGCACGATCTCGAAGAGGATTATCTTCTTTAGTTTCTTCAACTCTTTCTGTTCTTCCGTGTCTGACTTTCGTATCTTGATGTGGTCGAGATACTCTTTGCTAAATGCGGCTGATTCCTCTATCAGCTGCTCCCGTGTCCTGCCATACTTCTCCTCGGCTTTCCGGTCCTCCATGATCATCCTCCACGAATGATTCGCGTCGTGCATAAAGAATTCCTCGGGGGACTGTTCGAACTCGTCGACGTACAAGAAATCTTTGGAAAGTCCTATGAAGCGGATCGGTACCGCACGGACCTGCATGAGGTTAGTCGCTGAGAGCTCTTCGAATGAGGGGATGACTATTTCGTGCGGCACCATCCCCATCATCTCGTCATATCGGTACTTGTAGCGATACATATGGTACGAAGCATGGGGCGTCTTGGCCGGGTTGTGTTCGACAATCGAATCTTTCGGCATCGATTCGTAGAACCCTTTCTTATGCCTCGCGACAAGATCGAAAAAAGCGATGCTTTCGGCGATGGCACGCAGGGTCGGGAGGTACGGGCAGAAGGTCCTGTTCTTGAGGCTTACATGCCGCAGCGATATGACCATTTTGTCGCGGATGCCGGCGATGATCGGCGTTGCACGGCACAATTCGTTTATGTCGTCGGTAAACGATTCGGAGAGCAGCTTGTCTACCACAGGAAAGAGTTCGGGGAACGACGTATCGGCAGAATCGTGGTTTGCCTCGAATCGCGCACGCAAGGTCCGGTAGGAAGAAAGCGGCTCACTAAATATGCCGCGGACAAATTCGCGCTCTTTGAGCTCGCGCTCTTTCTCGACCGACGTCCGTGCCGTGATATGCGCGACTATCTCTCTATGATGACCAAATGCGAAGCCGCCCGTCGCGGATTCCAGTGACATGATGTCTGCTTTCGATCTCCACGAGAGATCCTTCTCGGGCTCGCCGATCAGCTCACAGGTATAGCCGATCGTATCTACGATATGCCGCGGATCGGACGGTCGCAGAACAGACTTCACGTTTTCGCGGAAGCGATAGCCAGCCTCATCTTCGGCGTGGAGGCGCACGGCAGGTGTATCGGTCGCTCCACGCACCAAAAAGTACTCACGACCACGATCATCGGTCTTGCGTTCGTACCGTGCGGCAGCGCCTGCTCCCAGGATCTTATCTGCGGCAATCCTGAGTGCCGCGAACACCTCGCCCGAAATGCCGAGCTCGTTGTCTTCGTCTTCGTCTCGGATGAATCCGCCGGGAAGTGCCGGTCCTTTAGGATACGAGTCGCGCGAATACGCCAGCACATTCTTTTCTCCGGGCTTTACTTCATTCACTACGACAAGATCTATCGTCCGCATAGGTGCCATAAGTTGCTCGACGTATTCGGTACACACGGATCGGATATCTGTAGACGCAAGAATAGTTTCGGTAACCTGCATAGGGTCGCGTACCGTGCCACGCAGATAATTAAAGAGACCGTCTCGTACGTTCGAACGCTCGTCTCGATTGTTGCGCATCCGATGATACCAATACGCCATATAGAGTATGGATGACGGTCGTATCTTGCCCGATGTGAGCAGATCGAGCGGTACCCCTGCTTTCTCAAAGAGGGAAGTAACGGCGTCGTGCGCCGATTCAGTCTTCTGCTGAACGTCGAACGGGTCTTCGGTAGACTCGCGGGAGGTGCCTGGGGAATTCGTGATCCGTTCGGTCATAGGTGTGAACGTATTCTAACAGTATCGTGCACCGCGAACCCTTCAGCACCAATCTCCAAGGCGAGTAGTTGACTATTGGTAAAAAATGTATTAAAACCGCTACGGACTTGCTCGCGTCGTTACTTAGTGTAAACTATACACTAGTTAGAGACAGAGAGCTCTTTGAAACACGTGTCAAAGCACTAGGAGAGAACTATGAAACAGCAGACGATAGGGATCATGAGTGTCGACTTCGATAACGACTTCATGGGTACTGACGATGGCACCGCATACACACTCGTCGATGCCGACGGAATCTTGCGCACCGCGGCGCTCGCCGTCAAAGGCGGGCTCAGTGCGGCCAAGAAGACGGCTCGATTCATCGAGCGGGAAGCGAAGCGGATCGCGCGGATATGGGCGTCTATGGACAATCATCCATTCAATCAGCTGGCACATCCGCACATGTGGGTCGACCAAGACGGCAACCATCCGGCCGCGTACACGCAGATCAAGCGCGAGCAGGTGCTCGACGGTACCTGGAGCCTCGATTTCGGCGGCGCGCTCTTTCGCGGGCTGGTGCTCGAGTACCTCGAAAAGCTCGAGGCTACCTCGGGAATGTACCTGCGGATCTGGCCGGCGCACTGCGTCGAAGGAACCTGGGGACAGCTGCATCAAGCAGATGTCGCTCATGCACTCCTTACCTGGGAGAAGGTGCACGGACTTCGTGTCGACATTGTCCTCAAGGGGATGGCCGTCATCGAAGAGCACTATGGTGCCATCGAGGCGCAGGTGCAGAATCCGGCGATTCCGAGCACGATGCCCAATCACGGACTCTTGGCAGGTCTGTCGAAATGCGACGTGCTCATAGTGGTTGGTGTCGCTACCGACTACTGCGTGCGGCGTACTGTCGAGCAGATCATCAAGTACCTCGGCGTCGAGTTTGCCAAGCGGATTGTGATCTTGGTCGATTGCATTGCGGGCATCGACCCGGTCGAAAGCGAGCGGTTCCTTGGCGATATGCGCTCGCTGGGTGCCACCGTCACGACATCCGACGCGTATCAGATGCCATCCTAAGACGACACACGAAGTACAGAGAGAGCCTTGGCTCTCTCTGTATCTTTTTTAATAACCAGGAAACCCCGGGCACGTCGTCCGTCCCGAACGATATAAGGA
>CAZYLZ010000008.1:36499-62256 GCA_964648335.1 uncultured Candidatus Saccharibacteria bacterium | reverse complement strand
ATTAAGCCAAAGCGCGCTTGGTACTACCACCGTACCGTCACCATCAACGGTAAATTGCGGGTCAATGGTTATCCCAAAGCTTCCATCCTCCCGCTGGCCGAGCGCGTATCGAACGCCGGCCACTGTCTTTGGCATGCCCCAGCCCGCTATTTGTATAACCTCTATACCAGCAGGAGGTGCCCATGTGTCGAGTGAGGCATGAAGTGCATAGGCGTCGTCTACGAGTGATCGGTTCAGTACGGTAGGAGTATCCAAATCGGTTCGGGCGGGCGCGGTGCGAGTTGTGTCGGCAATAAAGGCAGCGGTCGAGGCCTCGGAATGGATGAACTCGCCATAGGTTTCTGCCATGGTAGGAAGCGTGGTCGACGAAAAGAGAAAGAGTGGGTCGTCTACTTGCGTAAAGTAAGCATTCGAGGGCAGCATCGCAAAGAGGCCAGGCATGGTATCGCCAGCTGCGCGAACGGTAGCTGCGGTGATAAACGGCTTAAGTCCAGGAAAGTCGAATCCCTGCTGGTATCCGTGCAAAAGAGCTGCAGCAGCTTGTGGCGTGCCAACTTGCGGAGACGCGACGAGGATGACTTTGTCTACGAGTGTTTGCGTTTGTGCGTCGCCAAGCTTTTGCAACAGGCGCTTGGTAACCAGCCCACCGTTCGAGTGAGCGATGATGGTGACTTTGCCGCTTTTGGACGATGCCGCCAGTTCGCGTAGTGTTTGCTCTATGAAGGGTGTACTCGTCGGCTGCAGGTACGAAATCTTACCGTCGGTCACTGTTCCACTAGAAAGAATCTGATCGACGGTGAGTCGCCAATCGTAGGGGGCGGCGCGCCAGTCGTTGATCTTCCCGGCACTTTTGAGTCCTTGCATGTCCTTGAGAAAGTCGTCGTACAGGTCGCCAAAGCTCCATACATAGGCGTTGTCTATGACATCACGCGTGTAGATGTCGGGGCGTAGACTCGTCCCGTCGGCGTTCATGGCGAGCGCATCGCCATCGGTATCGGTATGCGGAAGCCAGAGCTCGCGCTCTCCTGATCCGTCGTTGCCGTACAGTCGGCTTGCCTCGATTCCAGGGACAAACAAGACATTCGAGAAACATTCAGTTGTGCACGATGGGGTTGCTGTTGCCACCGTGCCCCAGACAAACGGTACGTACCCCCAACGATTGTAGGTGGGTGTCGGACCTCCGCGCGTTACGTACTGAATGAAGGTAGCGCTATCGTCTATAGAAAAGAATCCGCGGTCGCGCCAGACGGCAAAAAAGTGCGGCGTACCATCCGATGGGGTAGGGATCGGGGCGTTGTGTGTCTGGGTGCTCAAACCAAAGTTCGATGTTTGGTGTGACATTACGAGTGTGGAGCTACCGATGGTCCCCTGAAAGACGCCGACATAGCGTACGCCAAATGGCTCATCGGGAATCGCTGTGCTATCGAAAATGCACGGATCTGTGTCGTCAAAAGTATAGTACCCGCTGTCGACGACTGCCTGCCCATTCTCGCCACAGGTAACGACAATAGGATACGGCGAGGTTGTGGCGGCCAAGGCGTTGTCAGCGCAGGCAGCAAAGACCAGCGCAAAGACTATAAGGATGTACGAAAAGAGTGCAACGCGAGCTTGGACGAACTCTGGCATGCCGGCATCCTACGCGCGAAGCGTTTCTTCACAACTTTACTAATACAAATAGCATTGTGTGTTGTTTTTGAACCGAAAGCGGCGATAAGCGGCGTAAACATTGTGTATCGACGCTTCGTGTGTCACTATAGTGCGACATGAGTTTATCTATAGGCATTGTCGGGCTCCCAAATGTGGGAAAAAGTACTTTGTTTACCGCGCTCACCAAGAAGAGCGTGCTTATCGCTAACTACCCATTTGCAACCATCGATCCTTCGGTAGGAGTGGTAGCGGTGCCCGACGAGCGGTTACAAGCTTTGAGCCGCATGTCTAATACGCAAAAGATCGTCCCCGCAGCAGTTGAGTTTGTCGACATTGCCGGATTGGTAAAGGGCGCCTCAGACGGCGAGGGGTTGGGCAACCAGTTTTTGGCTAACATCCGCGAGACCGACGCGATTGCGCATGTGGTGCGCATTTTTGACGACGAAGACATATCGCATGTGCATGGCGAGGTGGATCCACTGCGCGATATCGAGGTTATCAACCTCGAACTCGTCTTGGCCGACCTCGAGAGTGCCTCGAAGCGTCTCGAGCGTGTCGAACGCGATGCAAAAAGCGGCGATAAAGACGCCGTAGCCGAACGCGATCTCCTGAAGCGTATAGTGCCGGTGCTCGAGGCCGGGAAGCTCGCTTCGACCGTTTCTATAGAAGAAAAAGAGAAAGACATACTCAAATCGTTCCACCTTCTCACCGCGAAGCCATTTTTATATGTACTTAACCGCAAGAATGGTGTGGTGAACATCGACATCGAGGCGGGCAGTCGTTGGGACGATCTCATGCGCTTCTTTGCCGAGACGCACGCGAGCTATGTGATCGTAGATGCAAATACCGAGAAGGAGCTTACCGACGTGCACGAAGAAGAGAAAATGGACTTTCGGCGCGAGCTCGGAGTCACCGATGACGGCCTCGAT
This sequence comes from uncultured Candidatus Saccharibacteria bacterium, assembly GCA_964648335.1. Classification (GTDB taxonomy): domain Bacteria; phylum Patescibacteriota; class Minisyncoccia; order Phycocordibacterales; family UBA2100; genus CAZYLZ01. Next base: position 59,680 of record CAZYLZ010000008.1, on the reverse strand, counting down.
ATGCTCATCAAGAAGAGCTACGAGACCCTGAATCTGATCTCGTTTTTTACGACAGGCGAAAAAGAGACCCGTGCATGGACTATCGTCCGTGGATCGACCGCTCCCGTTGCGGGCGCTGCCATACATAGCGACTTCCGCGATAAGTTTATCCGCGCAACGGTGATATCGAGCGACAAGCTTTTGGAGGCAGGTGGATATCCTGCCGCGCGCGAGAAGGGATGGGTGCGTACCGAAGGGAAGGAGTATGTTGTGCAGGATGGGGATGTGATGGAGTTCATGCACTCGTAGCGCGGTCTACAAATTGACCCTTTCTTTAGGGGTAATACCTGCGCCAAGATTGTGTGCAGCACCCGCCTTGGAAGCCCAAGTGCGGTAAGTCTTTTGTTTCGCTGCCATGAATAGGGGAGGGAAAGCAGCACTGCATAACAAGCGCAGATAGGGACCGTTTTTAAAACTCTGCACCTATACAAATTTACATCACAGGACAGACTTTTTAGCAATGCAAATCGCTGGTATAATACAGGCAGCTAGTTAGAAACAGAGGAGCAATCCCATGATACGAAAGTGCCTCGGGTGCTTGATGGGGATTCTCGTCTTCATCACGCCCACTTCGCTCGATCGGCCACTCCCACCTAAGATAGGTATCGTCGAGTGTCCGCGTCTCGTGAGCGCCGACAAATCGCTCGTCGTCTGGAGCGAACCGAGTGTCGACGAATGTACCGACCTTTCGGTCTACAAGATAGAAGACCGCGGGCTCGGGATCGGCTGGGTGAGAGTAGTTGGTGGCGATGAGCGGTTCTATGCGATCGACGCCGTTTCGGGCGATCGTACCGCATCGGTCTGCTCGAGTATCAAGGTCAACATCGACACGTACACGCTTATAACGAGTGTGTGGAGCGAAGTTGCAGGGTGCTCTCCGGTCGTGCCGGTCGGAGCGCCGTATATCACTGTGGCCCACGGCAGCTCTGTAAACCAGCTTTGTTTGCACCCAGGGTTGGTATGTCAAGAACTAAAAGCTCTCGATTATCAGCAGCATACCCGACTGACCGCTCGAGTCCTCTATGCGGTAAACGTGAGCGCGTATCACTCGATGAAAAGACTCTGGAGCTCTATCACCAAGTAGGTCACCCCCGCACTGTCTGTGCGGGGGTTTCTGTTATATAGTGACTTCATATGGAAAACACACCAAAAGTGACCCCGAAAGATTTCTTCTTGTGGGCAGCGACCATCATCACCCTGTACTGGTCTATCGGATCGCTCATCACACTCTTATTCGCATACTCAGACAAGCTGTTTCCCGATGTCTTAAGCTACGCCGACCCATATTCGACCGGTATGCGTATAGCGATAGCGAGCCTCATCATCGTATTTCCTCTTTATTTGTGGCTCACGCGAGTTCTCAATAAGGATATCCGTAGAACTCCGGCAAAGAAGGATTTGTGGGTGCGCCGCTGGCTCGTGTTCTTCACGCTGTTTCTCGCGGGACTCACTATGGTGATCGATCTCATCGTACTCATTCAAAACTTCTTAGGCGGCGAGGATCTCACAGGTGCGTTTCTTCTTAAGGTTGCCGCAGTCTTGGTAGTTGCAGGCGGTACGTTTGCGTACTATCTCATGGATATCCGAGGCTACTGGGAGATGCACGAGAAGCGCGCACTTGCCATTGGAGCCGTCGTTGCTGCACTCGTGATCGCAGCAATTGTACTGGGCTTCTTTATCATGGGGTCGCCTCGCACGCAGCGCCTTATGCGTTTTGACGCGCAGAAAGTAAGCGACCTCCAGAACGTACAATACCAGGTTACCAACTACTACCAACAGAAAGGCGTCCTTCCGGCGACCCTCAAAGATCTCGAGGATCCTCTCCAAGGTTTTATGATACCGGCTGATCCTCAGGCTTCCGAAGGCGCGCAGTATTCGTACGAATACACGCTCGTCCCGCCGCTCACCTTCAAGCTGTGCGCTACGTTCAATCTCGATTCTCAGAAGACTCAGCCGGGAATTGGTCGGCCTGTCATGGATGACGAATTTGGCAAGCCGACGTCGATCGAAAATGCACCATGGACTTACTCGCCGGGCAATGCCTGCTTTACACGCACTATCGACCCAGACAAATATCCTCGGTTCGATAAATCAAAGTAGCCGAGAACCAAAAGCGCCCAAACAAGGCGCTTTTGCACTGTATAGACTCATGCTAAGGTATTTCGATGAAGTCCTACGATCACAAGAAGCTTGAAAAGAAGTGGCAAAAGGAATGGGCGACAAAGAAGCCCTATAAGTCGAAGGATGGCAAGACCAAGGGTAAGAAAACCTTTATCTTAGACATGTTCCCATATCCCTCCGGCGAAGGGCTCCACGTAGGACACCCGAAAGGCTATATTGCTACCGACATCTATAGCAGATTCTCGCGCATGCAGGGTAAATCGGTTTTGCACCCGATGGGGTGGGACGCTTTCGGACTGCCGGCAGAAAACTATGCCATCAAGAACAAGATTCATCCGCGTGTCGCTGTAGAAAAGAACATCAAGAATTTCAAATCGCAGCTCGCAAACCTTGGCTTTGACTACGACTGGTCGCGCGAGATCAACACCACCGATCCCGAGTACTACAAATGGACGCAGTGGATCTTTTTGAAGCTCTATGAGCACGGCTTGGCCTTTCAAAGCAACGAGCCCATAAATTGGTGCCCGTCGTGCCAGACAGGGCTCGCCAACGAAGACCTCGACGGGACGGCCTGTGAGCGCTGCGGCACCCAGGTACAAAAGAAAAGCCTCCCGCAGTGGGTGCTCAAGATCACCGACTATGCAGACCGCATGCTCGAAGACCTCGATACATTGCAATGGCCCGACCATATCAAAGAGCAGCAACGCAACTGGATAGGGAGAAGCGAGGGCGCAGAAGTCGACTTTAAGCTCGACCTTCCGGCGCCATCGGGCGACATGTACTTTGACGGCACGGCTAAAGATCTGCAGACGACGCGCGCAGAGATCCTAAAGGCGGGGCTCAAGATATCGCTCTGGCCTCGCGAAACAGGAGTGAGCGATCGCGCGCTCGTCGAGAAGACTAAGAAGGGGTATCGTCTCACGCCACCGGGTGGGCGATTCCCGTTCGAGCGAACGAATGTAGCCGACCTCTTTTCTGCGTACATAACGGTATTCACGACACGACCCGACACGCTCTACGGTGCAACCTACTTGGTGCTTGCTCCCGAGCATCCATGGATACAGCTCGCGATCGACGCCGCTCACGAGGGCGTGCTAACGAATGCTAAAGAAGTGCGCGCGTATGTGCGCACCGCCTCTGCCAAGACCGAAATTGAACGCACCGGCGAGGGGAAAGAAAAGACAGGCGTACGCCTCGACGGCGTGATGGCGATCAACCCAGCAACTAAGGAAAAGATCCCGATGTACGTTGCCGATTACGTTCTTGGTGCATACGGAACCGGCGCCATCATGGCGGTGCCTGCACATGACCAGCGCGACTTTGACTTTGCACATAAGTTTGATATAGAAATCCGACCCGTAGTTGCGCCGCATGTTATCGATGCTAAGAATCCGCCGCGCTCCGACAAAAAGACTGTCGAACGCAGGATGGTGCACTCGCTCATTCGCGACCCTAAGACGGGGAAGTACCTCGTGCTCAAGTGGAAGAAACAGCCTTGGACGACATTTGTCGTCGGTGGTGTCGACGAGGGCGAATCGCTCGAGGCCGCGGCACGCCGCGAGATTGCCGAAGAGGTTGGTTACACCGATCTTTCATTCAAGCGCATCATCATGCCGCCGGTCTATTCGGAGTACTTTGCTGCACACAAGGACGAGAACCGTTTTGCAACCGCCTCTGCTGTCGTCTTCGAGCTTACGAGCGAGGCGCAAATTGCGATTAGTCCCGAAGAAGAAGCAAAGCACGAGCCATACTGGATGACGCTATCTGACCTCGAGAACGATGCGCAGTTTACCTGTGCGGAGTTCGTTGTTTGGAAGCACATGCTCGACCATGACCGCCCCTATACTGGCCCAGGAAAGCTCGTCAACTCGGGAAGATTTGATCGTCTCCTTTCGGACGAAGCGGGATCCGCGATAGCCGAATCTGTGGGAGGGCGCGCAAAAACAACCTACAAGCTCAAGGACTGGGTGTTCAGCCGACAGCGCTATTGGGGCGAGCCGATTCCGATGATTCATTGCCCCACATGTGGTGTAGTGCCGGTTCCGTACAAGGATCTTCCGGTCAAGCTGCCCGAGGTAAAGAACTACGCGCCCACGGGCACCGGAGAGTCTCCGCTTGCCGCTATCGAGAAATGGGTCAACGTGAAGTGTCCAACATGCAAAGGAAAGGCAAAACGCGAGACCAACACTATGCCTCAGTGGGCAGGGTCGAGTTGGTACTATTTGCGCTTCATGGACCCCAAGAACAAGAAGGCGCTCGTCGACCCTAAGAAAGAAAAATACTGGGCGCCAGTAAACGTATATGTCGGCGGCGACCATGCGGTGCGGCACCTCATCTACGCGCGTTTCTGGCATAAGTTCTTATATGACATAAAGTCGGTCAGTACTATCGAACCATTCGCGCGACTCGAATTTTTGGGGTTCATCTTGGCGGAAGATGGTCGCAAGATGAGCAAACGGTACGGCAACGTGATCAACCCGGATGACATAGTTAAGCTCTACGGTGCCGACAGTATGCGCGTCTACGAGATGTTTATGGGACCGTTCACGGATACCATCGCCTGGAATACCAACAGCATGATCGGGGCGCGCCGCTTCATAGAGCGCGTGTGGCGCCTCCAGGACCGACTAATCGCGAAGGAAGATGAAACGACGCATCGGATTCTACAGCAGACAATCAAGAAGGTCGGTGAGGATATCGAGTCGTTCAAGTTTAATACCGGGGTATCGCAGATGATGATCTTCGTCAACGCTGCCGAGAAGTCAGGGGTTACCAAGAAACAGTACGAGGCTTTCTTGCGTGTACTCGCACCCTTTGCGCCGCACATGACCGAAGAGATCTGGCGCGGACTCGGCAACAAGAAGTCTGTCCACCTCGCTGCGTGGCCGGTATACGATGCAAAGAAGCTCGTGGCGGACACGGTGACGGTTGCAGTTCAGATAAACGGGAAATCGCGCACTACGATCGACATCGCACCCGATGCCGACGAGGCGACTGCAAAAGAAACGGCACTTCTCGCTGCAGAAAAATGGCTTGTAGGGATGACGGTGAAGCGCTTTATCTATGTGCCAGGTCGCATTGCAAGCTTTGTGGTATAGAACTCCACCTTCGACGCGTACTCAAGCGCAATTTGACCAAGACGTGGGCCGGAACTATCTGGTACTGTACTCTCAGAGTAGTTTGTTCCCACGTAGTACGGCTTCGCCATGCGAAACCTATTACGACCGCGGAACCTTCGACTTCTAAGCACCCCAAGGCACGTCCTCGGGGTGCTTTGTTTTGTCGACTACCGCTTTGCAATCTTGGTGCCTTCTGCTGTGTCGGTAACCTCGTATCCTAGTGCGGCGAGCTCATCGCGGATGGTGTCCGAACGCGCCCAGTCTTTTTGTGTTCGCGCTTCGTCGCGATCGGTCACTAGCTTGTGGATCTCGGGTGGTAATACATCTGCCTTCACCTCTTCGCCGAATGTGTGCTTGAGCTGCTTCATTATGCGATCGTCTGGTTTCGACAATCCGATACCGAACAAGGTGTCGGCATAGAGCAAGCCTCCATAGATATCCGCAGGTCCAAGCTTTTCGTCTTTCATCATCTCCCAGACGACCGAGAGGGCGCCGGCGGTATCGAGATCGTCGCACACGTGCGCGAGCACCCGCGAGGCGTAGTCGGACGGAACGATCGACTTGCCTTTTGCTAACAATCGCGAATCCCGGGCAATACGATGCAGGCGCAAGAAGGCAGTTTGAGCAGCGGCAAGCGCTTCCCACGTGAAGTTTGACGAGGATCGATAGTGGCTCGTAAGGAGCCAGTAACGGAAGGAAAGCGGATGAAAGCCCTTCTCGACTATGTCAGTGAGATAGACTGTCGCTCCGGCGGATTTGGAGATCTTGTGGTCGTCTATCTGTAGGTGCGCTCGGTGCATCCACGTACGCGCGAACGGCTTCTTCCCGGTCGCTGCCTCGGACTGCGCAATCTCATTGTTGTGGTGTATGGGTATGTGTTCGATTCCGCCAGTATGTATGTCGATCTGCTCGCCGAGGCAGCTGCGCGCCATGGCAGAACACTCGATATGCCATCCAGGGAAACCCATGCCCCAGGGCGAGTCCCAACCGAGATGCGGGTCGGACTTCCAGAGGATGAAGTCGGTGGGGTTGCGTTTCTGAGTATCGGCCTTCACGCGGGCTCCCGACTGCAGGCCGGCTAAGTTGATGCCGCCGAGTGCGCCGTAGTCCCTGAACTTGGACGTGTCGTAGTACACACCGGCATCTGCTCGGTACGCATAGCCCTTTTCTTCGAGCGTTTTTATGAGCGCCACCTGTGCGGGGATGTAATCGCTTGCCCGGGGGAACTGGATTCGCGACGTGTCGATGGCGAGGTCCGAGAGGTTGCCGAGCCATATCTTGGTATAGCGCTCTGCAAGCTCCTTCATATTTTCCATGGTAAGAAGTTTGCCCTCAGTCTTGAGCGCACGTGTCATACGGTCCTCGCCCTGATCCGCATCACCCTCGTTGTCGCCGGTTAGATGGCCGAAGTCGGTTATATTGATAACCTGGTTGACCTTCAGTCCGTTTGCCTCGAGCATGCGGCGCAACAAGTCCGTGAAGACGAACATACTGAGATTGCCGATGTGCTGGACACCATAGACCGTTGGGCCGCAGTTATACATGCGCACTGGATCGAATTCGGCAACAAACGGGTCTTTGGTTCCCGACAGGGTGTTGGTGAGGGTTATGTGCATGAGCGTCTTTTTGCGTACCTTGCCCGCCGCTCGTCCGCTGAATCGTTCTAAAAGGGAGCGCACGGAGTTCCGAATCGCATCCACAAAGTTTATAGGGTCGGCGACTGATCCGACGGTGTCGATGATGTCTGCCATATCCTATACCGTATACACCACCGAGAGCCTCATAGCCAGCCCTTCTTGCCAAAGTAATAGGCGAGCGAACCTGCGCCAACCGCGACTATGCAGGTTATGACCCAGAAGGCATTGGGATGTTGGAGTATCGGATTGCCTGGGACATTGAGACCGAGAACGGAAGTAATGAGCGCTAGTGGGAAGGTGATGAGAGCGCCGGCTGTGAGGCGCTGTATGACATCGTTTTGTTTCGTCTCTACCAGAGAGTTGTTGGTGGCACGAAGCTCGTGCAGATTTTCAGTCTCGCGCATGATGTGGTTGTGCACGCGGTAATACTCGTTCATGAGCATGCGCACCGACGGCGCGTATTGGGGTCCAAAGAAGACAGGGGCCTGTTCCTCGAATTGATGAAGGATGTCGCGGTGCGGCTCGATGGATTGGCGCAGGTTCAAGAGGTCGCGCCCAGCACGCGATATGGCTTCAACCATCTCGCGCTCGTGCCCGTCGAATACCTTGGCTTCGATCTGCGAGAGCTCGGTCCGGACGAAGTCGATCTCGTGTTCGACGGCGTTGTAGAGGCGCTTGAGCATGTGATAGAGGAGGTGGCCGGCGTGCTCTCCGAGATCGTCTTTTTCGAGAACTGAGTGGACGTCGAAAATCTTCGAGAACTTATGGAGCGGATCGACGGTGTCGTACCGCGACGTGATGATGAAATCACGGCTAACGACAAAGTCGACTTCCTGTTCTTTGGTTTTGTGCGAGTGACGGAGCGCCGGGAAGTGCAGGATGAGGTACAGGAATTGGTCGTGGTTGTCTACGCGGGATTTGATCGAGGGTAGCATGAGTTCGCGGGCAACGACGGGGTCGATGCCGAATTCCTGGACTACCTCGCTCGTTTCTTGTGTCGTCGGATTCTCGAGATCGATCCATTTGACCCCTTTTTGCTGGTGACGAGTGAGCATGTCACCAAGTATACCAAGAGACGGCGCTAAGCGCAGTGCGACTGCGGGGATGTCTGCTTTTGTAATGATAAAATGCATGCGATAATGGTTTACGTGCGATACGAAAACGTTGGTATGAATCGAGCTGTCCTAGTTGGCGCCGCAGGTTGGGCGGCAGCTTTTTTTCTCGGTCTAGTTGTTGGTGCGCATAACCCAAACGGCATACCGCTCATCTCGAATGCCGTGGCACCTGCGGGCGTCCCGCCCGGTATCGATCTCGCTCCCGTGTGGCAGACTTGGAAGATAATCGATGATAAATTCGTTCCGGCATCGGTAAGTTCCACGACCAAGCCTAAGACCGAGCAGGATCGAGTATGGGGGATGGCCGCAGGAGTCGCCGCTTCGTTAGGAGACCCGTATACGGTTTTTTTCCCACCGGTAGAATCCCAGGCGTTCGCAGAGGACATCAAAGGTGCTTTCGAGGGTGTCGGCATGGAGATCGAGACCAAGGACGGGGTCCTCACGGTCGTGTCACCCCTCAAGGGGTCTCCCTCGTTCAAAGCCGGGATGAAGAGTGGTGATCGCATACTGACAATCGACGGACTTACCACGAAGGATATGCCGGTGTCCGAAGCTGTTAAGCACATCCGTGGAGCAAAGGGGACTTCGGTAACGCTGAAGGTCTTGCGCGAGGGTGCACCTGCGTTCGACGTTACCATCATGCGCGATGTCATAAACATACCAACACTCGACACCAAGCGACTGCCCGACGGAACGTTCGTCATAACGCTTTTAAGCTTTAATGCACAATCAGCTGATCTCTTCCGCGCGGCGTTGCGTGAATTCTTTACCTCTGGTGGAGGTAGTCGGCTCATACTCGACCTGCGTGGCAACCCGGGCGGGTACCTCGAGTCGGCAGTGAGCGCTGGAAGCTGGTTTTTACCAGCGGGAAAAATCATAGTCACCGAAGATTACGCTGACAAACAGCCAAGCGTGTCTCACCGCAGTCTGGGATACAACGTATTTGCAGGCAAGGGGCTGCACATGGTTATCTTGGTCGATAAAGGCTCAGCATCCGCGTCGGAAATCCTTGCCGGTGCTCTGCAGAAACATGGTGTTGCAACTCTCGTCGGGACGAATACTTTTGGTAAAGGATCTGTGCAAGAATTGATACCGATAACAGCAGACACATCTCTCAAGGTGACGGTAGCGCGCTGGCTCGACCCAGACGGCATCCACATTCCACCCGAGGGTATCAAGCCCGACATCACGGTGACCATTTCCGAGGCAGATATCAAGGCAGGAAGGGATCCGCAGTTGGATCGCGCAGTAGAGATCGTAAATCAGTAAGTCGGCAGGAATAAACGACCCGTCCTTAGACAAGTGATGGTAATTCCTGTACACTCACACGGTATGAAAATCATATTCCTTAAAGACGTTCCCCGTGTCGGTCGCGCATACCAGGTAAAAGAGGTATCCGACGGATACGCGCTCAACTTCTTGTTCCCGCGCCGTTTAGCAGAAAAGGCCACCCCCGAGAAGCTCAAGGCTTTCGAGGCTAATCGTGCTCTGGCAGAGGCCGAGTCCAACGCAGCGACGGCAGAGTGGGATGCGCAGCGTGCAACCCTTAACGGCAAGACGATCGTGATTAAGGCAAAGACGAACGAGCAAGGCCACCTCTACCAAGGGGTCGACGCAGAGCGCGTCGCTCAGGAGATCCAGATGGCGCACAAGATCCTCTTGTCAGCCGAGACGGTAAAGATGCCCGCACACTTCAAGGAGGTCGGTGAGTTTGATGTCGTAGTTTCGAAAGGTGGCAAGGACGCCCAGATTACGGTTTCAATCATCGCTGCATAAATAAGCAGCCAGACAAACAACAAAAAAGCGAGCCGGTTGGCTCGCTTTTTTGTTGTCGTATCGAGATTAGAGGACGTCGACAATCTTGCGAACGTAGGTTCGTCCGTCGAAGTTAGTCTTACGAGTTGAGCGATACTTTACGGTACCTGCTGCCTTAGCAAAGAGGGTATGGTCGTGTCCGACGCCGATATTTTTTCCGGGAAGAACCTTGGTTCCGCGCTGCCGCACGATTACTGCGCCCGGGACAGCCTTCTGGCCGTCTGCAAGCTTGATACCAAGATACTTAGGATTTGAATCCCGTACGTTTTTAGTTGTTCCGCCGGCTTTGGTTGATGCCATAGTGTTATGTTGGTTCGGGCTTCAACAGTCGCCTGTTGTCGCCGTACGTGAGGAGGAGTATAACAGGGCTAATGGAAACAATCAAGCAATTGAGCCAAGCAGGGTCTAATGGGTGGGGTAGGGACCTCGGGTACGGGGTGGTGGTGCTCTTGGTAGCCCTTTCTGCCTATGGTTTAGGCCGTATTTCGGCACACGAGGTATCGGACCCTATAAGCCTCTCGGTAGCGTCTACGACCCCCTCAGGGGGCCTTGCCCGTGGCGGACTCTATGTGGCTGCCCTGGGCGGTAAGGTCTATTACGGCCCTTGGTGCGGGCAGGTAAAGAACATGCCGCCCGCTAAGCAAATCTGGTTTAAGTCAAAGGACGAGGCTCGTAAAGCGGGGTACCTGCCTGGAGCTTGCAAGGGGACCGAATAGTACCGCTGCGCCGGCCGACATGATGAGCTGACGGACTGGGATGGTATACAAAAGACCTCGACAATAGATGTTGTCGAGGTCGGAAACGTTCAGACCTAGAACGAGGGCTTTCGCATGAAGTATTCGATAATCTTTACCTTCATTTGCGCGAATTCGAGCCAGGGTTGGTGGTGTGCCGCAAGGATGATCGCGAACGCCAGTGCCGCTAACAAGAAAGCATAGCGTGCGATGTTACCGAAACCCCGGACCGAGGTTAGGTTCGGCATGTCTGTATCCTGCATCGCTTCTCTCCTTACATGATTTTGAGTTCGAGGAACATCATGACGATCCATCCGAGTCCCGCGACTATGTTTGCCCAGTCGACGCTCGACATCCCACTCACGTAGCCAGTGTTGTCGTACGTATGCTGTTGCGCGGCGACGGCAAACATGCCGGTACAGCGCTTGCGGAGTCGCTCTTGTTTCAGGCCGGTTCTGATGATTTCTCCGGCCTCCTGAAATCGCTGCCGATAGATGGTCATGATGAGGTAGCTCATCATGAGACCGCCGACGACCGTCGCCGGCCGTGCCGCTGCAAGTTCGAGATGATCTTGCACGTACTTGGCGACACCATAGTAAAGCGTTGCCATCGAACCGTGTAAGAGTACGCTCGTAATGGCAAGGTTGTGAAGGCTCGTGTTGTTTGCGATCTCTTTGAGTGCGAGGCCATTGTAAATGTGAGGGTCGAATTCGTCTGAGGACAATGCTCGCTCGCGTTCTGCAGCCATTTCAGCAGCAGGACGGGTGATTGGACCATTCGCTGGGTCGCGCTTGAGGTGCGTGACCGGCCTCGTGGTCGGTACTGCGCTAGTGTCGGTACTCATAATTCGCTCCTTTTGGCTTCTACTCTAGAACTTTCTATATCATAAATAACGCGTATGTGCAAGTGGTCGGTATCTTGCTATACTGACGTCATGATCATCATCGATGTCGAGGCAACCGGGACCGAGTACGACAAGCATTCCATCGTGTCGCTCGGCGCCATCGAGTACGAAAACCCAACGAACCAGTTTTACGACGAATGCCGGATTTGGGACGGAGCGCATATTATGGACGAAGCGCTGGCGGTCTGCGGATTCAGCAGGGAAGAAGTAACGGACCCGTCTAAGAAGACCGAAGGGGAACTTATTCGTGCATTTGTCGCCTGGTCCGAGGAGATTGCCGAACGAACGCTCGCTGGTCAGAATATCTCGTTCGACAGAGACTACGTGAAATTTGCGTGCATGCGCGAGCATATCGATAACGATTTCGCACACAGGACCATCGACACGCATACGCTTGCGTGGATGCACATGGTAAAGGCAGGCATCAATCCGCCGATTGATCTGGCACACCGTCGCTCAGCGCTCAATCTCGATGCAGCGCTCAATTACGTTGGTATCCCTGACGAGCCGCAGCCGCACAATGCGCTGACCGGCGCCATGAGCCACGCCGAGGTCATTGCGCGGCTCTTGCACGACAAGAAACTCTTGCCCGAGTTCGAACAGTTCGAGATTCCTTGGAAACGCTGATATGACAGGGAAGAAGGTCAAGAATGAGACGTCGTGGGGGAAGGTAGCCGATTGGTATTCTGACCATGTCGACGAAGACGACACATATCATGCTAAAGTCGTCGGACCGAATTTAATGCGCATGCTCGCCGTTGCGCCGAGTGAGACGGTGCTCGATCTCGCCTGCGGAGAAGGCTACTTTAGCCGTCTCATCCAAGCCGAAAGCGCTGAAGTCTGCGGAGCGGATATCGCGCCCGAGCTTATCGAGCAGGCGAAAGCGAAGAGTGGCGGCATCGAGTATGTGGTGGCGCCGGCAGACAAGCTTCCCTATGAGGATTCCCGTTTCGATGCTGTCACCTGCGTGCTCGCCCTCCAAAACATGGAGCGCATCGAGACCGTATTTAAGGAAGTCGCTCGGGTCCTCAGGCCTGCGGGTCGATTTGTTGCGGTGATTAACCACCCCGCCTATCGCATCAATAAGCGATCATCGTGGGGTTACGACGAAGCGCTGCAGCTGCAATATAGGAGGGTCGATGGCTACCTGACGCCGTCCAAGGCGTCCATCGAAATGCGCCCGGGCTCAAAGGCTTCGGTCACGACTGTGTCATTCCATCGATCGCTCCAAGATCATATGAAGGCGCTTCGCGGCGCGGGGTTTGTTGTGACACGACTGGAAGAGTGGATATCGCACCGGCAAAGTGAAGACGGCCCTCGAAAAAAAGCCGAAGATGCTGCACGCAAAGAATTCCCTCTCTTCCTTGCGTTTGAGGTCAAACGGATGCAGTCTTAAGTAAACGCTTAATCGATAACTTGCATATATGGGTCTTACCTATCTTTTTATAACCGTCGTAGCGCTCGTCATCTTGGGATCCTTGCGACAGGTGAATCAGTACGAGAAGGGAGTGATGTTTACCATGGGCCGCTCGACTGGATTCAAGGAACCGGGCTGGCGCATTGTCTTGCCGATATTTCAGCAGATGCGCAAAGTCGACATGCGCATCCTTGCGGTCGAAGTGCCGGAGCAGAAGGCGATAACGAAGGACAACATCTCGGTCGGAGTGACGGCTGTAATTTACTACCGTGTATCCGATGCGTCGAAAGCCATTTTGCAGGTAGAGAATTATTTTTACGCCGTAAGCCAGCTCGCGCAGACCACTATGCGCAATGTTGTGGGTGAGGTAGAACTCGATGAGCTTTTGGCATCTCGTGAAAAGATTTCGAAGCACATAAAGACCATCGTCGACGAAACGAGCGAAGGCTGGGGCGTTACCATCTCGAATGTCGTCTTAAAGGATGTCGTACTTCCGACCGAGATGGAGCGCATGATTGCGCGTCAGGCAGAAGCCGAGCGCGAAAAACGAGCGGTCATCATCAAGGCGGAAGGGGAAGTGGTGGCAGCCGAGAACATGGCAAAGGCCGCGATGACATTGTCGCATTCGGAAGGGGCGCTCCATTTGCGAACGCTCCAGACCATCGACGACGTCAGCGCCGATCAATCCAACACGATCATATTTGCACTGCCGCTCGAGGTTCTGCGTGCGTTTGAACGGATGGGAAAATAGAACCTACACATGGTTCTGGGGAGGCGCCTTAAAGGCGCCGTTCTCCTGAGGACAACGTGTCGCACAATATATCTTTTACGACACGCCCAGGAGGCAGAAAGGTCCCCCATCGATACGATAAAAAATCACGGACCGGCGTCCGTGATTTGTCTGCTTGTAGACTCCGCGCTACCGTGGGTACTTGCCCGGTATTATTTATTTCAGTTGCGCTCCCCTGCATGTAGCGATTTGCCCGAAGTTTGAATCAGAACATTTTGTAGACGCTCTCATACGCATTTTGAATCCTCTTTCGTTGTTGCTCAGAGATTCGCAGCCACTTCTCTCGTTCGATACCTACTAGTAAGACCCTGCTGGGACGCAGCGGCGAGCATGGTAGTATCGTCGATCCGAGATTGTACTATTAGACCATACGTCAGACCTCTATCCGTCGCCATTCTCACTGCTTTGCACGAGATAGTAGAAACCAATCAAAGAGAAACGCCAGGCAGTGCCTGGCGCGAATTGGTCGTACGGAATGCACCGCTAGTAGTAGGTCTTTTCCGGTCTACTTGGGTACCCACTATTTTCTATCAACGCGTCCTCGCTTTGCAGCAGATGCAATCTTGTGAGTATCGTCTTTAATTTTTCTCTCGCAAATCTTCGTTTGCATCGTACATTTCTCCTGTTTGTACGTACTGAACCAGCATACGCCACACAGCATGGCGTGTCACGCACGTATGTGTATTACAAGTAATCCATCGGATTCAAGTAACCCGAGAGTGCTGAGACCGGGATTGTTGCAGCCGAGCACGGTGTTTTATTAGAACCCCTAAAATCGCCAAGTCGTGCGACCTGGACAGCACCCGCTGCATATACCGTAAAGTGCAGGTGCGGTCCAGTTGCATATCCTGTTGCACCGCTGTACCCAATCACCTCTCCTGTGATAACTTTCTGTCCGGCGGAAACGGCAATCTGCGAGAAGTGCGCGTATAAGGTACTGAGTCCGTTTTCGTGTCGCAAAAGCACCCACTTGCCGTACGAGTAACATCCCGAGTATGCGTCGGTGTTGCCGGTACCAACGACGGTTGCATCAAGTGCCGCTTTTATGGGGGTGCCGACTGGTGCTGCGAAGTCGACGCCGTTGTGTCCTTGACCATTGTAGGCTCCAGCCTTAGCGAAATCAGTCTTCCCGAACGCCTGCGTGATACGGACCTTGTCGAGCGGCCAATGCAATACGCCCGAGCCCGCTGCCGGAATAGTGGCCGGGTTCAACGTGAATTTGAGCTTTGCTTCAAGATCGGTCAATGACTTCTCGAACTGCGCTTTAGCGGTTTTTTTTGCCGCGAGAATTTTTTGATAGTTGGCTTCTTGCGATTTGGTTTGTGCTAACAGATCCGCCTTTTCTTGGCGGTTTACATCGAGTGCCACCTTCTGACCCTTGAGCTGTCCTTGGTACGTGACGAGATCTTTCTTTTTCGCCTCTGTAGCGGTTTTTGTGCTCACGAGCGACGACTTTGCTAATGAAAGCATCACGAGCTGATCTCCTAAGGCACTCCGTATCTGTTGAGTCGTTTCGAGATCGTTCCATGTTTCGGCTATGGACTTGTGAGCCAAGAACGACTCAAGCATGGTTTCTGACTCAACTCTATCGGCGCTCCGCAAGCTCGATGCTATGCCGGCGGTCCCTGTCTGTATGGCAGTCTCTTTGTCCGAGATGTTACCGGCAAGCTTTACGATCTCGAGCTGTGTCTTTGCTATAGTGTTCTCGGTGCGGCTTATGTCTGCAGCGATCTTTTGTCGCGAGAGGTCAAGTTGCTTGAGCGTTGTCTGTAGAGTCTGTTTCTGTGCGCCGACCTGCGTGAGCTGTGTCGTGTAACTAGCTATCTCTTTGTCGAGCGCTTGAATCTGAGCCGCATGATCGTCAATTTGTTTCTGGAGCTCGGCTGCCGTATCAGCCTGCGCTGTAAATGGGACCGTGATGTAAAGAAGAACCGCAAGCACGAAGAATACCGCGCAATAAGAAATCCTCCGTCTCGAGTACGCCGTTGCTGACATACGGTAATTATGCCTGCTTCAACCGATTATGGCGAGCGCATTCTGAAGACGCTTCATCGTCTCGTCCGGACCTAGTACGAATGCGCAAGTGAACGGGTCAGGCGATCGATCCTTTCCTGTCAATGAAAATCTGAACGGCCACAGGACAGCGCCTTTACCGACCTGCTCTGCGTATGGCATGAGGAGATTTTTGAGTGAATCGACGCTTTCCCATGATTGCTCGGATGCATCTTTGAGCACTGACATGGTGTGTGTCAGATGAGACGCAGTCTGCTCCTTGGTAGATTCTTTCCAGACTACACGGACCGGGTCGATCACGGGTTCGGCACTTGCCCAATCGTACTCGCCTGCTTCTGCTGCTGCTTTGAATTCCTCGAAAAGGACGGTTCGTTCGCGGATTGATGGCAAGAGACGCGTCATTCGCTCGGGGCTCAAGTCTGCAGGTATCGCATCGGCTATGTATTCCGCAAACTGCACATCAGACATTTGCTTTAGGTATTCTTTGTTGAACCACTTGAGCTTTTCTTCGTTGAAGACTGCGCCGCCTTTCTGAATGTGTTCGAGTGTAAATGCCGCCAACAATTCCCCCTCGGTGTAGAGTTCTTTATCATTGCCTGGGTTCCATCCAAGGAGCGCGAGGAAATTGATTAGGGCTTCTTTGGTATAACCGCGCTTTGCGAAATCGGCTACGGATGTCGCATGGCGTCGCTTAGACATCTTGGTGCGGTCAGGAGCGAGGATGAGCGGCAGGTGCGCATAGATAGGCCGTTCATAGCCAAGCGCCTCTTGGATGAGGATTTGTCGGGGCGTATTCGATATGTGATCTTCGCCACGAATGACATGCGTTATGCCGGCGAACTCATCATCGACCACCACAGCAAAATGATAAAGAGGGTCTGTCAAGCTTCTGGCTATCACCATATCGCCGAGATCTGCCGTATCGATGGTAATCTCGCCGCGAACTACATCAATGAATGTAACCGGTTTTCCGGGGTTTCTGAGGCGTACAACCTCGACCGTACGGGTCGGGTCGTCCTTTGCTGGCTCTTTAGATAGATAGGCCTTGTCGGACGCCACAAGCCCCTCCAGGGCCTTCTGGTGCTCCCCTGCCCGCTCGGACTGCCGATAGAACTCGTCCCCAGACAGACCGAGCCACGCTAGCTGTGCCAGGATGTCGTCCTCGTACTCTTTGGTACTGCGCGCTCGGTCTGTGTCCTCGATGCGCACCACGAACGTGCCTCCCATCTTGCGAGCGTACAGGTAATTGAAAAGCGCGGTACGTGCGGTACCGATGTGCAAAAAGCCGGTGGGGCTCGGGGCTATGCGGGTGCGGACGGGTTTGGTCATTTTGGTGCGTGTTCGAGTGCGGTATCTAACAGAAGTCTGGCGATCTTTCGGGCTGCGTCGGGGCGCGAGAACGCCTTTGCCTTTTCGGACATTGATTGCCTCAGCTCGGCACTGCCCATAATGCGGTCAATCTCGGCGGCAAGCAAGTGGGGCGTCAGATTTTTCTGCTCGAGGACGACGGCGGCACCCGTCCTGGCGTATGAAAAAGCATTTTTTGTCTGGTCGTGCGAGATACTCTCGGGAATCGGAATAAGGATCGATGGCAGTCCCCACGAGGCGATTTCGAAGATGGTTCCCGACCCTGCGCGGCAGATAACGAGCGAACTCGATCCTGCGACCATCCTGAGCGCGAGGGAGTTCATGATACCGAACGCCCGGTAGTGCTCTTGATGTCGACTATCCTTGAGCAAGACTTCGGCGAGTGCTTTAGTCGACGCAAGGTTTGCAGCGCCGGTCTGATGGACGATATTGTAGCGGTCGATTATGAGAGTCAGCGCGTCAGTGACAGCATCGTTGATGGCTTGCGCGCCTTGGGAACCACCTAAGACGAATATGGTCGGGACGGTCTGGTCCATGTCGAGGAATTCTTTGGCGCCCTCATTCGCGGGCGCTTCGATCTCACGTCGTATAGGGTGACCAATGAGCGCTATTTTGGACCGATAGGCTTCAGGAAAGCGATTCGGTGCATCCGGATGAGCTACGCCAATCCACTTTGCGAACTTTGCTGCATACAACGAGACCTTTCCCGGGGTGGCGTCTGCGTCATAGATGATGACAGGGATCATGAGTATCCGTGCAGCGACCAATGTCGGGTATGCCGCATAGCCGCCGGTCGAGAAGACGACGTCGGGGTAGAGCGCAAACATCTGAAGGAGGGCCTTCAGGATACCTATGAAGATGGTCGGTATCGCCAAGAGATTCATGAGCGGATTCGAGTAGGACCTTATGCTCGCGGCATGAGCGTGCTTGAAAACTATGTTCTGTTCAACAAGGGATCGGTTGTCGAATACGGACGGCCCCAGGTAGATCAGTTCAGGCTCCAAGAGCTTGCGCTCGTCGATCATCTCGTGGATCCGTTCGACGATGGCGATGATGGGATAGAAGTGCCCTCCTGTCCCTCCCCCGGTGAAAACGATGCGCATATCAGAAAAAGTATACCACTCTGTCGCTCTGCTCCGTTCAGTTCTGCTGAGATCGTCGGGAGATAGACAAAAGGATGCCGGCAGCGCCAAGCGCGGTGAGCATGGCGGTCCCACCGTGGCTCACGAACACCAACGGGACCCCGGTCATCGGCATGACGCCAATCATGGAGGCAATGTTTATGAATGCTTGCATTACGATATATACAGTAATTCCTACGGCAAGTAGAGCCCCGAAGTAATCGGGCGTTCGACTTGCTATGAAGAGGCCGCGTGCTGCAAAGAGCATGTAAAGCGCGATGAGTATGATTGCACCGAGTATGCCGAACTCTTCTGCCGCGACCGCGAAGATCGAGTCCGAAACCGGCTCGGGCAGGTAGTTGAATTTTTGTATGCTCTGCCCAAATCCACGGCCGAAGACTCCCCCGGATCCCACTGCGATAAGTGATTGGCGCAGCTGATAGCCTGTCGTTAATGGATCTTTCGACGGATCCAGAAAAGTGGTCATTCGATCGAGCGCGTACGGGCGGACAAAAAGGACGACCGACATCATCAGGATCCCCGTTAGGACGAGGATGGCGATGTCGCGTACACGCGCGCCAGCGGCGAGATACATCGCTCCGGCAGAGAACAATATAATGCCGAGCGTTCCGTTATCCGGCTGTGCAAGGAGAAGAGCTGTGGGTAGCGCGAGAATGGCCGCAAACCCCCCGAGTCCCCATCGCAAATCGTCCATTCGCGATTTGTAGCGCGTAAAATATGCAGCGAGAGCCAGGAGTACACCTACCTTCAAGAATTCGCTCGGCTGGATCGTGAAAGAGCCGATGTGTATCCAACGATGTGCGCCCAAGACTTCGAGCCCGATGTGTGGGACGAACACGAGCGCAGTCGCGACGATGCTCAATCCGTATAGATAGAACGCGTACTCTTTCCAAAGCTGGTATTTGACCATGCTGACGACATACGCAACGATAAGCCCCAAAAGTACGCCGAAAATGAGATGGTTGGCTACCATCGACGAAACGGCGTGCGTGCCGCGTGCCAGCAATCCGAGTGACGCGGAGGCGAAGATAAGGACGCCGAGCGACAAAAGGACCGCCAGGTTGGCGACCAGAAGTTTGTCCACAGGGTTCTTGGACCGGAGCGTCAGCATGCTACGAAGCGATGATGGCTAAGATAAGTCCGGCAAATGCAAAAAGAATCGAAAGAATCCAATAGCGCATCGTCACTTTGTAACCCGGCCAGCCTATGGCTTCGAAATGATGATGCAAAGGTGCGATCTTGAATACCTTCTTGCCGAATAGCCGCTTGCTCAAAACCTGGATAACGTTAGAGATGACCGTGACTACCAAGAGAGCTCCGATCAGCGGTAAAAGCGCAATGCCGATGCCGCCTCCCTTTATGTCAGTCATGAAAGCGAGGACAGCGATGGTAAGAGTGAGCCCCATCGTGCCGGTCTCCGTCATGTAGAATCGCGCAGGCGGTATGTTGAACCAGAGGAATGCTAGTATTGCCCCGACGATGGTCGCGGCAAACGCTGCAAGATTTATTTGGCTCTGGTAGTACGCGATAAATGCATATGATGCAAATACAGACGCGAATACGCCGCCCGAGAGCCCGTCTATCCCGTCGATGATTCCACTTGCGTAGAGCGCTATTGAAACCATCACAAACAGAGGGATGATAAGCCAGCCTATTTCGAGCGGTAAGGAGAACGGGATACCGATGGCCGTGACCCCGAGCTTTGCCCAGAACCACCAGCCGATGAAGGTCGACATTGCGATGATCACGAAGAGGCGGCGCCTCAATGACAGTCCTGCTCCCTTTCCATAGACGTCGAGGAGGTCGTTAACGAATCCAACGATAGCGCCGATGAAAAGTGTTATAAACGGTATCCAGGTCTGGTCGCGGCTTAGGAAATCGAATTTTACGATTGAGGCCTTGGGTATAAATTTGGCCAGAAGCGACATACCAAGGACCGTAAGTGCAACTGAGCCCCAGATTACGATGCCGCCCATCCGTGGTGTTTTTGTTTCGCCTTCTGCGTGCAAACTGTTGAAGACCTGCGCGACTGAGCCATCGAGGGCGTGCTTGCCTCCCTTCTTCTTCCATACCTTGTAGCGATAGAGGAAGAACGTGACGAGTGGCGTTATCGCGATTCCTATCGCGAAGGACGCGATGGTAGGAGCGATTATTTTTACGATATCTACTTGCAACATGATCAATAGGTGGCCTCCGACGCGTACGTCTGTGCAGTCTTGACCAGGGTCTGCATGTCGGTAAAGCGTCCCTCATAGCTCGATCCCAAGACAACTGCAACTATCGGGTGTCCAACCCCCAGATCGAACGCGACTGCGAGATTCCCTTGCGCGAGATCGGTATAGCCGGTTTTCCCCGCGATAAGTCCTGGAATATGATCGAGAGCATGATTCGTATTCTTGGCTTCGTGCATCGATTCGTCAGATGATACGAGCACCCCATCTTTTGCTGTTGCGTCGAGAAGTCCCGGATACTCGGCAACAATGTGCGCCAGAAGGTGTGCTACATCGCGTGCCGAACCGTAGGAACCCGATTGCGTAGCACTGATGTCGAGCCCGGTCGGATTGAGGAAATATGTGCGGACGAGTCCCAGTGCCTTCGCTTCGACATTCATGCGCGCTACGGTAGTCTCTATCGGGTCAGAAGTGGTGGTCGAATGCAGGAATTCGGCGGCGCTACGCGCAATGGCGTCTGCTCCATCGTTGGACGAGACGACGAGCGTGAGGTCGAGCAGTTTCGAAAGTTGCCAGTGCTCGCCGAGCGAGAGGCCCGAGTCGCCATCTTCTGCGAGTGATGCTGCTTCTATGGTGATTTGAGTGTCTTTAGGAATCGTCTTTTCGGCGACCAATGCCAACATGAGCTTGGTCAAAGATGCAAGCGGAAGTTGCGAATCGGAGTTCATCTCGTACAGAGTCTCGCCCGTCGTCGGATCGTAGACAAATGCAGATTGTGCCTGTATCTGAATGGTATCGAAGACGTGTGGCTTAGTCGCGACGACCGCTGCTGCAACGGGGGGCGGAAGTGGCTTCGTGGATTCTTTCCATGCCATTGTACCGCCGAGGAGCGCTACGGCAGAGGTCGCGGCGATAGCGAGAGTTGCCTTAACAGGAAAAGCGCGTGTCGCGGGCTCTGAGGCCGGTACGGGTTGCGTCTTTTCAGACTCGGGCTTCAGATTTATCTGGTTATCAAGAATCTGCATGTTCATATTCGAGGTCTTTTATGGCCTGATCTTCCCCCTGCGTCGCCTTCTTTTCGAATGTATCTATCTGCGACTTGAGCTCGGCGTACTGGGGAAGCTCCTGCGCAGCGGTGAGACCGAGATGGGCTACAAGTTCAAGTGAGGTACGGTAACAATATTCGCGGCCTTCCGAGACGCGCTCTATAAGGCCCCGCGACAAGAGCGCACGGACGGTCGAGGACGAGTTTACTCCCCGAATGTGGTCGATAGTCGCGCGTGTCGACGGACCGCGATACAACAAGACTGCGAGTATCTCGAGACCGGCCTGGCCTATCTCGCGTTCAAGTTCTTGCTTACGGAGCGAGCGGACAAGCTCGCTTGCAAGAGCAGCCGTAGCGAGTCCCACAGAAGCATCGGTTTGTACCAAAGCGAGTCCACCCTGCCCTGCCTTGAGTCGCTGATCTAAATCGTGAATGGCGGATGAAAGCGTAGCCTTGTCGCAGCCAAGCTGCTTCATGAGACGCTCATGCGAAACGGGTTCGCCAGCGACGAATAACAGGGCCTCGAGCTGAGCTGAGCTGGTTATATCCATATATTAAGCCGTCATTATGCGCCGACGACAGGCACCGAAACGCCTTCGGGTTCCATTATGATATCACCAAACCGCTCGTGCTGCTCTGCTAATACTTTTCCACGCCGGACGAGTTCGAGGAGAGCCAGAAATTGGACTACCCTATCTTCCTTGTGTGCTCCCCGCACGAAATCACTAAATCGCGAACGAGTGGCGGTGGCGATTCGCTCTTCAAGCTTGAGTATCATTGCCTCGAGAGAAACCACCGGCCTGACCGTCGCTGTCGGACTAAAAGCTGCCTGTGGAAGCTCCAAAACAAGCTTTTTGAGCGCGTCGACGATCGCGGTCAGGGTAATGTCGGCGCTCGGCACGAAGACGTTCTCAGATTCTGGAGACTTGTACGAAAAGTATTCGGGACTCGTACCCCATACCTTGGAGATCTCTTTCGCACCTGCCTTGATCAGACGGTACAGAGCAAGACGCTTCTCGAGATCCACTATCTGGAACTCCTCTTCGTCGGTGAGTTCAAGATTAGGCAGGAGCGAACGCGACTTAATGAGGAGCAATGTGGAGGCTACCAGCACGAACTGCGCCGTCTCGCTTATGGGAAGTTCAGGGCATCGCTCGAGGTACGAAAGGTAGGCATCCGTCACGTGCGCAAGGGATATCTCGTTGATGTAGAGTTTCCGTTCTTGGATGAGACTGAGAAGCAAGTCGAGCGGCCCGTCGAACTTCTCATTCTTTACGTTGAATGCGTCGGTCATCGTTATTCAGAATCTGCAAGTCGCATATCAATGCGATGCATATCGCGCGGGAACATGGCTGCCTCGCGAACATTCTTGAGTCCGAGAATCTGCATGGTCATGCGCTCGGCTCCAAAGGCGAAGCCTCCCTCTGGGGGAACACCGTAGCGGAATGCTTCGAGGAACATCTCGATCTTCTTTGGATCCATTCCCCATGTCTCGACATGCTCCATGAGCTGCTTGTATTCGTTGACGCGGCGACCGCCCGAGAGCCACTCGATGCCGCGGCACAAAAGATCCATACCCTCGTTAAACTCCGGATTCTCAGGATTTGGGAAAACGTAGAACGGCTTCTGACGTGTCGGATAGCCGTATACGTAGACAAAGTCTGAACCTGTCTCCTCTTTGATGATTTCGCACAGCGATCGCTCATCCTCTGGGTTGAGGTCCTTTTGCCCGCGGATGTCGCGACCCGTCG
>CAZYLZ010000008.1:11719-36399 GCA_964648335.1 uncultured Candidatus Saccharibacteria bacterium | reverse complement strand
CCGTCGAGCGACATGTCGAATGGGAGTGGTTCTGACGGTGCTAGGATCGAAAGTGCATGGACTTCGAGCTCGATAGATCCGTTAGGGGTCACAGGATTACGATTCTTTTCGGGCCGTTCGTTTACGGTACCCTCGACCGAGACAACATATTCCAGTCCTGTTTCCTTGGCCACTTCGATTGCGGCACTCTTCGGTAACACGACAGCCTGAACAATCCCCGAGCGGTCGCGGATATCGAAGAAGACCATCTTGCCCTGATCGCGCCGGACCGAGATCCATCCCTTGATTGTGACCGTCTGACCAATTGAGGTTGCCAGTTCTCTAATGAGTGTTCGTTTCATATAATTTAAAGTGTTACTCCTATTCGTTCTCGGACTGTCTTCATCTTTTCGCTTGCTACAGCTCTGGCCCTGTCACTTCCCTCTTTTAATACTGTTCGTACATCGTCTTCGGTAATAGAATCCCGCTTCTCGCGCATAGGAGCGATAAACGCATCAACGTCTTCTATTAGCGCCTCTTTGAGGGCCTTGTACTTTCCTGCATGGTCCTCGTAGAGTTTCTCGAGCGAAGCGGAATCGCGAAATTGCTTGTGGATCGCATAGACGTTCTCGGGGCGCGCTGCCGATGAGTCGGTCACGATCGACATCACGGCCCGAGCAATCTCGTCTTTTGTTGCAAACAACGGAATTGTGTTCTTGTAACTCTTGCTCATCTTCTTGCCATCGGTCCCGGGAATAATCGCTATCGAATCTTGAATCATCTCTTTGGGCTCCTTGAAGGTCTGGCCGTATGCAAGGTTGAATTTTGCTGCGGCCTCGCGTGCATATTCGACATGCTGCCGTTGGTCCGAACCTACGGGCACGACGTCGGTGTCGTATAGCAGAATATCGGCTGCCATGAGCATAGGATAGTTGAAGAGACCAGCATTGGCTTCGAGTCCTTTGGCCACCTTGTCCTTGTAGGCATGCGAGAGCTCGAGGAATGGCACCGTCACCAGGCACTCGAATATCCATGCAAGTTCGGTATGCTCTGGTACCTGTGATTGCTGAAAGATTACTGCTTTTGCTGGATCTACTCCGACGGCCAGGTAGCTTTTGACAGCACTCACTATATTGTTGCGTAATTCTACCGGATTTTTGAGCGAGGTAAGTGCATGGTAATCCACCACCATGAGGTAGCTCTCGTACTCGCCGTACATGTCTGCAAATGGCTTTAGGGCTCCGAGGTAGTTCCCGATATGGAGATCGCCCGAAGGCTGAAGACCGGTTAATAGTCGCTTCATATAGGGACATCCTAGCAAGAAAGCGGTACAAAAGCTAAGTCTTGTGTCGTAAAGTAGCTAGAGCGCTGGCAGCTCGACTACGAAGCGAGATCCCTTGCCAGGACCATCAGATTCGGCTCGGACCGTGCCTTTGTGCGCGTCGATGAGCTGCTTGGCGAAGAAGAGGCCGTAGCCCGTCGAGTTGACGTTTACTTTTACCGATTCCTTACCGCGGCCACCTTCGGTAAACAGGCGCGCTTTGTCTTCGTCCGATATGCCGACGCCGGTGTCCTCTACCGATAGGACTATCACACCGGCACGCCGAGCTATCGAAACGGTGACTGATCCTGTTGGCGTATAGCGGATCGAATTATCTACGAGGTTGCGGATGACGTGCTTGGTTATGATCTCGCGGTCACCGTTTATCTTGTACTCCCCCGCCGGGATATGCATCGAGAGCGTTAGGCCCTTGCGCTGCGCGTCGGGCAGGAGAGAGTTCACGACGGATTCGGTCGCTTCCCGCATATCGAATGGCTTCATATCGAACTTCATCTGCCCACTCTTGAGGTTTGAGGATAAAAGAATAGCGGTCACCATATCCACGGCCTCACGTGTATCGTGGAGCCCCTGTGTAAAGAGCGGCTGCATCTTTCCGGGAAGCGCTCCGTAGTCTCCCTCGAGCGTCATCGAGTAAACATTCACTGCCTTTCCGAGGGCCCCTTTGACCTCGTGGCTGATGAAGTGGATGAGACCTTCTTGTCTCTCGTTGGCGCTTTGCAGATCCACGGCAAGCTCCTCAACCTTGTGTCGCGACACGATTTCGCTTTGTGTTGCGCGCAAAAGCAATACTCCTAATGTCACGATGACGCCGAAGCTTATGAGTGTCAGTATAAAATCCATCACGCTGCTCGCGTAAAAGAACTGCGTACTTCCAAGTATCAGAAATACGTAAAAAAGAATCTTAACGGCGTTATCTCCGAAATTGAAGGTACTTCCCCTGTTTGTGATTGCATACGTCAGTGCCAAGATGAAAATTGGCAAGCCGAACAGAGAATAGAGAGTCACCTCATAAATGCTGGTTTGTGCTGAATAGTATTCGGCACCTGCAAAAATACCCATAAACAACACTATCGCAAAAGCAACGAAGGCTCCGCGGACTCTCTCGTCCCGTGGCTTGCTTTTAGAAAGCAGCTGCCCAACACCCATCGCCAAGACAGCTAACAGGATACTCGCCACGATAATCAGTTTGTATTCAGACAAGAAAGCATTCTCGATCATCTCGCACTGTGAGAGATTGAAATCATAGACAGAATTACCGCTGGCAGTGATTGCAAGTGGGACGGCCACTATCGCAGACAGCACGGTAAGTAACCAGGGGCGCATGCGATCCACATAATGATCGGTGTACACGAAAACAAAGGCACAAATGACGAAAATGATGTTAATGAAGTCGAGAGGTGCCCATGTCGCCGCAACCCATGTATAGTCGTTGGTCTCCCAGTTCACGAGATCCGCGATAAGCCACACAGCAAAGCTTGCTGTAAAAGCGAAGAAAGCTTGAGCTTTACGTCTGTCTGCGGCGTAGACAAGGGCAAAGATGCCGAGCACCAGGCTTGCGATCGCGGGTACCATATGCGAGTAGAGTGCGAGGTCCCTAAGGCCGAGTGTGCCGAGATAACAGGTGTTGGCGTCCATGGCTAGTTAATTTCTATAAGTCTTTCTACCTTGTTTGGGTAAGCGTCCCAAAACGCATGTAATTCTCTTTGCACCGGAAGCAACCTTGCAATCAACGGGCGCGTTCCAAAGCGCAATGTCACTTTTTCGAATGCCGGCTCAACCACGTGCTTTACGAACTCGGCCTCTTTCCCGGTATCGAGGTAGTTTTCGAAGAGGATAAAATCTCTAATGGCGAGAGAGAAGACATGCGAATAGTACCCGTCTGCACCCGGTTCGAGGGTCTCAAACCACTTGCTGCCGTCGTGGCAGATTGTCGCAGGTTCTAAGCCAGTAACTGATTTAAATAGCCGGTGATGCAAAGAAACGAGCGTCTCACCGTTTGTGCAGACGACATCACGGAGTCGTTTGCCCTGTTCCTTCGGAAAATCTACCACCGTCTTATATTTGACGATAACCCGTCCGTCGCTGCCAACATGCTGGTAGACAGGAATTTTAGCCAATCCTTTTTTGTACTTGTTGTTCGCACTGACAAATTTATCCCCGTGATGCTCTAGTATGATCGGTTTTAGGTGAAGGTGCTTGGCTATTTTGAGGAAACGCAAGACCTCGTGTGTTGGAGTTGCCACTTGTCTGAAAAGAACTGCTGTCGGTTCGTTGCAGCGCTCCAATAACTCGCGCGCACCGGGCTCGATACCTTGCCGCGTTATAGCAAGAAGCTCAATATCCTTTCGCCTGTGGTCTAGCTCGCGTACGCACGTATGTAACGGCGAAAATAGAGTATGGTGTATGATATCAGCCTCTTTAGCTCCGAGACTTAACAGTGGATCATCATTGAGGATGGGCAGTACGGTCATGTTGAAATTCGGTCGGATGCGGTAGTGTTTTGGGTGGCGTCCCTCGTACATTGTATTTCCTCCTGGTCAGAACATAGAAGCTCGGTGCAGTTACCCGGAATGGTGCAGAGCTCGGTGCAGGTATTGTCGTTACAGCGCTCATATGTCTTTTCCGGTATTCGGTAACGAGTATAGACCATACTAGCGCCTGTCGAACAATCGTCCTGACTGCAGTCGCGTTCGTAGCAGACTTGTGTCGATTTGTCGCATGGTGATTCTACTATGAAATAATAGTTTTTGAGCACTACATATTTCCCGATTGATGCGATACAAACAACCGCTATTGAAAGCCAAAGAAAATACACGAATCTCTTCTCAGTGAGAGAGTCAGTAAAAGTCACGAAGCCGATTATACCACGCGGCGTGGAGGTAGACTGTTATGTTGCTGCAAAAAGAATGTGCCAAAACGCCCTCACGACCTCGACGATAACGGCCCAGCGCAGGGTCCAATACGCGTTCGAGAAGAGCACACTTGCCCAGAAGATGCTCCAGTCTCGCACCGAGAGGCCGTTGTACAGATGCGATCCCTTACGAAAATAGATAGTGACGATGAATGGGTCGCCGTACACAGAAAGAGCGACGAACATCGGCAAATCGCCCATTTGGAGGAGCGTCTTAACGTGGCGCTTGAGCCAGTGACGGGTCTTTTTGTTGCGCATCTCTTCGATACGCTCGATACCCAACCAATCCGTCTTTGACCAGTCGTAGACGCGCACATACAAATAACACAAGATTGCGGATAAGGGCGCCATGATGCCAAAGGCCACGGCATAGCCCCACACTGCGCCGTAGACGGTCGTGGCCCAAGCTACTACCGTTCCATACAGAAGCCAATCGAAGAGATATTCTTCGATACGCTTGAGCGAGTGGCCGAGCGCAATCGTTCCCACAGTTTTCTTGTGCCTGCTGACTATGCGTTTCAACTTGCGATGAAGTACTGTCACCGCATAATCATACCGTATAAAAAAAGTGACCCTTACGGGTCACCAAAGTGAATGCAGTATTCGGTAGGCGTCGGTGGTCATGAAGAACGCCCGATAGGGCTCGGTCCACTCCCATAGGTATTTTACGATCTCTATGAGAACCGTCCATCTAAGCGTCCAGTAGCCATTGGATACCAGAGCACTTGCGATGAGCACGTATCGGTCCCGGGTCGAGAGCTTCGTGTATGACGAATCCTTCTTGCGCAGGTACACAATAGTCAGGAATGGATCCCCAAAGATCGAGAGCACGAAGAATGCAGGAACTTTGCCTGCTTTAAGCAGAGCGTATGCGGCACGCGCGATGCGGCCGCCCTTGCGCGCATCTTCTTCAAATTCTCGAACTGCCTCGAGTCCGAACCAGTCTACTTTGGACCAGTTATAGAACGCGAGCCAGAGCGTGTTCACAAAGAGCGCGAGAGGCGTCATCAGGACGAATGCCACGATAGATCCGTGGTAGACGCCAAACGTATAGGTGCACCACGCGACTACCGTCCCGTAAAGCACCCAATCAAACAGATATTCCTCGAGTTTCTTGACCGTGTGTCCTAGCGTGAGACGCCCGGCGGCTTTGGCCCCCTTGAGGGCCGTCCTTGTATCTGGCATAGGTACCTCGTTTTGACTGGTTGCACTATGCCAGTCTAATCACTTTCGGGCAATGACCCCCTTCCCTTGCTTGTCAGATGAAGGCATTTGCAATTGAGTTACGGTCTGCGATGCTTATGCTATGAAGTATCGAATATACCGGGCGGCATCGACCGTCACCTTAGTAACCGCCGCTCTCTTTCCATTTGCAACGCATGCAGCAGGAGGCGCCATTGGAGATATCTGTCCGTACACCTGGAATACCAACCTTAAATACGGGTCGGTCAGTGTCGATGTTTTCAAACTACAAAAATTTCTCAACCTCTATACCGATACCCAAGTCGCGTCATCAGGAGATGGATCGACCTTCAAAGAAACGATGGGCTACGGAAACAAGACCGCTAAAGCCGTTAGTAAGTTCCAAGAAAAATATGCGAGTGAGATACTGACCCCGAACGGACTTACCAAAGGTACCGGCACGGTCGGCGCCTCGACCCGCGCAAAACTCAATGCACTCTGTGCGCTTAATCCTAAAGTACTCGGCGCAACGACTATGGATGCAGTGGTGTCACCTACTGACTCTCTTGCCGTTGCTCCCGCATCGGTACAACCCGCATCCTCACTTGCTCCAGCAAACGCTCTGTACGTGCCTTTTACGAGTATCACCCTGACCGCCGGGGCTCAGGATGTGACAATCACCAAGTTCACCGTTGCACGCACAGGGATGTCAAAGAACGAGGCGTTTAGCTATCTTTCTGCCATCGATGATGATGGAAACTATTTGGGTGACATATACCTGCATTCTGACTCTAAAGGCACCCTCAATAAGCCATTCACCGTAAAAGCCGGCACCTCCAAAACCGTCGACATCTCGGCAAATATGAATGAGGACCTAACCGCGTTCGAGGGACAGATCGCGCAGTTCAACGTGGAGTCGATCGAGGCAACATCACCTGTGTCTGGCAGCTTTCCTATCACGGGCGCGACACAGACCATAAATTCCACATTGGTGATAGGCAGCTCGGCCGTCTCGCTCTCGCAATTCGACCCTCGGGGGTCAGGCGTTCCCTATATCATGACTTCGAGTTTCCGCTTTTCAGGCATCCGCATAGCGGCTGATTCGAAAGAAGATCAACTACTCAACGGAATCACCTGGGAACAGAGCGGATCGGCCTCTCACGAAGACATCGCAAATGTAGTCACTGTAGTTAACGGCGTAAGTTATCCAACTAAGAACGACGGGCGCAGCTATACGACCACCTTCCCCGACGGAATCAAGATACTCAAGGGGAGC
Organism: uncultured Candidatus Saccharibacteria bacterium; assembly: GCA_964648335.1. Lineage (GTDB taxonomy): Bacteria > Patescibacteriota > Minisyncoccia > Phycocordibacterales > UBA2100 > CAZYLZ01. The sequence continues at coordinate 29,709 of CAZYLZ010000008.1, read as the reverse complement.
AGTCTCGATGTCTATGTACAGGCTGATACTACCGCAACGGGCTCTAACAGAACGGTTGAGTTCGACCTCCATTACAATACTGACATTGACGTCACGGGTACTACCTACGGATTCGGAATCGGAGTATATCCCGAGGCAGATACGGCGACCGACGGTCATTCCGTCTTCCTGACAGACACAGGTGATACCGATGGGACGAGCCTCACACCCTTCTTCTCAGGTAGTCAGTACACTATCAGCCCTGGCGCTGTCACCTCAATCAGCCGGTAGAACTTAGTTCCGTCGATTTCGGAATTGGATGTGCCACAGGGGCACTTCCATTTCTCTAGCATCGAGTACGATGGAGAGAAATTGGTCGCAGTTCAAGACGCGCGAGCGATACGAAAAGAGACGTGCTTCGGGTACGGCGACTGCTGTATCGTGAAGCGCAACGCAGAAATTCGGCAATCACGAAATTGACTTAGAAGAAGCCCCGGCTTCGAGATATGGAAAGTCCAATCAAGGTCGCAGTAAACCACCAAAAAACGTAGGGCGCGCTAAAGTAATGTGCGACGCTTGCTGCCGGCTGCCACAGAGCCACCAGCGAGCCCGTAGATGACCAGAATATAGCGAAAAACCCCGTGCCGGCAATCGAAGCCAAAAGGGCGTCGAGCGGTTTATGAACAGGAGCATTGTCCGCACCGATCATTCTGCCGAGTATTAGGTAGGAAAACACGAGCAGAACAAAAAAGAGTATGCCGGGACCGTAATGATATTTAGTAACCGACTGCGCGAGCGTCCCAACGAGTGCTGCGTCAAATATGCGTGCGCTCAGGGTCTGTGCTACGAACGTGCTGAGTGCGATTGCGATGACGCGTACCGATCCAAACCAATAAGCTATGGCGAAGAGGACCGCGAAAAGCGCCATGAATACAAAGACTTCCTGTGTCGGTACTCCCGATTCGATGGCTGGTACAGCAAAAGGCATGTACACCAGTATACCCCGGTCTAGACCCCTTCTTCGCGTAACTTTTCAACAAGTGCCTTGGCCGATTTAGAGAGTTTTGTGGGCATAGGAATTGCGACCTTCATGAGAAAGTCACCACGACCTCCACTCTGGAGCGGGATGCCTTTGCCGCGGGCTCGAAGTGTCTCACCGTGGCGGACGCCTGGCGGAACTTTGACCTCAATCTCACCATCGACTGTCGGAACCGTATAGGTGGCGCCGAGAATCGCATCCGAGAGCTTTACCGAGAGCGTTGATACGATGTTAGTACCTTCGCGCGTAAATTTAACATCTGGACGGACGTGTACCTTTATGTAGAGGTCGCCAGGAGCACCGCCGGCTACGGCTTCGCCCTTGCCTGGCATCCGAATCATCTCGCCGTTGTCCATACCGGCAGGTATCTGTATCTTTATCTCCTCCTCGCGCTTGCCGACGCCGCGTCCATTGCAATCGCGGCACTTTTCTTTCGGGACCTTGCCTTTGCCGTGGCAGACCGTACATTCGCGCTGTGACGTAAACGAACCGAGTATAGAGCGGCGAGTCTCTCGGATGGTGCCATTACCGTTGCAGGTAGCGCAGGATTCCATCTCGGTCCCGTTGAGAGCTCCTGAGCCATGACAGGCGGTACAAAGTGCGGTTTTGGTGACGAGTACGCGTCTCTCGACCCCGAACACGGCGTCCTTAAATGTGAGTTCGATGTCGATCGATATGTCGCGGCCGCGCTTAGAAGCGGCTGATCGTCCTCCGCCGAAGAAGTCTCCGAAGATGTCGCCGAAGTCGAAGCCCTCGAACCCTTCAAAACCCTGAAATTGAGATGCATCGAAGCCGAAGCCGCCTTGGCCTGCGCCGCCTCCACCAGAACCGGTAAAGGTCCTTCCATAGGTGTCGTATTCCGCGCGCTTCTTCTTATCGGAAAGAACTGCGTAGGCTTCGCTCGCCTCTTTGAACTTATTCTCGTCTCCGCCCTTTTTGTCAGGGTGGTACTGATGCGCTAGCTTGCGAAAAGCCTTCTTAATCTCGTCATCGCTTGCTGACTTCGCGATTCCGAGTATCTGGTAGTAGTCTTTCATAGATGCCGAAGAGTATACACTTTTTTGCTAAGTTCTAAAAGGCATAGTGAAGTTTGCGCTCCATGTATGAAGCTACGCTAAACGGCCCGGATACGCTGCATAATCCGGGCCGCCTGCATAGAGTTTGTGCCGCTATGCCTGTCCTGGACCCTTGTCCGTGAAGTCGGCGTCGCGCGGGCCCTCCCCTGCCGGGCCTGCTCCTGGCGCTTGCTCGGGTGCTGTGCCTGATTGGCCTGATGCCTTAGATACCGCTTCTCCAATCTTTTGCATTGAATCTGAGAGGGCGTCAGATGCCGCCTTAATTGCTGCCAGGTCATCGCCAGCCACTGCATCCTTGAGCGCCTTCGCTTTAGCTTCTACGTCGGTCTTGATGTCGGCGGGAACTTTGCCGGCATGATCCTTGAGCGCCTTCTCCGCCGTATAGTGCAGTTGCTCGGCATGATTTTTGGCGTCGATGAGGTCTTTCTTCTGCGCGTCGGCGCTCGCATTCATCTCGGCGTCCTTCTTCATACGCTCGATCTCTGCATCGGTAAGCCCGCTACGTGCCTCAATTTTGATGGACTGCTCCTTGCCCGTCTGCTTGTCTTTCGCTTTCACGTTCAATATGCCGTTTGCGTCGATGTCGAACGATACCTCAATCTGCGGCATGCCGCGCTGTGCCGGTGCTATGCCGTCGAGCACGAACTGGCCGAGCGATTTATTGTCTGAAGCAAGCGGTCGTTCGCCCTGGACAACGTGAATCTGTACGGAAGTTTGATTGTCCGATGCTGTAGAGAATGTCTGCGAACGGCTCGTTGGGATGGTCGTGTTGCGCTCGATGAGCTTTGTGGCCACACCGCCCATGGTCTCGATACCGAACGAGAGCGGTATGACGTCGAGCAAGAGAACGTCTTTTACGTCACCTTGCAGGATACCGCCTTGAATGGCTGCACCGATTGCGACGACTTCGTCAGGATTCACGCCCATATGAGGGTCGCGGTTAAAGAATGCCTTTACTGCAGCCTGTATGGCGGGCATGCGTGTCTGACCGCCGACCAAAATGACTTCGTTTATGTCCGCAACTTTGAACGGGCTTGCCTCCATCGCACGCTTAGTTATGGCCATGGCACGGTCCACGTACTCCTGGGTGAGCTCCTCGAGCTTGGCGCGAGTCATAGTGAGAAGCAAATGCTTAGGTCCCGAGGCGTCTGAGGTGATGAACGGTATGTTAATCTCGGTCTGGTTTGCGGTCGATAGCTCTATCTTCGCACGTTCTGCTGCTTCGTCGAGACGTTGTTTAGCGAGCGCGTCGGTGAGTATGTCGATACCTGACTCCTTCTTATATTCTGCTGCGATCCACTGCATTATCTTCTGATCGATATCGCGCCCACCGAGGTGCGCATCCCCGTCAGTCGATTTTACTTCGATGACATCATCACCCACTTCGAGGACGGAGATGTCGAATGTTCCTCCGCCGAAGTCGAATACAGCAATCTTCTCTTCTTTTTTCTTATTGAAGCCATACGCGAGTGCTGCTGCGGTCGGCTCGTTGATTATGCGCATGACCTCCAGACCTGCGATCGCGCCTGCGTCCTTGGTTGCCTTGCGCTGTGCATCGTTAAAATACGCAGGTACGGTAATTACCGCTTGCGTAATCGTTTCGCCAAGCTTTGCCTCTGCATCGCGCTTGAGCTTGGTGAGTATCATCGCAGAGATCTCTTCGGGGCGATACTCTTTGTCGTTAAGGGTCACGAGCACTCCCCCTTCTTTGTCACCTTTGATGGTGTACGGGACGATGAGTTTGTCCTTTTGTACGGCGTCTTCGTCAAAACGATGTCCCATGAAGCGCTTTATGCCATAGATGGTGCTCTTGGGGTTAGTGACGGCCTGACGCTTTGCTGCAACTCCAACGAGTCGCTCGCCGGTCTTTGATATTGCGACGACCGAGGGAGTCGTTCGTGCACCCTCTGCGTTCTCGATGATACGCGGCTCACCAGCCTCGACGATTGACATCGCTGAGTTAGTAGTTCCGAGATCGATTCCTAGGATTTTTGACATACAACGTGTTCGTTAGTGCTTTTTGATAAAGGTTCTTGTTAATCGTTTTTGTGAGCAATTTTCACTCGCGCCGGTCGGAGGATCTTATCCCCTAACTTCCAGCCGACACCCATGACCTCTGTGATCGTTCCTTCTGCAACGAGGTCTGTGGTCACGGTGGTACCTACGGGCTCGTGAAGCGCTGGGTCGAATGTCTCGCCTATCATGCCGTATTTTTGTGCCCCGGCCTGAACCAACGCGCTTTGTAGCTGCGCATACACTCCTTCGATACCGGATCGCCAGGCCTGGTCTACGGTAGCCCAGGAGCTGCTTTTGGTGGCCATCTCAAAACCATCGAGCGCAGGGAGAATCGCTTCGAAGACCGATTCTTTTCCGGCCGTTTCGGCCCACGCAAGACGCTGGGACTCGCTTTTTCGGAGGTTGGCTACATCGGCTTTGAGGCGCTGCCAGCCGTCCAGATACTCCTGGCGCTCCTTCAGAGCGAGGTCGAGCTGTTCTTGTAAAGACTCGTTCATAGTGCTTGTCGGCGTCCCGACAGGCTGAGTCGAGTCAGATTTATTATTCTCTATTTCCGTAACACTGTCAAGTGTCTGGTCGATTATTTTTTTGTCATCGTTTTCCATAGATGACGAGTATACTACTAAATTTAGTGGCTCGTGTGAATCTCTTCAATCTTTTGCATGATCTCGGTCCAACCATGGATGCGCGAAGCAATCTTGCCGGTCGACTGCCCAGCGTTATATGGCCACGAGAAGAGGTAACGGTGTTCTACTGAATCTACAAGCGGCTCAAGGTAATGCAGATCATCGTCTACAAAGAATACGCAGCCTTCGAGTGCATCTTTCTTGCTGGCCCGATAACCAACGCCGTAAAACGGGACATCAATTCCTTTCTTCAGCGCCCATTTTTCTGCGAGGTTTAGTGCTTTTCCATCGCGACCGCTCACAATGCGCACATCATGACCGGCTTCAACGAGGCTGCGAAGGCTCTCGATAGCTCCTTGTACGGGATCTAGGAAATCGTACCAGTCCTCGTTGGACCAGAGCTCGGTGAGTATCTGCGCGTATTCCGCGGGCGTTATCGGGCTTTTGCCGCTGGTTACAGCGTCTATAAAAAGTTCGTTGATCGAGACTTCCTTGTGGAAGAGCCTCTTTGCAGCTATCTGCTTGATGCGTTCTGTGTAAGCGGTCACTCCATCAAAATCAAATCCTAGTTGCATCGCAAGAGTATACATCACGGCAACGAGTCAAGCTGTAGACAACAAAAAAACCGGCATAGAGCCGGTATTTTTGAAAAAACAATCGATACAAATTAGCGCTTACTCCATTGTGGAGCGCGGCGAGCCTTCTTAAGACCGAACTTCTTTCGCTCGACCATTCGAGGGTCGCGGGTAAGGAAACCCTTAGCCTTCAAGTCCTTTCTAAGATCCTTGTCGAAGATGAGGAGCGCGCGGGCTGTTGCATGACGCACCGCCTCTGACTGCGACTTGAGCCCTCCTCCTTTAACGTGGACGGTGACTGAGAACTTTGATGTCGTAAGTGAATTGAGTGCAGCACGTGCGACTGCTGCCATGAATTCGGTCTGGAAGTACTCCTGGAGCGTCTTGTCGTTGACCGAGATACTTTCTTTGCTTGCCGGCGTGATGCGCGCGCGAGCGGTCGACGTCTTGCGGCGTCCGATAGCTTCGATGTAGGGTGCTGCTTTTGTAGCCATAACTGGTATTACTCGTGAATAGTGAGGTTTTTCATGCGTAGCGTCCGGAGCTTATTGCGTGGGAGCATGCGGCTGATTGCCTGGCGCAAAAGTTCTTTCTGACCCTTCTTTGCCACGACCTGTGTCATGCTCTCGACGATACGTCCGCTCGAGTATCCGGTGTAATGAACGTACTCTTTCTGAGATCGCTTGCGGTCGCCAATAAAGAGCTTGCCAGCATTGTCGATGACGACCTTGATCGCAGCGACCTTGTGCTTCTCGTAGCTTGCGCTTGTCTTGCCCTGCAGTACCTGAGCCGCCTCACTAGAGACTACTCCGATAGATTTTCCTTCAGCGTTGATTGTGTGTTGAGTCATACAGATGTTATACAAATTCGATACGAGCCGATTCCATCACTGCTGCACCAACTCGTCCGAGCTTGGTGATGCGCGTGTATCCTCCTGCACGAGTCTTGTAGCGAGGTGCGATGTCGGTATGGAGCTTTGCAGATACTTCCATGTCGTTGCCCAAACGTGCTGCGACGACGCGCATAGATGCCACCGTATCCTTCTTGCTCTGGGTGACGAGCTTCTCGACGTAGGGTCGGATCTCCTTAGCCTTGGCGACAGTGGTCACGATAGAACCGTTCAACACCAGAGCACGTGCGAGAGATCGCATCAGCCCGGTGCGGACTTTCTTAACTCGGCCGAATGATCGTTGTTTATCGTGGTGTCGCATACAGTTTAGTTAGTGCGCAATGATAGCCCCATCTTAGAGAGAGCGCGCTTGATCTCTTGCATCCCCTTCTGGCCCAGGCCCTCGAGAGAGAGGAGGTCCTCCTCGCGCTTACGAACCAAGCCTCCGACAGTGCGAATACCGGAGTTATCGAGTGACGACTCGACGCGTGGCGAAAGGGCAAGCTCTGATACACGGGTCTTCAAGACTTCGGCATCAGGCTTCTCGGTCTGTGCAGCCTCGCGAGCAAGAGCCTCGACCTCTGCCTCGATGTCAGGCATTTCGACTTCTTCTTTGAAGCCGATGATTGCTTTGAGCTGGTGGATCATGAGTTCGATCGACTGTTCGAGCGCCTCGCGAGCCGAGAACGTACCGTCGGTCTGGATAAACATGCGAACACGATCAAAGTCTGTGCGGTCTCCGACGCGCATCTTCTCGACTTCGTAGTTTACACGGCGGATCGGTGAGAAGACGGCATCAAGTGGGATTGCTCCGATATCTGCGCGGTCTTTCATGAGAATCTCCTTTGAGACATAGCCGAGACCGCGCTCAACCTGCATCTCAACAGAGAAGTTGATTTTTCCGGTGACGTCAGCGATGTGCTGCTCTGGAGTGAGAATCTCTACCTGGCCCGGAACCTTGATATCTGCAGCAGTTACAGTCGCAGGGCCCTTCACGTTGATCGTGATGGTCTGTGGTTCGTCGGTGTGCATCTTGATGCGTACCTTGCGGAGGTTGAGGAGAATGGTGATCACATCCTCTTTGACGCCCTCGATGGTCGAAAACTCGTGAGTGACGCCATCGATCTTGAGCTGCGTTATGGCTGCTCCCGGCAAAGACGAAAGTATGATGCGGCGGAGGCTGTTTCCGAGCGTGTGTCCGTAGCCCGGATAGAGTCCGTCGATTTCGTACGTGCCAGCATTCCCGTCTTCGGAGACGATGCGGGGCTTGCTTGGCAATGAGACGTGGTAGTCAGACATAAATGTTTAAATGCGTACTATTCTACTATGAATAAAACTACTTGTCACTACCTGTTGTAAAACTCAAACACGGAAGCGTAATCTAAGTGGGTCATGCCAGGCTCGTAGCGTGGCGTTCCCTTGACGGTACCCAAGACACGGGAGTCATCGAGCGTAAGCCATGCTGGCACTGCTTGAACTTCTCCTTCCTTGTTTGTGAGTGTTGAAAACGGTCCCGATCCGCGGCTTCCCTCGCGCACGGCGACGACATCTCCTTCGTAGAGTCGCTGCGACGGGATAGTGGTCTTTTTACCGTTGACGGTGAAGTGGCCATGGGACGAGAGCTGGCGGGCGTGGCGGCGTGTCTTTGCAAAACCAAGGCGGTATGCGACAGAGTCGAGACGCATCTCGAGCGCCTGGTGAAGAGCGTTGAGCTGGTCCTTCTGCTCCATAGCCTCGTGAGCATAGCGATAGAGCTGGCGCTCTGCTATCGAGTAGGTAAATCGCACCTTCTGTTTCTCGAGCATCTGTTTTCCGTAGTCCGAACCTCCGCGGCGACCCTTCTTGTTCTTGGCCGATCGCGCTTCCGACATAGCAAACTTCTGAGACTGCGTCTTCTCGAAGATAGCAGCACCGAGGCGCTTTGCGATTTTGAATTTTGATGGAATTGGCAACATATACAGGTTTAGACGCGGCGAGGCTTAGGCGGACGAGGACCGTTGTGTGGAACCGGTGTCTCGTCGGCGATGCGGTTAATAGAAATGCCTTTGCTTGCAAACGCCCGCAAGAGAGACTCGCGTCCCGCTCCTACTCCACGGACGATGACGCTGGCCTCCTTCATACCCATAAGTCCTGCCTTCTCGGCCAAGAGCTCACCGACCTTCGCTGCAGCAAACGGAGTACCGCGCTTTGCTCCCGAGAAGCCCAATGCGCCCGCAGATGCCCACATGATGGTGTTCCCGTTGATGTCGGAGAGAAGACCTTTGGTGTTGTTGTAGGTGGCGTGGATATGAAGCGTACCCTCGACGATATTGCGCTTTGGGGTACGTGAAATAGAACGGGATTTGAGACCCTGATCGACTCCTTTACCTGCAACTTTTGCGACTCGTTTCTTTCCCATATATTATTTGAGGTCAACCTTGCGGCGTCCTGATGTCATAGTCTTTCTAACGTTTCCGCGAACCGTTCGAGAGTTCGTCTTTGAGCGCTGTCCGCGTGCAGGCAAGCGCTTTGCGTGGCGGGAACCGCGGTACGAACCGATGTCCTTGAGGCGCTTGATGTTCGAGCCAACCTGGCGGCGGAGCTCTCCCTCGATAGTGCGAGCCTCGATAGTGGTGCGAATAGCTGCCTCCTGTGCCTCGCTTAGATCCTTAGGACGTGCTCCGTGCTCTACCTTGCAGGCATCGAGAACATTCTTTGCGGTCTGGCGACCGATACCGTAAACAGCCGTAAGCCCGATCTCGAGCCTTCTTTCTTCTGGAATTGTGATGCCTGCGATACGCATAGTATTAAATGATTATTAGCCCTGGCGCTGCTTATGCTTTGGATCCTTACAAATCACGAAAAGCTTACCCCGACGCTTGACGGTACGACACTGCGAGCACACTGGCTTCACTGAAGCTTTTACTTTCATACGTTTATTGTTATACCCTCCTGGTGATGCGCGCTCGGCCGCCGTACGGATCCAATTGGACTACCACTCGGTCGCCTACGAGCACCTTGATGCGGTGTAATCTCATCTTACCTGCAAGGTACGCGAGCACTTGGTTGCCGTCCTCCAAAGTTAACCTAAAAAGCGTGTTTGGAAGGGCCTCATCGACCACTCCCGTTGCTTCATGTTCTCCCTTTGGTTCTTGCATAGCGCTCGGTTGAGGATTGTAGCAAATGCTTTAATAAACGTCAAGAAACGCCCTCGAATAGTGCTCAGAGTGACCCGGCCGGCTTGCCCGACTCAGAGACCGTCACGTTGATCGCTGATGGGTCTGCCGGGAATGAATGATTCCAAAACGGTAGAATCGAGGCATCGCCAGAGATAACGCCCGGGAATGTGCTGATGATGGCCTGGAACTCGCTCGTGTTGTGCCCAGCAAGCGAGCGTGCAAGTTCGTCGGCCTTCACGTCCCAGACAAAATTCGCTTTACCCGAAACATAGAGCGTAAGCGGTGTTGTGCCGTAAAGAGGCGGAAGTCCAACTTCTGCGGTCGATAAGGCGAACGTCGTCGTGTCTGCCAGTCGTATGTCGGTCCCCGAAAGATCGGATCCAGACACTACAGCTAGTGCGTGTGCAAGGAGCTTGGCGTCAAACAGTGGCCCACTGGCTGTGACCTTCTCGCGTATCCGTGCATTGCCGTCTTCTGCCGGCTCTGTCGGCAAAGAGTCAAAGGAAACCGTGATTAGAGACGGGGGCAGAAATGATCCTTCTGCGACAGTCGAAAGTAGTGCGGCTCGCGCCTTGGTCTCAAGGTCCGTTCGCAGCGACGTACGTGTTGCGGTCAAGACCGCGTCATCCACGCCCGGACGATCGCCCTTGAATCCTCCACTGAAGCCCTGCGGTGCCGAAGCGTATACGGTGTCGTACATACCGCCCTTGGAAGTTTTGAGGCCAGGCAGAGTTAAGCGCGCGATTGCCGCACTGTTGTACTCTGCACCAACTTGGTCTGCGTATGCCATCACTGACAACGAGCCCGGTTTGCCATTGAGTCGTCCTGGGATGGATACGTCCTCGCGAATTCTATAAACCTGTCCTGTTGGGGATTCTAGGCGTGTAGTCTTGACCAGTTTGACGGGAGCGTCTGAAAAAGCATTAAAGAGTAAGACCGAACCAGAGGCGGACTCTTCGACGTGCTGCACGCCCGACGACTTGACCGTTGCTCCGTCCTCGGCCGACTGTGTGGCCGTCTGATACGTGAGCGCATCTGTGGTTGCTCCGCTGGACCCGGCTGGCAGCGCAAGTATGGTTGTTCGATCACCGAAAGTAACGGCCTGTGATTTTGCAATCACAGAAACAGTAGTCTTCCCCATCGAAAGAGTCGCAAAGGTGCCGAGTGCGACGATACCGATTGCCGCTGCAGCCATCCAGATATACGTGCTAGTACTTGTTGCCCGTCGCGGTATCGAGGGTCGCGATTCATGCATGAATGTCGGTGGCATAGAAGTCCGGGCCTTACCTGGAATTTGTACGTTACGAATGGATCGGTCTGGCGGAGGAGCCATGTGGCTTTCGTGTACTGGCATTTCGGGTGCCACGGGCGTTGCCTCGTCTTCAATGAAATCGGAGTCTGACTTTCGCTTCGAACCCTTTGAACGGTCATCGGGAGGGATTATGTCCCTGACAAAATCGTGTGGCATATCGTACATGAAGTATATCACGCATCAACGAACGCGCTTCGCGTGCTGTTTATAAATTTTCTGGTCGAGGGTTCGTCCCAAGTCCAACGAACGCGCCGCAGAGTGCGATGCCGGTGTCGCTCGCAGTTTCGGGATCAAATACTACCTGCCGTCGCAGTTGCTCGGCCGTAAGCGATTGGACCTCAAACGGTTTGCCGGTAACGGTAAATTGTCCGAAATCAATCTTACTGAGGAACTGCGCGAACCACTGGGCTATGTCTGGATTCGCCATTGAGACGAGCGTGTATGGGAGACGACGCTCGGTACTGAGCGTTGAGAGGCCCTTTCCAAACTCCTTGATGATGGCCGCTTCTGCCGTTTCGAGGGCTGCACTCGAGCTGTGTTGTGAGGCGTCGGCGCCCGTATCGGCAAATAACATGCGCAGCGAACTTCGCGCAGCTTCTGGAGTAATCTTCTGGAGCTCCGCTATAGAGCGTATGATCGATCTGCTCCCTACCGGTATTGTGACGAACTGCTCGACGACGCCGCGGTGAACGGGAAAAAAACTGGTCGCCTCGCTCGTCATATCTGCGATCGTATAACTCGACGCCTCGCGCGCATACACCTTGAGTACGCTCATAAACGCGAACGTGACCGATCGGAAGCGAGGCTCGCGCCCGGGTGCGGACCTTCCGAGGACCTCGGTGATGGCGTGTAGGAGCACTTGATCGACGTCGCTTCGCAACACCACCACACCGATCTGTGATGCGCTCTTCCCCTCCGGATCAGCAGTGGGGTACCCATTAAGCTCGACTCTCACGACGCTGCGTTCGAAGGTACCGGCTTCATCGAGCGGTGTTTTTTCCAAAAGTGCTCGGCCGACGAGCTGCTCTATCATGCCTGCAGTCACCCTCATCTCGGTTTTGAGTGTGGCTTGTGCGCGGGACGTGTGCGAACGCACCCAGGGTGCATGAAAAATGACCAGAAGTTCGTGAATGTTCTTATGGTGCTTAGTCTTGGCATACCTCTCAAGGACCGCGGTGACAGACGTCTCGGTAGCGCGTGCGAGGCCCGCGACGAGTTGGTCTGCCGACCGCTCGGCATCGGTGAGCGTTGTCCTGATCGCTGCTCTCACATGCGCAGGTGCGCCCATGACCGGTTCCACTACAGCTGCGGAAACACTGCCACTACCGATGCTCACGCTCAAAGTCGGCGCGTAGGCGGGCGTCGATGATTGCCGAGAGAACAGTGACATGTCCCACTAGTATACGATGTCAGACTCCGTTTACGCGTACGGCACCTGTGAACACGTTATATCGGGGTCGGTGTTATTCGATGATCGCTTTGATACGTCGTATGCCTGCTGCGACCGCTTCTTCCTTCTGTATTTTGAAAACGCCGGCCGCATCTATCTCTGCAGTATTCTGCACATGCGGACCTCCGCAGAATTCGATTGAGAATGCCTGATTATAGCGAGGGTCTTCTGCAGTGGCGCCGACAGGACCCAGCGAATATACCGAAACGATATCGGGATATTTCGCGCCAAACTCATGCTGAGCATTGAGCTTCTCGGCATCGTCCTTCGGCAAGGTACTCCTAAGCATGGGCAGGTGTTCCTTGATCTTCTCGTTAACTATCCGCTCGACTTCCCTTTTTTGATCTTCGGTCATCTTTGTGGTGTGTGAAAAGTCGATACGGAGACGCTCGCCAGTAATATTAGACCCTCGTTGCTTTACATGGTCGCCAAGCACTATCTGGAGGGCCTTGAGGAGGAGATGATGCGCCGTGTGGAGTCGTGTAGTGGCCTCAGAGGCGTCCGCCAGGCCGCCTTTGAACTTCTTCTCTGCCCCGGCGCGAGATTCATCGCGATGAGCAGACATCTCGTTCTTGAAGGCGTCCATGTCGACCGACGCTCCGCGCTCTTTTGCAATCTCTTGCGTGAGCTCGACCGGAAAACCGTAGGTGGTAAACAGCACGAATGCATCATGTCCTGAGATCGATGATCCCCGAGCGACTTTCTCGAACTCTTTCATGCCTCGGGTCAGAGTTTCGCGGAATCGGGATTCTTCATCTCCAATTGCGCGCTCGATAGCGATGAGCTCTCTTTCGATCTCGGGGTATGCCTCGCCGTATGATGCCGCAATAGTGCGGACCACGTGCGAGAGCATCTGGGGTGGGTATCCTATAACATCAGCGTACCGGACTGCCCTACGGATGAGACGACGCAAAAAATAGCCGCGGTCGGTGTTTGTCGGGAGTACACCGTCTGCAAGCATGAATACTGCGCCGCGTAAGTGATCGGCAACGACGCGAAATGCTGCTTTGTTGCTCGCGTATGCGGTACCGCTTTTTTCGGCGAGTATCTGGATAATTGCGCCGAGCGTATCGATCGTGAAGACGTCAGGATCTCCGAGTTTAGCGGCCACGATGCGTTCGAGTCCGCCGCCGAAGTCGACGTTGCGCTGCGGTAATTTTTGGAATCTGCCGTCCTTTTTTATATATTCCATGAATACAGAATTGCCGATCTCCATGAAACGACCGCAGTCGCAATTAGGATGGCACTCTGGTCCCCATTTCGGATCGTGTTCAGTCCCGAAATCGTAGAAAACCTCGCTATCAGGTCCTCCAGGCTCTCCCTCGGGCATATTCGCGGGAACTCCTGCTCGGCTCCACCAGTTCTTTTTGGCATCATAGGCGAAGATGCGTGCTCCCTGCATTCCGATTTCATAACCTCTCGCTTCACTCCCTATAGAGACAAATTTATTGTCTACACCGGCAATCGAGAAAAGACGCTGCCAAATTTCGACAGCCTCGGTGTCCTCTGGAATGCCAATATCGGGAGATCCGGCAAATACAGTAACGTACAACCTGGCCGGATCGAGACCGACCTCCCTCGTAAGAAACTCAAAAAACCAAGGCAACTGTTCCTGCTTGAAATAATCGCCCAATGACCAATTTCCAAGCATCTCGAAGAACGTAGTGTGGCGGTTGTCACCCACCTCTTCGATATCAGCGGCGCGAAAAGACTTCTGAGAATCGACGAGCCGACTGCCTTTTGGATGGGGGGATCCTAAGAGGTATGGCAGAAGTGGCTGCATACCCGAGCCAGTAAATAAGGTCGTTGCGTCGTTTTCGGGTACGAGCGGTGCAGATGGGATTACCGCGTGACCTCTCGTTGCGAAGAAGTCTAAATATGCTTTGCGTATGTCTGAGCTTTTCATGCAAGTACTTTACGCGGTAAGCGCGTTTTTCTCAACCGGACCCGCTGCCACCTCATTAGCGCACGAGATATCAAGATACTTCTTGAGGATTCGTGCAACGTCAGAGGAAGTCACCTTCTTGAGAAGACGCGGGAAGGTATCGAGGTACGAAAGCGGTAGATTATCGACGAGGCAGCTGTGACCCGCCGCAGCGTAGGCATTACTCGTGGACATCTGCACTATGCGGTAATTAGAGAAGAGCTCTTGATGTCTTTTGAGCTCCTTCTTTGCAACTGGTTCGCGGATGATAGTGTCTATTTGCCGAGCGATCGAGGCGCGCCCCTGAGACAGAAGTTCGGGTGCGAACGTGGCCCATATCATCGCTGAGCCGTCGGTTTTCTGGTCGAAACCGGAGGCATACGCATAGACACCGTAGGTGAGACCTTCTTCTTCGCGGGTGGTCTTCATGAGCCGGCCCGCGAATCCGCGAGGATTACCCAGTATCTGCAGTCCGAGTACGAGCGCCGGGTAATCCGCATGAGCCGCAGTGATACGGGAAGGGATAGCGAGCATGTAGTCGATACTTGATTTCTCGGCTATAGCTATGGTGAGGACCTTTCTCTTGGCCGTGGGGGCCTTTGCGAATCGCACGACCTTAGGGCGTCGTTTTGACCATGTAGAAAATGCAGCGCGCGAGGCTGCAAACATTCTATCGTGAGACGTGTCCCCTGATATCGAGAGGATAAGTGCTGGCCTCTCGAGCAAAAGTGCGTGTTGCTTTGCGAGAACCTTTGGAGTGATTTTCGACAGTACGGCACGCGCTTCGTCTATCGTTTCTTGCCGGTTGGGATGTCCTTTTGGAAACATGAGTCGTGAAAGTGCTATCGATGCTTGCGTGCGCGTGTCTTGCTTGGCGAGATCGAGCTCGGCACTCATTCGCATTTGTATTTTTTCGAGACGCTCTTGCAGAAATACCGCCTCGGAAAGAAGGTGTTGTATGAGACCGAGAACCGTCTCGAGATGTGGGGCACGTACCTGCGCTGAGATCACGAGACGCGTCGATCCAGCAGAAAAGTTGATCGTCGCGCCGATGTCATCGAGTGCTCGCGAAATCTCGTCCTTGGACATCGTTTTGGTACCTTCGGAGAGCATTTCAGCGTGTATCGTAGCTGCATACTTGCTCCCCCATGCAATGGCACCCCCATGGAGAGAGCCGATAATCGTAACCATGCCTTCGCCCGTTCCGGGGCCGAACGTGTTGAACACTAGTCGTGTGCCGTTGTCGAGTTCTTTGGTCTTGAATCTTCGTGCGTGCATAGCGTTATGTATTTCTGAGAATGCCAGCTGTCTCTTTTTCTGGAACAAGATAAATCTGTGCGGCTGCCTCCAGGTGTCGCAGCTCTATCGTGTCCAACGACGCGACCTGTTCGTAAAAGAGCCTCCAATCTCCGGCCGCGACCGCTTCTGAGACCATACGGATCTCGGCGAAAACGCCGTTTTGTGCAGATGCCATATCGTTTCGTATGCGTTCTTTTGCGCGCAAGAGCTCGTCCTCGGTTACTCCGTGTTCGCGTACTTCCGCTATAACGGCCCGCATCGTATCGAGCACTTTCTGAGGTTGCGATGTGACATGAGCTGTAAATGAGATCCATCCTGGATCAAACAGCGGGTGCGAGAACTGACTTACGCTCGTAGCGAGCCCCGTGTCGACCAACCTGCGCTGAAAACGACTGGAGAGCCCATCAGTGAGGATACTCGCCAATACCGAAAGTAGGGCGAAGTCCGCATGTGCGCCGCGAGGAGCCTTGTAGGCAAGTGTTGTTGCCTCGATGCCGGAGGAACGCGCTACCACGACTCTCCGGGGTTTCGTCTGCTCGGGCTCGATCGTGAGCATGGGCGGGATCTCGCCCCTTGAACGCGGTATCGGCGCGAAGTATTCGATTACAGACCGCTCCACATCAACAAATTCTGCGTCGCCGAAGACCGCAAGGGTAGCATTGTTCGGCCAATAATAGGTATCGTAGAACTCCCTAAGTCTCTGCGCGGTGGAGGCCTCGATATCCTCCTTGGTTCCGATGGTCGGGATCCGGTATGGATGCTTGGTAAAGGCGGCAGCCCACATCGCCTCGTCGAGTGCCTCGAACGGATCGTTTCGCGAACGCTCGAATTCGTTGCGTACAACAGTCATCTCACTCTTTAGGTCATCGTCGTTAAAGAGACTGCAGCGCATACGAGAGGCCTCAAGTTCGAGCGCTTCGCGCATGCGCTCCTTTGGCAGGAGCTCGAAATAATTAGTCCGGTCGAGCCACGTCGTGGCATTGATCATCGCCCCGAACCATTCGAGGTAGTCGGTTATCTGGTTGCCGGTAGACTTCTTGAACGTGTCGGTATCCTTGAACAAGAGGTGCTCGAGTATGTGCGTTGAGCCAGTCACACCCTTAGTTTCGTTTCGGGATCCGACATGGAAGGTTACGCAGACAGCTACAACGGGTGCGGACACATCCCGCTTGTACAAGACTCGCAGGCCGTTGCCAAGAACGTATTCGCTGATCCCGTGTTCGGTTCTGACATGCTTGAGCTCATGCTTTTTCACCTTCCGAGCATAGCGTCTTTTCAGCGTCGCGGCAATCGAGCGGCTCGCGTTAAAAAACCCGCTAAGGCTGCGCGATGCGCTGCACTTATGCGGGTTTTTCGTCAGACCTTGCTGCTTTGGAAATGCCTACTCTGGTGCGCGGGCATACTTTCGCCAAAGTCGATCACTTCGGTTGCCGGGATGATCGAGAGCGCGGCGCTATATTGGTCCCGCCCTACCTCGTCACGAAGCCTCTTGGTACGCTGCTGCCAACGTACGAATGCCCTAACGAGTGCTAGTACGACGAAGCCGAACGTTACGCTACCGGCCGCCACAATCGCAAACTCTGTCATGGTCGTCCTCCGACGTTTCTGTTGAGCTGAGTCAGCTAATGACAGTAAAACGCAGGTTACCAGCTTTGTCAAAAGCACCCTCCTGTATAAGCAAAGCTTTCTTTGCCTTGGTGCCGCCCCGGTTGTAGTCACCGATGAATCCGTCACTGCGCACCACACGATGGCACGGAACCTTCCCGTCGTAATTATTCTTCATAATGGTGCCGACGGCACGCGCAGCGCCAGGCCGTCCAGCCGCCTCGGCGACGCTTTTATATGTTGCGACGCTACCGCGAGGGATCTTAGACACTATTTTTCGTACTTTGTCTGCGAATGAAAATTCTTGTTTCATCTTTTTTTTCCGGGCTTTGCGCCCGCCTTCATGAGCTTAGCCCCGGCATATTGACGGTAGGTGCAATAGTCGCACTCGGGCGAGGACTCCGGGACAACATCGCCGTCGAGAGTCTCTTTTATCCGAACGAGAACCGGCTCTATCCAGGAGTCATCACCTGTGTAAGGTATGAGCTTTACATCGAACTCGAGTTTGCCGTCGAAGGCCGCCTTGTCTGTCAGGCCGTTGGCATACACAAAGTATGCCGTCGGAGATACGGTGTATCCGTTCTTCCTGAAGAGCCACTGGTATACCTCGACCTGGCGCTTGTAGCCATCCTGCCACTCGGCATCGAGCGAAACCTCGCCTTTTTTGCTCGTCGCTTTGTAATCGACGATAATGAGTGAACCGTCAGAATCTTTCCAGACATCATCGATACCGCCGCGGACTGTCATGCCCGTTGTTGGGTGCACATACTGAATGCCATGCTTGAGCGCATCTCGCCACTCCTCGATTTTATCGTGGACGAACGGCACTGCATCGACACCATACGCCTTTGCCAACGGGTGTATCGTCCCCTCGACGCGGTGCACGTCGAATTCCTTTTTCAGCAGCTCGTCGACAGCACTGTTAAGATTGAAGGGAAAGCCGGGTGGTCGTGCCGTACCGAGCTTCTGATCGAGGTAAAAGCAGCGACCACACTCCAAAAACAAGTCTATTTTGGAGCGTGATAAACGAAAATGTTGCCCG
>CAZYLZ010000008.1:8440-11619 GCA_964648335.1 uncultured Candidatus Saccharibacteria bacterium | reverse complement strand
CGCATAATGATGAGACCCGCTCCCAAAAACCCAATGCCCTGAACGATGGCCGCAAGGACACGGGTCGGGTCAAAGTTGACTACGCCCAGGTATTGGCGCGATGCCTCGTCGCCGACAATGACAAACAGGCATGATCCCATCGCAACCATAGCGAACGTTCGCATGCCAGCACCCTTACCCGCCGCGACACGCTCTGTACCGACCACGACCCCCAGCAAGGACGCAAGCGCGAGCTTACCGAAAATGATGAGGGTAGGGTCACTTATATCCATGGGTATTATTGTGCGAGCACGATTGGAGTCAGTGCGGGGTCCCCATTCTCTCCTCCCAACGGCGTGTCGGCGCGGCGCTCGAAAATGCGATTACCGTTGTCAGTATAGAGTCCGACGGCGTAGGTTCCTGATGCCTTCATAGGACGCAAGAGCACGACCTCAACGTTATCTGACGCTCCTAAATCGCGCATCGTTGCTCCCAGCGCGTTACCAATCTTGCCGTTTACAATCTCGTGCACGACGACCCAGCCTATCTTAGGCAGCTCGACATGCGCTACGCGTACGCGCGAACCTGGCACCTGAGAGTCGATGGAAACGCCGGTCGCGGATACTGGGGCAGCCTGTGTATCGCCTCCTGCTTGCTCAGTAGTTGTCGTTGCCGTCTGAGATCGAGTGACGTTACCTGATTTTGCATTCCAAATCGATATGATTCCTGCTCCGACTATGAATCCGATGACGACTGCCACTGCGTACTGAATATACTCGCGGGATTCTGTGTTGTTCATTCTTCTGAACTAGGTGATAAATAGAGAACCGATCGTGGTCCTTACCCCACATGATGGAGGCCGCGCACACCACTGTCAACGGATAACTGGTGCAAATCCTCCTCGTCCGGCAATACACATACTTGCGCGGCTTCTGCAAGTACAGTGCCAATCTTCGACGGAGCGATGCCATGATCGTGCAGACTCTGAGCAGACCGTATTTCCTTACACAACACTACTTTCTTATCCAGAAAACGCTGCTTTTCGGCCTGGGTCAAGGTGGTGAGACACGTGAGCGGGTGGACACCCGCCTCTTCAATGAGCTCGAGAAGTCCCCGTCCACGTGGATAGTCCCATCCGAGCATCGAAAGACCCGCGCACTGTCCGTAGCGGATCGCAGTGCGAGTGAAACGAGTGTTAGTGACGAGCCATCCTTCGGTAACCTTCGATTCCTTGTAGGGAGAGACCTTGAGGTCCTCGAAACGCGCGTGTACGTAAAGGGCGTCTTTTACATCAGTGCGGAGCCCTGCATGGTTGTGAAATTTTACTTCGATGCCCGCGCGCACGCTTCCCTTCGTGGCCAGAACATCGACCTCGTGCGGAGCACAACGTCCCGTCATCGACACGTCCGTCTTTGTTTTCCATCCGTGGGCTTTTAGGACTTCGGCGACGAACTGCTCAAAGGGGAACCCTGAAGGGCCAAGCTCGAGCACTGCCCGTTTTATAGAGTACCGCGCTGCAGCCGGATGGGTCCCTTCCCTGTTGAGAAGCTCGTATGCATGACGATATATCTCTTCGGTAGTCATGCCGTTTTTTAGCTCTGACTCTACCTGCATTACAATCCTGCTTTGGATGTCTTTTGATGCTCCTGCGCGCGACAGCGACTGGAGCAGCTTGCGCTCGGAAAAAGGCTCGGTCGATCCGTCAGCTTTCGTTATGATGGCACCGTTGTTCATGTCAGTTTCTGATGATTGTGGTTGGCAAGCGTTCACCGTCCATGCGTACCTCGAATTGTACCGTCTGTGGAGCGAACACGGTAGCGGAAAACTTGCGCGCCACCGGTATCTTTTCGCACGTTCGATACGGTGCCTGCCAAGAGTCTATGATTAAGAGTATGAGACCGCTGCCCGACTCTTCGGTACGGAGCTTTATCTCAAAGCACTCGGACGGCACGATGACCATACCGGTTGCGGTGTGCGAATTATCGATATCCTTGAATGCGTCTACGACAGTGACCGGTTGTGGTGGTGTTACCGCTGCAGAGAGGGTGTCGTGAAAGAAAAAATAATACAGGCCGACGAACGCAACAGTGAAAATGCACACTGAAAATATCCTGCCAGCGACTGAATCCATGACGGTATTCTAACGCATGAATGCTCTCGTTTTCTTACCTGTTCACAGATGTGCCGATGATACCTCCACCGATACAGATATCTCCGTCATATATGACCAAGGATTGTCCTGGCGCCGCGAGATGCGGCTTAGAAAACGTAACTTCATGCCCATCGAGAGAGATGGCAACTGGCTTTTCACGATAGCGTGACTGCGCGGTGAGCGAACTGCCACGTGACGTCATGAGGTTGATATCGCTGAGCGAAATCCGAGTAACCTCGGCCTGGGTAGCTGAGTCGGCTACGGTAACGGTGTTTTGGGCGACATCCGTCGAGATGACATAGTGCTCGTGGGTTCCTTGTGCGGTAAATCCGTGGCGCTGGCCGAGCGTATAGAGTGCTGCACCATGGTGTGTTCCGATCACCTGGCCATTAGTATCGAGCACCGATCCAGGTGCAGTATCGATATAGCGACGCAAAAAACTCTCCATGTGTATGTCTCCTACGAAGCAGAGCCCTTGGCTGTCTTTTTTCTTCGCATTCGGGAGACCTGATCGCAATGCATGTGCACGCACCTGGGGCTTGGTGAGATGTCCGACAGGCAGAAGCGTGCGAGACAGATCGGATTGTGTCAGTCTCCACAAAAAATACGACTGATCCTTATTGGTGTCGACGCCGCGTAAAAGTGCATAACCATCATTATGCTTTTCGATACGGGCATAGTGACCAGTAGCTACAAAATCAGCACCCTGCGCCCAGGCCCATTCCTTGAAAGCGCCGAATTTTACATAGCGATTGCAGAGAACGTCGGGGTTTGGTGTGCGTCCTGCAGAATATTCTTGGATCATGTCGTCGATAACCGTCTTCTTGTACACATCGGAGAGATCGATTTCTTTGAATGGAATGCCAAGTGTTGCTGCGACGCGCATGGCGTCGAGTCTGTCGGTACGCCACGTACACTCTAAGAACTCTGGCTGCCAGATCTTTATGAATACCCCGGTAACGTCGTACCCCTGCTCCCGTAAGAGCCCGGCTGATACGGAACTGTCGACACCACCCGAGAGTCCCACATATACCTTCTTCCCTTTTTC
>CAZYLZ010000008.1:0-8340 GCA_964648335.1 uncultured Candidatus Saccharibacteria bacterium | reverse complement strand
ACGACCCAAGGTACATGCGCTTAAAACGTAGGTGCTCAGCGTAGGTTTTGGCATAGTGGGTCACTCCCGAGTTATCCGCGAGGTAAAACAAGTAGTTGTTCTTGATCGGTGCCGCCGCAGCCGTGAGTGAATCGAGGGACGGTGAGCCGATTGCACCCGGTGGCAAGCCCTTGTACTTGTAGGTGTTGTACAACGAATCCCCTGCAAGATCTTGTTTAGTCAGATCAAACGAACCCTTGCCATTGATGTATCGAAACGTCGCGTCCGCCTGCAAGAGCATCCCCTTGGCAAGGCGGTTCCATAGTACGCCCGCTATCATCTGACGATCCTTCGATATGCGCGCTTCGCGCTCAAGGATCGACGCCATGATGACTATCTCGTCGAGGGTGTAGCCTGAGGTGTCTATTTTGTCTTGGATGCTGCTTACGTGTGCGAGGAAGTTCTGATGCATTGTGTCGATGATCTGATCGGACTTCGCATTCTCGAGAAAGAAATACGTATCGGGAAAGAGGTAGCCTTCCATCGGCAATGCGCGTTCGAGAAAATGTTCCTTGTCGAACTTGGGCAGCGCTATGGCAAACAGATCGCCCATCTGACGAACTGTCGCACCCTCGGGTATGCGAATGCGGATTGGCTCGAGCCCGAAGGTACCTGCCGCTATGACACGTGCGACCTGGTAGACATTCTTAGGTGATCTGAGCAGATAGTCGCCCGCTATTATCGTATGCTCGTTGCCCATAAGGGTCGCGACAATACGGAGCGCGAGCGCCGATTTTATGACATGCGCCTCCTCGAGATCGTGCGCAATGTCCGAAAGCGGTTTATCGGCGCTGACGGTAAAGATCTCTCCGACCGGAAAGTCAGACGGAGGCGATACCATTTGCGAGTAGGTAAATACGATGGCGAGGACCACGAGTAGGAATATGAGCCGCGTATTACGCGAAAGTCCTCGCACCCAACGCGAGTATGCCTTCTCTTCGACGGCCTCGAAGGCGGTCTCGAGATTGTCGTAGCCCGACTCGGCCCTTTTGATGATGTCTTTGAGCTTCGTCATGGTCACATCGGAAGATTCGGTGGTGGTTCGGCCTTGGTTGCGGGTATGCGGCGCACGCCGGGGGCCTTGATCGTCGATGATGGGAAGTGGAAAAGCGTAGCCAATTCTTCGGCAGTAAGTACGAACGGGTGAGTATGCGCGCTCGGATTGCTGTAGAACGGGTAGAGCGGTGCCTCATATTCTGCATAGAAGAACTCGCGGATCTGGTATGCATGGATCAGCTTCTTCTTTACCTTTGCCTGACGTATGCCGCGAAAATCTTGCCACGGGTAATCGAAGGACGCGAGCCACCCCGACGGTCGGAAGCCGTTATGGACGTTCGAGCTATATTGTTTGAACATGTTTATGAACGTCGTGATATTTATTCCGCGGAACTTATCTTTCTCGGCAATGTAGATGAAACGCATTCCAGTGCTGAACTGCGGTTTGTCCATGCTGCGTTCTATGGCTTTCATCTTTTCTGTCTGGCCTTCTGTGAGCGGCGTAAACCGCGCAAATCCCTCGGGAGTTGCCGGTGGAATGCTCGACTCTTTACGTATGGCATCAATCATCTCCTTTGCCTCGTTCTTCCAGCGTGCCTCTGTCGTAAACCACGTACCTGCCTTATGGCGCTGATCCTTATCTGCTTGCACGATTATCTGTACCCAACCCATCTCCCCTGGCTTGAGCGTGCTCAAAGTCTCCATAACATGTGCCATCGGGTCTATGCGAAACTCCTCCTTCGGGTCCTTGTCGAGACCAAAGTCGATATATGTCTTTATTGGCAACACGTCCGGACTGGTCAAGGTATAGTCGCACCCGAACAGGTTGTATTTGTCTTCGTCGTAATGGAATTTGAGTGCGTAATCCTCGACTTCACTTACCTCTACCTCGGGGTACTGTGCGTAGATCTGTGCTTCGATGAGCTCTTTATAGAAGCGCTCGGTCCATATGTAAAAGCTTATCTGTCCCCCGTCAGAAACAATCTCGAACGAGAACATCGGGCGCGTCTTGCCGTACCAGTTACGATCAACAAACGTTCCTTCGCGCGAACCGATATGCATACCGCTTATGACGAGTTCCATGGCCTTGGGCGATTTGCTGATCTCGCGCGGGACTTTGATCTCGAGCATGGTGCGTTTCTGCTTTGCCCAGAACATAGTACGGATGTAACGTATCCAGAGCTTCCAGAGGGCGTTTCCTAAGAAAAAAGGAAGCCACAACGGCGCAGAGGCAAAAACGATCGAGACCAGGGTCGTAACTATGCCCGGCTGAACACTCGCGACGATGGATCCTGCAATGAGAAACAGCACGAGCGCAAAACCCATCTGGGATATGCCGAAACCACCCACGAACTTGAGTGTAGACTCGACGACACCTCCCCCTGATCCGCCATGCGCTGACATGGTCCTATAATAGCATTCGATAATCCTCAGTTCGCTAAAAACCAAAACCCGGTGTGTATGCACCGGGTTTTGGTTTCGATAGCCTATTTATTTGGCCAAGGTGTATTTGCCGTCGGAAGTTCGCTTGAAGACAGGATCCTGAAGATTAACGATGATTGTCGCATTCTTGACGTAGCGCTCTCGCTTTACTCGTTCGATAATCTCGTCGCGGGTAAGCGGTCCCTCTTTGGACAAGATGCCCTTCACGACATCACGAACGACGCCTGGCGCGTAACCCCAGTCGGACAGCGCATAGAGACCACGGCCTACCAAGACGAATCGCTTGTCCTTGATGAGCTCGTTGTGACAGGTTGCGGGGTGTGCCTTCTTTCCGAAGAGCTTGCCAATCTGCTGCGCCACTTCCGTGAAGTGCATTGGTGAGCCGTGGCGACGGAGCGTCAAGTATGCGTAGTCGCGCATGCTCTTGACGCGAACATGAGACGAATCAGTGTGGCCCCATTCACCGAGCGGATTGCGCGAGATCTTCTTAGTAAGACCAAGCCAACGATTCACGAAATTGGGATCCTTGTGCTTGATTCCTGCCTCCTCGAGATGTTTCGTGAAAATCGACATGAATTCTTCTTCGGGGATGAGATTCTCGGGGTCAACTGCCTCATGGAGAGTCTCCAGTGCCGCGTGAACGCGGTCAGAGAGCTCACCATCGACATGCCAGCGTCGTACAAACGAATTGTCCTCTTTCTCGAGCGTGAAGGGCTCTCCAACTACGAGCATGAAATAGACATGGTTTTGGTCGGTTTTGTTCTTTGCAAGCTCGCCCAAGAGCATCTCTTCGGAGACGATGGAACCGACGTTCTTGACGGCCTTCGCAAGCTCGGCAAACGCCGCCTTATGCTTGTCGTAGGCGTCAGACTTCCTGATGGCAGAGAGGCCATGGCTTTCGATCTGGCGAACGCGCTCGCGAGTGATGTCGTACTCCTGCCCTATCGTCTCGAGGGTCATCTTCTCACCCGACTTTCCGAGACCGAATCGACCGACTATGACAGCGCGAGAGCGCTCTGGCAGCCCGCCGAGAAGCTCTTTGGTAATCGTTCTGGGTGAAAATGTGGCCATGTGATACGTGGTTAAATGACTAATTGCTTGATATTGCTACTCGTGTCCTAATTTGTATCAGCCATACGGTAGTTTGTCAAATGCTTGTCGGTGAGTCCCCCGTAATGGGCGGATACTAGGCGCTCGGAACCGATTTGTCGATATGCCTCCAGTACCGGACTGAGTTTTGGGATACCTGTCCACACCTGGGCGGCACAAGATTACACCACAAAGCTTTCGAGCGCCCGGTGTCGACGGACGTATGCCGTGATAGAATCGAGCGATGGCAGATCGCGTACCTCCACAAGACCTCGATGCAGAGCGCGCACTCCTCGGAGCTATCATGCTCAATCAGAATGCCATCTACGACGTGGCTGACACCGTCTTCCCCGACTCGTTCTACGCAAGCAAGCACCGCACTATCTTTGACGCCATGGTCGCGCTCTATGGCAAGGGCGAGCCGATCGATCTTGTAACACTTTCGGCAAAGCTTAAAGAGAAAAAGTCACTCGACGCCATCGGCGGCGCCTCGTACATTTCTGAGCTCGCGAGTGCCGCGCCGTCGCACACGAATGCCGCATTCTATGCGCAGGTAGTGCAGGCAAAAGCGACATTGCGGTCGCTCATATCTGCGGCAGAGCACATCGGCAATCTCGGGTTCTCTGAAGATCGGGATATAGCGCAGGTCATGGAAGAAGCGCAGGCGCGCGTCTTTGGCATCACAAACTCGGCCTCGTTGCGTAAATTTATCTCGATGAAAGAGTCTATAAAAGAGACATGGGAGCGACTCGAGAAGCTCCAAAATGAGGGCGGCGGTCTGCGCGGCGTACCGAGTGGCTTCCGTCAGATCGACAACATGCTAGGCGGCCTACAGCGCTCGGACCTTATTATCCTCGCGGCACGACCGTCTATGGGAAAGACCTCGCTTGCGCTCGATATCGCCCGCCGTGCAGCGACCATTCACA
Organism: uncultured Candidatus Saccharibacteria bacterium; assembly: GCA_964648335.1. GTDB lineage: Bacteria > Patescibacteriota > Minisyncoccia > Phycocordibacterales > UBA2100 > CAZYLZ01. The sequence continues at coordinate 3,847 of CAZYLZ010000008.1, read as the reverse complement.
AGGTTTCCGTCGGCGTGTTTTCTTTGGAAATGAGCTCAGGCCAGCTTACCGAGCGCATGCTCTCGGCCCAAGCCAACGTAGACGCCTGGAAGCTCCGCACCGGCAAGCGGCTGACCGAGCAGGACTATCACAATATCCAAAACGCAATCGCCAGTCTCGACGAGGCCCCTATCTATATCGACGACCAATCATCGAGCTCTGTCCTCCAGATGCGCTCAACCGCGCGCCGTCTCAAGAACGAACGCGATCTCGGACTCATTGTGATCGACTACCTTCAGCTCATCACGACCAGCGGCACCAAGAACTACGACTCGATGGTGGCGCAAGTTACCGAGATATCACGCGCGCTTAAGGGCATGGCACGTGAACTTAACGTTCCGGTCCTTGCTCTGTCGCAGTTGTCACGCGCCGTAGAGCAACGCGGGGGAAAGCCTCGTCTCTCCGACCTTCGCGAATCTGGTTCCATCGAACAAGACGCCGACGTCGTACTGTTCATTCATCGCGAAGACAAAGACAAGCGTTATCAAGAGTCCGAAAGCAACAACAACGGCTTTGACGACTTTTCCAATGCATCGATTCCCGTCGAGGTCATCGTGGCAAAGCACCGCAACGGTCCCGTAGGCAGCGTAAACCTGCAGTTCTGGCAGAACCAGACGCGTTTTGATGACGTCACCAACGAGAACTTTGGCGGAGCGGAATTTCAATCGACGGTAGTCGAGGGTGTCTAATATGGACGCACTCGAGCAGCTGGCAGCCTTTTTCGAGAAGTTTCCGGGCGTTGGACCACGCCAGTCCCGACGTTTCGTTCACTACCTGCTACGCAGCTCCCCTGCCATCCGCAAAGATCTGGCACGGCAAATCTTGGCTATCGCGAACACCGTCATGCAGTGCCCGGACTGCATGCGTTTTCATGCAGGATCCCAGTCGCGCTGTGACATCTGCCGCGACACCGAGCGCGACCAATCACTTCTCATGGTTGTTATTAGCGATGCCGATCTCATGAGTGTCGAAGGGTCGCACACATACCGCGGACACTATTTTGTTCTCGGAGGGATGCTTCCGCTCTCGGCACTCGAGAGCATACTTCCTCGTAAAAGAGACTTCGACCGAGTAGTCCAAGAGCGTCTTACAAACGGGTTGACGGAGGTCATTCTCGCTCTTCCTGCCAATCCCGAAGGCGACCTAACGGCCCTCGAGGTCGAACGAATCCTCAAGGAAGGAACTCCGCTGAGAGTTACGACGCTCGGTCGCGGTCTCTCTACTGGGAGCGAACTTGAATATGCCGATCCCGAGACCATAAAAAACGCACTTTCGAACAGGCGCTAGCTTGGCGGCGCACGCTTTCTCTGGCACACTGGTGCGAGCACGGAGGTCTCATGAACGTACGGAACACAAACTATCGCGGGTTCGACGAGAACCCGGAACGACTACCGGTCTGGAGCACGCTATGCATCATTGCCGCACCAGGGTTACTCTTTGGCTTGGCACTGTGGTGCATATCGACTCTCATTCCTGCAGGGACAGGCATAGGTGGCGTAGTCGGCCGCACTTGCTTTTGGTCGAGCATGTTTATTCTCGTCGGTAACGGCATCATCCTGCTGTTCGGCATCTTTGGGTGGTACATCAACTGCCGATTACGCACCTACTAAAAAGCGGGACTCTCGTCCCGCTTTCTTCGTTATGCGATTTTGGTGATCTTGACCTTGGTGAACGGCTGGCGGTGACCGCGCTTCTTGTGGTAGCGACTCTTTGCCTTGTAGCGAACGACAGTTATCTTGTCGCCACGACCTTCTTCAACGAGCTCAGCCTCGACAGATGCACCTGTTACCGTAGGAACGCCTACCGCGGTCTTTGCGCCGTCGTCGGTAAGGAGAACGTCGTTAAATACAATCTTCTCGCCAACTTTGGTAACGCCCTCGAGTTTCTCGATCTCGAAAACGTCGCCGAGTGACACGACGTACTGCTTGCCTCCCGTTGCTATGACTGCGATCTTTGACATATATGTGGGTGGGAGTATATCGCATATTTTGGCCCTGCGCAAGGGCCCTATCGCCCTACTGGATAGGTGCCGGTCAGTCAGCTCGTTTCTCGCACCTCCTAGTGGGAGGTCTTTTGACAAACCAATATATCGTGATTTACTAGTTACAGCAGAGTCACAACGCAGGAGGATTCATGTGGCCCCTCGGCCTCTTTCGAAGGATAACCGTCTCGGCGACGGTCGGCGCGGTTAGCTACGGGCTTGTCCTTGCATTTCTCGTGCTCGTCGCACTGTACCCCAAAGAACTCGAGCCGCTAGTGACAGGCATCAAGGGCCTGAGCGATCGAATAATCGCCGGCCTCAAGGAGGCGGCAGGTACCGGGTACTACGGACAACTCTTGGTCAATGGCATTCGAACGCACACCAACATGGCTCACGTGCTCGTCTCGATACCGGCAATACTCATAGCGAGCGTTCTTGTAGGCATGCCGCTCAATGCAGCCCTCGGGAGCACTCGCTCGAATCTGCAGCGACTCATAATTGCCGTCTGCAGCGTGCCCGCATCGCTCGTGCTCGTAAGTTGTCTGGTCTTCGTCGACCTATGGTCGCCTGGCACCTACGCTGTCATACTCGACGCGGCGACCCATACCTGGGACGCAACACTCCGCGGCCTACGGGCTTTAGGTGACACGTACCCGGTATTCAAGTCAGTCAGTGGTGTCGCGACCATCGGCGCAAACGGGCATCACTACGTGATCATCGCGGTATGCAGTTCGCTTGCTGCGCTGGTCGTGAATATGCTCTTTGCCCTCGTTAAAAAGCCGCTTAAGCGGTAAGGCAGACCCCGGCACACGAGCCGGGGTTTCTCTATTCAAGCTCGAGTTGGGGCTTGTCGCTCTGTTCGAGCGAAAGATTCATCGACTCTTGCGTAATACGGACAACGTCTTTGTCGATCTGCTTGTAGGCCTTGTTCGATTTATCGTAGTGATTTACCACCGTCGAGAGCGATTTGCCGAGCGCGTTGTGGTGTTCTTGATATGCAGCCAGATGCTTTGAGAGCTCTGAGACATTCTTTATGATATCAACTGCGGTTTCTTGAATCTTTGCACGCTGATTACCGAAGAGAACGGTCTGGAGGTATGCGAGGAAAGTTGTCGGCGACGCGATAATGACATTCTTCTGCTTGTAAGCATATTCGATGAGGTCGTTCGCCGATATACCAACCGAGGTGTCATTGAGCAGATCGTGGAAGATACCCTCTGCAGGAATAAACATGAACGCAAACGGCATAGTGCCTTCGCCTGGTCGAATGTACTTGGACGTTTCGTCGATGCGTTTCTTAACATCGGCCTTGAACTCTTTGCGGTATTGCTCCCGGCGCGTGTCGTCGGTCTCGTCTATAAAGCGTAGATAGTTCTCGAGTGGGAATTTCGAATCTATAGGCAGCATGCCATCCTTGGTCTTGACGACCATATCCACGATCTCGCCATCAAGAAATTTGTACTGCGCCTGAAACTGTCCGACCGGCAGGACGTTTTGCAAGATAAGGTTGAGCGAGGATTCGCCGAGATTACCACGCTGCTTCTGGTTTTTGAGCACACGCTCAAGGCTTTGCAGTTGCTCGGCGATGGTAAACACCTGTTTAGTACTTTCTTTTGTCTCCGACACCCCTTTTACGACTTCCAGCAGCTGGTCTCGCATCTGACGACTGATGGTACTCATGAGTTTGTGCGACTGGTCCGATTGTGCGCGCATACCGTCGAACATGCGGTTCGTTCCCTCCCCGAGACGGTGCTCGATTGCCCGCGACATGTCCTGAATCTGGTTCTGCAATATGAGCATGCTGTCCTTCGGCTGGTCGCTGCCTGA